>SVPI01000001.1 GCA_015065935.1 Oscillospiraceae bacterium
AAGAGCGAAGATTCATACGGATATAAGATTATAAAGGATATGAAACCGTATATTGACCTTTCGGAATCTACGTTATACACAATTTTAAAGCGCCTGGAAGCGGCGAATATGCTGACCGTTCGCACTACTGAACACGGCGGAAGGCTACGGAAATATTATCATATTACAAATTTGGGACTTGCCCGTATTAAAGAGTTTAAAAGCGATTGGAAAGAAATCCTTTCTATATATAGGTTTGTAACAAAAGGAGATAATTCAGGTGACTAAAAAAGAATTTTTAATAAAGCTGCGGGAGGGCTTATCGGGGCTTCCAAAAGAGGAAATAGAGGAGCGTGTAAGATTTTACAGTGAAATGATTGATGACCGCATTGAGGAAGGCCTTTCGGAGGAAGAAGCTGTTTTGGCAGTAGGCACTATTGATGAAATTACTGCCCAGGCCTTTGCCGATGTTCCTTTTATAAGGGTCGCCAAGGAAAAACTGAAGTCGCAAAGGAATTTGAGCGCTTTGGAGATTGTGCTTTTGGTGCTGGGTTCTCCCATCTGGTTCTCCCTTATTGTTGCCGCCGTTGCTGTGGCTGTGTCGCTCTATGCTGTGCTATTGGCTGTCATCATTTCTTTTTGGGCTGTTTTTGCGGTTTTTGTTGCCTGCTTTTTGGCGGGAACAGCATCGGGAACAGTTCTCGCCGCCAGTGGTCGCTTACCTTCGGGATTGGCCATACTGGGCGCGGGAATAATTTGCGCAGGATTTTCCGTTTTTGCGTTTTTCGGCTGCTTTACGGCAACCAAGGGCGCAGTAATTTTAACTAAAAAAATAGGTTTAGGGATTAAAAAATGCTTTGTCAGAAAGGGGAGGCGAGCAGAATGAAAAAGGCAAAAATATGGCTTATTGTAGCGGCTTGTCTCATTTTTATAGGCTGCATAATTTTAGGGAGCGCTCTTTATATGATTAAATGGGATTTTGCAAAACTTGCCACAACGAATTATGAAACAAATGTGCATAATATCAGTGAGAATTATAAAAATATAGCGGTTGTAACCGACACTGCCGATGTTGTTTTTGTAGTCAGTGAGGATGAAAAAACCGTTGTTACCTGCAAAGAACAGAAAAACTTAAGGCATAAAGTTTTGGCAGAAAATGACACCCTTACCATTGAGGTTGTTGATGAGCAAAAATGGTATGAGCATATTGGTATAAACTTTGGTAAAACGGAAATAACTGTGGCTATACCTAAAGGAGAATGGGGAACGCTTTCGGTTAAATCTCATACAGGTGATGTGGAAATTCCAAAGGATTTTAAATTTAACAGCATTGATATTTCGGGAAGCACAGGTGCTGTCAAAAACTATGCTTCGGCTGTAGGAGCGATAAAAATCGGAACAAGTACAGGACGCATTGAAACCGAAGCCATAACAGCCGCAAATTTAGAACTCACCGTTTCAACAGGCAATATTTTAGCCTCGGACATAACCTGTGAGGGCGATGTCAGCGTTAAGGCTTCAACCGGAAAAACCGAGCTAAATAATGTTCGCTGCAAGAATGTTATATCAGGCGGCGACACAGGCAAGATGCTTCTTAAAAACGTTGTTGCCGATGAGAAGTTTTCCATTGAGCGAGATACCGGCGATATAAGGCTTGAGGCATGCGATGCCGCAGAAATTTTTATAGAAACCGACACGGGTGATGTTTCGGGAACCCTTCTTTCGGAAAAGGTGTTTATTACGAAAACCGATACAGGAAAAATCAGCGTTCCCAAAACTACAAGCGGCGGAAGATGTGAAATCAGCACCGACACAGGCAACATTAAAATTCAGATAAAATAAAAAAAGCGAGCCACGGCTCGCTTTTTGTTTTATATTAGTTTATTTTCCGCAATAAATTTATCCATTCTATCACTATATGCCATACTCGAAAAAATATTTTCGGGCAGGTTTTTAAGCTCGGATTTAAGTCCCTCAAAAAGAGGTTTTAGCTCACTTTGCTTCATTCCCGCGGCGTTTAGAATTTTGGTGTTGTCAATAACGCGGTCATAAACGCGGTCGTAAATTACCTTCCAGCGGTAGTTATTAAAGGGCTCATCCGACTGAACCGAGAGGAAATCATCAACGCTGACAGGGATATATTTAAGCCCGATAAGCTCCTTATAGTAGCCTGCTATTTCCTCCCAGGTGTGGTGCTCGGCGGTGGCGGTGGTATAGGCTTCGCCAAATGCCGCTTTGTTAAGCACAAGGCGGGAAATCATTTTTGCAACATCGCCGCCCCAGGTCATTGTAGTCTGGGCGGTCATCGCCTTATCGGGAACTATAACCGGCTTACCTCGGCGGGAGCGATTTATAATGGTGTTGCCCTCTAAGCAGGTTAACTGAATTCGCTGATTTGAATATGTGATTGCAGGGCGCACAATGGTCCAGTTAGTTTTACCCGAATTTTTAAGTCTGTCCTCACCCCTCGCTTTGTGCAAAGAATAGTCATCAGAGGCAAGAAAATCGGCATCATCCGAAACATCCAAAAGGCGGGGAGAGGTTTCGACAATCGGGCCCTTTGCATCGGCATAAACACGGTATGAGGAAAGGTAGATATATTGGTCGGTGTTGTCTAAAAATAAATTACATTTTGAGGCAAATTCCGGGGTGGAATAAATCATAAAATCAACAATGCAGTTGTAGTCATTTTTAAGCATTTCGCGAAGGATTTCGGTGTCCTTAATATTGCATTTAAAATATCGCAAATTGGGGTCCCCTGAAACCCTGTCCTCAAGGGACACAACATCAACCTTAAAGCCAAGCTTTAAAAGCTCAGGAACAAGGTGAGCACCCATAACACCGGTGCCGCCCATAACAAGCACTTTTTGCATAAAATTACCTCGCTGATTAAGAATTTCTTGATTATATTATAGCGGTGTGATATGATATAAAAAAGCGGTATTTTATAAAAAAATATAGGTGTTTTATATGTTTGTTTACGATAAAAAGTCCTTTTTAAAGGATGAAAATTTTGGTTTAAGCTTCTCGGAAAGCGAGAAAAAGGTGGGTCTTCACAGCCACGAATTTCTGGAAATGAGCTACATTTTAAGTGGCTCGGCAACCCATATAATAGGGGATAAAAGGCAGGCTTTAAAAAGGGGAAATATCATTATTGTGGACTATGGAACGAGCCATAAGGTTGAGGAAAAATCGGCAGATTTTACCTCGGTTAATGTGCTGTTTTTGCCTGAATTTATTGATAAAAATCTCTTTAATTGCCGCAGCTTTAAGGAGGTTTTAAAGACCTCTCAAATTAACTTTATTTACTATGATGATTACTATCTTTTCTCCGATGACGAGGGGGATATTTTACCCCTTTTTGATAGTATGATAAAGGAGTTCTCAGCGCAAAAAAACGGCAGCAGGGAATATATCCGATGCCTTGTTATTATGGTTATAATTAAGCTTATGAGAAAGTGCGAAAAGGCGGCAGAACTTCGGGAAACCGATAAGGATTTTGATCAGATAACACAGTACATAAAACAGCATTATAGTGAGGAAATTACCCTTGCAAAACTTGCGAAAATTTTCAACCGTTCTGCGGCCTCAATCCACCAGCTTTTCCCTAAAAATCTCAACACAAAGTACGCCGATTTTCTCGCCGATATAAGGGTCGCCGCCGCCTGCGAAATGCTTAAAAACAGCGACAAACAAATAGATGAAATCGCCGCCGCAGTGGGCTATAAGGATGCGGGCTCCTTTCGCAAAATTTTCAAAGAAAGGGTGGGGCTTACCCCCAAAACCTACGCTAAAAAAATAAACTAAAACAGCTCCGGAATTCTCCGGGGCTGTTTTGCCGTTTTATACCTTGCTTTTAAAATTTTCCATCACTCACCCGCGCGCATTATATGTTGACTTTTATATGCTATTATATTATAATAATCTATATATTGGATTATTGCGGCCGGTTGCCGAAAAAAGAATGTAAAAAAAACAGCAAAAAAGTTTTTTACTTAGGAGATGGAAGCTTGTGTATAAAAAAATCATAAAGCGCCTGTTTGATGTTTTGGCTGCAACGATATTGCTGGTGATTTCTTCGCCTGTTTTGCTTATTGCCGCCATTGCAATCAAACTTGAATCAAAGGGACCGATAATCTTTAAACAGGTAAGACTAGGCAAGAACGCAAAAGAGTTTTACATATACAAATTCAGAACAATGGTGGTAAATGCAGAAGCGGGTGGAGTTTATTCCGATAACAACGACCCTCGCGTTACACGGGTTGGCGGCATTTTAAGAAAAACCTCTATTGATGAATTGCCGCAGCTTGTCAATATAATAAAAGGGGAAATGAGCTTTATAGGCCCACGCCCTCCGCTGACCTATCATCCGTGGCCTGTTTCCGAATATTCCGAGGAGCAAATCAGAATGTTTGAAGTTTGCCCGGGAATAACAGGTTGGGCACAGGTTAATGGAAGAAAAGAGGTAGAGTGGAACAGGCGAATAGAGCTTAATGTTTGGTACATAGACAATCTTTCGCTTTGGCTTGATATTAAAATTCTTTTTATGACAGTTTTCAAGGTGTTTTCAAACGCGAACAATGAAAACGTTGGAGTAACGGTTCAAAAAGCGGAGCCTGTTTTAGAAGAGGCAAAGCCCCAAGAGGTTTTAAAGTGAGGTTATAGCTTGTGGCACTTAAATTGATGTACATAACCAACCGCCCTGATGTGGCGCTGGTAGCCGAGCAAAACGGGGCGGATAGAATTTTTGTTGATATGGAATATATCGGCAAGAGTCTGCGACAGGGCGGAATGGACACTGTCCAGTCGCGGCACACGCTGGAGGATGTTAAAAGCATCAGAGAAAAAATTTCAAAAGCCCAGCTTCTTGTTCGCTGCAACCCTGTTCATGATGCCTCGGAGGATTATTGCTCAACCGAAGCGGAAATTGATGGGATTGTTTCTTGCGGCGCGGATATTATAATGCTTCCTTTCTTTAAAACTGCAAGTGAAGTTGAACGTTTTATAAGTGCCGTTGGCGGTAGAGCGAAAACACTGCTGCTGTTTGAAACACCCGAATCATATAAAAATTCCAATGAAATTTTAGCGCTTTCCGGAATAGATGAGGTTTATATCGGTCTTAACGATATGAGCCTTGGCTTCGGAATGAAGTTTATGTTCCAGCTTTTGGCAGATGGCACAGTTGAAAATCTTTGCGATAAATTCAAAAAATATGGATTCTCCTTCGGATTTGGCGGAATTGCGGCTCCGGGCGGCGATGTTCCGCTTCCTGCAGAGCGCATTATAAAGGAGCATTATCGACTTGGCTCCACCTGCGTAATTCTTTCCCGCAGCTTTTGCAATGCCGATAAAATTCCTTTTTCACAGCTTGATGCCTGTTTTTCCGATGGTATTAAAAAGATTCGGGCAGAGGAAAAAATCTGTTTAGAACATCCCGAACATTTAGAACAAAACCACAAAGAGGTTGTTGAGATTATTAAAACTATTGTAGGAGAAAAAGCATGAAATTGCTCATCACCGGCGCATTCACAAGTGATAAAACGCAGTTAAATGAGATAGCAAAACTCGGGCACGATGTTGTTTTTATGCAAAATGAGTCGGACCCGCTGCCTATTGGAGCGGCTGAAATTGAGGGCGTTATCTGCAACGGCCTATTCTTGCACCACAAAATAGAACAGTTTTGTTCACTTAAATATATTCAGCTTACCAGCGCAGGATTTGACCGAGTTCCAATGGATTATGTTAAAGAACATAACATAAAAATTTTTAATGCCCGCGGGGTTTACAGTGTTCCTATGGCGGAATTTGCCCTTTGCGGCGTGCTTCAGCTTTATAAGAAAAGTGAGTTTTTCAGCAAAAATCAAAAAGCTCACAATTGGGAAAAGCAACGAAATGTTTTGGAGCTTTTCGGCAAAACGGTTTGTATTGTCGGTTGCGGAAGCGTTGGAACAGAATGTGCAAAAAGATTTGCCGCATTAGGCTGTAAAATTATGGGTGTGGATATTTGCCCCTACGAAAACGATAGCTTTGAAAAAATATATCCTTTAGATGAAATCGACAGGGTTCTGCCCGAGTGCGATGTTGTTCTGTTAACATTGCCTTTAACCGAAAGCACTAAACATCTTTTCTGTGCCCAGCGGTTGGCAAAAATCAAACGCGGCGCAGTGCTTGTAAACATTGCTCGCGGCGCTGTTGTTGAAACAAACGCGCTGATAGCGGCGCTCGGCGATAATCTCGGCGGCGCAGTTTTGGATGTTTTTGAAACCGAGCCTCTGGATAACAACAGCCCTCTTTGGGATATGGAAAATGTTATCATTACCCCGCATAACAGTTTTGTGGGAGATGGAAATAAAAAAAGACTATGGAACGTTATTTTTTCAAATTTGAAAGGAAGCGAAACAAATGATTAAAGAAATGCTGAAAAACCACGTTGATTTACAAGAAAATTTATTCATCAGAGGATTTTTAGCCACTACAAAAAAAGATATTGACTTATCGGATTTCCCTTTTTACGGAAACTGGAACTGTGTTGAAATCCAAAATGTAAATTTTTTGACACATAAGCTGACCGGTTTTGCTTGGTATGAGAAGGGTAATAGCGTTTGCTTTTTGTTTGGGCATGCGTACAATCCTTTCACAATGGAGATTGATGAAAAAAAGATTTTAGAGCGTCTAATTTCCCACATTGGTGAGAATGATTTTTACGATTATGTTGATGAATTAACAGGTGTGTTTGTACTGGGAACCATGGTTGATGGGAAAATTTCCTTTTTGGTTGACCCATCTGGTATGCAATCGGCATGTTATTGTGTAAATAATGATGATTTCTTCATTTCATCACATCCGCAACTAATTAGTGATATTTGTGGTTTCGAAATGGATGAGTTTGCAAAAGAATTAATTAACTACAAATGGTATCCACGGGTTATGGGTTGTTATTTGCCTGCAGATATGACTTCATATTCCGAAGTTAAAAGAATTGTGCCAAACATTTCTTATGTTTATGACACCGCTAATCATAGTGTTTCGCACAGCCGTTTTTATCCTCTTAAAGAACTTAAAGAATGCGCAACAGAGCAAGAATATAATGAAGTTATTTGTGCCGCTGCCGATATCTTAAAGAAGAATATGGAATTGGTTCTTAAAAAGTGGGATAATTCTGCATTGTCCCTAACAGGCGGTATTGATAGCAACACTGCCTTTGCTGCGGCAAACGGCAATTATGATAAGCTTAAAACTTTCAGTTATTTTTCAGCCGAAAAAGAAAGCATAGATTGCGAAGCGGCTAAAAAAATATCCCAGCATTTTGGGGTAGATTGGAAACAGTTCAATATTCCGAGTGAAAATGCCGATATTGAACGTTTTGAAATAAAAAAAGCAATTATCGACCATAATAATGCCTATGCTGCAAATAGGAAGGCTAATGAGGTTCGCAAGCGCATGTATTTGCAGGAGAATAGCGATGTCGGTGTGGAAATTAAAAACTGGACCTCGGAAACAATCCGTGCCTATTGGTATAAGCATTATAACCGAAAAAGCATGCCAAAGTTATCTGGAAAACTTTTTAGAAATCTATATAAAATTTTCATTATGAATCGTTCCCTTGCACATAAAGTTGATAAATTGTTTGACAGATATATTAAAGAATTCGAGTATGAGAAAATTCCTTCGCAATATCCACCGGCCGATATGCACTATAATGAGGTGACCTGGGGAAGCTGGGGCGGTATGAATATAAGCGAAATGAAGTACTATTCCGATATTACGATAATTTATAATAACAGAAAGTTCTTAGACCTTTTATTCAGAGTACCGCTTGAAAAGCGTATTTCAGACCAACACCATTTGGATATGAAGAAGTATCTCAATAAAGAGCTTTATGATATGAATATTCGTGTTGTAAACAAAGAGGAAACAAGGTTTAGGGCGAATGCACTGAATGTTATTTTCACAATAAATTCTTTTTTACCATTTTAGTTTTGAAGATAGGAGAATAAAATGAAGATTTTTGTAATTTCCCCTAAAAATAAAACAGTTTTTAATTTTCGCGGTGATTTAATCAAGGATATGATTTCAAAGGGCAATGAAGTATTTGTTGTCGGTCCTAACCGAGATTTTATTGATGATATTATGGAACTTGGAGTTAGCCAATTCATTGAGGTTCCTTTAGTGAAAGACAATACAAATATTTTTGGAGATATTGATTATTTTAAGCGGCTGAAAAAATTGTTCAAAGAAAGAAAGCCGGATATGGTTTTCGGATACACAATTAAACCGGTTATCTATGGCAGTTTAGCGGCAAAAGCAGCGAAGGTGCCTAATATCTATTCAATGGTTACCGGATTGGGCAGAGTTTATGCTGCAAAGGGATTTAAAACTAAAATAATTCGTTTTATCACAAAAATCCTATACAAAAATGCTTTTAGAGCCTGTGCAAAAGTTATTTTCCAAAATCGCGATGATATCAAAGAGTTGGTACAAGAAAACTATCTGCCTTTGGAAAAATGTGTGCAGGTTGATGGCTCAGGTGTTAATATGGAAAGATTTTATAAATCCGAGTTACCTGAAGAGCCTGTGTTTTTAATGGTTAGCCGTATTATTAAAGAGAAGGGCGTTTTAGAATATTGTGAGGCGGCAAGGAAAGTTAAAAAGGAAGTAAAAGAAGCGCGCTTTATTCTTTTAGGTGGATTTGATTCTTCTATTGGAGCACTTAAAAAAGAAGATATTCAATCTTTTATTGATGATGGTTCCATAGAATTCCCCGGAGAAGTTAAAGACCCTGTTTCCTTTTACCATAAATGTTCCGTTTTTGTGTTGCCATCATATTATCGAGAAGGGCTTCCTCGTACAATTTTAGAAGCAATGTCTTGTGGTAGAGCAATTATTACAACCGATTGGCCGGGCTGCCGTGAGGCTGTCACAAACGGAGAAAACGGATTTTTGGTTGAACCTAAAAATGTTGAAAATTTGGCCCAAAAAATAGAAGTACTGGCTCAAAATAAAGAAACACTCGTTAAAATGGCAGAAAATTCATATAATCTCTGCAAAGAAAAATATGAGGTTAGCGTTGTTAACGGAGCAATGAGAAACACATTAGGATATTAAATGGGAGAATTGTTATGAGCAAAATTGTTTCCGGCGGAATTGCTGTTTTGCGCGGTTATTTAAAAAATTCTTTTGTTAAATTATTTAATTTCAGGGGATTTAAATTTGGATATATGCCAATTATCGAAAAGAATGTGGAAATTCAAGCAGATAGTGGCTCTAGTTGCATTTTTGGAAAAAAAGTTCGTATAAGCCGTGGCTCCCGCGTTTCGGTGCGAAAAAATGGTAATTTCATTTTGGGTAACGAAGCGGGTTTAGGTGTGAACAACATAATTGTTTGTCACAATGACATATCTATCGGTGATGGAACTATATTGGGTCCAAATGTATTAATTTATGACCATGACCATGAATTTAATTCTGAACACGGTGTAGAAAAGAAAAAATTCAAAACTGCTCCCATTAAAATAGGAAAAAATTGTTGGATTGGAGCAAATGTAACTATTTTAAGAGGAACAACTATTGGTGATAACTGTGTAGTAGGAGCAGGTTGTGTGTTAAAAGGAAAATTTCCCAGTAATAAGCTTATTTTGCAAAAAAAAGAAACCACAGTTTCTGATATAAAATAAGCTATGGGTTATCATTTAAGTTGCGGAGGAAAAATTGTGAATAAAGCAGGAACAATTGTGTATGTTGGTGGGTTTGAAATGCCTGACAAAAATGCAGCAGCTCACCGAGTGCTCAATAACGCAAAAATTTTCAGTCAAATAGGTTATCATACCGTATTTTGCGGAATAGATAAGCAGATTGAAAATAATTGCGAAAAAGCAATTAAGATAGATAATTTTGATAGTTTTCCTGCTAAATATCCGAAAAACAATATTGAATGGTTTAAAAATCTAATGGGGTTTAAACACATTAAAAGTGTAATAGAAAGATATCCCGATACGGCTTTTGTTGTGGCTTACAATCTTCATGCAATCCCACTTAATAGGCTGATAAGGTATTGCAAAAAGAAAAATATAAAGGTTATTGCCGATATAACGGAATGGTATGAATATAAATTTTCAATTCATCCTATTAAGTTTATAAAGTGGTATGACACAAAGACCGTAATGACAAAATTACATAAAAAAACCGATGGCATTATTGCCATCAGCGCATTTTTGAAAGAGTATTATTCACCATTTGTTAAAAAAATTATTCAACTTCCCCCCCTGGTGGATATTTCACAAGAGATTTGGCAACAAGAACCAAAAAATACAAATGACAAAATAGAGTTTGTTTATTCGGGTGTTCCCGGTCGCGGTGAAGAAAAGGATAAAATAGGTTTGCTTGTTGAGGCTTTTTCAAATTTAAGCGTAGATAATGATTTTCTTTTTACAATTATCGGAATAACAAAAAAGCAGTTTGAGTTAGATTTTCCAGAATATAAGAGCAGTGTTGCTAAGATGGGCGAAAAAATTCAATTTTGTGGCCGCGTTTCGCATTTTGATAGTGTACAGGCTTTGAAACGAGCTGATTATTGCATTTTTATAAGAAATCGAAACCAGAGAAATGTTATGGCAGGCTTTCCAACTAAATTTGTTGAATGCATAACATCAGGAATAGGAATTATCGCAAACAGAATCAGTAATATTGATGATTATGCTTCTTTTGGAAATTGTACTTTTTTAGAAAAAGAAGATATGTCATACATTGAGCAGACAATTAAGGAAAAATTGCAGAAGAATAAAAAAATAACCCATTTAGTTGCAGATGTTTTTGATTATAAACGATATTTTGATGTAATGAAGCAATTTTTAAACGCTATTTGATAGATATACAGGTGATACTCTTATGGATTTTAAAAGAAAATTAAAAAAACTCATAAAAATGCCGTATTATTTTTTATTGAGTCGTTTAAATCGTGAAAAGTATGCAAAAAAGCTTGGTGTGAATTTTGGTAAAAATTGTCGTTTTTACGGAAATATTCATTGGAATACGGAGCCTTGGATAATTACTTTGGGTAACAATGTTCATATTACTAACGAGGTGGATTTTGTTACTCATGATGGAGCAACTCTTTTGTTTAGAGATAGAGAACCCACATTAGAACTTACTCGTCCTATAACGATAGGCGACAATGTTTATATCGGAACACGCAGTATTATATTAGGCGGTGTTAATATAGGCAATAATGTAATAATTGGTGCGGGTTCGGTTGTTACTCATGATATCCCAGATAATTCCGTAGCAGTTGGTGTTCCGGCAAAAGTTATAAAAACTGCCGAGGAATATTTTGAAAAAGCAAAGGAACAATCATTGGGACTTGGTCATCTAAAATATGAGGAAAAGGATAAAGCTTTAAAAGAATATTACGGATATAAAAAGTAATTTTAGGGCTTAATAAGATTATGAAAAAAGTTTTATTGTGTATAAAACGATCCGCGTCTGATGCTTATAAGGGCGGGGTTGTAACAATTATTGATGATTATATAAATCATAAGAAAGAATTTTTAAATTACGATATAGATGTAAAACTTTTCGCACATAAAAACAAAAAAGATTTTAGAATTAGCAAACTGAACAATATAATTTACGGTGTGTCTCAAAAGAATGCATTGATTAATAAACTCAAAAATGGGAAGATCGATATTGTTAATATACACACTTCCCGTGAGTTTTTATTTTTAAAAGATGTTTTATTAGCAAAAGCTATTTCAAAAAAAAGTTCCGCAAAAGTTGTTCTTACTATTCATGTGGGTGATGTTAAGACAGTATTTAATCGGATAGATTTTTTAAAAAGTTTTTGTGTGAAAATTATTAATCGATATATAAGCAAGACAGTGTTTTTATCAAAAACAATCAGAAGACAATTTGTTGATTTAGGTGTTGATAATGCTAATACGGAAGTACTTTATAATTTTCATTGTCTCAATGAAATAGAACCACTAAAAAAGAACGGGAAAACTCTCGAATTGCTTTTTGTGGGTGCTATTCATAAGGAAAAGGGTATAATAGAGCTTCTTAAGGCTTTAAATAATTTAAAAGAGCAGCCATTCCATATTAGCGTTTGCGGCAAACTTACGGATTTGTCCATAAAAGAAGAGTTTGAAACATTGGTAGAAAACTTGGATGATAAAATTACAATTTGCGGATATGTGTCAGGCGAGGAAAAATCTAAAATTTTTGATTTGGCAGATATACTTATACTCCCTTCCTACCATGAGGGCTTTCCATTGGTGATATTGGAAGCATTAGCCAGTGGTACTGCAATTATTTCCACAAAAGTTGGTGCTACACCCGAAATATTAAACGATAAGAACGCGTTTTGGGTTGATGTAGCCGATGTCCAACAAATTGAAAAGAGTATAGTTGAATTTTTGAATAAGCCAGAAACTCTTAAAAAAATGAAGCGTAATAATTTTGAAAAAGGCAAAGAGTTTTCGATTGATGAGCATATTCAAAAACTTTGTGAAATTTACAACGACATTTTATAAAGGGGTTGCAAAAAAATTGATTAAAAAAATTTTGTACAATTTTATTGTTAGAAGAAGGACAAAAGCGCTTACCTCTTGTGGAAGTAATGTTCGTATTAATAAAAATTGTAACTTTCAAGGAAATATTGAGTGCGGAAATAATATTCATATAGGTAGCGGAGCGTACTTTGTCTCTACAAAAGCAAAATTAATAATCAAAGATAATGTTATGTTTGCGCCCAATGTTACAATTTATACGGGGGACCATCCAGTAAATGTAATTGGTAAACACATTATAGAAATCACTGATATTGACAAAGAAAAAATGGGTGGCGTTTTCGATAAAGATGTTATCATTGAAGAAGGTTGTTGGATAGGCACTCGCGCCATCATTTTAAAGGGTGTTACCATTGGCAGAGGCAGTGTTATAGGAGCCGGTGCCGTTGTAACAAAGGATGTTCCGCCGTATTCCATTTATGTCGGCGTTCCTGCCGCAAGAACTTTTGCCAGATTCACCGAAGAAGAAATCAAGGAACATGAAAGAATCCTGGCAGAGCGCGGTCTATCCCCAAATTCGCAGAGCGCTGATTTTCATCGCTAAAGAGGATGCTTTATTTTTCAATTTTGCCGTGTGCAAAAGGTTTATTTGAAAAAAGGTGAAAAAATGAAAAAGTATAAAATTGGATACACACAAGGCGTATTTGACATGTTCCATGTGGGCCATTTGAATTTAATCAATAGAGCTAAAGAGCAGTGTGAATTTTTAATAGTGGGTGTCAATTCCGATGAATTGGTTCTATCGTATAAAAACAAAAAAACCATAGTTGGAGAAAATGAGAGAGTAGAGATTGTAGCAAACATTAAAGCGGTGGATAAGGCTGTTATTTCAGATACATTGGACAAGGTTGTTCAGCATAAAAAACTACAGTTTGATGCAATCTTTATTGGAGACGATTGGAAGGGTTCTGAACGTTGGAAAGCTACCGAAGAAGAACTTGCTAAAATTGGCGTTGATTTGGTTTATTTACCATACACGCAGGGGGTTTCATCTACTAAGCTAAGGGTGGTTGCCGATAACAGCGTGGAAGAAAACTGAGACTGCATTTTTTGAAAGGAAAGATTGGTTGATGCGAAGCGTTATTAAACAATTGCTATTATACATAAAATATCTCGGTTTTATTTTAGCAAGGCAAATTTTAAAATTATTTAATATTTTTCCTATAAAAAACAACAGAATTCTCTTTCACAGTTTTAACGGAAGACAGTATTCATGTAATCCAAGGGCAATTTCGGAAGCCGCTTATGATAACTATGGCTCAAAATTAGAAATAGTGTGGGCTTTTAATAATCCTAGAGATTTTGAGGAAATTGTTCCCGAATATGTTAAGCGTGTTAAAATGTCAACTCTTAAATATTATTATTTGGCAAAGACATCGAGAGTGATTATATGTAATGCGCGCGGAAGTGGAATTATTTCAAAAAGAAAAGGTCAATGTGTGATTCAAACTTGGCATGCAAGCAACGGTTACAAGAAAATTGACGGAGAAAAAGGAATTTACGGTAAATTAAGTAAACTTGCTTGTAAAGATTTTTCCTATGTAAATGCCGGTTGCGAAAATATGGTTAGGGAGCGGGTTAATGGTACAATGGGATTTTACGGTCCCATTATTAACGGAACTCCCAGAATGGATTTCATTTTTAATTCTGATAGAGATGCCGTTCGAAAAAAGGTGTTTGGCGAGTTAAAAATACCGGAAGATTATAAAATTGTATTATATGCACCAACATATCGTAGCAGTAAACAAAATGAATTTGGTTTGGAATATGATGCGGTTGTTTCTGCGCTTGAAAAAAAATTTGGCGGTAAATGGGCAATTCTTGTAAGAATGCATTATTTCGTTGTACCTTCAATTGAAAATGCATCAAAATTTATTGATGCTACAAAATATCCGGATATACAGGATTTGATGGTTGCGGCAGATGTCCTCATTTCTGATTATTCATCGTGCATTTGGGATTTTTCTTTCTTAAATCGACCTTGTTTTTTATATTGCAGTGACTTAGATTTTTATGAAAAGAAGGTTAATTTCAATTTTCCCATTCGCGAATGGGGCTTTCCGTTAGCAGTTAATTCACAAGAATTGGTGAATTGTATAGAAAATTTTGATATAAACATTTTCAGCAAGAATATGGCAAAACACCATAAATGTATGGGAAATTTTGAGGATGGTCAAGCAACAAAACGAGTTCTTGACATTATTTCCGATAATATGAACCTTAATGTATAACAAGTTAAATGAGTGATTTTTATGAACAACACAAGCCGAATTAAAAATTCATTTTACAATTTAATAACTGGCATCGGTGGACAGATAGTACAAATTCTTTTAAAATTTGTTACAAGAACTGTTTTTATTCATATGCTTGGCGAAGCGTATCTTGGTGTTAATGGTTTATTTACGGATATTTTGTCCTTGCTTTCAATTACTGAACTAGGCTTTGATACTGCAATGAATTATCGGCTTTATAAACCGTTGGCAGAAAATGACGAAACCCGTTTGCGGATGATGCTTAAGTTCTATAAAACGGTATATGTTACAATAGGAATAGTTATTTTAGCTTTAGGAATAGGAATAATGCCTTTTTTAAAGTTTTTAATTAGGGATTATTCTGTATTGGAAGAATTAAACATAAATATCTTTCTAATATTTTCGTTGTATTTATTCCAAAGCGCATCCTCATATTTGTTTTTTGCATACAAAAGTTGTATTGTTCGTGCAGACCAAAAAGGTTATGTTTTAGAGATAGCACAGGCACTTATTACGATTATAAGCAATGTTGTTCAAATTTTAGTTTTAGTAGTAACGAGAAATTTTTTCGTTTACACGATTGTGCTAGTCGCATTTACTATAATAATTAACCTAGTCAATGCAATTATAGCAAAAAAAATGTATCCTAATCTTTTTTCAAAGAGCAAGGAAACTTTACGTAAAAGCGAAAAAACGGATATTTTTAAAGACTGTGGAGCCTTATTCATTTACAAGGTGAACGGTGTAATAACCCGAGCTACTGATAATATGATAGTTAGTGCTTTTATTGGTATTGTCACAGTAGGGTTTTATTCTAATTACTTGCTGATTTATAACACAATAAATACACTGCTAAACAGGTTTTATTCTGCATGCAAAGCAAGTTTAGGAAATGTTTTTGCTGTTTCTGAAACAGCAAAAAGTTATTACTTTTTTGAAGTAATGAATTTTTTAACATTTATTCTTTATGGTACAGCTTGTGTTGGAATTTCAGTAGTTTCCAATGAGTTCATTTCTTTTTGGCTTGGAAGTCAGTTCCTAATGCCACAACCGATTGCGCTTTTATTGGGAATTGAAATTTTATTTTCCGGTATTAGAAATAATCTTGGTCAAATTAGAAATGTATCGGGTGCTTTCAGGCAAATGTGGTATCGACCATTGTTGGGTATTATAATAAAACTGATTGTTTCTTTGGTTTTGGTTAAATATTTGGGCATTCCTGGAATCCTTATTGGAACAATAGTTGCTAATTTATTGACTAATTTCTTAGTTGACCCTGTGGTAATATACAAGTACAGTTTTAATAATTATAAACCTGTAAAATGTTACTATATTAGAAACATTAGTTATTTTGTAGTGCTTGCAATTTCATGTGTATTAATGTTTGTAATTTGTAATTTAATCGTTTTTGAAAATGCATTTATCACATTGGCTATTCACATTGTACTTTGTGCAATATTGGTTCCTGGTATATTTATAATTTGTTACTGGAAAACAGATTCTTGCAAATATGTAATCACACAAATTACAAAAATTTTCAAAAAGATATTAAGAAAAAATGTATAAAATTTTAGGTGGTTTTTAAATGCTGCAAAACAAGGTTATAGAAAACCAAAAAATTCGACCTGTGGTTGTTGCGGTCGCCATTTTTATTGCGACTATGCTAATACAAACACCGGTATATAGGTTAGGTACTATATTTGCGTTTGGTTCCATTTTGCTTATTATGTTTTTTGCGCTTTATGAGAAAAATTGGAATTTTAAACTTACAGACAACTTCATCTTATTGGTGCTTTTTATAATAATGACTTTTTTAAATACCAATTTACGCGGATATTCAGCTCCTAATTTTTGGAGAATGACAGCACAAATAATATGTTGTGGTGTTTTATTTGGCGTGGATAAAGTTAGTGAAAAAGAAGAAGAATTTTTAACAAATGCTTTTGTTTTCTCATCGGCAATATACGCTGTTTTTGTTATAATCTCTTGCAATATTAACGAAAGAACATTTCACGGAGATATTGTTTTATGGGGAACGGAATTTGACCCTAACTTTATTGGTATTCCTTTTGTTGCCACTACTGTTATTTCTGCCTATAAGTTTCTATTTGAAAAGCATAATTTATTTAAACGGATTTTGTACATAGCGATTTATATTGAATGTGCTGTTACAATTATGTTTACGGCATCTAGAGGAAATTTTTTAGCTTGGATGGTTTCTAATGGCTTACTTATTGTCTTTTTGATTTTTAGAAGCAATTTTTCTATTTTAAAAAAAATCATAATTTGCATTGTTGTTGCTGTTGCATTCTATTTTCTAATTTCAAAGTTTAAAGAAGAATTTCCCAGAGCTTGGGAGAGAATGATGTCAATAGGAGAAGAGGGTAGCGATAACGGCCGTTTTGATTTGTGGGGTGTTGCCTTTAATTGGTGGAAGCAAAACCCGATATTTGGTGGTGGACTTTATTCAAATTATTTGGAGTTTGGCAAAGCGACTCATAATACCTATTTTCAGATTTTAAGTGAGACAGGCTTAATAGGTTCGCTAATATTTTTAAAAGTAATTTTAAACTATCTTATAAATTCATTTAGATATAATAAGATGTATTTTTGTTTGCTTTTTGGCACATTGTTGCAAATTATGTTTTTGGATGCCTTGGATAACCGAATTGTGTGGGCAATTTTATTTTGGTTTGCTTTGTTGCCTAAAAAAAAGATTCAGCAAAAATCATTGGAGGAATCGTGTAAATGATAAGCGCAATTATAACGACACATAAACGTGAAAAGGAAATAGTTTTGCGTGCAGTAAAAAGTGTATTAAATCAAACGGTGTCAGACTTAGAGTTAATAGTCGTTGATGACAGTCCTTCCGATTTTTCAGGTAGGGAGCAGGTTGCTAAGTCTATTATGGATTTAAACGATAAAAGAATTACTTATATTGTGCATGATGAACCTAAAGGGGCATGCGCAGCTAGAAACACAGGATTAGAGTTGGCAAAAGGTGAATATGTTGCATTTTTAGATGATGATGATGAATGGATTGAAACAAAGTTAGAGAAGCAAGTATCAGTTTTTGCAAATGGCGGAGACGATTTAGCGTTAGTTTATTGTCAGTTTATATATTGTTATGATGACAGCGGAAAAGAAGAAATACCTGTTGAACATTTCAAAAAATTTAACAAAGGGAATATTTACGATACTTTGATTTTATATAATTATGTTGCGTCCACTTCGTTTCCGTTGATAAAAACTGAATGCCTTAAAGCTATCGGTGGATTCGACAATGAAATGTTATCAAGTCAAGATTACGATGTGTGGTTGAGATTGGCACAAAAATATGAATTTGATTATGTTCCCGAAGTGCTGGTGCGTTATCATATTCATTCCAGTGAATCAATTGGAAAAAACCCGCAAAAACGAATTAAGGGTCAAGAAAGATTATTTTTAAAAAACTCGGAATATTTAGAAAACAACAAATTAGCAGCATGGCATAGGTTGTATCCCTTATGCACTATGTATGCTGATAATAAGGAGACAAAAAAAGCTATTAAATGTTTATGGCAGATGATAAAAAATCAACCCCAAAAAATAGTAAGGAATTTTGAAGTTTTTGCCAAAGTAATAAAACATATTTTATAAAAAGGAGGGAAAGGGTTGAAGCATGTTTCTCAATTTGATTTTGAGGCGTTGAAAAGTTTTAGGGCAGAAGAGTTCTACGAAACTATAAAGCGCGATGCAGAAGAAATTCTTGAGGGAAATATAAAATTTAATAACGACTGGGATATGGAACAATGCAAGCGCCCTTTTTCTTTAATAAAAGGCAAAGCATATTTTTCACCGAATAACGATGGTGAATGGGTTTATCAATATTCTAGAATGGAATTTTTGCGTAAGTTAGTTATCTCTTATGCTAAAACAAAAGATGTTAGGTACAGGGATAAGTATTTGGATATATTATTAGAGTTTTACAAAAATAATAATTCCAAAAAAAATGCATTAAAACCTCCTCCAAAAACTTTTTTTGGTAAGGTTTTTAATAGGCTAAAATGGTTATACAATAAAAATATAAAAAAGGAACGAGAAAAATTCCCAACCTATAGAACTTTAGATACAGTTATTCGGTCATATAGCGTTTTAATTGATATTCAATATATGTGTGATGAAATCGGCGATAGAGATAAATCATTTATTCTTAAACGAATAGAGCAAGATGTTGATTTTGCACAAAAAAATTTGCGCGCTTTTGATGAGACAAGTAATTGGGGTATTATAATCCTTTCTTTGACGGCAACTTGTTATCTAATTTTGGAAAAATTTAATGATTTGTCTGCAGTTGAACAACACCTTTCTGAAATGCTAAATGTCCAAATTAAAAAAGATGGCGGACATATTGAAAATGCTTGCATGTATCACACGCAAATTATGTTGTGTCTCTTGCGATACATTCATTGGGCAAATATTAAAAACTATAAGGTTAACCAAAATATAATAGAAAAATGCAATCTTATGGTAAATTACAGCCTTTTGCTTTCGGATTTTTCGGGATTTCAAATTCAATATGGGGATAGCGATAAAACATCATTAAATACCGTGTTTTATATAGCAAAAAAGGTTTTAAAAAATGAAAAAATTAATCCAAAAGGCGAAGTTAATGATATTATTTTATTATCGGAATTTCCACATTTTTTATACGAAAAGGAAAATGTTGAGAAGAATATAGGCTGCACCCACAAAAACTGTATGGTTGATGATGGTATATGGATATTTGAAAATGAATTGTGGAGTTTAAGAGTTTTTAATGAGTTTTCAAATAGTGCTCATAAACATGCGGATAATTGTTCTATAGTTTTATACTACAAGGGTGTTCCGATTTTTGTCGATGGAGGACGATATTCTTATTTTGATTCTGAAAAAAGAACATTTTACAGAAGCCCTTTGGCGCATAATGTTATTACTGTTGATAGCGGTAAAGAATGGTTGGCCAAAAATAAGAATGCCTTTTATGAATTACCGAAAATTGTTGAAAATAAAATTGATGGAACAAAATATAAAGGTGTTTATAAATTTAAAAACCAATTTTTAATGATTGAAAGAACGATTTGCATTATAGACAAAATAGGGGTCTTATTTATTAATAAGGCAAACCAAAATGGAAATCACACTATTGAAACAATTTGGAACATTCCTTCAACTATTGATGTTGTAGATTTAAAGGAAAGCATCAGATTAAAAAACGAATTATTTTTTTCACACACCGGTGATGCCATAAAGATAGAACCGGCAAAAATATCCTATCATTACAATGAGGAAAGCGAGTCTCAAAGAATAATTGTTTCATCAAAATTTGAAAATGAAGGGATTCAAATTGTATTATTGGCAGACAATCAATTTAAGGTATTGTTAAAAGACGAAAAAATCATAATTAAAGATGATAAAAGAAATGAATTGGAAATTTTGAATTTTCAAAATCTCCTTTAAAATTGAACCAGCAATATATATAATTTTGAGGTGAAATTATGGGACTTTTTACAAACAAAACTCTTATGATAACCGGTGGTACCGGTTCGTTCGGTAATGCGGTTTTGAACCGTTTTCTCAAAACCGATATAGGCGAAATCCGCATTTTTTCCAGAGATGAGAAAAAGCAGGATGATATGCGCCACGAATTCCAGGCTAAAATGCCCGAGGTTGCCGATAAAATTAAATTTTATATTGGCGACGTTCGTGATTTAGCAAGTGTTAAAAATGCTATGCATGGTGTTGATTACATATTTCACGCCGCAGCTTTAAAGCAGGTGCCCTCCTGCGAGTTTTTTCCTATTGAAGCGGTTAAAACCAATGTATTAGGCACCGAAAATGTGCTTACTGCTGCCATTGATGCGGGTGTTAAAAATGTTGTTTGCCTTTCAACCGATAAGGCGGCTTATCCTGTTAATGCAATGGGCACCAGCAAGGCTATGATGGAAAAGGTTATTGTTGCCAAGGCAAGAACTACCAAGGATACAAAGATTTGCTGCACTCGTTACGGCAATGTTATGTGCTCCCGCGGTAGCGTTATTCCGCTATGGATTGAGCAGATTAGAAACGGCAATCCCATCACCTTAACCGACCCCAAAATGACTCGTTTTATAATGTCTCTTGATGAGGCGGTTGACCTTGTGCTTTTTGCGTTTGAACACGGTGAGCCGGGTGACATTCTCGTTCAAAAGGCACCTGCTTGTACTATTCAAACCCAGGCCGAGGCGGTTTGTGAACTCTTTGGCGGTAAAAAAGAAAATATTAAGGTTATTGGAATTCGCCACGGCGAAAAAATGTACGAAACCCTGCTTACAAACGAGGAGTGCGCCAACGCTATCGATATGGGCGATTTCTACCGCGTTCCTTGTGATAAGCGAGGTCTTAACTACGATAAGTACTTTAGTCAAGGTGATATTAAGAGAAATCCTCTTACTGAATTCAATTCTAACAACACCCAGCTTTTAACCGTTGAGGAAACCAAAGCAAAAATCGCAGCCCTTTCATATATTCAAGAAGAACTCGCAAAGGATAAGAACTAATGAAAATTCTCGTAACCGGAGCTAAGGGTTTTGTGGGTAAAAACCTTGTTGCCGCACTTAACGCTGTTAAGGATGGCAAGGACAAGACCCGCCCAAGTTTAAAAATTGAAGATGTTTTTGAGTTTGATGTTGATACAAGTGCAGAACTTCTTGATACATATTGTAAAGAGGCTGATTTTGTCTTTAATTTAGCGGGAATTAACCGCCCAAAAATCCAGGAGGAGTTTATGCAGGGCAACTTTGGCTTTGCTTCAAAACTCCTTGACACCCTTAAAAAATATCATAACACCTGTCCCGTTATGATTTCTTCCTCCATTCAGGCAACCCTAATCGGTCGCTATGACAGTGAATATGGCAGAAGCAAAAAGGCAGGGGAGGAGCTGCTGTTCGACTACAGCCGCGAAACCGGCGCCAAGGTGCTGGTTTACCGTTTCCCCAACCTTTTCGGCAAATGGTGTAGGCCAAACTACAACAGCGCTGTGGCAACCTTTTGCAATAACATTGCAAACGACCTACCTATTCAGGTTAATGATGCCTCGGTGCAGCTAGAACTGCTTTATATTGACGATTTAATTGCCGAAATGCTTAATGCCCTTGAAGGCAAAGAGCATCGCTGTGAATTTGACGGTGTTGAGACTGTGTTTAGCGAGCAGGGAAGATACTGCGCCGCGGCGCCCACCCACAAGGTAACCCTCGGCGAAATTGTTGAGCTGCTTAATTCCTTTAAGGAGCAGTCAAAAACCCTACTTATGCCCGAAATCCCCAACGGCTCATTTGCAAAGAAACTGTATTCAACATATCTTTCCTATTTGCCAAAGGAAAAAGCCGCGTTTCCCTTAAAAATGAATGTGGATGCAAGGGGCAGCTTTACTGAGCTTTTAAAAACCGAAAAATGCGGACAGTTCTCGGTTAACATTTCAAAGCCCGGCATTACAAAGGGCCAGCATTGGCACCACACTAAATGGGAGTTCTTTATTGTGGTAAGCGGCAAGGCCCTTATTCAGCAGAGAAAAATCGGTACCGATGAGGTTTTAAACTTTGAGGTAAGCGGCGAAAAAATTGAAGCGGTACATATGCTTCCCGGTTACACCCATAACATTATAAATTTAAGCGAAACAGAGGATTTGGTAACCCTTATGTGGGCAAACGAGCAGTTTGACCCGGGTCATCCCGATACTTTTTTTGAGGTGGTAGAATAATATGGCAAGCTTTAAAAATAACGGAAAATTAAAACTCTTAATCATTGTAGGCACTCGCCCCGAAATTATCCGCCTTGCGGCGGTAATCAATAAGTGCCGCGAGTATTTTGACACCCTTCTTGCCCACACAGGACAAAACTATGACTATAACCTAAACGGCGTTTTCTTTAAGGATTTAAAACTTGCCGACCCGGATGTTTATCTTAATGCAGTTGGCAACGACCTTGGGGAAACAATGGGTAATATTATTGCCAAATCTTATCAGTTAATGGTGGAAACTAAGCCTGATGCAGTGCTTGTTTTAGGCGACACAAATTCCTGCCTTTCTGTTATCGGCGCAAAACGCTTACATATTCCTATTTTCCATATGGAAGCGGGAAATCGCTGTAAGGATGAATGCCTGCCGGAGGAAACAAACAGAAGAATTGTTGACATTATTTCCGATGTTAATTTAGCTTATTCCGAGCACGCCCGCCGTTATTTAGCCGATTGCGGTCTGCCAAAGGAGCGCACATATGTTACAGGCTCGCCTATGGCAGAGGTGCTTCATAACAACTTAAAGGAAATTGAGGCAAGTGACATTCATAGCCGTTTAGGGCTTCAAAAGGGTAAATATATCCTTCTTTCAGCCCATAGAGAAGAAAATATTGATACCGAAAAGAACTTTGAAAGCTTATTTACTGCAATTAATAAACTGGCTGAAAAGTACGATATGCCCATTCTTTATTCCTGCCACCCAAGAAGTCGTAATCGTTTGGAGAAAAGCGGCTTTAAGCTTGACAGCAGAGTAATTCAGCACGAGCCTCTCGGCTTCCACGATTATAACTGCTTGCAGATGAACGCCTTTGCCGTTGTTTCCGATAGCGGAACTCTGCCAGAGGAGAGCAGCTTTTTTGCAAGTATAAAAAAACCTTTCCCCGCAGTTTGCATCAGAACCTCAACCGAGCGCCCCGAAGCGCTTGATAAGGCCTGCTTTATCCTTGCGGGAATTGATGAAAACAGCCTGCTTCAAGCAGTTGACACTGCCGTTTCAATGAACAAAAACGGCGATTACGGCATCCCCGTTCCCGACTATGTGGAAGAAAACGTTTCCACAAAGGTTGTTAAAATCATTCAGTCCTACACAGGCGTTGTAAATAAAATGGTTTGGAGAAAGTTTTAATTATGACAGTTGTAGAAGCTTTTGAACAAAAATATAAAAAAGCCCCGGAGTATACTGCATTTACTCCCTACAGAATTTGTCCCCTTGGCGCTCATAGCGACCATCAGTTGGGTAAAATTACAGGCTTTGCCATAAATAAGGGAATTCATTTGGCCTATGGACCTAAAATGAACGGCGTTGTTGAGGTTGCCTCTTTACAATTTGAAAAGCGCGCCCAGTGGCACGTAAGTTCAACCCCAGCTGTAAAAGAAGGGGATTGGGCCGACCATTTAAGGGGTGCTACAATTGCTCTTAACAAACGTTATCCTTTACATGTGGGCCTTTGTGGTGTTATTAGCGGCGAGCTGCCCATTGGCGGCCTTTCTTCCTCTGCCGCTGTTATAATCACATTTCTTTGCGCCCTTGCAAAGCTTAACAATATGACCCTCACCGAAAATGAACTTATCACCATTTCTAAGGAAGCCGAAAATAAATATGTAGGCGTTGCCTGCGGAAAATTAGACCAAAGCTGTGAGGTTTATTGCCGCAAGGATAATCTGCTTTATATGGATTTACAGGATGATTCCTATGAGCTTATCCCTACAAATCCAAAAACGAAGCCTTATAAGTTTGCAATTTTCTTTTCAGGCATTGAAAGAACCCTTGCAGGCTCGGCTTTTAATATGCGCGTTGATGAATGCCGCTCTGCTGCCTATGCCTTAAAGGCCTATGCAGGTATGGAATATGGTAAATTTGAAGAGACCAACCTCAGAGAGGTTCCAAGGTCGGTTTATGATACATATAAAGATAAGCTACCCGAAAATTGGCGCAAGCGGGCAGAGCATTGGTACACCGAATTCGAGCGTGTAGAAAAAGGCGCTGAGGCTTGGCGTAAGGGTGATATTGAGGAGTTCGGTCGCCTTTCCTTTGAAAGTGGACATTCTTCAATTTACAACTGGGAAACAGGTTCTCCTGAACTTAAAAAGCTTTATGAGATTATGACTGAAACCAAGGGAATTTACGGAGGTCGTTTCTCGGGTGCAGGCTTTAAAGGCTGCTGTATGGCAATTATTGACCCCAATTTTGAAGAGTCAATAACCGCCGAGGTTACAAAGAAATATTTAGAGGCATTCCCGCACTTAGAGGGTAAATATTCCGTTCATATTTGCGAAAGCGCCGATGGGGTGAAGCTATGAAATGTTTAATTTTAGCGGCAGGCTATGCCACCCGCCTTTATCCTCTTACCGAAAACTTTCCCAAGCCCCTTTTAAAGGTAGGGGAGAAAACCATTCTTGACTGGCTTATTGATGACATTGATACCCTTAATTTAATTGATGAGTATATTGTTATTTCCAATCATAAATTCAGTTGTCATTTTGATGCCTGGGCAAAGGAAAAGAAACAAAAAATCACTGTTGTTGATGACGGCACTTCATCCAACGAAACCCGCCTTGGCGCAGTTCGTGATATTCAGTATGCCATAGAACAGCTAAATCTTGATGATGATATGCTGGTTATGGCTGGGGATAATCTTTTGGATTTTTCACTAACCTCCTTTATTAAATATGCCAAAGAGAAAAACACCTCCTGCATATTGCGCTATTACGAAGAGGATGAGAAAAAACTGCTTAAGTGCGGTGTTGTAACGGTGGATGAAAACGATTTAGTCACCGAAATGACCGAAAAATCGCCCACCCCCGCAACCCATTGGTGTTGCCCTCCGTTTTATTATTATACAAAGGCAGATGCTCGCCTTGTTAAAGTGGGTATTGAGAATGGTTGCGGCGTTGATGCACCGGGAAGCTACATTGCCTGGCTTTGTAAGCAGACCCGTGTTCATGCAATGGAAATGCCGGGTAGTCGTTATGATATTGGCAACCTTGAAAGCTATGAAACGGTAAAAAAGGAGTATAAGGGAATATGCTAACCCCTAATATTGATTTAAAAAGGAAAACCGTTCTTGTAACAGGTGCCGCAGGCTTTATCGGTGCAAATCTTGTCACCGAGCTTATTAAAACAGTGCCTGAAATCACCGTTATCGGTATAGATAATCTTAACGATTATTATGATGTTTCTATTAAGGAATATCGCCTTAAAGAAATTGAGAAAACAGCCAAGGAGAATCCCACTGCTAAATGGGAGTTTATTAAGGGAAACATTGCCGACAAGGCTATAATTGAGGATACATTTAATAAATATAATTTTAGCGTTGTTGTAAACCTTGCCGCCCAAGCAGGCGTTCGCTATTCAATAACAAACCCCGATGTTTATATTGAGGCTAATATTATTGGCTTTTACAACATTTTAGAGGCCTGCCGAAATCACCCTGTTGACCACTTGGTTTATGCTTCCAGCTCTTCGGTTTACGGCACAAATAAGAAAATCCCTTATTCCACCGAGGATAAGGTCGATAATCCCGTTTCCCTTTATGCCGCAACAAAGAAGTCCAATGAGCTTATGGCACACGCCTATTCAAAGCTTTATAACATTCCTTCAACAGGACTTCGCTTTTTTACGGTTTATGGCCCTGCAGGCAGACCTGATATGGCATATTTCAGCTTTACCCAAAAGCTTTTAAAGGGTGAAACCATTAAGATTTTCAATTTTGGTAACTGTAAACGTGATTTTACCTATGTTGATGATATTGTAACAGGGGTAAGACACGTTATGGAAAATGCACCCGAAAAGGCAAACGGTGAGGATGGTCTGCCCATTCCGCCTTATAGAGTTTATAACATTGGTAACAATAATCCCGAAAATCTTCTTGATTTTGTTAACATTTTGCAGGAGGAATTGGTAAGTGCCGGTGTTCTGCCAAAGGATTATGACTTTGAAGCGCACAAGGAGCTTGTTCCAATGCAGGCAGGCGATGTTCCCATAACCTATGCCGATGTTACCGATTTACAGCGTGATTTTGGCTTTAAGCCCGCAACATCACTTCGTGAAGGCATTCGCAAATTTGCCCGTTGGTACAAAGAATTTTATGAGATTTAAGGTGAAAAAAATGAAAATTGCAGTTGCAGGAACAGGCTATGTTGGTTTATCCATAGCAACACTTTTAGCACAGCATAACAGCGTTATGGCGGTTGATATTATCCCCGAAAAGGTTGAAATGATAAACAATCGCGTTTCTCCCATTCAGGACGAGTATATCGAAAAATATTTTGCCGAAAAAGAACTTGATTTGGTTGCTACACTTGATGGAAATTACGCTTACAGCGATGCAGAGTTCGTTGTTATCGCGGCACCTACGAATTATGACAGCAAGCTGAATTTCTTTGATACATCAGCAGTAGAATCGGTTATTAAACTTGTTATGGAATGTAACCCAAATGCAGTTATGGTTATAAAATCCACCGTTCCCGTTGGATTTACAGAAAGTGTAAGAGAAAAATATAACTGCAAAAATATAATTTTCAGTCCCGAATTTTTAAGGGAATCTAAGGCCCTTTACGATAACCTTTATCCCTCCCGAATAATTGTGGGCACCGATTTAGAAGATGAAAAACTAAAAACCGCTTCTGAAAAGTTTGCCGAACTTTTAAAGCAGGGTGCATTAAAAGAAAACATTGACACATTGTTTATGGGCTTTACCGAGGCCGAGGCTGTAAAGCTTTTTGCCAACACATATTTAGCCCTTCGTGTTTCCTATTTTAACGAGCTTGACACCTATGCCGAAATGAAGGGCCTTGATACAGCGGCAATTATAAACGGCGTTTGTTTAGACCCGAGAATTGGCAGCCATTATAATAACCCTTCCTTTGGTTATGGCGGCTATTGTTTGCCCAAGGATACAAAGCAGCTTCTTGCAAACTATAATCATGTTCCGCAGAATATGATGAGCGCCATTGTTGAATCAAACAGAACCAGAAAGGATTTTATTGCCGATAGAGTGCTTCAAATGGCGGGATATTATGAGGAAAACAGCCACTATGATTCGCAAAGGGAAAAGAACGTTGTAATTGGTGTTTATCGTCTTACAATGAAATCCAATTCCGATAATTTCAGGCAATCATCAATCCAGGGTGTTATGAAGCGAGTTAAGGCAAAGGGCGCAACGGTTATTGTTTATGAGCCTACCTTAAAAAATGGCGAAACCTTTTTCGGCAGCGAAATTGTCAACGATATTGAGGAGTTTAAGAGGCGTTCTAATGCTATAATAGCTAACCGCTATGATTCCGTTCTTGATGATGTAGCCCATAAGGTTTATACAAGAGATTTATTTAGAAGAGATTAAATTATAAAGGAGCGACACAGGTGAACGAAAAAGAAAAAAGAATATTTTTTGCCCTTATTAAATCGGCCGCTGCCGGTGTCGCTCTGACAGAGGATGAAAAGGCGGATTTTAATGATGAAATGCTGCCAAAATTTTATAAGCTTTCGAAAAAGCATAACATTGCTCATCTGATTGCATTGGGCCTTGAATTAAACGGCCTTGATGAGGGGAAAAGCGAGTATTACAAAAAATTTGAAAAGCAAAAGCTTATAGCTCTTTATAATCAGGAGAGGGTAAATTATCAGTTTAATGAACAATGTGCGGTTTTAGAGAAAAATAAAATTCCTTTTATGCCACTTAAAGGCTCGGTTATAAAGGCCTATTATCCCGAAAGCTGGATGCGAACAAGCTGTGATATTGACATTCTAATATATGAAAAAGACCTTAAAAGGGCAATTTCAGCCTTAAAAAATGAGCTTTCATACGAAGGTGAAGGGGATGAACACTATCACAATGTTTCCTTATTCTCTCCCGATGGCGTTCATTTAGAACTTCATTTCAGCATTAAAGAGGCAATAAAAAACATTGACACATTGCTCCAAAAGGTTTGGGATTATTCTGAGAAAAAGGAAAACAGTGATTTCGAATTCAGGCAAACAAATGAGTTTTTAATTTTTCATATTATCGCTCATATGTATTACCACTTTTTGTCGGGCGGCTGCGGAATTAAGGCGGTTATTGATTTAATGCTTTTAAACGAGAAGTTGACCTTTAACAAAAAACAGGTTTATGAAATGTGCAAGCAGTGTAAAATAGAAAAGTTTTATACTGAGATTTTAAAACTTATTGATATTTGGTTTAAGGAAGGGAAGCATACCGAACTTACTGCGTTTTTAGAACAGTTTGTTTTTGATGGAGGAGTTTTTGGCACTACATTAAATAACACTAAAATCAAAAACGCCTATAGAAATGGTAGATTAAGCAATTTTATGCAAAAGGTTTTTCTTCGAAAAGAACTTATGGTTCCCTTGTATCCAATTCTAAAAAAACACTACTGGCTTTTGCCGTTTTGTCATGCTCATAGAGTTTTGAAAAAACTGTTTGGTGGAAGAGGCATTGAAAAAACCAAAAAAGAAATTGCAAAAAATAAGCAAATTACAAGCGATGAAATTGAAAGAATTTCCTTTTTCTTAAAAGAATTAGGAATTGAATAGAGATTGTTAAAAAGAAAACGATAATCATTACTATTTTTTGATATATTTACTAAATTTTCAAAAATTTATTTTAAAAATTTGCAAGGTTTTTCTACTATACGAATAATGCATTTTATGTTATAATTTTAAATGTAGAAAAGATGTTGAAAAAAGCGAAAGAGGGATTCCAAATTGACATTTAAAATGTTTGAAGAATGGCAGGGCTTTGAAGAAGGCACCTGGACCAAGGAAATAAATGTAAGAAGCTTTATTAAGCATAATTTTATGCCTTATGATGGGGATGAAAGCTTCCTTGTAGGTCCTACAAAAGATACATTAGATTTGTGGGAGCAGGTTACCGAGCTAAATAAAAAAGAAAGGGAAGCGGGCGGTGTTCTTGATATGGACACCAAGGTTATTTCTACTATTGTTTCCCACGGCCCCGGATATCTCGATAGGAATAAGGAAAAGATTGTCGGCTTCCAAACCGACAAGCCTTTTAAGCGTGCTTTAATGCCTTACGGTGGTATCCGTATGGCTGAAAAGGCCTGCGCTGATAACGGCTACACCCTTGACCCTGAGGTTAAGGAATTCTTCACTGTTCACAGAAAAACCCATAACGCAGGCGTTTTTGATGTTTACACCCCCGAAATGCGCGCCTGCCGTTCAAGTCATATTATAACAGGTCTTCCCGATGCTTATGGACGCGGCAGAATTATCGGTGACTATCGCCGTGTTGCCCTTTATGGAGTTGATCGTCTTATTGAGGACAAAGCAGAGCAGAAGGAAACAACCCGTTCTGCAATGTATGAGGAAATTATCCGCGCACGTGAGGAGCTTTCTGAGCAAATCAGAGCACTTGAGGATTTAAAGAAAATGGCGGCAAGCTATGGCTATGATATTTCCCGTCCCGCAAAGGATACCAAAGAGGCAATTCAGTGGCTCTATTTCGGCTATTTAGCCGCTGTTAAGGAGCAAAACGGCGCCGCAATGTCACTGGGTCGTACCTCAACATTTATTGATATTTATTCGGAGCGTGATATCAGAAACGGTGTTTACACCGAAAGCGAAATTCAGGAGCTGGTTGACCAGTTTATTATGAAGCTACGCCTTATTAAGTTCGCGCGTACCCCTGAATATAATGCTTTGTTTTCAGGCGACCCCCAGTGGGTTACAGAATCCCTTGCAGGCGTTGCTATTGATGGTCGACATATGGTTACAAAGATGACATATCGTTATCTTCACACCCTTGAAAATTTAGGCGCCGCACCCGAACCCAACTTAACAGTTTTGTGGTCTACAAGGTTGCCCGAAAACTTTAAGCGCTACTGCGCAAGGCTTTCTATTGAAACCTCATCGGTTCAGTATGAAAACGATGATTTAATGCGCTTCCACCACGGTGATGACTATGCCATTGCCTGCTGTGTTTCTTCAATGAAGCTGGGCAAGGAAATGCAGTTCTTCGGCGCCAGAGCCAACCTTGCAAAGTGTCTGCTTTATGCAATTAACGGTGGTATTGATGAAATTTCGGGCAAACAAATTGCCCCTGAATATCGCCCCATAACCAGTGAGTATCTCGATTTTGATGAGGTTATGAAGGCCTATGACCAAATGATGGAGTGGCTTGCCAAGGTTTATGTGCATACCCTCAATATCATTCATTATATGCACGATAAATATTGCTACGAAAAAATCCAAATGGCCCTTCACGATAAGGAGGTAACCCGCTGGTTTGCAACGGGCATTGCCGGTTTATCTGTTGTGGCTGACTCACTGTCTGCTATTAAATATGCCAAGGTTAAAACAATCAGAAACGAGCAAGGAATTGTTGTTGACTATGAGGTTGAGGGTGATTTCCCCAAATACGGCAACGATGATGACCGCGTTGACTCCATTGCCTATCAGATTGTTCATAGATTTATGGAGCATATCAGAAAGAACCACACATATAGAAATAGTGTTCCCACTACCTCAATTTTGACCATTACCTCTAATGTTGTTTATGGTAAAAATACAGGTGCCACACCTGACGGCAGAAAGAAGGGCGAGGCATTTGCCCCGGGTGCAAACCCTATGCATCGCAGAGATACAAGCGGCGCCGTTGCTTCCCTTGCATCGGTCGCAAAGCTACCCTTTGTTGATGCACAGGATGGTATTTCCAATACCTTCTCAATCATCCCCGGTGCCCTCGGTAAGGATGACCGTATTTTTGCGGGAGACATTGAGGTTAACCTTGACTGCGCAAGCGGCGCTTGTATGTCGCCTACACTTTTTGAGGGCCTTGACACTGAAGAATAGTTTTATAATAAGGAGAAAAAAATGAAAGCAACCGAAAATCAAATTGATAATCTTGTAAATTTACTTGATGGTTATGTTCAGAAGGGTGGACACCACCTTAATGTTAATGTTTTTTCAAAGGAAACCCTGCTGGATGCGCAGGCTCACCCTGAAAAATATCCGCAGTTAACCGTTAGGGTAAGCGGCTATGCCGTTAACTTTATAAAGCTCACAAAGGAACAGCAGGATGAGGTTATCTCCCGCACCTTCCACGACCAGATTTAGGTAGTGAAGGGCTATATTCATTCAAAAGAATCCTTTGGCACGGTTGATGGCCCCGGCATTAGATATGTTCTTTTTATGCAGGGCTGTCCCATGCGGTGCCTTTATTGTCACAATCCCGATACCTGGCAAACGGGAATTGGCACTGAAATCACAGTACAAGAGATTCTTGATGACTTTAAGCGAAATCGCGCCTTTTATTCTAAGGGCGGCATAACCGTTACAGGCGGCGAGCCCCTTTTGCAGGCCGATTTCCTCATAGAGCTCTTTACAGCCTTTAAGGAGCAGGGCATTCACACCTGCATTGACACCTCGGGAATTACATATAATCCCGAAAACGAGGCTTATGTTAAAAAGCTTGATGCCCTTATGGCAGTGACCAACCTTGTTATGCTTGATATTAAGCATATTGACAGCAAGGCTCATAGGGAACTGACAGGCTTCGGCAACGAGAATGTTTTGGCATTTGCCAAATATCTCGAAACTAAAAACATTCCTCTGTGGGTAAGGCATATAATTGTTGAGGGATACACCGATAAGGGCGAAGATTTAGAGAGACTTGGCGAATTTATTGCAACCCTTAAAAATCTAAAAGCCCTTGATGTTTTGCCCTACCACACAATGGGGGTAAATAAATATAAGGAGCTTGGAATTCCTTATAAGCTCGAAGGTCTGCCTGCACTGCCGCTTTATAAAGCGCAGGAGGCAAAGAACCACATTTTAAACGGAATGAAAAATGCAAAAAAATAAAGCACCGATTCGAAATCGGTGCTTTTAATATTTGTTTTAATTTTTAAGGCTTTGAATAGGGGCGGGAATTTGTCCGCCGCGATGAATAAATTTGGCAGGGGAGTAGGTGTTAATTTCCATAACCGGTCCACCACCAAGCAGGCCGCCAAAGTCAAGCTCATCGCCAACGGAGCAGCCGATTGCGGGGATAACGCGAACGGCGGTGGTTTTGGAGTTAACCATACCAATTGCGGCCTCATCGGCAATAAGAGCCGAAATAACCTCTGCAGGGGTATCGCCGGGGATATTAATCATATCAAGGCCAACCGAGCAAACGGCTGTCATAGCCTCTAATTTTTCAATTTTCAGCGCGCCACAGCGAGCGGCATCAATCATTCCTGCATCTTCAGTTACAGGGATAAATGCGCCCGATAACCCGCCAACCTTTGAGGAGGCCATAACGCCACCCTTTTTAACGGCATCGTTAAGCATTGCAAGGGTTGCGGTGGTGCCACAGGCACCGCATTTCTCAAGACCGATTTCCTCTAAAATATGGGCAACAGAATCGCCCACAGCGGGGGTGGGGGCAAGGGATAAATCTACAATGCCAAAGGGAACGCCAAGCTCACTTGCGGCTTCCTTTGCTACAAGCTGACCAACGCGGGTGATTTTAAATGCCGTTCTTTTAATGAGTTCGGCAACACCTGTAAGGTCAAGACCTTCAGATTTTGCAAGGGCAGCGCGAACAACACCGGGGCCCGAAACGCCAACATTGATAACGCAGTCGGGTTCTCCAACGCCGTGGAAAGCGCCCGCCATAAAGGGGTTATCCTCAGGTGCGTTGCATAGAACAACCAGCTTTGCAGCGCCAATGCACTGCCTGTCCTTCGTGGCCTCGGCCGTTTGCTTTACAATTTTGCCCATCATGGAAACGGCGTCCATGTTAATGCCCGCCTTTGTTGAGCCAACATTAACCGATGCGCAAATATGGTCGGTGATGCTCAGTGCCTCAGGAATGCTTTCAATGAGAGCATAGTCGCCTGCGGCAAATCCCTTTTGAACAAGAGCCGAATAACCGCCGATAAAGTTAACGCCAACTGCCCTTGCCGCTTTTTCTAGGGTGACGGCAAATTTAACAATTTTGCTGGTTTGGCAGGCGGCGGCAAGCATTGCAATGGGGGTAACGGCAATGCGCTTGTTTATGATGGGAATACCATATTTATGTTCAATTTTGTTACAAACAGGCACTAAATCCTTGGCTGTGCGTGTGATTTTTTCATAAACCTTTTGGCAGGCCTTATCAATGTCAGAATCAATGCAGTCAAGCAGGGAAATACCCATTGTAACGGTTCTGATATCAAGATTTTCATCTTGAATCATTGTAATGGTTTCTAAAATATCGTGTGTATTAAACATTTATGCCACCTTAAATTCTATGCATTGAGTTAAAAATGTCCTCGTGCATAACACGAACCGAAAGATTTTCCTCTTTGCCGAGGGTGTCAAGCTTTTCGGAAAAATCATCAAAAGAGGTGGAGATTTTGTCAATATCACAAATCATAATCATACAGAAAATATCCTGTAAAACCGACTGTGTAACCTCAACAACATTTACATTACATTCGGCACATTTTGCCGAAACCTTTGCAAGAATGCCAACAGCATCCTTACCGATAACAGTTAAAACTGCACGCATTAAAAAAACTCCTTTAATAATAATTAAAATAAGTATATCATAATTTAATAAAAAATACTATGATTTTTTTAAAAAATGTGTTATTATAGAAAAAAAGTGTCGGAGGGCAATTTTTATGAATACAAAACTTTTAAAATTACTTAGCGCCAATGCGCGTTATACTGTTGCTGATTTAAGCATTATGTCGGGTTTAACCGAAGATGCAGTAAGGGCGGAAATTGCCGAAATGGAGAAGGATGGTCTTATCCGTGGCTACAAAACCGTTATTGACTGGGAAAAGCTTGACAGCGCTTATGTTTCGGCACTTATTGAGCTTAAGGTTACTCCCCAGGCAGATTTGGGCTTTGAACAGATTGCCGAAAGGGTTATGAAATATCCTGAGGTTGAAAGTGTTTATCTTATGTCGGGCGGTTATGACCTTTGCGTTATAGTTAAGGGCAAAACCTTCCAGCAGGTTGCAATGTTTGTGGCTAAAGAGCTTGCGACAATCAGCTCGGTTGTATCCACTGCAACCCATTTTGTTTTGCGCCGCTATAAGGAGCTGGATGTTGAGCTTTGCACCGCAAATGAAGATGATAGAGGGAAGGTGTCCCTTTAATGGATTATGAAAAACTGCTTAATCCCCAAATCCTTTCTGTTAAGCCTTCGGGAATTAGGAAATTTTTCGATTTAACCGAAAAAATGGACAATGTCATTTCCCTCGGTGTTGGTGAGCCCGATTTCCCAACCCCTTGGCACATTCGCCATGCGGGTATTCAGTCCCTTGAAAACAGCAAAACCCGCTATACCTCAAACTGGGGTCTTGCTAAGCTTCGCGAATCCATTAGCCGGTATATGAACAGGAAATATTCACTTTCCTATTCACCTGATAACGAAATTATCGTTACTGTTGGCGGCAGTGAGGCTATTGATATTGCCGTTCGCGCTATTATTGAAAATGGTGATGAGGTTATTATTCCTCAGCCAAGCTATGTGTGCTATGAACCCATTACACGCCTTGCAGGCGGCGTTCCCGTTATAATTGAAACCAAGGCTGAAAACGAGTTTAAGGTTACCCCCGAAGAGCTAAAGGAAAAAATAACCGATAAAACCAAGCTTCTTATTCTCCCTTACCCCTGCAACCCCACAGGTGCAATTATGGAAAGGGAGGATTTAGAAAAGCTTGCCGAGGTTTTAAAGGATACAAACATTTTTATACTATCCGATGAAATCTATTCCGAGCTTACCTTCGGTGGCAAAAAACATGTTTCCATTGCCCAAATTGAAGGAATGAGGGAGAGAACCGTTGTTGTTAACGGTTTTTCAAAAACCTTTTCCATGACAGGTTGGCGCTTGGGCTTTGCCTGTGCACCCGACCCAATAATAAGGCAAATGGTTAAAATTCATCAGTTTGCAATTATGAGCGCTCCCACAACCTCCCAGTATGCCGCTATTGAAGCCCTTGATAATGGGGATAATGATGTTGAGCAGATGCTTGAGGAATATGATTCCCGCCGCCGCATTATGGTGGCAGGCTTTAATAAAATTGGTCTTACCTGCCGTGAGCCTAAAGGCGCGTTTTATGCCTTCCCCTGCATTAAATCAACAGGTATGACAAGCGATGAGTTTTGTGAAAAACTGCTGGAGAGCAAAAAGGTTGCTCTGGTTCCCGGCACTGCCTTTGGCGAGAGTGGTGAGGGCTTTGTTAGAGCCTCTTATTGCTATAGTGTTGAGCACATTAAGGAAGCCATTTCCCGCACCGAAGAATTTTTAAAGGAAATTAAGGGTTAGCTTTATGGAAATAAAGGTTTCAGCAAATGCAAAAATTAACCTGACCCTTGATATTGTGGGAACAAACGAAAAGGGCTACCACCTTATTGATTCGGTTTTCCAGTCGATTTCTCTTGCCGATAAAATTATAATCAAAAAGGCGCAGGGGCTTAATGTTTTAATGCCCGATTCAGGAGTTAAGTGTGAGGATAATATCGTTTATCTCGCCGCACAGCGCTTTTTTGAAAAGGCAAGAATTTCGCCTTGTGTAAGCATTGAAATTGAAAAAAACATTCCAATGTCAGCGGGCCTTGGCGGTGGCAGCTGTGATGCCGCCGTAACCCTTCTGGCTCTTAATAAAATGTTTGACCTTCCTCTTAGTGATAATGAGCTTCACGAAATCGCTTTAAGCCTTGGTGCCGATGTTCCCTTTGCCCTTAAGGGTGGAACAATGCGGGCAACAGGAATTGGCGAAAAATTAGAGCCGTTAATGCCGATGCCCGATTGTTATTTTGTCCTTATAAAAAAAGGAACAAAGCCATCAACAGGTCAGATGTATGCTCGCCTTGATGCCCTTGAAAATTTAAAACACCCCGACACGGCGGGTGCCCTTGAAGCGATTGAAAATAGTGACATTAAAGCACTTGCGCAAAAAATGGACAATGTGTTCGCCGCCCTTTGGGATTTAAAACCCATTTGCGATTTGATTAAATCCACAAATCCTTTAACAGTCGCTTTGAGCGGAAGTGGTCCTACGGCTATTGCGGTTTACCAAAATGAGGAAAATGCAAAGAAAGCTACTGAAATTTTAAACAAGGAAAAAATTGAATGTTATCTTTGCACACCGGCAAAAACTTCCTTTATATTTGAATAAAATAAAAAACCTCTGCCAAGAATTGTGGCAGAGGTGATTTTTTTGTTAAAACATAAAAAAGAAATAAAATTAGCGGTAGCACTGGCGCTGGCTGTTAGTATTTTACTGGGGCTTTCAAGCTTTGAGGCACGGTGTGAGGAACTGCGGCAAAATGTTTTCAGACTCCACATAATTGCCAATTCCAACAGCGAGTTTGACCAGGCACTAAAGCTAAAGGTCCGTGATGCCGTTATAAACGAAACAGGAGATATTTATGATAGGTGTTTAGACCCCCAGTCGGCAAAGGAAGCGGCAATAAAAAACAAGGAAAGAATTTATAATGCCGCCAAAAGCGTTATAAATGATGCAGGAATGGATTACGAGGTAGAAATTGAAATTGATACCGCCTTTTTCGATACCCGCCACTACGAAACATTTTCGCTGCCTGCGGGGGAATATGAGGCGCTAAATATCAGAATTGGTGAGGCAAAGGGCAAAAACTGGTGGTGCGTTATGTATCCAAGCCTTTGCATTGCCTCAAGCGGCGCTGAAATTACCGATGTTGTAAGTGAGGATAGCGCCGAAATTGCCAATAATCCGCAAAACTATGTTATGCGCTTTAAGATTGTTGAAATTTATGAAAAATTAAAGAGACATTTTTCTTAAAAGGGTAATAAAAGAGTCTCCTTTTTAATATATTTTAGTGAACAAAATGTATAAAAGGAGTCGAACCGAAATGGAAATTAAAATGCTTAAAACACAGGTGTGTGCCAATAACGTTATTGGGAAGCATTCCGCAGAACACCCAATTGACGTTGATTTTACAATTCCCGATTATTGCGGAGAAATTGAAAGAATTTTAAAGTGCATTTTTATTCCTCGCATAAATTCTAAAAGTATTAGTGGACAAAGCGTTATGGTTGATGGCCATGTGACTGTCAGACTAATTTATTGTGATAAGGAAAATAAAATTTACAGCTTTGACCACCTGGTGCCCTTCACAAAGTCCTTGGAAATAAACTCAATCACTGCCGATGCAAGGATTAAAAGCAGTGTTTCTTGTTCTTATTGCAACTGCCGTGCCGTGACACAGCGTAAGGTTGATGTTCACGGCGCCATTGAAATAAAGCTTCTTATAAAGGGCGAGAAAAAAAGCAGCGTTGTTTGCGATGTGGATGAAAAGGATATTCAGGTTTTAAAGGGCAGCGCACCAATGCTAAACTCTAAGGGCTATTGCGAAAAGGCTCTTATAATTGATGAGGAGTTTGAAATCGGCAACACCCAGCCCGAAATCACATCGGTTATTAGAACAAGCGCCACACCCTGCATTAGTGATATGAAAATTATAAGCGGCAAGGTACTGCTTCGCGGTGAGCTTCAGGTCTGTGTTTTATACACAGGCACCGACTGCAGGCCTGTTATGACTAAAAGTGCCATTCCTTTTAGCCAGGTGCTGGATATTGATGATACAAATGAAGACTGCAAATGTTCGGCAGATGTTCAGGTGGCTTATTTTGAGGTTAAGCCCAAAACAATGCCTTCGGGGCAGGTGCGCCTGTTTAGTGTTGATGCAAAGCTTATTGTAACAGGGGAGTGCTTTTGCCAGGATGATGTTCCTGTTATACTTGATGCCTATTCTGTTAAGGGTGACAGTGAGGCTAAATACACCGAAATTGAATTTGAAAAGATTTGCTGCAATTATAACGAAACCTTAATATGTACCGCCCAAACTGATTTTAGGGATAACGGCATTGGCAGTGTTGTTGACCTTTGGTGTGAGGTTGGGGCAGTTAACAGCCATTTTAGCGGCAATAATATGACGGTAAATGGCACCCTAAAGGCATTTATGCTTTTGTACGATGCAAACGGCAATGCATTTTTCAGCGAAAAGCCAATAGAATTTGAACACAGCTTTACGGCCGATAATTTAAGCGAAAAGGTTTACACAAACCCGCAGGTTGAAGCCGTTTCCTGCTCCTTTACAATAACGGGTGAAAGCACTGTGGAAATCAGGGTTGAGCTTAAAATAACAGGCGGAATTTACGAGCAATGCAAAATGCCTATTGTTGCCGACCTCGTTCCTGTTGAGGGCGGGCAGTCGTGCAAGGAAATTTGTGCCGCAACGGTTATTTACTTTGCCGATTCAGGTGAGAGAATTTGGGATATTGCAAGAAAATATAACAGTTCGGTTGAGGAAATAATGAGGATTAATGAGCTAAGTGAGAATCTTTTGCCTAATTCTAAAACCCTGCTCATTCCCATAATGTAACACCTATACTATTGTCACAAACTGTCAAAAGAGAAAAAATACTTGCTTTTTTTGAAATATATGATACAATAAACCATAGAAACTCTGTGGAGGTGTATTTAGAATGGCATACGTAATTTCTGAGGAATGCATCAGCTGTGGTGCATGTGCAGCTAATTGCCCTGTTGAAGCTATCTCTGAGGGTGATGAGCGTTATGTAATCGATGCTGACAAGTGCTGCGATTGTGGCTCTTGCGCAAGCGGTTGCCCTGTAGATGCTATTGCTGAGGCTTAATTGCTTATTTCAACATAAAGCAAATTATTAAGTACATTAAAAGATAAAGACCCGCTTTAAAAGCGGGTCTTTGTTTTTTTGTTTTTAGAAAAGGATTTCAAAGCTTAAGGTTTTATCGCAGTTGTTATTAATAGTGAGGTCAACATAGTTAGACTCGCAAACACTGGATAAAGTAAAGGCGGTTTCCTTGCCATTAAGTAAAAGCTTTGAGCAGGTCTTACCCTTAGGTAAAAGAATGTGAGCATCAATTCTTTTTGAGGGTGTAGAAAGGTCATAACGCATGCCGTTTTCTTTAATAATAAACTTAACATCAATAACGGTTTTGTTAACGTGGTAACCGGTTATGTAGCGAAGCTCCTCATAGTGTGTTACAACAAATTTGGGGGAGAACTTCATTTCGCTATAGTTAACATCCAAATCAACAATTCCTGCAAGACCTTCATCTATTGCACTTAAAAATGCGGCAGAGCCCCATGCGCTGGGACCGCCCTCGGGTTGGGGCTTTGAGTCAATGTCATAAAGGAAGAAGGGAACGCCGTCACGCTCAACAAGCTTCATAAAGCGGGAAATAATATCCCAGCCATAATCCTCATAGCCGTTATTAAAGGCCGCCTTTGCCAGCTCGCCTGCTGTGAAGGGAGAAATTGCACCGTTAACATATCTACCAAGTTCATAGCCGCAGAAGCCGTTTTCGTAAGGCGGGTCAATGCTGAACCATTCTGCGAAAAACTTGGTTGTGCCTTTCCTGCGCATATATTCTTCAATAACCTTGCGGCATTGCTCGGTGGTCATAAGTCCACGGTTCATATCATAGGTGTTGGAAAGGGATAAACGAACATTTTCATTATCATCAGCACCGCTATGGTTTAAATGCAATTGGTGAATAAAGTGGGTGCCGTTCCAAAGGTGTTTAAAGATGTTTTCCCTTAATATCTCGGCTTTTTTCTCCCAGTAAAGCGCCTTTTCTTCATTGTGTAAACGGCGGTTAAACCATGCAAGCTGATTCATTGCCTGATAAACACCGCTGTTGTCACCGTGCATAATGGACATAGGGGAGTCTTTATGAATGCGGCGGTCAATGGCGTTGTTAACCTTGTAGGTAAAGTCCCAGGTGTCAATGGTGAAGTTGCGCTTAACAAGGCCGTGCTCCTTATCGAAACGTTTTTCACTGCTTAACATATATTCAATACCCTTTTCAAGGGCAGGCAGTGTCTTTTTAAGCCACTCATTATCGCCAAACACGTGGTAAATATACATTGCGCCTTCAACCACAAGGTATTCAATATCGGCTTCAAGCTCTAATCGCACAAGGGCAATGTTATCCTCCTCGTACATCTTGTAGCAGTCATCGTTAACCATCTTCCAATGGTAGTCATCATACTGCTTTATAAGCTCGTAGAACTGACCATCCTCACGCTGGTTTTCAACAATGAAATCGTAGAAGGAGAGAAGCTCGTGTTCAAAATGCTTTGCAGCCTTTAAAATGTGAACGTGGTCGCGAATCCAAGGTTTTAGGCAATAAAGCACCTTGTTATCCATAAACATAACGTTGGTTTCATCCTTAATGCTGTTTCTAAGCGCCCTTATAAAACAGCCAAGCTTTGAATCGGTTGTGGTAAGCACCGAGGGGAAGCCCCATTCCATATTATTGTAGGTGCCGTTGTGCCTTTCCTCAATGTTTAAAGCGGGGAGTTTGTGCTGAAAATCAATCATTTAAATGACCTCCTAAAAAATGCTTATTATGCTGATGGCAACAATGCCAATTATTATACCAATAATCTGCCTTTTTGTAAGCTTTTCCTTACAGGTGATAACGCTAAGCAGGGTAGAGAGCAGTATTACGCCGCCGTTAAAGCAGGGGAAGAAAATTACGGCATTAAGCTCACCTGAAAGGAAAATGTTAAGTCGGTTATAAAGGCAACTTAAAACACCTGAAGCGGCGGCAAAGGCTATAAATGGTTTAATTTTAAAGCCTGCCTCTTTCATTGTTTTAAATCCGCCCGAAAGCAGGGATAAAACAAAGAAGGAAACACTCATAACAACAGCCGACATAAACATCATATCATCGGCCATTGCCTTAACGGGGGTTTTTGAAAACGCCTTAAAAACAAGGCCAACGCTTGCGCAAAATACAAAGAAAACGGCGGTAAAAATTAGCCATTTTTTTGAAAAGGCTGTATCACCCGATTTTTTATAGGTGCAAAGGAATAATGCAAACAGCAGTAAAACAATGCCAAGGAACTTAAATATACCAATAGGCTCGCCCCAGGCAAAAAAGCTAAACAGTACCGAGATTAAAAGGGAGGAGTTACCAATAAGTGTTGTTATGGCAACGGGTCCTGAATTCATTGCATTGGTTTTAAAGAAAATGAAAAGAGCCTGAACAACACCGTAAATTACCGCCCAAAGCAAAACCTGCCGGTTTAAATTGATTTTGCCAAGGTTTACTGCGAAAAGCAGCACACACCATAAAATGGCAGAAAAAAGGTTAAAGGTGTAAACCGAGCCCTTGCCTTCAATTTTTGCCTTGTGCAGCAAAACGCTGTTAACCGATGCTGCTAAAACAGATGCCGCTAATAATAAGTACATTTTATTCGCCTCACTTAATTTCATTTTATCGTTTTTTTAACATTTGTAAAGCCAATTACTGACTTTTTTATGCGATTTTTAATCATTTTATATTGATTTTTGTATTTTTATGTGTAAAATTAAGTTTATAAGGCGGTGTTTTTGCTTATGGTGAAATATTCTTTCAGTAAAGAAATAGGAGTTATTGCAAAAAACTCAAAATTTTTCTTTCAGCGTGTTGCTAACAGAAAATTAAGCGATATTTATCATTCCCACGATTTTTACGAGATAACGGCAGTGTGTAGGGGGAGCGGTACCCATTTAATTAATGGGGAGAAAATTCAGCAATTTGAGGGCGATGTTGTTTTTTTGCGCCCTGATGATTGCCATTCCTTTATTAAACAGTCGCCCGATGTTATAATGATTTCGTTTTCGGTGGAAAAAAGAGAATTTGAAAAAATTGCAGATATTTTTTCGGCGGAGTTACTTGATGATTTAAATTCAAAATCAATGCCTAAAATTTTTCATTGTTCAAACCTTTTGGCAAATATAAACCTAAATCATAACGTAGTAAAAAGCGATTATGAGGAACACAATTTAAAATTTTTACTTTCCTTCTTTTTAAAGGAGTATATTGATGCTTTGGGACAGGAAAAATCGGGGCTACCTAAAAATCTTGCTTATGCAATTAAAGAAATGCAAAATCAGGATAACCTTAAATTGGGAGTGCCGAAATTTGTGGAGCTTTCCTTTTATAGTCAAAGCCATTTGTCCCGCCTTGTAAAAAAACATTTTAATATGACACTCCACGAATATGTTTTAAATTTACGCCTTAATGCGGCTTATAACGATTTGATTTTAACAGGGGAAAGCACCGAGCTTATTGCCGAAAAGTTTGGATATGCAAGTTTAAGCCATTTTAACAAAATATTTAAACAAAAATTCAAGGCAACCCCGGCTGAAATCAGAAAAACGCGGGGTATCAGAACAGTATAAAAAACCTCTTTGGAAACATTTTCCAAAGAGGTTTTTGTTATTTCTTTTTAAGCACAACCTTTGGTGAAAATAGCCTTTCAACCTTGTAGCCGGCTAAATCCTCATCAAACTTATCAAAAAGAGGAGCTAAAATGGGAATTTGCGGTATGTTTGATTTAAAGGAATTAAGGGTTAAATCAAGCAGTGGTTTGCCCGGATTTTCACTTTGGAAAAGAACACAAAAATCATCATCAAACTGGAATTTAAGCCTTTTTGTGCAGGGGGTTTCCAAAAGGTTAATATCAATCACCAAAATCTGCTTTAAATCCTCATTGGTGGAAAAGCGGCCTATACAATTTATAAGATAGGGCTCACCGAAAAATAACTGGTTTGAAATAAGCGGCTCCTTAAAACCTACAGGAATGGTGTAGGAACAGCCTGCTTCCTCATAAACAAGGTTAAGGGTTTTGTTTAAAACCTTAAAAGAAATTCCTTTTAAACCACTTGAATAGTTGTTTTGCACCGCCTGTAAAATAACAGGAAAAAGGCCAAGACTATTTTCTCTGTTCATTTGGAAGGACAGCCCATTAAGGGCGAGGGATTGCTTTTTATTTTGATGATTTTTATAAATTCTTTTAATAAAGCAGTCAGGCTTAAAAGGTTCATTAAGGTGCCGCATTAAGCGGTTTAATCGAGCATTTGCCAAAGGATTTGCGGGAAGCTTTTTGGGAAAACTACCGCTAAAGGCATTAAGTGCTGTTTTATAATAGGTGTTTTGTTGGAACATTTCGTTGTTGCCTGCATTGCTTATAACTATGATTTTGCTTTTTTTAAAGCAAAGCACATTTTGCCCAAACATTCCGTTAAATAAAAACGCTTCCTCGTTTGGTCCCACCCAAATGTGAAAACCATAATCGAAATCGCCACAGTCGGCAGGGGTTGATATCTGCTTTGAACAGGCAAGTCTTAAATAGTCAGCAGGAATTATTTGTTTGCCATTTAAAACACCGTCATTAAGCACCAGTGTGGCAATTTTAAACATATCATAAGGGGAAATGTAAAGACCCCAACCGCCTTTTTCAAAGCCGCAAGGGCATTTTTCCCAGTAAAACTGTGTTATGCCAAGGGGTGCAAACAGGTTTTCGTTAACAAAATTTGAAAGAGAGGTGCCGCTTACCTTACAAAGTGCGGCAGAAAGCATATAGGAATTAAGGGAATTATAATTAAACTTTTTGCCGGGCGGGTTATCGGTTATTGAACGCAGAAAGCCACGCACCCAGTTGGTTTCGGTCATACATTCTATTTCATTAAAAAGCACACCACTGGTCATAGTAAGAAGGTGTTCGACCGTCAGGTCCTTGAGTTTTATTCTGACAATGGCGTTGCAGTCATCAGGGAAAATATCAATTATTTTAGTATCAAGCGTTAAAAGGCCTTTTTCTATGGCAATTCCAACCGCCAGCGATAAAATACTTTTGCACTGGGAAAAGGTTGTTTTAAGTGTGGAAAGGTTATGGTTATTAAAAACCGCCTCACAGCAAAGCGCGCCGTTTCTGCCTATTAGCACACTGTGCATATTAAGGTCACGGCTACCTTTTAGCTTTGTGAGAAAATCGGCAATTCTGTCACTTTCAATTCCGCAGTCCTCGGGGGTGTTGCGCTTTATATCCTTTTTTTCGCTAAAACCAAAATTAGGCTTTTGCGGAGAGGATGTATAAATAGGCTTTACCGGTTTTTTATCATCGAGCAGGCGGGTGATTAAAACAATACTTTTGTTAACATTAGAAATGGTCAAGTACGTTATCCTCCTAAAAGAAGAATGCGGAGAACTTTAATTCTCCGCATTTATTATAACCTATTATTATGAATTAAATATTAAATTATTTACTTTTTTTGGATTTTTTAGAATGTTTTTTCCAAATAACCCAAAGGGGAGTGGAAATAAACAAACTGGAAGTGCAGCCCGAAATAAGACCAAAGCCCATGGGAATTGCAAAGCTTCTGAGTGATGAAAGACCAAAGAACTCGGAAACAACAACAATGGTGAATACTGCGAGAAGTGTGGTAACGGTTGTGATAACTGTACGCTTCATAACCGAATTAACACTGTTGTTAACAAGGTCACCAAGGTCGGCATTGGGCTCTAAACGGCGGCCCTCACGAACGCGGTCGTAAATAACAATGGTATCGTTAAGTGAATAACCAAGAATGGTTAAAACAACTGCCATAAAGTTTGAGTCAATGGGAAGGCCAAAAACAGTACAGGTGAAGAAGGCAACAAGCACGTCGAGAATAAGTGCAACAAAGGCTGTGATAGCTGCCGAAACGCCACCGATTTTACGGAAACGAATTCCAACATAAACCACAACAAGTGCAGCGGCTAAAAGCACTGCAACAAGTGTTTTAATAAAGAAGGAGGAAGCAACGGTTGCACTGATTGAGGTTGAGTCATAAAGGGAAGGTGCATTTGCTTTAAAATCGGTTGCAAGCTTTGAGGTGATTTTTTGCTGAATTTCGGCATCAATGGAATCCTTACCTGCAAAGCTTAAGGTTAAGGTTTTGGTGTCACCCGCAATTGAGGTGCTCTCACTTACAGTTACAGGAACACTTGTAATTGTTTTAACGGCTTCGGTAACCTTATCGGTAGAGATTTCGCCTTCATAGGAATAGGAAATTCTTGTACCACCGCTAAAGTTAATGTCTAACTTAACGCCCACAAAAAGTGTGATAATAATGCTTACTGCCAAAACAGCGGCATAGATTATAATTGTAGGCTTAAAGGTTTTCATAAAATCAATTTTCTTATTGAACATCTTTAGCACCTCCATAAAGCCAGGGCTTTCTAAAGAACTTGAACTGAGAAATACCCTTAAGCATAAGTCTGGATGCCAGAACACCCATTATAAGGTTGAAGATAACACCGATAACAAGGGTGTAACCGAAGGAGTAGATGGAGCCGGTAATTGCGGTTCCAAACCACTGCATAATGGGGGAGAAAAGCTTTGCAAAGAAGCTATCGGGTGTACCAAAGGCGCCCATAAGAACAACGGCAACAATAACAATGGCAACATTACCATCTAAAATGGCACTCCAGCTGTTTTCAAAGCCGCTTGCAATGGCGCCATCAATGGTTCTGCCACGCTTGAATTCATCCTTAATGCGCTCTGCGGCAATAACGTTGGCGTCAACACCAACACCTATTGAAAGAATGATACCTGCAATACCGGGAACGGTAAGGGTGAAGCTATCGGCACCGGGGAAGTAGCCTGACATACAGGCGATGGAGCCTGCAAGCTGACCCAGCAGGGCGATTGCTGCAACCAGACCGGGAAGGCGGAACAGAACAATCATAAGAATGCAAATGAGGACAAAAGCAATAGAGCCTGCAATGAGCATTACGTTAAGTGCGTTGGAGCCGAGTGTGGGGGAGATAACCTGCAGCTTTGAATCATCAACGGTAAGTGCAAAGGGAAGGGAACCGGCGTTGATTTTGTTTGCAAGGTCGTTTGCCTCATCGGCGTTTGCCATACCGTCAATGTAAGCGTTACCATCGGTAATAGCTGTTTTAACGGTGGGGGCGGAAATCATTTGGTCATCCATCCAAATGGAAATAGTTTTACCAACAAGCTTTGCAGTGGCAGTTGCAAACTTCGCTTTACCCTTTTCGGTAAAGGTAAGGTGTACAACATACTGTGAAACGCCTGTGGTTTCATCCTGAACAACACCTGCTTGAGCCTTTTCAATATCATCGCCACCCTTTAGGATAACGGTGTCCTGAGTTGTGCCCTCACAGAAGGTGAGAAGTGCGGTTTCGCCAAGCTCCTGAACGGCTGCAGCAGCATCAAAGTTGCTTTCATCGGCTGCCCAGGGGAAACGAACGATGATTTGATGGTTTTGATTATCGGCGTAAACCTCGCTGTCGGTAATGTTGTTGTTAACAAGGCGGGTTTCGATAATGGTTTTTGCGGCATCCATATCTTCGTCGCTAATTTCGGCGTTTTTAATGTCGGGCGAGAAAACTGCCTCAACACCGCCTCTGATATCAATGCCCCAGCGAATGTCGTTGGCTCCCTTAATGTAAACATTGCGGGTGTCGCCGTAGTAGTTGTCAATACCGAAGAAAGCGGTAAATGTCAACACAAGAATTAGCGCAAGGACTATGAAAAAAGTCGATTTGCGTGCGCGCTTGGATTTCATTGCTTTTTCCTCCAAATTTTGTATTATAAAATATATTATATATTTGTTTTGTTATTTAGTCAACTTAAATCTTTGAGCAGCTTTTCAAGGCAGGCATATTTAATTGCAACGCACAAAACCTTTGAAGCCGATTTAATTTCATCAATCGAGGGGTAAGAAGGTGCAATTCGTATAACCGAGTCGGTTTCATCCTTTCCGTAGGGGAAGGGTGCACCTGCGGGGGTCAGCACAAGGCCAACCTGTGCACAAAGGTCAACAACTCGTTTTGCACAGCCCTTTAGAACCGAAACGCAAATGAAATAGCCGCCCTTAGGGTTGCTCCAATTAACAATTTCGTTTCCTTCAAACTGACTGCTCATTTCCTTTAAAACCGCCTCAAATTTGGGGCGGAGAATTTCAGCGTGCTCCTTCATATGGGCTTTAAGTGCATCAATGTTCTGAAAGGCACGTGCGTGGCGCAGCTGGTTGAGCTTGTCAGGACCAATTGTTTGGAAACTCATTCTCTTTTTAAGCAGCATAACATTTTCGGGGCTTGCCGCCTGGGCCGCAACACCGGCACCGGGGAAGGTGATTTTTGAGGTGGAGGTGAAAATGATGGGCAGATTTTGATTACCCGCCTTTACACACTCATCGTAAATGTTTAAAAGCTTGTCGCCATCCTCATAAAGGTCGTGAATGGCATAGGCATCATCCCACATAATTCTAAAGTCCTTTGCCGCAGGCTTTAATGCTGCCAGGCGGCGAACAACCTCATCAGAATAGGTAATGCCTGAGGGGTTGGAGTATTTCGGAACACACCAAATTCCCTTAACGGCTGAGTCGCGTACCAGCTCTTCAACCATATCCATATCAGGACCGTTTTCATCGCAGGGAATGGGGAGCATTTTAATTCCGAAATATTCGGTTATTGCAAAATGTCTGTCATAACCCGGCACAGGGCATAGGAACTTAATTTCTCCCTGCTTCATCCAGGGCTCCTCACCAAAGCCGTGGGTCATAGCCTGGGCAATGGTGTCGAACATCATATTAAGGGAGGAGTTGCCGCCAACAATAACCTGTTCGGGGTTAACATCTAAAATTTGTGCGAACAAATCCTTAAGCTCAACAAGTCCATCAAGGCCACCGTAATTTCGGCAGTCGGTACCTGTGCGGTTTTTAAAACCCGAATCGTTTCCAACGAGGTCGAAAATTCGGTTACTAACATTCATCTGGTCAAAGCCGGGCTTTCCTCTTGACATATCAAGAGCCAAATGAAGTGTTACAAGGTGTTTAAAATCAGATTTGACAACCGAAAACTCCTTTTGAAGTTCTTCCTTTGTCATATTAAGGTAATTACTCATTAATTTGCCTCCTAGGTTACTAACTAATATATAATATTATAAAATCAAGAATTTTTCAAGAGAAATGTGAAAAATGGAGGGAATTTTTATAAATAAAAAAAGACCGATTTGCCGTTCAAGACCGGGACTGCGAATTAACACGGCTTACCACGGCGGCAAATCAAGTCCTTTTATGGTTAGTATAACTTAAGGAAACAAAAAAATCAATGTGGGGAAGTCATATAAAAATGTACAGGTCAAAAAATAACAGCGGCACCGGTGGCAACTACTAAGGCGAGTGATAACTCCCTACGTACACCAAGTGCAACTGTTACAAATCAAACTATATCACAATTATTATCCTTTGTCAATTCTAATTTGCAAGTATAGGAAATGCTTAATATTGCAAAGACAAGGTATGGCAGAAATGTTCTTTATGACATAAATAAAATCCATCAAGTAGGTATCGGCACAGCAGGTGGCAAAAATGCCCCTGAAACCAAAATCTCAAACTTAATGGATAATGGTAGTCTACCACAACCTACATCAGTTGTCAACTGCTGAGGCGAGGAAAATCTCAACATAACTAATGAGTTTGGAAAGAACAAAATCGTTGACTATGTTAAAAATCAAATAGGTCAGGGTAATTTGTTGGATGCTAGCACAAAAAAAGCATCTAACTGGTTTACGTCTAGAGGGCTCCAATTGCCCAAAGAGGTTCAAACCATATTAGATGCTAACAACATTTTAACCGAAAAATCAAAAGTTGTCAATACCCATTATATGCAGAATTCACACGATTATTCCTTTGACGAAAGCGGTAGACAAATAAAAAACAGCAGTACCTGTTACAAGAGCGAGCAAAAGCCCCCCACGTAGTCAGGATACTACTGTTATAAACAAAAATAAAGTAATTCTCAATATCTCGCTGATTTAAAAAATCCGCAAGGCGTACGTCCGAGATGTTAAAGAGAATTACTCGGATAATAGGGAAGATGTTACGCAAGCTCCCGATGCCAAAAAAGTTGACCCTGAGACAAACGCCCGAAGCGCTCTTGCTTCTCCATCTTCTGTTGCTATTATACACGATTTTACCGGAAATGGCAAGGAAAATTATCAAAAGCGAAGATGGTACCAATGTAAATCTATGCTATGTAGATAAAAAAGAATCGGAAATAGGCTGAAAGTTAATAGGCTACAATTGCCGTTACTCAGCTATTCCGATTCCAACAACAGTGTAACATAAAACAACACTGCTGTCAATACTAATTATATGCAAAATTCTTGTGAATACTTCTTTGAGAAAAGCGGTGTAAAACTTGAAAGTTGATAGTTTTTATTATTATAAAGTTGCGCTTATAGTATTGGCAAAAAAAGCAGATAACATATCCAACGGAAACATAGTTTCTGCGATTGGCTCAAAGGCCGATATGTCATCTGCTAATCATAGCATATGCGATTCTGCCGAAAATATCAAGGAAAATTTTAAAAATCGTGGATATTCCTTTGATGAAAGCGGTAGACAAATAAAAAACAGCCGCACCGGTTACAAGAGCGAGCCAAGGCTCCCCACGTAGTGACGGTGCAACTGTTCTAAAAATGAATATAACACAGCTTTTTCCTTTTGTCAATAAAACAAAAAACTTACTTATAATAGCGAAAATTAAAGACACCGCCCATCGATTAAACGATGTGGGGCGCCCCAAATCCAAAATTGAGGGATACGCCCTAGAAAGCGGTGTCTTTTAACATTTCTATTCACTAACCGGCTCACCAAACGAGTTGGTCACCATCCTCGAAAACGAGGCGAAGAATAGAAGTTTGCTTGACCTCAGCAATACGGTTTAAAAACCTCCTGCGAACTGGTCAAGCAAATTGTGCAAAATTGGTTATCCCTGAATAGGCTGCAATTGCCGTTGGGGGAACCAATCCGCAAAAAAATTATAGAATATTTTTGCCAAAAAGTCAAGATAAATATATAGACTGCTTCGGGTTTGCTTGGGTGAATTTGCGGTTCTCATCCTGCCACACCAAGGAAGATAAATAAACAAAACGCTCAAACTTTAATCGGTCAGAGCGTTTTTAATTTTTAACTGTTTTGTTTAGCAGTGTTGATAGAAGAAATCAAAATTCGTTTGATTTCTATACAGTTGTCAAGAATAGTTTTATCGTTATAATATCCGCTTTCCAAAAGCAACTCTATCCAATATTCACTTTCACTACATTCTTTTAGGGCGATTTGTAATTTAGCCATAAAATCCGCTTTGCCGTGAGCGTAAAAAGCTTCTCTTATGTTTGCACCGATACTTGTTCCTGAACGCAAAAACTGATTGATAAGAGCACTTTCACACTTTGCTTCTCGCAATTCTTTACATACCTTTATTACATCAAGCGCGAACGCTTTTGATTTTATCATTAAAGGACTTTCTTTCATTGCTATCACCTCTTAAGCTAATTATACTTTGCATAAATTTAAAAAGCAAGGCAAAGCTTTGCAAAACACTTCTTCACTATTCACTATTACTTATTACTTCCAAAAATCCTCTATATAAAAGCGTAGAGAATAGTGAAAAGTGAAGAGTGAAAAAGTAAAATCCCCATTCTTGCGAATGAGGATTTTTGGCTGGGGTGGCAGGATTCGAACCTACGAATGCAGCAGTCAAAGTGCTGTGTCTTACCGCTTGACGACACCCCAAAATGGATATAAAAAAAGTGTGGGGTGGATGATCGGATTCGAACCGACGGCCTCCAGAGCCACAATCTGGCGCTCTAACCAACTGAGCTACACCCACCATAGACACTAGATTATTATAGCATAGAAAAATGATTTGTCAATAGAAAATTTGGAAAAATCACAGCACTCTTTTAAGCTGTGGCACCACCAATTTGTTTAGCACAAGAATTGTTACAAACTGAACGGCAAGCAAAATTGCCGATTGGGGAATTCTGAAAATTAGCACCGCGCTAAAGGGTGTTCCGTAAAGCAGATGAATCCAAAAAGAATTGACAACAAGCCCTAATATAAACTGATTTATAAAAACGCAAAGCAAAATTTTAAGAGCGTTTGCTTTTTTATAAAGGAAAATACCGAAGCAAAGGCCTGTAAGCATTGCTGTTAATGTAAAACCGAAAAAGTAAGGTCCGATAGGGAAAAGAACTGCGCCGAGGAAATCGGCAAGCCCACCTAAAATGAGGGCGTAAACAGGGCCAAAAAGCAGCCCGCAAAGGGCAACTGCAACAAAGCCAAAACCAATTTTTGAGTTCCACACCGAGTAGGACAAAAAGCGTGATAAAATTATCTCAAGGGCAAGCAGCATTGCTGTGGCGGTAATGTTTTTAAGATTTTTTGACATAAAAATAACCCCTTTCCTCGCACATAGGGCAGGAAAAGGATTCTTTAAGTGCCATATGAAGCGGGATGCAAAGCACTAACCGCAGCCAAAAAAAGGCTTTCGTCCGCTCGGCAACTCCCCGTCCAAACGGCACTTTACGCTAGCACTTTTACTCTTCTATTATTTGCAAACACTAGTATAATAAATAAAACAAATTTTGTCAATATTTTACATAAAAATATCATTATGTATGGCATTCTAATCTTGACATGACATAAATGTAGTGGTAAAATAAACTCGTTGGGTTATTTAATTTTAATGTTATTTATATATTTTATATATTTGATGCTAAAATTTTTAATATTGGGGAGAAACTACGGTCCCCGCTTAGAACAGGTGTACCCGGCTTTAATCTGATTTTTTGTCTGTTCTACCAAAAACCGTATTTTTATATAGGAGGTGCATTTTCGAATGCCAGAATCAATTTGGTTTTATGTAATCTTCGGCGCCATTGCCTTAGTTCTTGCAATTATCGGATTTGCTGTTGGTCAGTTTTACCGCCGCAAGTCTGCTGAAGCTTCCATCGGTTCTGCCGAGGCCGAGGCTAAAAGAATTTTAGGTGATGCTATAAAAACTGCCGAAACCAAGAAAAAAGAAATGCTTATTGAAGCGAAGGATGAAATTTTCCAGATGCGTCAGGAAACCGACCGCGACTTAAGAGAGCGTCGCAGTGAGGTTCAGCGCCAGGAACATAGACTCCAGCAAAAAGAAGAGTCCCTTGATAAAAAGATTGAAAACCTTGAAATCAAGGAAGAAAAGCTTCAAAAGCGCGCAAAAGAAATTGAAGAAAAAATTGAAGAAAGCGAGAAGATTAAACGCAGTCAGCTTGAAATGCTGGAAAGAATTTCCGGTTTTTCAAAGGAACAGGCTAAGGAACACTTGCTTTCAGTTCTTGACGGTCAGCTTGCTCACGAAAAGGCCGTTAAGATTATGGACTATGAGCAAAAAACAAAGGATGAATCTGACCGCCTTGCCAGGGAGATTATCGGTCACGCTATTCAGCGCTGCGCTGCCGACCATTCATCAGAGGTTACCGTTTCGGTTGTAAACCTGCCTAATGATGAAATGAAGGGTCGCATTATCGGTCGTGAGGGCCGCAACATTCGTGCCCTTGAAACCGCAACAGGTGTTGACCTTATTATTGATGATACACCCGAGGCTATTACCGTTTCTTCCTTTGACCCCATTCGCCGCGAAATCGCAAGGCTGACCCTTGAAAAGTTAATTCTCGATGGCCGCATCCATCCCGCAAGAATTGAGGAAACCGTTGCCAAGGCAACTGCCGAGGTTGAGGCAACCATTAAGCAGGAGGGTGAGCGCGCTCTTATTGAATCGGGAGTTCATAACCTTCACCCCGAGCTTGTTCGTTTGCTTGGTAAGCTTCGTTACAGAACCAGCTATGGTCAGAATGTTTTAAAGCATTCCTTAGAGGTTTGCCATATTGCAGGTCTTATTGCCGCTGAAATGGGCGCCGATATCGGCCAGGCAAAGCGCGCAGGCCTTCTCCACGATATTGGTAAGGCTCTTGACCACGAGCAGGAGGGTTCACACATTCAGCTTGGTGTTGAGGCCGCTAAGAAATATAGAGAAAGTGAAGCAATTATTCACGCAATTCACGCTCACCATGGTGAGGTTGAGGCTAAAACCGTTGTTGCCTGCATTGTTCAGGCGGCCGATGCTATCTCTGCTGCCCGCCCGGGTGCCAGAAGAGAAAATATTGAAAACTACATCAAGCGTCTTGAAAAGCTTGAAGAAATTGCTAATTCCTTCGGTGGCGTTGAGCGCTCCTTTGCTATTCAGGCAGGTAGAGAAATCCGCATTGTTGTTAAGCCCGAACAGGTTTCCGATGATGATATGGTTCTCATTGCCCACGATATTGCACAGCGCATTGAAAATGAACTTGAATATCCCGGTCAGATTAAGGTTAACCTTATTAGAGAAAACCGTGTGACCGATTACGCAAAGTAAAAAAACAAACGCCCTTGAATTTTAATTTCGGGGGCGTTTAATTTGTTTGGGGTGAAAAATGAAGCAATTTGATGTTACGGGAATGAGCTGCGCCGCCTGCAGCGCAAGGGTTGAAAAGGAAGTTTCAAAGCTTAAGGGCGTTGAAAGCTGCTCGGTTAATTTGCTGACAAATTCAATGAGCGTTGAAGGCACAGCCAGTAATGAAGAAATCATTTCTGCTGTTATTGCCGCGGGCTATGGCGCCGCAGAAAAGGGCAATATAAAAGCCGATGAGAGCGGAGCGGAAGCGCAGATTAAGAAAAGCGAGAAAAATGTAAAAATAAGGCTTATTGTGTCTGCCGTTCTTCTTTGCGTTCTTATGTATTTCTCAATGGGCCACACCATGTGGGGATGGCCGCTTCCCGAGGTGTTAGCGCAAAATTACCTTGCTCAAACTATAATTCAAATGATTTTAGCCATAGCTGTGGCTGTTATAAATCAGAAGTTCTTTATAAACGGCTTTAAGGGAGTTTTTAAGCTTTCCTTTAATATGGACACCCTCGTTGCCTTTGGCTCATCTGCCGCCTTTATTTATAGCCTTTTTGTGCTTTTTAAAATGACTGCGGCCGATTTATCCCAGCAGGCGCACCTTATTCACGATTTATATTTTGAATCCTCTGCAATGATTTTAACCCTTATAACGGTTGGAAAAATGCTGGAGGCAAGGGCAAAGGGAAAAACTACCGATGCCCTTAAAGGACTTATGAATTTAGCCCCGAAAACTGCTACCCTGCTGGTTGACGGAGAGGAAAAAATTGTTCCCGCGGGCAGTGTTAAAATCGGCGATATTTTTGTTGTTCGCCCAGGGGAGGCCTTTCCTGTTGATGCAACTGTTTTATCGGGTGTCAGTGCTGTTGATGAATCGGCATTAACAGGGGAAAGCGTTCCTGCCGATAAAGCGGAGGGGGACAGCGTTTATGGCGCAACCCTTAATAAATCGGGCTTTTTAACCTGTAGAGCCACCAAGGTTGGAGAGGATACCACCATTTCTCAAATTATAAAAATGGTCAGCTCCGCCGCAGCCACAAAGGCTCCTATTGCTCGCTATGCCGATAAGGTTTCGGGCGTGTTTGTCCCTGTTGTAATTATTATTGCTCTTATAACCGCCGCCGTTTGGGCGATTATCGGCCAAAGCGCAGGTTTTGTTCTTTCCCGCGCTATTTCGGTGCTGGTTATCAGCTGTCCCTGTGCTCTTGGTCTTGCAACCCCCGTTGCAATTATGGTTGCAAGCGGCAGAGGTGCTAAAGATGGCATTCTATTTAAAACGGCCACAAGCCTTGAAACGCTGGGCAAGGTTAAAACAGTGTTGCTTGATAAAACAGGCACCATAACAAAGGGCGAGCCACAGGTTACCGATGTTGTGGCTAAAACGGATGAAAATGAGCTTTTAGAAATCGCTTATTCCCTTGAAAAATTAAGTGAACACCCCTTGGGTAAAGCTGTGGTTAGCTATTGCGAGGAAAAGGGCGTTAATTTAAGCGCGGTTGAAAATTTCAGCGCCGCCCCAGGAAACGGCGTTCGCGCAGAGCTTAACGGCCAGGTTGTTTTGGGTGGAAGCGCAAGATTTGTCGGCGAATTTTTGGAAATTCCCGAGGATGTTTTAAAACAAGCGCAGGCGCTTTTAAACGAAGGAAAAACAGCGCTTTATTTTGCCAAGGCTCAAACCCTGCTGGGTTTTATTGCCGTTGCCGATGTTATAAAGGAAGAAAGCCGAGATACTATTTCAAGGCTTCGGCATATGGGCATAGAGGTTATAATGCTTACAGGGGATAATAAGGTAACCGCCGAGGCTATCGGCAAAAGCGTAGGCGTTGACAAAATCTATGCAGGTGTTATGCCGCAGGATAAGGAAAGAATTGTTCGCGAATATAAAGCCAAGGGCAAAACCGCAATGGTTGGGGATGGCATTAACGATGCCCCCGCCCTTACCGGTGCCGATATTGGCGTTGCCATTGGGGCAGGCACCGATATCGCCATTGATGCGGCTGAGGTTGTGCTTGTTAAAAGCCGTTTAAGCGATGTTTCAGCGGCAATAGAGCTTAGCCGTAAAACCATTAAAAACATTAAAGAAAACCTTTTCTGGGCATTTTTCTATAACTGTGTTGGCATTCCCGTTGCCGCAGGCGTGTTTGTTCCCCTTGGGATAACCCTGACCCCAATGCTGGGCGCCGCCGCAATGAGCTTATCAAGCTTCTTTGTTGTGACAAATGCGTTAAGGCTTAATTTCTTTAAGAGCAAAACCAAATCCCGAAAGGAAGGAAAGAAAATGGAAAAGACCTATAAAATTGAGGGTATGATGTGCCCACACTGCGAGGCAAGGGTTAAAACTCTGCTTGAAGCGTTGCCCTTTGTTGAGGCTGCCGAGGTTTCTCATAAAACGGGAACAGCAAAGCTAACATTAAAAGATAACGCTGATGACAGCGCTGTTATAAAAACCATTACCGATGCGGGATATAAAGTGCTGTAAAGGAGTAAATATTTATGTATCCAATTATGTTAAAGCCTGCCGTTAAGGATTACCTTTGGGGCGGCACAAGACTTAAAACCGAATTTGGCCTTGAAAGTAACACACAAATTGCCGCCGAGGGCTGGATGCTTTCCTGCCATAAGGATGGCGCAGGCGTTGTAGAAAACGGTGAATTAAAGGGCAAAACCCTGCCCGAGGTGTTAGAGCTTTGGGGAAGTAAGGCGGTTGGCGAAAAGGGCGCCGCTTTTAAGGATTTTCCCATTCTCATAAAGCTCATTGATGCAAAACAAAAACTGTCGGTTCAGGTTCATCCCGATGATGAATATGCCCTTAAAAACGAGGGCGAGTTCGGCAAAACCGAAATGTGGTATGTTGTTGATTGCGAGGCGGGAGCAAAGCTGATTTACGGCTTTACCGAGAATATTTCAACCGATGAATTTAAACGCCGTATAGAGGATAATACCCTAACCGATGTTTGCAACTTTGTTCCCGTTAATAAAGGCGATGTGTTCTTTATTCCCGCAGGAACTCTCCATGCAATAGGGGACGGCATTTTAATTGCCGAGGTTCAGCAAAATTCCAATTCTACATATCGCGTTTCGGATTATGGTCGCCTTGGCGCCGACGGTAAACCCAGAGAACTCCACGTTCAAAAGGCAATTGACGTTACAAAGTGCGAAATTCCTACAGTGCCTTACGGTCAGGTTGGTGAAGTCAGCACCGATGATAACAAAACCACACGCCTTTTGGCACAGTGCGATTTATTCACCGCAAAATCGGTTAAATTAAACGGCGAAATGCAAATTTTCGATGAAAAAAGTTTTGTAAGCATTCTTTGCCTTGAAGGAAGCGCAACGCTTAAATGGGAAAACGAAGAACTGGAAATTTCAAAAGGAAAATCAGTTTTTGTTCCCGCAGGTGTTAAATGCACAATTGAAGGTGCTTGTGAACTGCTTTACGTGAATATGTAACAATTTAAAAACAGGTGCTTTTTAAAAAGTGCACCTGTTTTTTTAGAACACATATGACGAAAATTTTATAAAAAACGCTAATAACTATTGTGTTTGCTTTGATTTTTTGATATAATACGATTATAAGGCGGTGAGGGAAATTTTATGAAAAGCGATACTTTTTGTGTTACAAAAGTTGATTTTGCTTACTGTAAAAGGGTAACTGATCATTACAAATTGCAAATGGAAAATCGACCTGCTTACGGACTGATTATGGTGTTTGGCGGTAAAATGACTGCGTTATATAAAGGCAAAAGATACAGTCTTGAAAAAGGTGATATTTTTATTCCACGCAAAAACGACAGTTATGTCATTACCGCAAATGAAATTTCCGAATACATTGTTATTTCGTATCAGGCAACTCCCACTGAAACGTTGGAAGAGCTGTTACCTAAAGAATGCAAGTTCACCCCATCTCATTTAATGCGCTATCTTGATGCCTTTAAGGGTGCTTCCGACATTTTCTTTGCGGGAGGAATTTGCAGTGAAGGACTTTTACAAGCATTGGTGCAAGAAATTTTATGTAACATTATCAGGGAAAATTATCCCAAAGCACTCTTAGGTGCTAACAATCCCGCCGCTGCCGCTAAATATTTTATTGAGGAGTTTTCTTCGAAGCCAATTACCACACTTGACATTGCAAAGGCTGCGGGTTGTTCACAGTCTTATTTGAGGGCACTTTTTGGCCGTGCTTACGGTGTTTCTCCGATTGAATATTTAAACGTTGTGCGAATTGAACGAGCAAAAGAGATGTTAAAAACCGACCTTTACAAGATAAGCGAGGTTGCTGAAAATTGCGGCTTTTCAAACGTGCATTATTTTAGTCGAGTTTTTAAGGAGCGCACGGGAGTTTCCCCAAAAAAATATTAAAAAAAGGTGATAAAAATGCGAGAAGTTTTTATAAAATCAAGTTATGATGAAACCGAGCAACCTTTTCTTTACTATCCTGCAAGGGAGGAAAACAGACCTTTGCTTGTGGGGCTTCACACCTGGAGTTTTGACCGTTTTAATCAGGTGGAAAGACTTGTTCCTTTTGCCGAAAAGTTGGACTTCAATTTGATTCTACCCGAATTTAGAGGGCCTAATTTAGAAACAAATCCCCATTGCACCGAGGCTTGTGGCTCGCCTGCGGCAATAAATGATATTTTAGACGATATTGATTATATTTGCAAAACAGAAAAAATTGATACAAAAAATATATTTTTACTTGGCGCCAGTGGCGGCGGACATATGGCTTTAATGACCGCGGCGGCAAGCCCTGAACTTTTCGCCTGTGTTGCTTCCTTCGTGCCTATAACTGATGTGAAGCGTTGGGCAAAGGAAAACGAAAATTATGCACCGGGCATTATTGCTTGCTGTGGTGGCGATGAGCGGGAAATGGGGAAACGCTCGCCGATAAGTTACACAAAGCAACTTGCAAAGGCAAATCTTAAAATTTTTTGCGGCAAATATGACCATATTGTGCCCTTTAAACATAGCCTTGACCTTTATAATGAAATTTTAAAAGCAGATGAAAAAGCAAGGGTTTATCTGGATATTTTTGATGGCGGTCATGAAATGGTTTTAAGCAAAGCAGAAGAGTGGATTATGTCCCAATATAAAAAACAAAAAAGCGAAATTGTTACAGGTTAAAAAAAGTGCGGAATTTTAATTCCGCACTTTTTTATGTTTTAGACATTTTCATTACAAGGTTATGGGGGAGAAGCTTGCCGAGAATTCTATAAAGCTTATAAAATGCGCTTTCGGTGTAAACTGCATTTCCTTTTTTGGATTTTTTAAGGGATTTATAAGCTATTCTTTTAGGGCTTACTCTGGGCAGTGTATCAAAGGTGTGGCTTGTTCCCGGTGCAATATCGGCAAGGGCTAAAAACTCGGTATCCATTGGTCCCGGGCAAACCGCCATAACATTGATTTTGCGTTTTTTAAGCTCCTCACGCAGTGCCTTTGAAAAACTGAAAACATAGGCCTTTGTTGAACTGTAAACCGCCATTCTTGGATTTGGTGCAAAAGCGGCAATGGAGCAAATGTTTATAATTTCAGATTTTTCCTGCATAAAGGCAAGGGTAATATTTGTCATAAGGGTTAGCGCCTTGCAGTTTAAATCAACCATACCGCCGCAATCCCTTTGAGCCATTGCATCAAAATCGCCAAGTTTTCCAAAGCCTGCATTGTTAACAAGGAGTTTAACATTGGCATTTGCGTTTTGAAGTTCGGTTTTGTAGGCTTCAAGGTCGCCTTCTTTTGTTAAATCAAGGGCTAAAACCTTGATTTTTTTATTATTTTCGGCAATTTGCTCTAAAATTTCCTTGCGCCTTGCAATAATCCAAATTTCATCATAATTTTCCTTTGCAACGGCCTCAACATAAAATTTTCCAAGGCCAGATGAAGCTCCTGTTATAACTGCAATGTTCATTCGCTTTTAACCTCCGAACTCTCTTCTTGACTGCTATTTTCACTGCTTTCACTGCTTGAAATATTACTACTTTCTTCCTCATCATCAGGCACCGTTATGGGTGCATTTTCAAGGAAATATTCCACAACGCCCTTGGTCATAGCAACAGCACATTTTTTATTAAAGGCATCATTTTTCATATTGGCAAGCTCGGTGCTGTTGGACATAAAGCCATTTTCGGCAAGAATAACTGGGCAGTCGGACACGCGACCTAGGAAGAAATAGTGCCAGTCAACCTTTGAGTGTGTAGGGCTTGTGTAAAGCCCTGCAGCTATGGTCTGGTCGTAAACCGCCTTGTTTGCCGCCCTTGAATAGGGGTGGAAATAGTAGGTGTTAAAGCCCTTAACCCTTGAGGAGGTGCTGGCGTTTCGGTGAATTGAAATAACAAGGTCTGGGGAGTATTCTTTCACCATTTTAATGCGGTCGGCTGATTCTAAATCAATATTACTGATTCGGTCAATAATAACGTGGCAACCTGTTTTCTCAAGCTCAGCTTTGAGCATAAGCGCCAGTTTGAGGTTTAAATTGGCCTCGGTTGTTCTGTTATCGCTTGCAACGGCGCCGGGGTCAGAACCGCCGTGTCCTACATCAATGAAAACGGTGGTCTTGGATAAATCTGCGCCATATTCGTTAGTGTCGGTCTCGGCAACAACGGCAGGGTGCAGGAACTTAAACACAAGCTGTCCCGCCTCGTTATATTCTGCCGACCAGCCATAGAACTTACCAACATTTTTAAGGTGTAGCCTTAAGGTGCAGTCGTTTTTATTCTTAATTATTTCGGCGCGGGAGAAAAGGGGATTATTTTTGTTTATAAGGTTTGAAGCATCCATTTCGCCGCCTAATGTAAGGGTTTCGGCATAGCAGAAGGTTATATCAACATAGGAATAGGTTTCCTTATCGAAGCGGTAATCTCTTATGGCTGCATTATAGTAATTAAGTGGCTTTAAATCGAAATAGAAAGGCGCCTTCCATAGCGTATCAAGGGTTATAATCGTGTGGCGCTGCGTGTCATCAAAATAATTGATTGCCAGAGAATTTGTTTTGGGGAGGGGATTGTTTTCATCGGCAACATAAGTTTTAATGAACTTCTTGCTTGAATCATTATCAATCATTTCATAAACTCTTTTGCCGCAGCGCAGCCTTCGGTAGGTGCGTCCGGAGGAAGGGTCTCGGATAGTGCTTGTGGAACAATAATCAACGGTGCCTTTGGGTAAATAGTTGTTTGTGGGGCGGGACATATCATCAACCGTTTTGCCATCAAAGGTCTCGGCGCTGTCGCATACGATTTCGGCTATGACATTGCCGCTGACAGGCATATATTGTCCACCTACAGGCGTCACGGCGGTGCCATCAGTTTGAATGAGGGAATTCTTTTTAACAGTAATAGTGCCGCTTTTAAAGGTCTCGGTTCCGCTTGAGTGTTTTGCAGTGAATGTGACAGCACCAAGAGATTTTGAAGTCTCGGCGCCTTTGGGCAGGTCAAAACTGCCGATATAACCTATAAATTCGGGCTTAACTGCATCTGCGTTTAAAAATTCCTGGGTTAGGGTAATAGTTTTTCCGTTAAATTTTGCAGTAACTGTGCTGCCATAACGAGCCGTTGCCCTTACAACCATTGTTGAGCCACCATCAAAGGTGGAATTCTTATCAGGTGAAATGCTTTTTAAAATTATGTAACGATAGGTAACATTATAAACCGTTTTATCGCTTCCGTGCTGTACGGTTATAGCGTTTTTGCCAACCTTTAAATCAACATCGCAGGAAAAGGAGCCATCAGCCGCAGGGGTTATCCTTTTACCGTTTATGTAAAGGGTGTCAGCAGGGTTACAGGTGCCTTTAAACACATAAAAAGAATCGGTTACAGTAAGGCTGTTTGCGGTGGGCGAGGTAACCTTGAAAGAAATTTTCTCAGCCTCTGATGCGGTTGATGAAGTTTCGCCGGAAATATCACCGGAATTCGAAGAAATATGGGCAGATGAAGTGCCCGCTGCTATGTTATTATCAGCGCCAAAAAGCATAGCTACCGACAAAGCGATAACTATGCAAAGTAGAGCAGATGAAACTATGTAAAGAGGGTCCTTTAATATGCTCTTAAAATCCAAAATAATCACCTAAAAATTATCATAACTAAAAAAATCGGCTATGTCAACAGTTGTTCTTTTATTTTTACTTAGTTTATGTTATTATATTTATATAAAACTTGAGGGGTTAGTATGGAATTTATCTTAAAAAATCCGATTTTAGTATTTATAATTGTCATAAATCTTGTGGCGGTGGTTGTTTGTATTGCCGATAAAATAAAGGCTATTTACAAAAAGAGGAGGGTTAGTGAAAAGTCTCTTTTTACTATATCCTTTCTTGGCGGTGCAACACTTATGTACCTTACAATGCTTGTTATTCGCCACAAAACAAAGCACAAACGATTTATGGTGGGTTTACCGCTGATAATATTGCTGCACGCTGTAATATTGCTGCTTGTAATACACTATTTTCCTAATTTTCTAACATAAAAAACCGAGTACAAGAAGTACTCGGTTTTTTGTTTTACAGTTGATTCATTTGTGTAACGTTAAATTTGCTTGCCTTGCCATCTATTTTAACGGTTATAACCTCATTTGGTAAAAGGGAAAGGAAGTTTTTATCGGTTAGCAGGGGAGTATTATCCTTAGAAAATGCGCCGATTTCGTTAAAATAGGCAATGCGGGGCGATCTATTTGCGATAACAAATTCACTACTACTGATTTTTATAACCTCTAAATCGCACTTTTCGGTTTTAAGAAGGGGAGCAAAAAGATTTTCTTTTCCCTTTGTAAACACCCACTCACCTAAAACCCCATTAAGATTTGTGGCGGTCATTCTAACAATGTTAATTTCGCCATCAATTTTAAACTTAATGTCGGCAAGGGTTATTGTGCCGCAGTCCTTAACATTTTCAAAGCTAAAGGTCTCGGTTTCCTCACCCATTTCGTTAAAGATGCTGATTTGAACGGTGCCAAAATCAAAATCGTTATCGGTACAAAGGAAGGGTGTAAAAGTAATTTCACCCTTATCGTTCCCATAGGGTCTATCATATTTAAGACCGCCGAGCTGATGGGAAAAGCCTTTTTTAGTTTCATAGAATGCGGGCTTTGCGTAGCCATCAAATTCCAAAAGACTTGTGTTTTGGGCATTCGGGAAGGGCTCGGCACCCATCCAAACAATTAGTCCTGTTTTCTTTGAATCAAAATATCTTATTGCGGCACAGGTGGTTTTAAGGGCCTCGGCCTGAATAAAGCGGGATGCGGCAATATAGGCGGCAAGCTTATCGGGATAGCTTTCAAAGTTTCCGAAAAGCTCGGTTAGCTCATCAAGGCGAATCCACCAGGCGCCTCTACTTGACCAAAACTCTGTTTTGTAGCTTGGCGGCCAAATATCCTTTGTGCAATATTTTTTAATTGCTTCATATCTTGCGCTTGAGGGTGCGCCAACCTCCGAAAACAGCAGGCTCTTTTCCTCATAAAAATAGGTGTAATGGCGGTCTGGTCCAATATAATCCCAAGGTCCGTGGGCATCGCCGTTTATCCAGCCGCCCTCGCTATTTTCGTTAAATCGTGGGTCAGGAATGCGGGAGGGGGTATCGGGTAGGTAAAGAGTTTCGGGATTATGCTCTCTTACAAGGTTGCCGAGCGACCTAATATTATCGCTAATTTCTTCATCAACGGGCAAATAGTTGGAAAGGTAAAGCTCGTTTCCACTGCACCAATAGGTAAGGCTTACGTGGGAGCGTGCGTGGAGAATATGCTGTTTTGAAATCTTGAGCAGGTTTTCAATGTAGGCGGGGTCCTCATTTGGAGCATTATCAATGCCGCTTGAGGATTGTGGGAAATCCTGCCAGACCATAATTCCAAGCTTATCGCAAAGGTTATAAAAGGTGGTGGTTTCCTTGTTGGCGCCGCCCCAAACGCGGATAATGTTGCAGTTCATTTTTGCAAAGCGCTCTAAAATGAAAAGATAATCCTTTTCTCTGACAGAGCCATAAAATGGGGAAAGGGGCACCCAGTCAATGCCGCGAAGTGGAATAAGGCGGTCATTTATTTTAACCGAATAGGGCAGGCAGTTTTTGGGCGCGCCATCGGGCACAACATATTCAAGTTTTCTAAAGCCCACCTGCTTTTGGTTTGTGTCAATAATCTTTCCGTTTTTATCATAAAGGGAAATTTCAGCGGTGTATAGGGGCTGATTTCCAAAGCCTAGCGGGAACCATTTTTCAATATTTAAACCATCAAGCTTAAGTGTAATATTATTGGTTCCTTTAATGGTAGAAAAACTACTTTCGGTTTTGCCGATAATTTTGTTATCTTTTTTAAGCGCAAGGCTTACATTAAGTTCCGTTTCATTTAAGCCTACAAGGGTGAGCTCGCCACAAAGGGAACCGCCATTTTCGCAAAGTGTGGTTTTGGGATAAAAATCCTCTATATAAGCGCAGTTAACCGCTTCAATCCAAACATCGCCGAAAATGCCAATGTTAACAAGGCGGGGACACCAGTCCCAACCATAATTAAAGCGAGATTTTAAAATTGAGGTTTTGCTGGTGTAGCCCACCTGGCCATCAACCTCGGGCGGCTGCAGAAAAACAATTTTAAGCTGATTTTCCTTATCGAGATAAACCGCATCGGTAACATCCACACGGTAGGGAAGCATCATTTCATTGAATTCCAAAATCTGATTATCGTTAAGAAAAACAAAGCCGTTAAAATCAAGACCCTCAAAATAAAGATAATATTTATCGGCCTTTTCGGAGATACAAAAGGTTTTGGTGTAAACCCATTCGCGGTTTTCAATCCATTCAATGTTTCTGAAATTGGTACCTACATTCCAGTCCTCAATAATTCCGTTATTAAATAAATCGGTTTGAACGCTGCCGGGAACGGTTGCGAGAATTTCGGGAACAACAGGGGCAGAAAAGCCGTTTGTTTCCATAACCTTGCCATAATGCCATTGGTGCTTTACCCAACCAACAAGTGTCCAGTCGTTTCCGCTTAATAAAATTTTGCTCATAACACTAACCTCACTTTAAAAAGGAGTTTAGGTAATTATAGCATACCAAAAATGCAATATCAAGAAAAAAGAGGAATAGGTTGAATAAAAATAGAATGTATGTTATATTTACTGTAAGAAGGCGAGGTGGCGGCAATTTTGAAAATTACAAATTTAAAGGAAAAGCTTATTGCGATTTTTGCAATTGTTCTTGTTGCCGTTGTTTTATGGCTTTTAAAGGTGCCCTGTGTTTTTAAGGCATTGTTTAACATAGAATGCATTGGCTGCGGAATGACAAGGGCATTCCTTTCAGCAATTAAGCTCGATTTTGTTTCAGCCTTTTCCTACCACAAAATGTTTTGGTCACTGCCTATTTTGGTACTTTATTTTTTGCTTGATGGGAAACTTTTTAAAAATAAAATCATAAATATTACAGTGCTTATTTTAATAGGCATTGGCTTCCTTTTAAATTGGGCTTTTTAATTGTCGAAAAACATAAATTTTTGTTGACACAATATATAGCACTATGTTATAATTATAACAACTAAAAAGCGTTAAAAACGCAGATAGGGGAATGTATTATGTATTGTAAAAATTGTGGCGAAGTTATGAATGATAACCAGGCTATCTGCCTTAAGTGCGGTGTTAAAACCGGAGAGGGCAAGGCTTTTTGCGCTAACTGCGGTAATGCAGTTGCTGAAAATGCAGCAGTTTGCCTTAACTGTGGCGTTGCTATTACCCAGGGTGCAAACGGTGAGTACTTAAACGGCAAAGATAAAATCGTTATGGCACTTATCTGCTTCTTCCTTGGCGGTCTTGGTATTCACAACTTTATGATGGGCGAAACCAAGAAGGGCATTGTTAAAATCGTTCTTTCTATTTGCTGCGGTATTGGCGGCATCCTTGCTCTTATCGACTTCATTAAAATCCTTACGGATAAATATGTTGTTGACCCTGAGAAGGCATTCTAAGAATTGTTTAAAATCGCCCTTGTAAAATTTTTACAAGGGCTTTTTTTATGGGAGGTTTTCTAGTGTTTTGTACCAATTGCGGAAGGGAAATTGATGACAAGGCTGCAGTTTGCCTTGGTTGCGGCTGCTCCGTAAAATCAAAAAGCGATGCATCGAAGGATACAGGCAGCATCGGCTGGGGCTTCCTTGGCTTTTTTGTACCGCTGGCAGGCTTTATTCTTTGGGCGGTGCTTAATGATACACAGCCTAAAAATGCCAAGAAAGCAGGAATTGGCGCAATTATCGGCATTATTGCATCGGTTGTTGGTGCAGTTTTACTGTATGTGCTTTATTTTGCAATATTACTGTTTATCGGAACAGGCTTGTCATTTTAAATTCAAAAAGTTTCAAAAAAGACCGCTCCGTGTGTTCGGTCTTTTTTGTTTGAGAGGAAAGAATTTTTTAGTGTTTAATTTTTTTGTAAGTGATGAAAACAGAAACGGTAATTCCTTTTTAATTTCGGGAAAGGACTATAACCACATTAAAAATGTTTTAAGAATGAATGTGGGAGATACCTTCTTTGTTAGCTCGGCAGGGCATAGCCATTTGTGCGCCCTTAAGGAGTTTTTAACTGACAGTCTTATTGCCGAAATTGTAGAGGAAAACTGCAATGATACAACATTGCCCATTAATATTATTTTATTCCAAGGCCTTCCTAAGGGCGATAAAATGGAGCTTATTATTCAAAAAACAGTGGAGCTGGGTGTTAGCGAAATTGTTCCCACCGAAATGAAAAACTGTGTTGTTAAAATTGAGGATAAGAAAAAGGATGTAAAGCGCAGCCGCTGGCAGGCAATAAGCGAAGCCGCCGCAAAGCAGAGCAAATGCAATTTTGTGCCCGAAATTAGCGAAATTTCCTCTTTTAACGATGTTTTAAAGCGGGTAAAAGATACCGACTTGTTTTTGGTGCCTTATGAAAATGAGGATGGAATTTTATCAACTAAAAACTGCCTTTGTGAAATTAAAAAGGGTATGACGGTTGGTCTGCTCATTGGCCCTGAGGGCGGCTTTAATGATGCTGAAATAGAGGCTTTGAAAGCGGCGGGGGCAAAAACGGTGTCACTGGGGAAGCGCATTTTGCGCACCGAAACGGCGGCAATAACGGCGGTTTCAATGTGTATGCTCTATGCAGAAATGATGGTGGAAAATGATTAAGCTGCCCGATATTTACGAAAAAAGAATGGCAGGTCTTTTAGGTGGCGAGTTTGAAAGCTACAAGCAGGCGCTAAATTTGGAGCCTTGTCGCGCATTTAGGGTTAACACAAATAAAATCTCCCTTGAAGAATTTGAAAAAATAAATCCCTTTGGCAGTGAGAAAATCCCTTACACCGAAAACGGATTTTATCTCGATTTCGAAAGGATTGGAAATAACCCTTATCACCACGCGGGGCTTATTTATGTTCAGGAGCCTGCCGCAATGGCACCTGCCGAATGTACTGATATTGAATCTGATTGGTGGGTGCTTGATATGTGTGCCGCCCCGGGTGGAAAAAGCACACAAATTGCAAATAAGCTTCACAAAAATGGCCTGCTTGTTTCTAATGAAATTATTGCATCAAGATGCAAAATTTTAAGCGGTAATATTGAGCGCTTAGGCGTTAAGAATGCCGTTGTAACCTGTGCTGATACCGCTTTTCTTGCCAAAACCTTTCCAAAAACCTTTGACCTTATTATGGTTGATGCCCCCTGTTCGGGAGAAGGAATGTTCAGAAAGGAAGCGGCGGCTGTTAGCGAGTGGAGCGAGGAAAACGTTTTAAAATGCGCCGCAAGGCAGGCTGAAATTTTAGAAAATGCCGTAAAGCTTTTAAAGGATGGCGGAACAATTATTTATGCCACCTGCACCTTCTCTTTAGAGGAGAATGAGATGGTTATAGACCGCTTTATTAAAGCCCACCCCGATTTTTGCCTTGTTAAACCGAAAGAAGAGGTGGTAGAGGCCACAACCGAGGGTATTAATTTTGACGGCTGTGAAACCCAAAACATTCATTTTGCCCGCCGTTTTTATCCTCACAAAGGCAGGGGAGAGGGTCAGTTTATGGCGGTTCTGAAAAATACTAAAGAAAAGCCCACCGTTAAAAGCACTGTAAAATCTACCCAAAGGATTGAGAAAATTGTTTTTGATTTTCTTGATGATATTTTAGAGGGCTATGATAAAACGGCAGTTAAAATGGTAAACGGAACCCCTGTTTATTTTGAAAGCGACTTTGATTTAAACGGAATAAAGCCGTTTTTGTGCGGCGTTACAATTGGTGAAATTAGAAAGAACTATATTTTGCCCCACCACCAGCTTTTCTCGGCTCTTGGGGATAAATTTAAAAGAAAAATTAATCTTTCGGTAGCTGATAAGCGGGTTTTGCAGTTTTTACACGGTGAGGAAATTGAGGTAGAATGCGAAAACGGATTTGCCGCCGTTCTTGTTGATGGTGCACCTCTTGGCGGTGTTAAGGTTGTAAATGGCACCGCTAAAAACTATTATCCAAAGGGCTTAAGGATAAATTTATGAGATATGAAAACATTGTAAAGGGCATATTTTTAAGCCGCCCAAACAGGTTTATTGCCGAGGTTTTAATTGATGGCATAAAGCAAACCGTTCATGTTAAAAATACAGGGCGGTGTAAAGAACTGCTTATAAAGGGAAATGAGGTTTGGCTCCAAAAATCCCATAATCCTCTTCGCAAAACTGCCTATGACCTTATTGCCGTTAAAAAGGGCGATATGCTTATAAATATGGATTCCCAAATTCCAAATGCCGTAGCGGCAGAGTGGCTGAAAAAAGGACAGCTTTTTTCAAAGGAAGCGGTTATTAAAAGGGAGGTTACCTTTGGTAATTCCCGCTTTGATTTATTTATTGAGGACAAAAACCGCAAGGCTTTTATTGAGGTTAAGGGCGTAACGCTAGAAAATGATGGTATAGCAAGTTTCCCTGATGCTCCAACTCTTCGCGGTGTTAAGCATATTAACGAACTGATAAAATGTGCCCAAAACGGATTTGAGGCTTACATAATTTTTATAATTCAAATGAAGGGCGTGCGCCTTTTTACACCTAACTACGAAACCCACGCCGAGTTTGGAGAAGCGCTTAAAAAAGCACAAGAAAACGGTGTAAATATAATTGCTCTTGACTGCAAGGTAGACGAAAACTCTATTGAAGCTGACAACTTTATAAACGTTAAAATATAAAAAACACGAATCGCTTACGCGGTTCGTGTTTTTCTTTTAGAAGTTAAGTGCGTTAACATCTGTAACCACAGGAACGTTAATTTGATAGTGAAGCTTGTAACGGTTTTCGCCGTGGTTTTTGGTTTTTAAAACAACCTCAAAGTATTCAACGTTTTCTACATAGGGTAACACAAATTTTACGCTATGACCTTCCTTGCTTTCATTAGCCTTAGCAGTTGCGTTCTCCCAGGTCATAAGATAATAGGATTTTCCGCCGATTTCAACCGAAACCTCAATGTCCTCTGTAACCTCTTCTACAAGGTCGTTAATAAGCCAAATAGAGGCGGTGAAGGCATCGCCTGATTTGTAGGAGAACTTTTCAATTTGAGCTGAGGCTACAACATCGCGCAGGGAATCTTTAACGGCGTAATAAGAGGGCTTGGGTCTTGCAGGGTAGGCAAGAAGTGAGTTGCCTGCTGCAACCTTCCAAGGCTCGTTATAGCACCAGTTAAGCGCCATTGAGCAATAAGGCTTCTGGCGGCGCGCGGCTTCGAAAATTGCCTTATAGCCCTCACGCTGGAGCCAAGCGCCATATTCGCAGCACTGCTTTGTGGTTTTCATTTCGCCGAAATAGTGCCTTAAAATATCCAAGCTTACCCAGCTTTCGGTAATCCAGGCACCCATACCGTGGTGTAATTTCCAGGTTTCGGTTGGGGTGGGGAAGTCAAGTTCTTCTTCAGGGATAATTTCCTTTAAAATGTCATATTCGGTAATCGCGCCGCAACCAAATTCGGTGTAGGCAGTGTAATGGCATTTGTTAATAAAGGCGTGAACCTCTTGGTCGTTGTAGTCGGGCATTTTGAAAAGATATGGACCGTGGCTCATTCCGCTAAGGGGAGAGGCGAAAATAAAAGGAGTGTTGCGATCTTCCTCATAACAAATTTTATCAAGAAGCCTTAATGCGTGGTATTGCTCGGTCATTCCCGACCAGCTGTTTAGCAGCTCGTTACCGCCGCACCACATAACAAGGCAGGGGTGGAAGCGAAGATTTCTTACAATAGCTCTGGCCTCGGTTTCCAAAACCTCTAAATAATGGGGAACATTTTTATAGTTGTTGCAGGCAAGGGTAAATTCCTGCCAAACCATAATGCCGTATTTATCGCAGTAGTCATAGAAAATATCCTTTTGAACACCTGCGCCGCCCCACATTCTGAATATGTTCATATTAGCCTGAGCGGCAAGGCGAACCATATCCTCATAATGCTTATCTGTTACATTACCGGTGAAAATATCAGGTTCAACAATGTTGGAGCCTTTGGCAAAAATTCTTCTGCCATTAAGGCAAATCGTAATGGGAGGGCGTGTGCGGCTTTTGGGGAAATCGGGAAGCTCCTCCCAGGCGCCTTCGTTGGTTAAAAGCTCGGTGCGCCTAAAGCCAACGGTTCCGCTTTTTTTGCAGGTTGCGCTTTCGGCAGTCCAGGTGTAAAGGTACTGTTCACCCTGACCGCGGCACCACCAAAGATTTGGGTTTTGCAGAGTAAAGCAACCGTTTATACTTTCGGCAACGCACGTGCCTTCCTTATCAAAAAGACTGTACTTAATTTCGGCAGTGCTGTTTACATCAAAATGAACCGTTACAAAGGAGAAATCAGCCGATAAATCATAGGAAACATTAACCTTGCCAAAATCGGTATCCTTTCGGCTTTCAATTTGAACGCCCTGCCAAAGACCCGATGGAATAAGGCGGGGATGCCAGTCCCAACCGTAGGATGCGGGGGGCTTTACCGATTCATCAGCCTGCTTTCTGCCAAAGGGGGCATCAGCCCTTTTTGGGGGAGGTAGAATTTTAATTTTAAGTGTGTTTTCGCCATTTACTAAAAGCTCGGTTATGTCACACTCAAAGCCTTCAAACATTCCTTCGTGTGTAAAGAAAAGCTTATCGTTAATATAGCATTCGCATTCATAGTCAATGCCCTTTGTAACAAAGAAAACCTTTTCGCCGTTTTCTTTGTAATCAAACTTGGCAATGTAATACCAGGTGCTATCCTCAATAGCATCGAACTTTGTGGCGTTCAGCCCAAAGTGGTGGTCACCAAAGTTTTTGAATTCGGCATAATCCTTTTGAATGTCACCCGGAACAGTTACAGGGAAAAACTCCTTTTCACCTTCACGATTACCGAGAAATTTAAGTTCGTAGTTCATAAAATTACCTCTAAATTATTTAAGTCCTAACGATGTAAGATATTTATAGCTCTTGGTTAAGCATTCAATGGCATTTTCGGCGTTGCAGTTGTCCTGCTCAACCAAAAGATACTCGGTGTTTGCGGTTTCGCAAACCTTTAAAATGCTGTCCCAGTTCATATTACCACTGCCAACAGGGGTCATATCTCCTGTGTAAGCCATATCCTTTAAATGAACACAAGGGATGCGGTCTTTTAATTTTTCAAGCCACCAAGCAGGGTCGCCGCCTGCCTTTTGCACCCAATATGTATCAACAGTAAAGGAAAGCTCGTTTTTATCGAAAGCGTTTGCAAGCATTTCAAGGTAGGTCACGCCATTCTTTTTATCAAATTCGAAGTTGTGGTTATGGTAGCAGAAATTAAAGCCGTTTGCACCAAAGGCCTTAATTGAAGGGCCAAAAGTTTCAATAAATTTGTCAAGACCCTCTTCAATAAAGTTAAAGTAGCCAAGACCTATATTCTTGCAGCCTAAAATTCGGTGGGCCTCCATTGTAGCATCGGGGGTATCCACCATTTTTTGAGCAGGGTAGTGGGTAATGGCACATTTAAGACCATTTTTGTCAAGCTCGCCCTTAAGCCAGGCGGGGTCGTACTCACAGGTGCCCGAAACCTGAACGGTGGTGTAACCAATGTCTGCAATTCTTTTAAGGGTTTCGCTTAAACCTTGCGTATTTTGACAAAGTTCGCGAACTGTAAACATTTGTGCGCCTAAAATCATAACATAAGCTCCCTTTATTTAAACGGTAAAAATGTAAATATTAACCGAACCGTAGGATGGGTCAAGGGTAACAATAATATATTCGCAAGGTGTATCACCTGCGGGTAATGTATTATAGGTTTTTTCGGTAACATTATAGAAAAGGCAAACCGAATCGTAATAACCCACATAAGGCAAAAAATGTTTAAATAACTCGCCATCTTCTTCATATGAAATCCAGTTTTTATTTTTAACCACATCATCTAAAAGGCCATTAAGCTTTTTATCGGGCAAATAATAACCGTAGCTTTGCACAGTTACAAATTGGCGATTTTCATCATCAAAGATTTTTTGCTCATCGGAATAGGCATCAAAGGGTGCAGGGGGCAGGGAAATACCTGTTACTGCATTTACATAATCAATTTTTGAGTTAACCGTGTCAATGTGGTCATCAGCAAGCTTTATAAAACCTGAAACTAGGCAAAGGACCAAAATAAGAATTACCGAAACCACCGAAAGAATAATAAGCGCAAGTTTACCCTCAGTTAACTTGTAAGCCGAAAATATAAGAGAAATAACCGATAAGGGAATAAAGCAAAGATAAATCCACCAAAGGGAAAATGTGGTGAAAATATTAAGAATTAAAGCACCCAAAAGGCAGGCACCTAAAATACAACAGCATAAAACGCAAATTACAAACCATAATTTACTGCGAGTTTTTGTGTCGTTCACAAAATCACCTCATTGTATTTTTTGCAATATTTAATTTATTGTAACATAGTAAATATTAAAATTCAAGGTTTAAAACGGTTGAAAATTGTCAAAATTTGTGTTATATATGTTAAAAGAGGTGAAAAGTCCGAAATGGGAAAGTTAAAGAACTTTTTTTCAGGCAGAAATGTTTATCTTATAATATCCGTAACCGTTTTGGTTACGCTACTGCTTGCAGGCTCGTTTTTAATTGGCCCTATGCTTGCCGATGCGGTTAAGGACCCGCAAAAATTCAGAGAAAGCCTTGGAAGCGGCTTTGAAAGCTATATTATTTTTATTGGTATTCAGATTTTACAGGTCATTTTTGCCTTTATTCCCGGTGAAGCGGTTGAATTTGCGGCAGGTTATGTTTTCGGAGCCTTTTGGGGAACGGTGCTTTGCCTTATTGGCGTAGCCATAGCAACGGCGCTTGTTTTCGGACTCACCCGATTGTTGGGTAGAAAATTTACCGAAATAATGCTGGATAAAAAGGACCTTAAAAAGCTTAAATTTTTAAATGATGAAAAAAATCTTGAATGGATTTTTGCAATTCTCTATTTTATAATTGGAACTCCAAAGGATGTTATTACATATTTTGCAGGCATCACAAAAATTAAATTTGGCGTATTTATGGTAATCAGTACCCTGTGCCGCATTCCATCCGTTTTAACCTCTGCCATAGCGGGCCAGGCACTAGGGGAGGAAAACTATATTCTTTCCATTATTATTTTTGTAGTGTCTGCCGTGGTGGCACTTGCAGGCTACTTTATTTACTATAAAATTTCCAAAAGAAAAGAGAAAAATTAAGGGCGGAAAATTCCGCCTTTTTCTTTTATAAAAATTTTGAAAAAACTATTGACAAATATTAACAGTAGGTCTATAATATACAAGGTTAGCAAAGGCTAACTGTATTTTTTGGCTATGAGTTAGCCTCGGCTAATTTCAGATTATTTATGAATTCGCGGTGATATAAGTGACCTTGTCGGAAGCCCAAGAGGGAAAGGAATATATAATTGAGCAGATTAACACCGATGATGAAGAGCTTGACGCTTTTCTGTTTTCTCTCGGTTGCTACAGCGGAGAAAAAATCACTGTTGTTTCCCATTTAAAAAACAGTTGTATGGTGTCTATCAAGGATGCGCGATATAATATTGACAGGCAGCTTGCCGAAGCAATTGTTATTTTTTAAAAACTTATCGGCATAAAGCCGATTGTTTTTTGCAAATGAGTTAGCCACCGCTAACTCAAAACTGTAAATTTTCTGAAATGATAAATATAAAGGTTATAGCCTTAAAGGAGGAATATAAAGTGAGAATTGCATTAACAGGCAATCCAAATTCCGGTAAAACAACGATGTATAACGCCCTTACCGGCAGCAACGAAAAGGTTGGAAACTGGGCGGGTGTTACCGTTGATAAAAAGGAACACCCCATTAAAAAGGCTTATTATAGCGGGGAAGAACAGCTTATTGCCGTTGACCTTCCCGGTGCCTATTCAATGTCGCCTTTTACAAGTGAGGAAAGCATCACAAGCTCTTATGTTAAAAAGGAAAATCCCGATGTTATTATTAACATTGTGGATGCCACTAACCTAAGCCGTAGTCTTTTCTTTACAACCCAGCTTTTAGAACTCCAAATTCCGGTTGTTGTTGCCCTTAATAAGAGCGATATTAACGAGAAAAAGGAAACGGTTATTGATGAAAAAGCCTTAAGCGAAAAACTGGGTTGCCCTGTTGTTAGCACGGTTTCTACTGCGGCTGATGGTTTAAAGGCTGTCATTGAGGCGGCAGTTGCAAATGTCGGTAAGGAACAGAAGGCGCCTTATGTTCAGGACAATGTTGATTTAAGCGATAAAAAGGCGGTCCAGTCGGCTGACCGCAAGCGCTTTGCCTTTGTTAATAAAATTGTTGATGCCGTTGAAACCCGCAAGGTTTTAACTAAGGATAAAAACTTTGGCGATAAGATTGACGCTGTGCTTACAAATAAGTGGCTTGGTATTCCCATTTTCGCCGTTGTTATGTTTTTCGTTTTCCAAATTTCTCAGGCTTGGGTTGGTCCCTTTATTGCCGAGGGCGGCGAGCTTTTCGGCTTTGAAGTTCCCGGCCTTGTAACCCTTATTGAAATGTTTGGCGAGTGGGTTGGCGGCCTTATGGAGAATGTGCATCCGCTTCTTTCGGCCCTTGTTGTTGATGGTATAATCGGCGGCGTTGGCGCTGTTGTAGGATTTTTACCCCTTGTAATGGTAATGTATTTCCTCATTGCTATTCTTGAGGACTGCGGATATATGGCCCGCGTTGCCGTTGTTCTTGACCCCATCTTTAAAAAGGTTGGTCTTTCGGGCAAATCGGTTATTCCCTTTGTTATTGGTATTGGTTGCGCAATTCCCGGTGTTATGGCTTGCCGCACCATTCGCAACGAGCGCGAGCGCAGAGCCTCCGCAATGCTGACCCCCTTTATGCCTTGCGGCGCTAAAATCCCCGTAATTTCACTGTTTGCCGGAGCCTTCTTTGATAATGCAGGCTGGGTAAGCTGGGCGATGTATCTTTCGGGCATTGTGATTATATTCCTTGGCGCATTGCTTATTAACCAAATTACAGGCTATAAAAACAAAAAATCCTTCTTTATTATTGAGTTGCCTGAATATAAGGCACCATCCCTTTTAGGAGCATTTAAGTCAATGTGCTCCCGAGGCTGGTCTTACATAGTTAAAGCGGCCACCATTATTCTTCTTTGCAACACCGCCGTTCAGATTATGCAGACCTTTAATTGGAACTTCTCGGTTGCCCAAACGGCTGATACCTCCATTCTTGCTACCATTTCAGGTCCCTTTGCCTATATCCTTGTGCCCGTTGTGGGCGTTCTTTCCTGGCAGCTTGCCGCAGCGGCCATTACCGGCTTTATTGCAAAGGAAAATGTTGTTGGAACTCTGGCTGTTTGCTTTGTTGGCCTTGAAAACCTTATTGACACCGAAGAGCTTGCCCTTATGGAGGGCGCAGGCGCCGAAGTTGCAGGTGTTATGGCAATCACAAAGGTTGCCGCTTTGGCTTACCTTATGTTCAACCTCTTTACACCTCCTTGCTTTGCCGCAATCGGAGCAATGAACTCCGAAATGAAGAGCGCAAAATGGCTTTGGGGCGGAATCGGCCTGCAGCTTGCCGTTGGCTTTACCATTGGCTATCTTGTGTACACTGTAGGTACTCTTTTAACAGCCCCCGCAATGCTTAATGTTATCGGCGCTGTTTGCGGTCTTGTCGCCGTTCTTGTTATGGCAGGCATAATAGTTGCGCTTATCATTAACACAAATAATAAGCTTAAATCAGCGGCTGAAAAGAGTAAATAGTTATGGAAAATTATATTATTATCGCTATTCTTGCTTTAATTATCGGTGCTATAGTGTTTTATTTGGTAAGAGCCAAAAAACGCGGTCAAAAATGTATCGGCTGCCCTTATGCTAAACAGTGCGGAGGGAGCTGCTGCGGCACAAAGCAAAACGATTTAGAAAAGAAATAAAAAAGAGGGATGTTGGGGAAACTCATCATCCTTTTTTTTGTTGAAAAAAGGAAGATTTTGTTTTATAATAAAAATGTAATAATCTTTTGGGGAAATGTTTATGAAAAAAATCAGAGTAGTTCAAATCGGAATCGGCCATGACCACGCTTTGGATGTTCTCGATAGTATGGTGGCTATGCATGATACTTTTGAGGTTGTTACTCTGGGTGTTCCCGATAGTGAAATTGTCGATTTTAAGGAAAAAATCCAAATTTGCAGGGATAAAATGGGTTTAAATGTGGTTTCGGCAGCCGAGGCATTAAATTTAAAAAACATTGATGCCGCCGTTATTGAAACCGAGGAGGAAAATCTTTGCAAATTTGCTTTACTTGCCGCCGAAAAGGGGCTTCACATTCATATGGACAAACCCGGCTCGGTAAGTTTAAAAGAATTTGAAAAACTTACTGAAACTTTAAAGAAAAACAACCTTGTTTTCAGTACGGGTTATATGTACCGTTTTAATCCTGAAATAGAAAAAATTTTTGCTGCTGCCGAAAACGGCGAATTTGGCGAAATTTATGCTGTTGAAGCCCAAATGAACTGCGAGCAATCGGCTGATAAACGCAGATGGCTTAAAAAGCTTCCCGGCGGAATGATGTTCTTTTTAGGTTGCCATTTAATTGATATAATTTTAAGGCTAAAGGGCGAACCTTCGGAGATTTTACCCCTTAATTTCAGCACCGATAAAGATGAGTTTGGCGAGGATGTGACAATGGCTGTTTTGAAATATGAAAACGGCTGCTCCTTTGCCAAGATAAGCGGTGTCGAGGCAGGCGGTTTTGCAAGGCGCCAGCTGGTTATCAGCGGTAAGGAGAAAACGGTTGAAATAAGGCCCATTGAAAGGTGGCTTACCGATAATATCTTTTCCTTTAGCGGCTGTAAAACCCGACTTAATATGTCAGCATCGGTAAGAACTGTGGGCTCAAACTGCGGCTGGGGTGCCGATGGCGCTTTTAAGGAAAGCGAGCCCTTTAATCGTTACGATTCAATGATGCGCCGTTTTGCTCAAAGGGTTAACTTTGATGATGAAAAGATTTATACTAAGGATTACGAATTAACGCTTTACAGGCTTATTTTAAAGGCTTGTGGGGTAGAATAAAGAAAAAAGAAAGGAAGTTAAGTATGTCAGTATTAGTTGTTACAAAGGATAATTTCAGCGATATTTTAAAAAGCGAGAAAACAGTTCTCCTCGATTTTTATGCCGATTGGTGCGGCCCCTGCAAAATGATGGCTCCCATTGTTGATGAAATTGCAGAGGAAAATCCGCAGTACCTTGTGGGCAAAATCAATGTTGATAACGAGCCCGAATTGGCCCAGGAGTTTGGCGTTATGAGTATCCCTACACTTGTTGTCATAAAGGAAGGAAAGGTTGTAAACCAATCTTTAGGTGCAAGGCCAAAAGATGTTATTCTTGCAATGCTTTGGCAATAGGAGCATATTGTTTAAAAGGTATTTTCTCGTTTTGCTTAAAAAAGCAGATTGAGAAATGCAGAAAAAAAGGAGGAATAAGTTATGAAAACAAACAAGGATTTACCGTTGCTGTTACTGGATAACAGCGCAATGATGTCGGCTCTCAATGAGGGTGAATTCAAATGTCACAACCTCACTTTGGAAGAGGCCAAACATATTCTTGAAATTCACAAAGAAGAGGATGTTTTAAGGTGCTTTAGCAACAGCGATATTGAAACGGTTATGTATCAATATTTAGGTATTGCAAAGCGAGATTTTGCTTACAAGCACATCCGCAATATGCGGCCTGGACAGGATGCAATCGTTTTTAAACTTTATGTTACTCCTTCCGAAACTCAGCCCGTAGTTCATGTCGATAATGTGGAGGCCAAGAAAATTCAAAATGTTTATGTTTATTGTCAGTACCTTATGAGGATTTCGTAACAAAAGCCAAGCTCTCCTGAAACGGGAGCTTGGCGCTTTTAAAAATATTGGAAGGTTTAATTATGCAACAAATTTTTGATGTGCTCATTATCGGTGGCGGCCCCGCAGGCTACACAGCCGCGCTTTATGCCGCAAGAGCAGGGCTTGACACCCTGGTTTTAGAAAGAATGTCGGCAGGCGGTCAAATGGCGCTAACGGGGGATATTGAAAATTACCCCGGTTTTGAGGATGGGATTGATGGCTTTACCCTTGGCTTTAAAATGCAGCAGGGAGCCGAAAAGTTCGGCGCTAAAACCGAATATACCGATGTTTTAGGTGTTGATTTTTCCGAAAAAATTAAAAAGGTTAATACTACCGCAGGCGAATTTTTCGCCAAAACCGTTATTATTGCCGCGGGGGCAAATCCCAGGGAGTTGGGCCTTCAAAACGAAGCGGCATTTGTGGGCCGCGGGGTTCACTATTGCGCACACTGTGACGGCAGGTTTTATAAGGATAAAACGGTCGCCGTTATCGGTGGCGGCAACTCTGCCGCGGCCGATGCACTTTATCTTTCAAGGCTTGTAAAAAAGGTTTATTTAATCCACCGCCGAGATTCTTTAAGGGCGGATAAAATTTACCGCGATCCCTTAAAAACCGCAGAGAATGTGGAAATTTTGTGGGATAACGTAGTAAGCGAGCTTATTACAGATAAAAGGGTTACAGGTTTAAAAATTAGAAATGTCAAAAGCGGGGAAGAAGAGGAAATTTTCTGCGATGGCGTTTTTGTTAGCATTGGCAGAAAACCTGCTACCGAGTTTTTAGGCGGCGCAGTTCGACTTGATGACAGTGGCTATATTGTTGCCGATGAAACCACAAAAACAAGCGTTAACGGTGTTTATGCCGCAGGAGATATCCGCAAAAAGGCCTTAAGACAAATTGTAACAGCCGTATCTGACGGCGCTACAGCGGTGCACTTTGCTGAGGAATATTTAGCAGAAGAGTTTTAAAATAAAAACAGACCATCCATTTTGGATGGTTTGTTTTATTTTGGCAACAGTTGATAATAATGATACGGTTTCGTATGGTTGCATTATGGTTGCATTGGAGCTGCAACCCTCGTAAAAGGAGTTAGACAAATTGAAATTTGCAAATATCAAACCGATTCATTTTATTTGTTTTTTATCAATACTTCTTTTCCTGTTATTTCAATCAAATAATTCTCATAATAGTAAATCGTTTTATCATCTGTATCTTTTTTCTCAAATGCTTTTCTTGCCATATCTTTAACAGATATTTTTCCTTCATTCACTGCATCGACCAAACTGATTGTTGTCGCATCAATCGTGGTGAAATAACATTCATTTACTTTAAGACCTTCGACAAAAATATGATATCCCTCTAAATTGCCGATTTTAATTTTTTCTTGTTCTTCATCTATCGTTATATTCATTATGCTGCTAATTCCTGTTTTCATATTGTATTGTGCATCAAATAAGCAATACACCGTAACCAAAAGGAATAAATTAACTAATACTGCCGCTATTATACCGATAATAACAAGCTTTTTCCTTTTCATTTTAACTCACCTCCAAATTCAAGTTTGTCTAACTAATTATAACATAGTTAGGTGAGAATTCAATATTCAAAAAATAAGACCGACCATTCAGACACTTATCGTATCAAAATGATCGGTCTTATTTGGTCGAGGCGACAGGATTCGAACCTGCGGCCTCCGCGTCCCGAACGCGGCGCTCTACCAAACTGAGCCACGCCTCGACATATTAAGTTTTAGAATAAAAACTGTGTTGCAAATTTGTTTTATGTAAAGAGCGCTGCTACTCCGCTACTCTTGCGGTGCCCAAAACTTTTAACGGCTCATATCGCCTAAAAGTTTTGACCGCGGCGCCTTTTTGACTCTCGCTTTATCACTCACCGAGTGCGCTCGGTCAAAAACTACCAAACTGAGCCACGCCTCGACATATTAAGTTTTAGAATAAAAATTGTGTTGCAAATTTGTTTTATGTAAAGAGCGCTGCTACTCCGCTACTCTTGCGGTGCCCAAAACTTTTAACGGCTCGTAGCGCCTAAAAGTTTTGACCGCGGCGCCTTTTTGACCTTCGCTTCATCACTCACTGAGTGCGCTCGGTCAAAAACTACCAAACTGAGACACGCCTCGACATATTAAGTTTGCAACGCATATTATTATATGACATAAAAGCTTTTTTGTCAATTAAAAAACCGCATTAAATTTTTAATGCGGTTTTTCCTTATTCTTTAATAAATTTCGGTTTAAGATACTTAAATAGTTCTCCCATACCAAGCGTAAGTGCTGCGAACAATAGCAGGAAAAGCACCTGAACAAAGCGTAGGGAATTTAGTGCAAAAGCGTGAGCTAGCGGGGTTGCCACAGTTAAAATTACAAAGATAAAGCACACTGCCGCTGTGATGCATAGGTTTTTGTTTCTGAGGAAATCAAGGTGAATAATCGAACGGTCGCTTGAAAGATTAAGTGAAATAACAATTTGGCAAAGTGAAAGTGTTGCAAACGCCAGACCGCTTCCACCAATTCTAAAGGCAATAATGCTTAAAATTGTAAGGATTACACTTTGTGAAATTGCAAGGGGAGAAATGGTACTGTCTAAGACCATAGCGTAACGCTTTTTGGGAGCCTGCTGCTTTGTGCTTAAATCGGTTGGCTGTGAACCAAGCGCAATGGCAGGGAAAAAGTCGGTTATAAGGTTTATTAGCAGTAGGTGAACTGCTGCAAGGGGCGGAACCTTAAAAATTATAACACACAGTAAAACACAAATAAGCTCTGCCAGGTTGCAGGCAAGTAGGTAGTGAATACATTTTTTAATGTTATCAAAAAGTCCGCGGGAGCGAAGAATTGCACGTACAATACCCGAAAAATGGTTGTCGGTTACCAAAACATCGCAGGCACCTTGAGCCACATCTGTGCTGGTTTTACCCATTGCAAAGCCAATATCGGCAATTTGCAGGGCGGCCTCATCCTCAACATCGGTGCCGGTTACGGCAACGGTGCGCTCCTTTGCCTGCCAGGCTTTTATTATGCGAAGTTTATCTGCCGAATTAACTCTGGCAAAAACAGAGCAGTTTTCAATAATTTCGGCAAGTGCCTCATCGCTCATAGCGCGAAGCTCCTCACCGGTTATTGCCATTTCACCCTCTTTTAAAATTCCAAGACCTTCTGCAACGGCTTTGGCGGTGCTTAAATGGTCACCTGTAAACATAACCGTTTTAATGCCCGCTTCAGAACCAACCTTAACATATTCCAAAACATCATTTTGAACATTATCGGTCATTGCAAGAAGACCAACAACCTTCAAATCGCTTTCAAGAAGCTCGGGTCTTAATATGGCGGGAATTTCATCCAGCACCTTTACGGCAATGCAAATAACGTGGAGTGATTCATTTGCGAAGGTATCAATAGCCTTAAGGTAAGCATCGTAATTTCCTGTGCAATATTTAAGCACGGCCTCGGGGGCACCCTTAACAACGGCAACAGGGTTTCCGTCAAGCATATTTACAGTGGTCATAAACTTTCTTTCAGGGTCAAAGGGAATGCGCATAAGGGGAGGATAGAGGTTATCACAGCCTCTTTTGTTCATATTAAGCAGGCGAATACTTGCGTTAAGCACGGCCTCATCAATTTGATTTGTGGGGTGCAGCTCATCGTTTGAAGATTCGGTGCACATAAGAGCAAGCTTTAAAAGCAGAGCGCTTTTTTCATCAAGACTTTCGGCAACCTCTACAACATCTTCACCCATAAAAATTTTGGAAAGCACCATATTATTAGTGGTGAGAATACCTGTTTTATCGGTGCAGATAACCGAAATTCCACCCATTTTTTCAAGGGATGCTATTTTTTTGGGAACAATATTACCTGAGAGTAGGCGGGTTACACCCATTGCAATAACAACGCCGTTAATTGCTAGTAGTGATTCCGGAAGGGCGGCAACAACAAGGGAGAGGGAGATAAGCAGATTTTCAAAAAAGCGTGTAACAAAGCCAAGCTCAGAAATGGTTAATAGCAGGCTTAAAACAAAGAAAAGTGCACAAATGATTAGGGAGATTATATTAAATATCCTTGCAAAAACGCCAATTCGTTCGGTTATGGTGGATTTTTCCTCGCCGGAATCCTTTAAAATGGTGGATTTCCTGCCCATTTCGGTGTTAATGCCTGTGTCGGTAACAACAATTTTAGCATTTCCGTGGATTACCGAGCAGCCTGCAAAAACCATATTACAGCGGGCGGTTACAGGGGCTATACTGTCAAGCACGGCATAAGGATTTTTTTCAGCAGGCACCAAGTCACCTGTGAGAATGGATTCGTTGCAGCGAAATTCGTTAGCCGAAATAATTCTGCCATCTGCAGGGATATAGTTGCCGAATTTAAGGCAAACAATATCACCCGGTACCAAATCCTTTGCGGGAACGCTTATTGTAACGCCGTCGCGAACAACCTCGCAGGTACTCATCGAAATTTCGCTTAGAGAAGAAAAAACCTCCTGCGATTTCTTTTCGAAAAATGCACCAACAAGGGCTGTTGCAATGAGGACCAGTAAAATAGCAACCGAATCCCACCAATTTGCGCCATACACTGTGTCACTAAGGGAAAAAACACCGTAAAGCACGGCCACAACCGCTAAAATAATTACATAAACATTTTTAAACTGTGATAAAACACAGCCCCAAAAGGTGTTATGCTTAGTGTCGTTTATGGCGTTTGGGCCATATTCTAAAAGGCGCTGTTCTGCAACACCGCGTGGCAGGCCCTTTTCGGCATCAACATTAAATTCGTGTAGAACTGAATTGGCATCTGCATTATGCCATATCATAAAAAACCACTCCAAAAAGCATTTAATTTTATAGATTTTCGTAAAATTTCTTTATTGCATCAAAGGATTCATCAGAAATCACATGTTCAATTTTGCAGGCATCAAAATCGGCTGTGGCGTGCTCTATTCCAAGCTTTTCGAGGAATGCTGTGAGCACCGTGTGCCTGTTATAAATTTTTTGAGCAATTTCTCTGCCGGTTTCGGTAAGTGAAATAAAGGAATTTTCATCAATCAAAATAAATCCGCCGTTTTTAAGAAGATTAACTGCACGGCTTACACTGGGCTTTGAATAACCTAAATGCTCAACAATATCAATGGAACGCAGGGATGGCTTTTCTTTAGATAAAATCAGAATGGTTTCAAGGTACATTTCGCCCGATTCTTGTAAATTCATTGTTTTTAAACCTCCTTGCACACAAATATACATTATACATTATATCACAAATTATTCCATTTGCAAGGAAAAATAGCGAGTTGATTTTCTTTGTGTCTTGTGGTAAACTTATTTTGTTAAATTTTAAAAAAGCTGGTGTTATGATGAAAAAAATTATAGCAATTTTTCTTTGCTTTGTGCTTGTTTTCTCCTGCAGTGTTTTGCTTTGCGGCTGCGGCGATAAAAAGAATGAAAGCGAATTCTCAACCCCCTTTGGCGAGGAGTATTATAATACCATCGGTGCTGGCAGAGGTTCTTTTTTCTTTGAACTTATTGATGAAACAGGCTTTAACCAGCGCTTCCAGATTAACACCGACTGTCTTTATCTTTTAGAGGCGCTTCGTGAAAACAATATGGTGCTGACGAGCACCGGTGAAACCATAACCGCCATTGCGGGAATTGTTGCAGACGATTCTAACGGCAGGGTCTGGGTGCTTTATGATGAGGGCAAAAAGGTTGAAGGAAGCTATGAGGAAATTAAAATAACCGCCGAAAGAAAATATTCCTTCATTTCTGAAAGTAAATAGAGAAAGAGGCACGAAATTTTCGTGCCTCTTTTTATTTTTCTTTGTAAATCATTTCGGTAAACTCGGTGCCGCAGGGCAGAGGATTTTTAAGGGATAGGGCATAAAGGTCGGTGGCGTTTTTTTCAGCGTTAAAAATTTCATTCTCTTTATTTCCCAGCTTTTCAAAATCTCCTGCGCGCATAACAAGGGGAATTTTGGTAATAGAACTGAAAATCTTAATAAGCTCCTCGCCCTTTTTTGAAAATGCTAAAACGCGGGCGTAGGGTGGGGGAGATTTTAAATAATCAGCCTTTAAATCAAGATAAGCCGATAAAACAAGGCGGCGAATGCGAGAAAGGGTGTAGCGCTTTGTTTTAATAAGAGAGTAAAGCTCATTAAGGCTTGTGGCACTCTTTGCGGCGGCAAAAAGGCGGTTTTCTATACCTTCGCTAATATCGGGAAGCAGGCGGAAGGCGGTAGCCTCTGAGCGTCGCAGTTTTCCTAAAATATCGGTTTCAATGCGATTTATATCAGATACATTGGCATTCTTTGTAATTTCAAAGGCGTTTTCGGGGCAAAATGGCTTTATAGCGTCAATTTCATCTGCTAGAATAAGGGAGCGAATTTTAGAAGCGGAGAGGAACTGTCCCGCCGCCTCACAGCTGTCGTGAGCAACACCCCGGCGCTTTACACAGTGGGGCTTTATTGCGCTGTTTAAACGGTTTAAGGCGCTTATATATTCGGTTGCCAAAATATCGTTAGGGTTAGCAAGGATATCGGCGGCGCGCTCATCAATTCGTCCAACTGCCGTTTGCCTTGCGGCGGCAAAGGTTACGCCGTTTTTAAGCTGAGAGGTAATAAGGTCGCGGAAATTTTTATCGCTGAAAATAAGAGAAGTGCGGCTTATAAGGTCAATATCAGCACATTCACTGCCAAAATAAAGGGAATTGACAAACACAAGGCTATTCATAATCTGAACGGCACCCTCGGCAAAGGTCTGCGCCGTTGCCATAGCCCAAGGGGTTGGCAGTTCAATGCATAAATCAACACCGTTTTGAACGGCGGCCTTGGCGCGGTCAAATTTTGAAAAAATCGCAGTATCACCACGCTGAACAAAGTTACCGCTCATAACGGCAACAACGGCATCGTTTTCTTTTTTTGCCTGCCGGATTAAATATTTATGGCCGTTGTGCAGGGGATTAAATTCGGCTATAATACCTGCAATATTCAAAAAAACACCTCTTTTTTCCAAAAACCCTTGAAAAAACGGAATTTATGGGATATTATATATTAGTATATGTCAGTATTAGTTTATCACAAGTTCAAAGCTTGTTCAATACTGGATTTAAAATTTAGGTAAAGGTGATTTAAATGAAAATTTTCGTTGTTAATGCAGGTAGCTCCTCTCTTAAATATCAGCTTATTGATATGACCGATGAGAGCGTTCTTGCAAAGGGCCTTTGTGAAAGAATCGGCGTTACAGGCGCCATTAAACACACAGCGGCTGATGGCCGAGTTTATGCCGCAGAAATTCCCATGCCCACCCATAGTGAGGCTTTTGAGGCCGTTGTTTATGCAATGACCAAGAGTGATGCAAAGGTTATCGACTCCTTCGATGAAATTTCCGCAATCGGACACCGCATCGTTCAGGGCGGTAGCATCTTCTCAAAATCAACAATTATCACTCCCGAGGCTTTGGCTGACATTGATGCTCTCGGCGAGTTAGCACCCCTTCACAACCCCGCACACGTTTTGGCAATCAAAGCCTGCATTAAAACCTTCGGTACCGAAATTCCCCAAGTTGCAGTGTTTGATACCTCCTTCCATCAGACAATGGAGCCCAAGGTTTATATGTATGCGCTGCCTTATGAGTATTATGAGAAATACAAGGTTCGCAAGTACGGCGCACATGGCACCTCTCACCACTTTGTAAGCCAGAGAGTTCTTGCTATTGAGGGCAGTCAGGATAAAAAGGTTATTACCTGCCATCTTGGCAACGGCTGTTCAATTACAGCTATTAAGGATGGCAAGTGCTTTGATACCTCTATGGGCTTTACTCCTCTTGATGGCTTTATGATGGGCACCAGAACCGGTACTCTTGACCCCTCTGCTGTTACCTTTATTGCAAATAAAGAGAACTTAACTCCCGATGAAATGTCCAACATTTGTAATAAAAAATCGGGTGTGTTCGGCATTTCGGGTGTTTCTAATGATAACCGTGATGTTGCCGCCGCTGCCGGGCAGGGAAATGAGCGCGCACAGCTTGCTATTGATATGCAGCGCTATCAGATTCTTAAATTCATCGGCTCCTACATTGCCGCTCTCGGCGGTGTTGATGCCATTGCCTTTACAGGCGGTATCGGTGAAAATGATGCCGAGCTTCGCGCCTATATTTGCGATAGCCTTGCTTTCCTTGGCGTTAAGTGCGACTACGAGGCAAACAAGGTAAGAGGTAAGGAAATTAAAATTTCTACCGATGATTCCAAGGTTAATGTTTACATTATCCCCACCAACGAAGAGCTTGCTATCGCAAGAGATACCTTGGCTCTTATTAAATAGGGAATAAAAAAACAATGACTTTAAACGAAATTAAAACTAAAATTCAAGAGGGGAAGCTTGATAAAAGCTTCTCCCTGCTTTATAAAGACATTTCCGAGGCTCGGAAGCGTTACTCCTGCGCCTGCGACAGCTTTTATGCCACATTTGGGCAGATGGAGTATATCCGCCTTTTCAGCGCCCCCGGCAGAACCGAAATCGGCGGCAACCATACCGACCATCAGCACGGCAGAGTGCTGGCGGGAGCAGTAGATATGGATGTTATTGCCGTTGCTTCAAAAAACAACGATAATATTATCCGTATTGAATCGGAAGGCTTCGGTACCGATATTATAGATTTAGCCGACATTTCTTATAAAAAAGAGTTAGAGGGAACCTCTCTTTCTCTGGTTCGCGGGATTTGCTCTTTTTTTAAGGAAAAGGGTTATAACGTTGGCGGCTTTAACGCCTACACAACATCAAATGTTTTAAAGGGCTCGGGACTTTCTTCCTCTGCCGCTTATGAGGTGCTTATTTGCACCATTTTAAACTGCCTTTATAACGATTCAAAGCTCTCCGCAATGGAGGTTGCTCTAATTTCCCAAAAGTCAGAAAGAGAATATTTTGGCAAACCCTGTGGACTTTTAGACCAGTGCGCCTGCTCCTTTGGCGGCTTTACGGCAATGGATTTTGCCGACCCGGCATCTCCAAAGGCAGAAAAGGTTGATTTTGATTTAAGCGCTTCGGGATATACCCTTTGCGTTGTTAACACAGGCGGCAATCACGCTGATTTAACACAGGATTACGCCGATATAACCCTTGATTGCAAAGCGGTTTCGAATTACTTTGGCAAAGATTTTTTAAGAGATGTTTCGAAAGAAGATTTCTTTAATGAACTGCACAACCTTAAAGGCAAGGTTTGTGATAGAGCGATTCTTAGAGCACTTCATTTCTTTAATGAGGATGAACGTGCCGAAAAACAAAAAAATCTTTTGAAAAACAAAGATTTCAACGGATTTTTGAAACTTGTTAAGGCATCGGGCGATTCATCCTACCGATTCCTTCAAAATGTTTATTCCGCTACCAATTCGGCAGAGCAGGGAATAACCCTTGCTATTGCCTTAACCGAGGAAATTCTCGGCGAAAACGGCGTTTGCCGCGTTCACGGCGGCGGATTTGCAGGCACAATTCAGTGCTATGTTAAAAACGAATGCTTTGAAAACTATAAATCAGAAATCGAGGCCGTTTTCGGCAAGGATTCCTGCATCCCCCTTAAAATTCGCTCGGTTGGCGGATATGAGGTTAAGTAAAATTAAAAAAAGAGCGGTTAAAACCGCTCTTTTTTTGTTGTGTATTTTCCGTTGCCGAGAAGGATTTTCTCGCCATCGGGTGTTATTAGCGTTGCTGTGCAGTTGGGAGGAATTACAGCGTCAATAAGGTATTTATCCGAATTCCTTTGCACGTTTACGCTGATTTTTCCTCGAACACAGTGGAAGGTACAGCGAAGCTCATTTATACTATCTAAAAGCTTTGGAGCAATGGTAATTTCTTTGTAATTATCCTTGCCTGTGATACCTGCGAAAATGCGGTAGTAATCGGCAAAAATACCCGCAAACATAGGATGGTCGCCCGACATCATACCCTCAAGATTAAGCCATTGTTCGTGCAGTGTAGTGGCGTCATATTCAAGTACCTGTCTGCCAAAGCTTGGGTACTCGGTTCCGTGGAGCATACGGTCAAGAATTTCCATACCCTCTGTGTCCTGTGACAAAACGCGAATTAAAAATCTTGTGCCGGTAATGCCGGTGTAGTGGCGGTATTCATCCACCTCGCGAATGTGCTTTTTAAGGGCAGCTAAAATCCCTTCTCGATGTTCGGGTTTTGCCACACCCATTCCAAGTGCCACAAGATTTGGCGTCTGCTGACCAAGGGAGAAGCAGCACTTTTCCTCATCGAAATATTTTTCGTAGAACTCATTTAAATAAAACTCTATGAGCTCGGAGTAATATTTTTTATCTTCGGCAATCCCCAGTTTTTCGCACAGCTCACAAAGATAACGAAGCTGGTAAATGGCGGCGCAAAGTCCTGCTTCACCGCCAAAATGGAAGCATTTTTTGTAGTCGTTTTCAGGGTTGTCAATGGGGGCGCACCAATCGCCAAAGGTGGTAACAAAGCCGTTTTCCTTATAGGTGTTAAAACTCTTTTCTACTACCCATTTCATTCTCGGGTACATAAGCCTTTCAACATCCTCGTCCCCGTAATGCTCTGCCATAAGCTTTGGAAGGGTTATAATGTCGCCGTCCCAAAGGGGGAAGCAGCCGTTGGGGTCAAACTGGTTATATATATTGTTGAGCCAGTGGCGGTAGTAGCCCTGCATATCAAGGCTGTGCAGGCAAAGCTCCTCATAAGCCATAGTGTCCATAAGGCAGGGGGTGCGCTCATCTCTTACGGCACAATCGGTGGGGTGGCTCATAAAATTCGAACATACCGACCTCATAGCGTTATCGTAAAAACGCTTTATCATAGCATCATCGCAGTAAAAATCACTGTCATTTTGAAGCGCGGCGCCAATGGTAACCTTTTCGGCAGATATAAGCTGAGCTTCGCCTTCTATATGGATTTCGGCATAGCGGAAGCAGTGGTAGGTAAATCTAGGCTCATAAACCTCGGTTTCGTCCCCTTTAAGAATATAAACATCGGTTGCCTTGGCGTTGCGGTTTGTGAAGGTGTTAAGGCTTCCATCAGGGTTAATATGCTCCGAATGGGTGATTGTAACCTTGGCACCGGGCTTACCGGCAACCTTTATACAAAGGAATCCCGCACCGTTTTCTTTAAAATCACAAAATGTGACCGCATCGTTTCGGGCAATAAGCTCTGTGCATTCCTTGCGGCTCAGCTTTTTTATGGGAGCAGTATAGGTGTTTAATATATTCTCCTGGATTTCCGATATTGTGGCTTCGGTCCAGTCGCTCGTGTCAATATACGGTTCGCTCCAACCCGCAATTTCAAGGTTCTTATCGTATGTTTCACCGTGGTATATTGATGATGAAATGATAGGACCGCTGTGGGTTAACCAGCTTTCATCGGAGGTTATAAGTATATGGTCTCCGTCTTTAAACTGTATAGACACAGCCGCCCAAGCTCTTTTTTCACCCTCGTAAACCCAACCCCAGGGATTGAAATCCGAGATGGAATATCCCGTTCCTAACATTATGCCGATGGTATTGTTATCGGCGGTCAGCAGGGAGGTTACATCATAAGCATCGGCAGCGCAGGTGTTTGGAAAACTTTTTGGGCTAAGCATAGCGGGGGCTAAAATTCTGTCCCCAACCCTTTGGCCGTTTATGTATAGCTCATAAAATCCTCTGGCGGCAACATAAGCGGTAGCAATAGCGGGCTTTTTATTTAAAAGGAAGGTTTTTCTGAAAAGGGGATTTGCAAAATCCTTTGCTGTTATCCACTTGGCTTGAGGGGAAACCTCATCCATAAGGCCGGTTCTAAAGCGGCTCACCCCTGTTAGATGCTCTTCGCCAAGCAAGGACTCTATAATTACCTTATATTCCGTGTCAGGCTCTAATGGCTTTCCACTGTGCTTTACTGAAAAGGTCTTGTCCGATTCTACAAAACCGCTGTCCCAAAACAGTTCATCTGTAAAACTAATGACCTGAATTCTGTATTCACTTTGGTATACGTTATCCTTATCACAAACAAATTCCCAGAAATAGTGGGGGAATTTAGTATCAAGACCGATTGGCTCGGAGAAATATTCAACTTTTATGTTGCAAATTTCGGATTTCATAGTATTACCTCCTATTCAAGGAAAGTATAGCATATTAAGAAAAAACCATCAATTAAAATATTGTTTAATGCGCAAACTTTGCAAAAAAAGAGTAGTTCCAGCGGAACTACTCTTTTTGTTTTTATTCCTCACCGTAAAGGGCGGGCATTTTTCTTTTGTGTTCGCTAACCCTATGGTAGCGGTCGATAATTGCTTTATCGTGGTCGGTGGCAATGCCCGTATCAATATATTTATCAATAGCGGCATATGTAACCCCCATTTCGGCCTCATCGGTTTGACCCTCAAAAAGACCTGCGCTGGGGGCTTTTTTAATAATGTTTTCGGGGGCACCCAAAAACTCTAAGAACTCATAAACCTCTTTTACGCTTAAATCGGCAATGGGGTTAAAATCGCAGCCGCCGTCGCCCCATTTGGTAAAATAACCCATATATCTTTCACTGCGGTTTCCTGTGCCTGCAACAAGCAGGTTTTCTGCCGCACCTATGGCATAAAGGGTTATCATACGAAGGCGGGGAGCAATGTTTGTAAGCGCCTGATTATTAAGGCTTGTTTTATCCTTAACGGCGTTTACAACCGATGCCTTGCAGTCGGTTAAATCAACGGTTCTGGTTTCAATGCCGAACTTTTTTGCAACCTCAAGGCCGTCATCCTTGTCTTCGCCAAAGTTTCTGGCTGATTCGCAGGGCATAATAACGCCAACGGTATTATCGGTGGCCTTTTTGCACAGAATGCCCACAAGGGCGCTGTCCTTGCCGCCGGAGTTTCCGAAAATAACCCCTTTGGCACCGCTTTCGGCTAAAAGTTTTTTAATAAACTGAACTCTGTTTTCAAGCTCAACTGCATAATCGCGCACAAGCAATCACTCCTTAACTATAAATAAATTTTATAGTTAGCAGTTGCTTTTGTCAAGTGCATTTATTTTGTATAAGGTGCAAGTTCAACTCGGATAAAATATCCTTTATCGTGGCTGCAAACAGGGCAGTTTTCAGGTACTGAGGTGCCTTCAAAAACATAGCCGCAGTTAAGGCAAATCCATTTGCATTTAACATCGCTTACAAAGAGCTTGTTTGTATCCAGCAGCTCCTTAAGCAGTGCAAAGCGCTGGCCGTGGCTTTTTTCAATTTCGGCAATATTATGAAAGGTTGCGGCAATCTGATGGAAGCCCTCCTCCTTTGCAATGTCACCGAAGGTCTTATAAACGGGGCTATACTCCTCAAACTCGTTATCTCCCGCGTACTGGAGCAGCTTTGATACATCATTTGTCACATTAACAGGATAATCGCCATCAACGGTGATTTTTTCACCGTCAAGCTCCTTTAAATAATTGTAAAAGATTTCGGCATGCTCCTTTTCCTGACCCGCTGTAAAGGTGAAAACAGCCTCAATAACGTGAAGATTTTGCTTTTTAGCAATAGAGGCGGCAAAGGTGTAGCGGTTTCTCGCTTGAGATTCACCTGCAAAGGCGCGCATAAGGTTTTCTTTTGTTTTGCTTTGGCTAAAACTTGTTGGCATTTTAATTTCTCCTTTTTGTTTTTTTTATTTTTCTCTTTTTTTGGCAAATTATGCAAATGGAAAGCAAAAGGGAACCTTTCCGTTTAAATCGGCACAGTCCATTGGGTACTCTTTAATGTTTTGATTTTCGTAGGTTTTATAGTAATAAAGCTTTTTATCTAAATCATAACCGCAGGTGTAAACGGTGGTGACATATTTATTATCATCACGTTTAACGGCACCCCGAGGCACCTGCACGCTGTTTAGAATGTGAAAAAGCTGGTTAATGCCTTTATCCTTTTGGGCCTGTGTGGAATTTGCCTTTAAAAAGGCAGTGCGCACAAAGCGGGAAGGGGAGGAGTAATCCCCAGGCAGCCCCAGGGCTGCCTGACCGTTTGAGTAAACCTTAAGGCCATAGGCCTTTTCAAAAGCATTTTCACCTTGGGTGTTGCTTAAATTAGCGTAGCGGCAAAGGTTATTAATATGAAAATCAAAGGTGGGGTTGTTGGTTAAAACACCAACAGGGTTTTCGGTAATAACAATACCCTTTGCTATAGGCTCCACGGTAATGGCGTGTTCCTTATCCGCAATAATAAAGTGAAGCTGTGCATTGGGCAGTTCATCTGAAAAGATCTCGCTCGTTATATTAGTTTTGTTTATAAGCTCCTCCGCTTCGGCTACATTTGCGGCTTGTGATAATACCCAGGGAATGAATTTGAACACAGGAATTTGGAAAAGTCTTTCTTTATCCGTATCGTAAACGGCGTTCCCCACAAAATTAAGGCCCGCCATTGCAAGACCTTTCTCATTTGCAGCATCGTAAAGCAGGGGAAAGCTGTCCTTAATGAACGCTGTTCCCATAACTGCAAAGGAATTTTTAGTATTTTTGACAAAACCATAGTCAAAATTGCGGGGAATAATGCAAAAACACTCCTTATAATGGTAGTGTAGGTCGAGAGTTCTGCCAAAAAAGGCAGAATTTGGGCAATAATGAATAGCAGTACACATAAAATTAGTCCTTTTTCAATGTATTTTAACCATTTTTATGAAAAAATTCCTTTAAAAATACTCGCTTGTCAATAGTTTTGATGGTAAAAAACGGCAAAAATGCGGTAAAAATCGCAAAAAGAAACAAAAAACGCGAAAAGTTTGTGAAAAAATCACAACTGAGCATTTAAAAAATCATTTAAAACAACGAAAAAATTTTTAAAGGAACTTTTTTCCGATTAACGACTTGACTAGGATTTAAAGTTGTTATATAATTTGTATTTGATAATGATGGGGGAATATGCACTTGTTTGCAAAATAAAAATGCCTGTATTTTGCAAAAAAGTGCTCTACCCTAAGTCGTTGCGAAAAAAGAATTCGTAAAAATTTGAAGGAGTGATTCATAACCTATGAAGCCTACAGACATGGTAAAACCTGTACAAATGGGTAAAACCACTCGTATGAGTTTTTCGAAGATTAATGAAGTCATTGACATGCCCGACCTCATTGAAATTCAAAAGAACTCCTACAAATGGTTTGTCGAGGAAGGTTTAAAGGAAGTTTTCCGTGAAATGTCATCCATTACCGATTACACCGGAAATCTTGTTCTTGATTTCATTGACTACCGTTTGGACGAGCAGCCCAAATACGATGTAAACGAGTGCAAAGCAAGGGATACAACCTATGCTGCACCCCTTCGTGTTAAAACAAGGCTCTTAAATAAGGAAACAGGCGAAATTAAGGAAAGCGAAGTTTTCATGGGCGATTTCCCGCTTATGACCGAATCGGGTACCTTTGTTATTAATGGCGCCGAGCGTGCTATCGTTTCCCAGCTCGTTCGTTCTCCCGGTGTTTATTTTGATGAGAAGATTGAAGAGAAAACCGGTAAAAAGCTTTTCTCCTCAACAATCATTCCTAACCGCGGTGCTTGGCTTGAATATGAAACCTCACAAAACGAGGTGCTTTATGTTCGTATTGATAAGAACCGCAAGCTGCCTCTTACAACCCTTATCCGTGCTCTCGGCATTGCTACAAACGACCAAATCCGTTCACTCTTTGGTGAGGATGAGCGATTAAGCGTTACAATGGATGCCGATGAAATCAACAATACAGACGATGCTTTGGTTGAGGTTTATAAAAAGCTTCGCCCCAGTGAGCCTGTAACCGTTGAGGGTGCAAAGACCTATCTTGAGCAGTTGTTCTTTGATGTTCACCGTTATGATATGTCAAGGGTTGGCAGATACAAATATAATAAGAAGCTTTCTCTTGCACCGAGAATTATTGGTAAAACACTTGCTCGCCCCGCTATAGACCCCATGACAGGTGAAATTCTTGCAGAGGCAGGCAACAACCTTAATCGTGAAACCGCAGTTATGCTCCAAAATAGGGGTGTAAACGAGGTTTATCTCGATGTTATGGACAGCGAAGGCAAGCGTAGCGAAGTTAAGGTTCTGTCAAACGGTATGGTTGACATTAAGAACTTTATTGACTTTGATGTTAAGGATTTAGGCATCAATGAGGATGTTTCCTTTGCAGTTCTGCGTGACATTCTTGAAAATAACGAAGGTGAAGAGGCTCTAAAAGAGGCTATTGCCGCCAGTGCCGACCTTCTTATTCCTAAACACATTACAGTTGATGATATTTTTGCATCTATCAGTTATTTCCTTGGTCTGCCTAAGGATATCGGCACAATCGACGATATTGACCACTTAGGTAACCGCCGCATTCGTTCGGTAGGAGAACTTTTACAGAACCAGTTCCGCATCGGTTTTACCCGTATGGAGCGTGTTGTTCGTGAAAAGATGGCTCTTCAGGCATCCGAAATCGAAAGCATTACACCTCAGTCTCTTATCAATATCCGCCCTGTTGTTGCAGCTATTAAGGAGTTCTTTGGTTCATCACCCCTTTCTCAGTTTATGGACCAGACCAACCTTCTTTCTGAGCTTACACACAAGCGCCGTTTATCTGCACTTGGTCCCGGCGGTTTGTCGAGAGACCGTGCATCCTTCGAGGTTCGTGACGTTCACTACACCCACTATGGTCGTATGTGCCCCATTGAAACCCCTGAAGGTCCTAACATTGGTCTTATTTCTTATCTTGCAACCTTCGCAAGAATTAATGAATATGGCTTTATCGAAACTCCTTTCCGCCGTGTTGATAAGGCAACAGGTAAGGTGCTTGACGAGGTTGTTTATATGACAGCCGATGAAGAGGATGATTATGTTGTAGCACAGGCTAACGAGCCCTTAACCGATGACGGCTTCTTTGCCAACAAGAGGGTAAATGCTCGTTACCGTGATGGCTTCCAAGAGGTTGAGGCTTCTCGCGCCGATTTTATGGATGTTTCGCCTAAGATGGTTGTTTCGGTTGCTACCGCAATGATTCCCTTCCTTGAAAACGATGATACCAACCGTGCACTCATGGGCTCTAACATGCAGAAGCAGGCTGTGCCTCTCCTTCGCACCGAAAGCCCTGTTGTTGCAACAGGTATGGAATATAAGGCCGCTGTTGACTCAGGCGCTGTTGTTCTTGCAAAGCGTGAGGGTACAGTTTCTTATGTAAGTGCCGATACCATTAAGGTTACCGCTGAAAACGGTGAAATTGATGAGTACACCCTCATTAAGTTCCTTCGTTCAAACCACGGCACCTGTATTAACCAGAAGCCTATTGTTGAGGTTGGACAGAAGGTTTCAAAGGGTGAGGTTATTGCCGATGGCCCTGCAACCTGCAACGGTGAAATTTCCCTTGGCAGAAACGCCCTTATCGGCTTTATGACCTGGGAAGGCTATAACTACGAAGACGCTGTTCTTATTAATGAAAAGCTTGTTCGCGAGGATATGTACACCTCTATTCACATTGAGGAATATGAGGTAGAGGCAAGAGATACAAAGCTTGGTCCCGAAGAAATTACCCGCGACATTCCCAATATCGGTGAGGATGCCCTTAAGGACCTTGATGAGCGCGGTATTATCCGTGTTGGTGCTGAGGTTAAGGCAGGCGACATTCTCGTTGGTAAGGTAACACCTAAGGGTGAAACCGAGCTTACCGCTGAAGAAAGACTGCTTCGTGCAATCTTCGGTGAAAAGGCTAGGGAGGTTAGAGATACCTCTCTGCGCGTTCCTCACGGTGAATACGGTACCATCGTTGATGTTAAGGTGTTTAATCGTGAAAACTCTTCAGAGCTTTCTCCCGGCGTAAATCTTGTTGTTCGTTGCTACATTGCACAAAAGCGTAAGATTTCCGTTGGTGATAAAATGGCCGGACGTCACGGTAACAAGGGTGTTGTTTCCAGAATTCTCCCAAGTGAAGATATGCCCTTCTTACCCGATGGCAGACCTCTTGATATCGTTCTTAACCCCCTCGGTGTTCCTTCTCGTATGAACATCGGTCAGGTTCTTGAGGTTCATTTAGGCTATGCCGCAAAGGCTCTCGGCTGGAATGTTTGCACACCTGTTTTCGATGGTGCACACGAATCAGATATTAGAGAGTGCCTTAAAATGGCCGGCCTTTCTGAGGATGGTAAAACCATTCTTTACGATGGTCGTACAGGTGAGCCCTTCGACAACCCTGTAACCGTTGGTTATATGTATTATCTTAAACTCCATCACCTTGTTGATGATAAGATTCACGCTCGTTCAACCGGTCCTTACTCCCTGGTTACCCAGCAGCCTCTTGGCGGTAAGGCACAGTTCGGTGGTCAGCGTTTCGGTGAAATGGAAGTTTGGGCTCTTGAAGCTTACGGTGCTGCATACACCCTTCAGGAAATTCTTACAATTAAGTCCGACGATATCGTTGGTCGTGTTAAGACCTATGAGGCCATTGTTAAGGGACAAAATGTTCCCAAGCCCGGCGTTCCCGAATCCTTCAAGGTTCTTATTAAGGAACTCCAGTCCTTAGGTCTTGATGTTAAGGTTCTTGATAAGTTCGATGAGGAAATCGACCTTAAGCAGACCTTTGAGGATGATGATGACATCGGCTTGCCTGTTGTAACCGATGAGCCCATTTTTGAAGAAGATAATGTTGCCGATAACCTTGAAGGCTTTGGTCTTGAGGATGAAAACGGCGAAGCAATTACGGAAGATTATTCCGATAACGATGAAATGTAATGGAGGTAAGGCAAATGGAAGGTATTGAATTTGAATCAATTAAAATAGGCCTGGCATCTCCCGAGCAAATCAGAAGTTGGTCATACGGCGAGGTTACAAAGCCCGAAACTATTAACTACCGCACCTTAAAGCCCGAGCAAAACGGTCTTTACTGCGAGCGAATCTTTGGCCCCACAAAGGACTGGGAGTGCCATTGCGGTAAATATAAGCGTATTCGCTATAAGGGTAAGGTTTGTGAGCGCTGCGGCGTTGAAATCACCCGCGCAAAGGTTCGCCGCGAGAGAATGGGTACCATTGAACTCGCTGCCCCTGTTTCTCACATTTGGTACTTCAAAACCAACCCCTCAAGAATGGGCTTGGCTCTTGATGTTACCTCTAAAACCCTTGAGCAGGTTCTTTATTTCTCACAGTATATTGTTACCGACCCCGGTAGCACACCGCTTGAGAAAAAGCAGCTTTTAAATGAAAAGCAGTACCGCGATATGCGTGAAAAGTATGAGGACGATTTCGAGGCAGGTATGGGTGCCGAGGCAATTAAGAAGTTACTTTCTGAAATTGACCTTGATAAAACCTGCACCGAGCTTCGTGAGGAGCTTGAAAGCGCCACAGGTCAAAAGCGTGTTCGCATTATTAAGCGCCTTGAGGTTCTTGAAGCATTCCGCGCTTCGGGCAACCGCCCCGAATGGATGGTTCTGGATGTAATTCCTGTAATTCCGCCCGACCTTCGCCCTATGGTTCAGCTTGATGGCGGTAGATTTGCTACTTCCGACCTTAACGACCTTTATCGTCGTGTTATCAATAGAAATAATCGTTTAAAGAGACTTCTTGAACTCGGTGCTCCTGACATTATTGTTAGAAACGAAAAGAGAATGCTCCAGGAAGCTGTTGATGCTCTTATTGATAACGGTCGCCGCGGCAAGCCTGTTACAGGCCCCAACAACCGCCCTTTAAAATCTCTTTCCGATATGTTAAAGGGTAAGCAGGGTCGTTTCCGTCAGAACCTTCTCGGTAAACGTGTTGACTACTCCGGTCGTTCGGTTATCGTTGTTGGTCCTGAGCTTAAAATGTACCAGTGCGGTCTGCCTAAGGAAATGGCACTTGAACTCTTCAAGCCCTTTGTTATGAAACGTCTTGTTGAAGAGAAAAAGGTTGTTAACATTAAATCCGCACGTAAAATGGTTGAGCGCGCAGGTGCTGAAATTTGGGATGCACTTGAAACCGTTATTAAGGAACATCCTGTTCTCTTAAACCGTGCTCCTACACTGCATAGACTTGGTATTCAGGCATTTGAGCCTGTTCTTGTTGAGGGTAAAGCACTTAAGCTCCACCCCCTTGTATGTACAGCATACAACGCCGACTTCGACGGCGACCAGATGGCTGTTCACGTACCCCTTTCCGCTGAGGCACAGGCTGAGGCCCGCTTTCTTATGCTGGCTGCAAACAACCTTTTAAAACCCTCTGATGGTAAGCCCGTTACCGTTCCTACACAGGATATGGTTCTCGGTTCCTACTATTTAACCCTTGTTAAGGCAGAGGAGCCGGGTGCTAATAAGGTGTTCCGTGATACCAACGAAGCCTTAATGGCTTACAACAACGGTGTTTTAGGACTTCATGCTCCTATCCGTGTTAAAATGTCAAACGAAAATGGCTCTAAGCTTGTTTGGTGTACAGTTGGTCTTATCATATTTAACCAGTCCATTCCTCAGGATTTAGGCTTCGTTAACCGCAAAAATGCTGATGAGGCATTCAACCTTGAGTGGAGCTTTAAGGTTAAAGACCCCTCCAAGAATGTTATTGAGTCTAACGACGACATTATTCAGAATAAGGTTGGCAAAAAGCAGCTTGGCAAAATCATTGACAGATGTATTGCTTGCCACGGCACCAGCGAAACCGCCATTGTTCTTGATAAGATTAAGGAAACCGGCTTTAAGTATTCCACCAAGGGTGCTATCACCGTTGCTGTTATCGATGCCGTTATTCCTCCTGCAAAGGCAGAAATTCTTGCCGATGCCGAAACACAAATTGAGCGTGTTAACCGCAACTATAAGCGTGGTCTTATTAGTGATGAGGAGCGTAGCCAGCACGTAATCAAAATTTGGAACAAAGCAACCGAGGATGTTGCCGATGCACTTAAGGGCAACCTTGATGAGTTCAACCCCATCTTTATGATGGCCGACTCCGGTGCTCGTGGTTCCATGAGCCAGATTCGTCAGCTTGCAGGTATGCGCGGACTTATTGCTAACACCGCAGGTAAGGTTATTGAAGTTCCCATTCGTGCTAACTACCGTGAGGGTCTTAACGTTCTTGAATACTTCATTTCCTCTCGTGGTGCTCGTAAGGGTCTTGCCGATACCGCTCTTCGTACTGCTGACTCGGGTTACCTTACCCGCCGCCTTGTTGACGTTGCTCAGGATGTTATCATTCGTGATGATGACTGCGGCACCGATGAATTCCTTGTTGTTTCCGACATTAAGGATGGCAACCACGTTCTCGAAACCTTAGAGGAGCGTCTTATTGGCAGATACCTCTTTGAGGACTTTGTTGATGAAACAACCGGTGAAATCCTTGTTTCAAAGGATAAGATGATGACCGAGGATGATGCTAAGGCAATCGTTAACACAGGTGCAACTGAAGTTAAGATTCGTTCAATTCTTACCTGCCACTCTGAACATGGCGTTTGTAAGAAGTGTTACGGCTCCAACCTTGCAACAGGTAAGCCTGTTACGGTTGGTGAGGCTGTTGGTATCGTTGCTGCACAGTCCATCGGTGAACCCGGTACACAGCTTACCATGCGTACCTTCCATACCGGTGGTATCGCATCAACCGAAGATATTACACAGGGTCTGCCCCGTGTTGAAGAACTCTTTGAAGCTCGTCGACCCAAGCGTTGCGGTCTTATCAGCAAAATTGATGGTACCGTACGTATAGTTGAGGAGAAAAAGAGCAACGTAATTGTAATCAACGGCATTAAAAATGGCGAGGCTGTTGAAGAAAAGGTTGTTATTCCTTACGGAATTCGTCCTCTTGTTAAGGATGGCGACCAGGTTAAAACAGGCGATTTACTCCTGCCCGGCGCAAAATATCCCCAGGATATTCTTGATGCTATGGGACCCGGCGCTGTTGAAGAATATATCATTGCCGAAATTCAAAATGCTTACCGTACACAGGGTGTTGATATCAATGATAAGCACATTGAAATCATTATCCGCCAGATGATGAAGAAGCTTCGTGTTACCGACCCCGGTTCAACCACACTTCTTCAGAATGTTAAGTACGATTCAGGTGAGGTTTATGCCGCCAACGCCGAAATTCTTGCAAGAATTCAGGCAGGGGAGGAGGGCCTTAAGCCTGCACAGTATGAAGCAACACTTCTCGGTATCACAAAGGCATCTCTTGCAACCAAGTCCTTCCTTTCTGCTGCTTCCTTCCAGGAGACCACCCGTGTTCTCACCGAAGCTGCAATTAAGGGCAAGGTTGACCCGCTCTTTGGTCTTAAGGAAAACGTTATCATTGGTAAGCTCGTACCCGCAGGTACAGGTATGAAGGTCAATGAAATTAATCCTGATGATGCCGCTCCCGATTTTGAAGAGGGAACTGTGTTCACCAATGCAATCGGCTAAAAATAGTGGTTGACAAAGCAAAGGGTTTATGATAAACTGTTAAATTGTGAGAAAATGCGTTAGTTTTCTCCCACAAAATTTTATATTACGCAGGCAGGGGAGACCCTGTCTGCGTCGTATACATTTTTTTATAGGAGGTGTAATATGCCAACCTTTAACCAGTTAGTTCGTAGTGGACGTGAAACGGTAGAGAAAAAGGCAAAGGCTCCTGCACTGCTCAAGGGTTATAACTCTATGAAGCGCCAGGCAACCGATGTTGAATCTCCGCAGAAGCGCGGTGTTTGTACTGCCGTTAAAACTGCTACACCTAAGAAGCCTAACTCTGCTCTTCGTAAAATTGCCAGAGTACGTCTTTCTAACGGTATTGAAGTTTCTGCTTACATTCCCGGTATTGGTCACAATCTCCAGGAACACAGCGTAGTGCTTATCCGTGGCGGACGTGTTAAGGACCTTCCTGGTGTGCGTTACCACATCATTCGCGGTACCTTGGATACACAGGGTGTTGCAAAACGTATGCAGTCCCGTTCTAAATACGGCGCAAAACGTCCTAAAGCAGGCGCTGCTAAGTAATTTAGGCAGCAAAACTAAAAACGACGAAATCTCTGCTAAAACTAATCAAGCAGGTTTATTATATATATGTATGGTAAACTCTCTGCTTGGTGCCACGAGAATTTTGTCACTCGAGTACCTATGATATCATAAATGTGAAGGAGGGAAGCGAAGTGCCAAGAAGAGGCTTTATCGCTAAACGCGATGTATTACCGGACCCGCTTTACAATTCTAAGTTAGTAACTCGTCTCATCAACAACATTATGCTTGATGGTAAGAAAGGTGTTGCTCAGAAGATTGTTTATGGCGCATTCGAAATCATCGCTGAAAAAACAGGAAAGGAACCCTTAGAGGTTTTTGAAGAGGCTATGGAAAATGTTATGCCCCAACTCGAAGTTAAGTCCGTTCGTAAGGGCGGTGCAACCTATCAGGTTCCTTTCGAGGTACGCCCCGAGCGTAAGCAGACCTTAGGTTTGCGTTGGATTTCCACCTATAGCCGTAATCGTTCTGAAAAGACAATGAAAGAGCGTCTTGCCGGCGAAATCCTTGATGCAATCAATGGAGTAGGCGGCGCAGCTAAGAAGCGTGACGACGTTCATAAGATGGCAGAAGCAAACAAAGCGTTTGCTCATTACAGATGGTAGTATTTTACTAATATTTTGGAGGTTACTATGCCAAGAAAGGTATCACTTGAAAAGACAAGAAATATTGGTATTATGGCTCACATCGACGCTGGTAAAACCACAACTACCGAGCGTATCCTTTTCTACACCGGTATTACCCATAAGATTGGTGAAACCCACGAAGGTAATGCCGTAATGGACTGGATGGCTCAAGAGCAGGAGCGCGGTATTACAATTACTTCCGCTGCTACTACCTGCTTCTGGAAAGACCATCGTATCAATATTATCGACACCCCCGGACACGTTGACTTCACCGTTGAAGTTCAGCGTTCACTCCGCGTGCTTGACGGTTCTGTTACCGTTCTTTGCGCAAAGGGCGGTGTTGAACCTCAGTCTGAAACCGTTTGGCGTCAGGCTGATGAGTATCGTGTACCCCGTATGATTTACGTTAATAAAATGGACATTATGGGTGCCGATTTCTATCGTGTTCTTGATATGGTAAAGGAGAGATTCCAGTGTAATGCTGTTCCTATTCAGCTTCCTATCGGTGCTGAGGACACATTCAAGGGAATTGTTGACCTTATCAATAACGATGCCGAGGTTTATTATGATGACCTTGGTAAAGATGTAAGACGTGAACCTATTCCTGAGGATATGGTAGAGCTTGCTGAGAAATACAGGTCCGCTCTTATCGAGTCTGTTGTTGAACAGGACGAAGAGCTTATGGAGAAGTATTTTGAAGGCATCGAGCCCACCGTTGAGGAAATAAAAAAGGTTATCCGCAAGGCAACCATTAACAATGATATGGTTCCCGTTTGCTGCGGTACTTCTTACCGTAACAAGGGTGTTCAGCCCTTACTTGACGCTATTGTTGATTTTATGCCCGCACCTACCGATGTTGAGGCTATCAAGGGCGTTAACCCTGACACTGAGGAAGAAGAAGTTAGACATTCTACCGATGATGAGCCCTTTGCAGCTCTTGCATTTAAGATTGCGACCGACCCCTTCGTTGGTAAGATTTGCTTCTTCCGTGTTTATTCCGGTACCGTTGAAGCAGGTTCTTCTGTATACAACTCGGTTAAGGATAATAAAGAGCGTATGGGACGTATTCTCCAGATGCACGCAAACCACCGTGAGGATATTGAAATCTGCTATGCCGGTGATATTGCCGCTGCAGTTGGTCTTAAAAACACCACCACCGGTGACACCTTGTGCGATGAGAAGCACCCCGTAATTCTCGAATCTATGAACTTCCCCGAGCCTGTTATTCGTGTTGCTATCGAGCCCAAGACCAAGGTTGGTCAGGAAAAAATGGGTCTCGCACTTGCAAAGCTGGCTGAAGAAGACCCCACCTTTAAGTGCTACACCGATGAGGAAACCGGTCAGACAATTATCGCCGGTATGGGTGAGCTTCACCTTGAAATTATCGTTGATAGACTTCTTCGTGAATTTAAGGTTGAAGCAAACGTAGGTAAGCCTCAGGTTGCTTATAAGGAAACCATCCGTCAGGCTGCTGATGTTGATGAGAAATATGCTCGTCAGTCCGGTGGTAAGGGTCAATACGGTCACGTTAAGATTAAGGTTGAGCCTAACGAAACCGGTAAGGGTTATGAGTTTAACAACGCCATTGTTGGTGGTGCTATTCCCAAGGAATACATCCCCGCTGTTGATGCAGGTATCCGTGGCGCAATGCTTTCCGGTGTTCTTGCAGGCTACAACGTTGTTGACGTTAAGGTAACTCTTTATGATGGTTCTTATCACGAAGTTGACTCTTCTGAAATGGCATTTAAGATTGCCGGTTCTATGGCATTCAAGAGTGCTTGCCGCAAGGGTGACCCCGTGCTTCTCGAGCCTATTATGAAGGTAACTGTTATTGTTCCTGAAGAGTATATGGGTGACGTTATCGGTGACCTTAACTCTCGCCGTGGCGAAATCCAGGGCTTTGAGGACAGAGCAGGCGCTAAGCAGATTAACGCAAGAGTTCCTCTTGGAGATATGTTCGGTTACGCTACCGACCTTCGTTCTAAAACACAGGGCCGTGGTCAGTATGTAATGGAACCCGATGGCTACAAAGAGGTTCCCAAGAGCATTTCTGAAAAGATTATTTCTGCTAGAGCAAAGAACTAATAACTTTTTGCAAAAAGGTCTTGAATTTTCAAAGACTTTTTGATAAAATGACTAATGTAAGTTAAAACTTAAAAATTCTAAGGAGGAAATCCAAATGGCAAAGGCAAAATTTGAACGCAATAAGCCCCACGTAAACATTGGTACCATTGGCCACGTTGACCATGGTAAAACCACTCTTACAGCTGCTATCACCAAGTATCTTTCTTTAAAGGGACAGGCACAGTTCGAGGACTATGCAAACATCGATAAGGCTCCCGAAGAGAGAGAGCGTGGTATCACAATTAACACCGCTCACGTTGAGTACGAGACTGATGCTCGTCACTATGCACACGTTGACTGCCCCGGACACGCTGACTATGTTAAGAACATGATTACCGGTGCTGCTCAGATGGACGGTGCTATCCTCGTTATCGCTTCTACCGATGGCCCTATGGCTCAGACTAAAGAACACCTTCTCCTTGCTCGTCAGGTAGGCGTTCCTTACATCGTAGTATTTATGAACAAGGTTGACCAGGTTGACGACGAAGAGCTTCTCGAACTCGTTGAAATGGAAATCCGTGAGACTCTTGACACCTATGAGTTCCCCGGCGATGATACTCCTATCATCAAGGGTTCAGCTCTTAAGGCTCTTGAAGCTTCTAATGACCCTTCCGATGCTGCTTATGCACCTATCGCTGAGCTTATGGATGCTGTTGACAGCTATATTCCTACTCCTGACCGTAAGGCTGACCTTCCCTTCCTCATGCCTGTTGAAGACGTATTCACCATTACCGGTCGTGGTACTGTTGCTACCGGTCGTGTTGAGCGTGGACAGCTCCGCACTTCTGAAGAAGTTGAAATCATTGGTCTTACCGATGAGAGAAAGAAGACTGTTGTTACCGGTATCGAAATGTTCCGTAAAATCCTCGACTATGCAGAGGCTGGCGACAATATCGGTGCTCTTCTCCGTGGTATCCAGAGAACTGAAATCGAGCGTGGTCAGGTTCTTTGTAAGCCCGGTTCTATCAACCCCCACACCAAGTTCCGTGGTCAGGTTTATGTTCTGAACAAGGACGAAGGTGGCCGTCATACTCCTTTCTTCAACAACTATCGTCCTCAGTTCTATTTCAGAACTACCGACGTTACCGGTACTATCTCTCTCCCCGCTGGTGTAGAGATGTGTATGCCTGGTGATAACGTTGATATGGATGTTGAGCTTATCACTCCTATCGCTATTGAAGAAGGTCTCCGCTTCGCTATCCGTGAAGGCGGCCGTACTGTTGGTTCTGGTGTTGTTACCGCTATCAATGGCTAATCACTGATTTTCAGTAAAATTAAAAGCTCTAAGGTGAAAACCTTAGAGCTTTTTTGTTTTTAATTAATTTTATGGGAGTTCTGTTAGCAAATCTTTAACAATTTTTGCCATAACCGGTTGGAAACTTTCAAGATTATGCAAAGTGAACATTTTAACGTTTGTTTTTTCTCCTTCTTCGGCTAAGTGCCATTCCAGGTATCCGTCGGTATTACACTTAACAACAACCGGTTCATAAGAGAAAATACAGTCTTTTGAAAATTCTTCGGTTATACTGCCGTCGGCCTTAAGGCCCATTCCTGCGCTCATTAAAAAACCGGGTGTGCTCCACATCCAACGTACACCGGTGGCAAACTTTTCGGATACTTCCTTATCAACTTCACCTTGAATATAAGTAAGCCAACCCTTTTCGGCTTCACAAGAGTACAAATAGTTGAAATAGTTTTTCATTTGACGGGATAAATAGGGAAGGATGTCCTCATGGTTAACCCAGTAAAAATTAGCGTGTTCAACAACCTTGCCCCATTTGTCATAATGCAAACTGTCAAAACAGGGAGACCACATTATTTGGCAGGGGATAGTGAATATTTGCGAGAAGGAAAACGGTTCAAGGGAAACGTTATATTCAAGCATATCTTGGTCAACGTAGGTTCCTGCATTAAGAAAGATTCGCACGTTATCATTAAAAAGGTCGGGCCGCATACGATATGCCAATAAAACATCTCGGCAACTGCCGCAAAGGTGAATATCAATTTCGCCGCCTTCTTCCAATACCGAAATTATATGGTTTGCGGATGGAATTATAATGTCCGAAGACAAAACCTCCTCAATGTCGGTTTCGCATTTCATTGGTTTGTGGGAGCCAACGGCTTCGGGTACCGAAATGCCCGAAATGTAATTAAGTTGCGCAATGGATTGAACCGAAGGGTCGCCGTAGGTTTGAAATCCCCTGACTCTGTCCGGTTTGTCCTCATCACATAAAATTCCTGCAAATTTAATAAGTTTTTTCCTTGCCAAACTGTACATAGTGGCAAGGTTCCAGTGATCGTTTGGGTCATTGTGGGGGTGATAAAGATCGGTTGTGAGTAAAACTTTTCTCATAAAAAAACATTCCCTTCGGATTGTATTTTATTTTAATTAAAATATATATCACTTTATGAAAAAAAGCAATTGCTTAAACGAGCAAAATTTTGTATAATATGGTCAAGCAAAGTGTGAAAAGCGGTGATTATATTGGAAAATAACAATTTTGCTTTTGTACTTAATAATCATTTTATCGTAAGGCATTGCACCGCCCGTGATGGCAGTGATACCCCTGTCGATTTTCGATGCGGTAAGGGACTTAGAAAATGGTGCCGATTTTTTTACCTTGAAAAAGGGAAAATTGAGTTTGTCAGTCACACGGGAAAAATCGTTAATATAAGCGATAACGATATTTTATTTTTGCCGTATGACATTGAATATTACTCATCTTGGAAAAATCAGGAAAACGGGTATTACTTTTCGGTTGAATTTATTTTAGAAAACGAAAACGGCAATATTATAAATTTGTGTGATGATATAACCTATTTGTTTCGTGATAACGGCTATTTCAAAAAAATGTTTTACGATATGGCAAAAACCGTGTCAGACGGCACCCTGGGATTTCACCTGCGTTGTCAGGAACAGTTTATGCAACTGCTTTATCACATTGCAATGGGCGTTAAAGGTCGCAATACTGCCCATCACGAAATTCAAAGTGCAATTGAGTTGATTGAAGGTGACTTTGGCAAAGAAATAAACATAAACGAGTTGGCAAAACTCTGCCATATAAGTCCTGCAACTTTTAGAAGAAGATTTTTGGATTACGCAAATATGCCGCCAATTAAATATCGTAATATGTTGCGGCTTAATAAAGCACGTGAACTTCTCGCCACAGGAACCTACACAGTGGGCCAGGTTGCGGAAATTGTGGGCATTAATGATATTTGTTATTTCAGCAAAATTTATAAAAAACAATTTGGTGTTAATCCCTCTTCAAAAATTTAAGTGAGGTTTTTTATGAAACTAATTCTTTCTTCCTGTGATTTTAAAAATGAAAATTCAAAGCAGTTTATTCTTGATAATATTTCAAAACCCCTTGAGGAAATAAGGGTGCTGTTTATGCCTGATGACTGCGCATCAAAAAAAGAAATTTTAAGTGATAAGTTTTATGACCGCCTTGTGTCCTACGGCTTTAAAAGGGAAAATATAACGGTGCTTAATTATTACAATGCCGATAGTTTTAAAAATTTAGATATTGATATGCTTTATTTAAGCGGGGGAAACACCTTCTCGGTTTTACACCGAATCAGAAAACACGGCTTTGACACCGCTATGATAAACTACATTAAAAACGGTGTAATTTATGTGGGCGGCAGTGCAGGAGCCCATATTGCAAGCGCAAATACCCGGCACGTTTTAAAATATGACCAAAATACCGCCCAAATTACCGATTTTAGCGGTTTAAACCTTTTTGAAGGGATTCTTGTCTGCCATTTTTCAAATGAACGACAGGCGCATTTTGAGTCGCTTAAGCGAGAGGGAATATATAAAGTTTTTACTTTGACAAATGATGAATCACTATTAATAGAAAAATAGCAGTCGAAAGACTGCTATTTTTTATAAAAGTTTTTTAAATCTTGCATAGTAAAAAAGATACTGTTGAACAATTCCTTCACAGCCTTTAGTTTCTTTTGGCAGACCTTCAGGAAACAGTTTTTCCATTGCACGTTTAATCCAAACGTCCCTTGGGAAAGCATCAATGCGGTACATTCCGAAAAGAAGTGTGCAATCGGCAACCTTTTCACCGACACCATAAATTTTAATGAGCTCGGCTCTTGCCTCATCAATGGGCATTTTTGCGATTTTTTGTAAATCAATTTCACCCGATGCCACTTTTTTGGCGGCATCAATGGCATATTTTGCCCTAAAGCCACTGCGAAGCACCTCTAAATCCTCATTGGTTAAGGATGCAATTTTTTGGGCGGTAGGGAAGGAGTAAAAACCGTTTCCAAGATTTTCACCAAAGTTTTCGCAAAGGCGCTCTATTATGCCCTTAATTCGCTCTATATTGTTGTTTTGGGAAAATATAAAGCTACACAGTGCCTCCCATGAATCCTGCCTTAAAATGCGAATGCCGGTACCAAGCTTAGCCGCTTCCTTTAAAATGGGATTATGGGATATTTTGGAAATTATCTCACCGTAATCGGTTTTGAGGTCGAAATAATTTTCCCAAAAGGCTTTGTAATCAAGCAGGGAAGTGTTATAAAGAATGAGGGTGTCATCATTCAGTTCAAGTTCTAAATATTTATCCCTTGCAACACCGCACCAAACACCTTTTTCCTTTTCTTTCCAGCGAAATGCCTGACCGCAGTCAAGGGTTTCGGAAAGCGAAAAGTTGGTAACACCCGAAATATGTAAATTGTTATTTTTCGCAACAAATTTTAACATTAAATTTCACCCTTTTACATTATATCATTTTTATGTTATACTTACAAGGAGGTGTTTTAAATTATGAGAGATGATATTTGCACTATTCCCATAAGTGAGGTCTTTGAAGAAAACGACGGTTGCCCTATTTGCCGAATGTACAAAACGGTAGAGGAGCACATTGTATCCTACATTATGGGCGCTGCAATGATGGAGCCTGATGTTCGCCAGGTGACCAATAAAACAGGCTTTTGCGAAAAGCATTACCGCCAAATGCTGGAAAGGCGTGGCAGGCTTCAGCTTGCGCTAATGCTGGAATCCCACCTTGATGATATAAATGCCAACATTTTATCAAATAAGCTTTTCCGAAGTGATAAATCAAAGGGTGATAAAGCAAAGGCTGTTACCGATTCCTGCTTTATTTGCGATAAGATAGAGTGGGGAATGTCGAGAATGATTGAAACTCTTTATAAAACCTATGAAAATGAAAAAGATTTTAGGGAAATGTTTAACTCTCAGGAAATGTTCTGCATGCCGCATTTCGAACTTTTAATGGCGGGCGCCGATAAGAAAAAGATGCATTCACAGTGTGGTGAGTTTGTTAAAAACCTCACTCGCATAACCCAAAATTACTCTGATGAACTGTATAAGGATGTTAAAAAATATTGCACAATGTACGATTACCGAAATGCAGGCGAAAATGCCGACTGGGGTAATTCTAAGGATTCCGTTGAGCGCACAATTTCATTTTTAATCGGCACAAAAATAGAGTGATAATTTTATAACAGTGGGTTACATAAAACGACAAAATCTCCTTTTGTGGATAAAAAAATGGGGAAAAATGGCTTAAATATGCCAAGTTGTTCAACTTACCCACCGAGTTATCCACATTTTTATGTAAACTTAAAAACTACTACGGTGGATAACTTTCTCTATGAAAAATTGAATATAACTGTAAAAAAATAGCAATAATAGTTTTAAGAGAAACTGAAAGGCTGTGTTTTTATGGTTAAGGGTGTTAATAAAAAAATCATTGAAATTAATAATACCGAAAATGAATTTTTTGAAAAAATTATTCTTTATGTATCCCCAAAGGCGGGTGCACCTAATTCCGCTAAGGTTAAAAGAGCGGCAAATGAGCTGGTTTCAAACTTGTCGGGTGATTCACCTAAAACAAAGGGGCTTAGAGAAATTTTAGAGCAAAAGAAAAAACAGAAAAGGCATATTATAATTGTTTCCATTTGCGTCGCGGCACTGCTGACTGTAGCAGCACTTCTGATTTTTCTATTAATTTAAGGACAGGGCAAAATGCCTTGTCCTTTTTCCATATCTAATGTTTGTCGAATTTTGTCTTGAATAAAGGGGCGACTTGCTGTATAATATTCATTAGATTATTGAGGTGAGCTATTATGGCGAAAAAGCGTTTTGGTGACCGTAAAGAGGGAAGAAAGCTTCGCAGTATTGACCCTATGACGGCGGTTGCACCGTATATTATGAAAACCCGTTCGGGCTCTTCAAATATGATTTCCGATTCCATAGATATTGAAAATCTTGAAAAGTACATACATAAAAAGCGCCAGGAGGGGCTAAAAGGCTTCGGTATTTTAGATGTTATAATTGCGGCATATGTTCGCACCGTGGCACAACGCCCGGGCGTTAACCGTTTTGTTTCCGGGCAGAGAATTTATGCCAGAAACGAAATTTCGGTTGCTTTTGTTATAAAGAAGGAGTTACGCCTTGACTCTCCCGAAACCGTTATTAAGGTTGTTTTTGAACCCGGTGATACGGTTGAGGATATTTATTTAAAAACAAAGAAGGCGGTTGATGATAACCGCAATGAAGGTGATGACAGCGCCTTCGATTCAGCGGCACGTTTTTTCAGATTTATCCCCGGGCTACTGCTTAAATTCGTTATGTTTATTCTTAACCTTATGGATTATTTTGATTTGCTGCCTAAAAGCCTTATTAAAATCAGTCCCTTCCATTGCTCACTGTTTTTAACCTCAATGGGCTCCCTTGGTATTCCGCCTGTTTTCCACCATCTTTATGAATTTGGAAATGTACCTATGTTTTGTTCTTACGGTGCAAAGCGAAGTGCCGTTGTGCTTAATAAGGATGGCAGCGTTGAGGAAAGAAAGTTTATTGATTACACCGTTAACACCGATGATAGAATTTGTGATGGACATTACTATGCTTCGGTTATGAAAATGATTAAGGATTATCTTAAAAATCCCGAAAAGCTTGATATAATTCCTGAAATTAAGGAAGATGTTAAATAAAAAAGTGAGTGTTCAGCAGAACACTCACTTTTATTTTTGGTTAAAAAGGCTTGCACCTGCCGAATCAACGCCCACAATAAGGGGGAAATTCTCTAAAACAAGCTCCTTTATGGATTCACAGCCAAGGTCATTAAAGGCAATTACCTTTGATGATTTTATGCAGGTGGCATAGAGTGCTCCGCACCCACCAATGGCGCAAAGATAAACTGCGCCATTTTGTTTTAAGGACCGACAAACCTCATCGCTCACATTGCCTTTTCCGATGATGCACTTAAGACCTAAGTCAAGAAGCGTTGGGGTGTAAGGGTCCATTCGGGAAGAGGTTGTGGGGCCACAACTGCCAATGGCAAGATTATCGGGTGTAGGGGTTGGCCCTGCATAATAAATAGCGGCATTTCTAATTTCAAAAGGTAATTTTTCGCCATTTTCAAGCAGTGAAGAAATTCTTTTGTGCGCTGCATCACGAGCGGTATAAACGGTGCCTGAAAGCAAAACCCTGTCGCCGATTTTAAGGTCCTTAATATTCTGACTTAACTCGCTGACATTCAATTTATGTGTTATCATTTTTCGGTCAGACTTTCAAAAACGGCTTCAAATTCTTCCTCGCTCTTTTTTGCCGAGTCGATGTTTTCCTCAACCTGATTTTTAACATCCTTTAAGGAACTGAGCAGGGAATCTATTTCGCTCATAAAACCATCAGAGGTTTTGTTAAGCTGCTCTTTAAGAGCGGCAAGGGAGGACTGTGCCTCATCAATGGCAATGAGATTTTTTGAAATTTCCTCATTTGTAATACGGGAATTTTCGCTTGTTCTTTCAATTATTGCCTTTGCATTTGCCTGGGCAACAAGATAAAGCTTGCCGATAACCTCGCTAAGGCGCTGAATTTCGGCGTATTTTTCCTCAAACTCGTTAAGCCTTGCGGCGATTTCATCCTTCTCCTTTAAAAGGGAATCGTAATTCTCTTTAGAAAGGGAAAGTTCACCGTTTAATTTTTCAAGCTCGTTATTAAGGGTTGTTTGCTTATCCTGAAAGGCGGTATGCATTTTATCGATGTAGTTTATAACATCGTTTGTGTTAAAGCCGAAAAGACTTTTTCTAAAACCGATAGCCATTTTTTTGCTCCTTTATACAGCAAATTTCGACACCTTGGTCGTTTTTCACTCTCATTATAGCAATATTTTATTTTTTTTACAAGTATTATTAATATATTCTCATAATATTTCTTGAAAAATTGCACCCAATGTAGTAGAATATAAAATGAATAATTATGAATATTTATGAAAGCGGTTTTGTTTATGACAAGAAAAGAAGCAAGAGAACAAGCATTTGTTTTGATTTTTGAAAAAATGTTTCGAAACGATTCTCCCGAGGAAATTTTAGAATACGCAAAGGAGATTCGCGAAATTCAAATTGATGATTATTCAAAAGAGGTTTTCCTTGGCGTTTGCGAAAAGTGTAATGAGCTTGATGATAAAATTTCAGCTCACCTTAAAAACTGGAAAATTGAAAGAATTTCAAAGGTTGCTCTTGCCATTCTTCGCCTAGCGGTTTATGAGATTAAGTTTATAGAGAGCGTTCCTGAATCGGTTTCAATTAACGAAGCGGTTGAGCTTTCCAAAAAGTTTTCAGTGGCAGAGGATGCCTCCTTTGTTAACGGAGTGCTGGGAAATATTGTAAAATAGGGTGAGTTTTGTGCAGGCGGCAATAACGGTAAGACAACTGAATATGTATGTCAAATCGCTATTGGATGCAAATCCAAAGCTCAGTTCCATTTGCGTTTGCGGTGAAATTGCAAACTTTCAAAATCATTATGCAAGCGGGCACCTTTACTTTGCCCTTAAGGATGATGCGGCCACCGTTCGCAGCGTAATGTTTAGAAGCAGCGCATTAAGGCTAAAATTCACACCCCAAAACGGTCAGAAGGTTATTTGTTTTGGCAGGGTTTCCCTTTATGAAAAGGATGGGCAGTATCAGTTTTATGCCGAAAATATGCTCCCCTTTGGCGAAGGTGAGTTAGCGGCTGATTTTGAGCGCATTAAGGCCGCCCTTTTAAAGGATGGACTTTTTGATGAAAAGCGGAAAAGAGCCCTTCCTAAATTCCCAAAGCGTGTGGGTGTTGTAACCTCCTCAAGCGGTGCCGCCATTCACGATATTACAAGCGTTTTAAACAGGCGTTACCCCATTTGCACAGCGGTTTGTTACCCTGTTAATGTTCAGGGGGCGGGTGCCTCGCAGGATATGGTTAATGCCCTTAAAAAAATATATGAAACTGAGAATGTTGATGTTATAATCATTGGTCGCGGCGGCGGCTCATCCTATGACCTTTGGGCATTTAACGATGAAGCCTTGGCCAGAACCATTGCACAAAGCCCTGTGCCGGTTATTTCGGCGGTAGGGCACGAGAGTGATTATTCTATTTGCGATTTGGTTGCCGATGTTCGCGCGGCAACACCTTCGGTTGCTGCTGAGCTTGCTGTGCCTAATATGGAGGAGCTTTTAAAGGAGCTTAAATTTAAAAAGCATTTGCTGTGCTCGCTTCTTAAAGCAAAAGTACAGGTTTTAGAAAATGAACTAATTGCATTAAAAGATAGTGACGTTTTTAAGGATACAAACGGTGTAATAATAAATAAAAGGGAACAGCTTCAGCTTGAAGCGGTACAGCGCTTTAGACAGAGCGTTAACAACCTGATTTTAAAGAATGAAACCGAGCTTCGGGAAAAAATTCTAAAGCTTGATTCTTTAAGTCCCCTAAAGGTGCTTGCCCGCGGCTACAGCGTTGTTGAAAAGAAAAACAGCGTTATTACAAGTGCCACTGAGCTTTCGGTGGGCGATGAAATAAAAATCACCCTTAATAAGGGTAAAATCAATTGCAGTGTAATTTCAAAGGAGGAAAATGATAATGGCAGCAGAGTTTGATTTTGAAACCGCATTATCACAGCTTAATGAAATTGTTGATAAAATTGAATCGGGTGAGTGCTCACTCGAGGAATCAATAAAGCTTTTTGAGCAGGGCATTGAACTGTCTGACACCTGTACTAAGAAGCTTGATGAAGCTAAGAAAAAGGTGCTTCAGCTAACCTCAAAGGAGGAGCAGTAATGAGCGCATCATTTATTAACGAATATTCCGATATGGTGGAGGCCTGCCTTGAAAAAAATCTTGTAGGCGCAAGTGATTCCTACAAGGCTGTTATTGAGGCAATGCGTTACAGCACCCTTGGCGGCGGCAAAAGAATTCGCCCCGCAATAATGCTTATGTTTTATAAGCTGTGCGGCGGCACAGCCGACAGCGCTGTTAACTTTGCGGCGGCCCTTGAAATGATACATACCTATTCACTTATTCACGATGATTTACCCTGTATGGATAATGATGATATGCGCCGCGGTAAGCCCTCTTGCCATAAGGCGTTTACCGAAAACATTGCACTGCTTGCAGGTGATGCCCTTTTAACCGAGGCATTTGGCCTTGCGGCAAAAACCAAGGGAATTGCGGAATATCGCATTATCGAAAGTCTTTCGGTTTTAGCCGAATGCGCAGGTGTTAACGGTATGATTGGAGGTCAGGTTATTGACCTTCAAGGTAACGGCAATATAAATTCAATTGAAACCTTAACCGAAATGTATCACCGTAAAACAGGCGCTCTTATCTGTGCCGCCGTTAAAATTGGTACAATTCTCGGCGGTGGTAATAATAAACAGGTTCTGGCAGGTGAGAAATTCGCCTACAACCTTGGTCTTGCCTTCCAAATTATTGATGACATTCTTGATGCCACAGGTGATGAGCAGGAGCTTGGCAAACCCATTAACAGCGATATTAAAAACGGTAAATTTACCTTTGTGACCGCCCTTGGAATTGATGCCTGCCGTGAAAAGGCAAGGCAGCTTACAAACGAGGCAAGGGAAGCACTAAACGTCTACGAGGGCAACAAAAAGGAAATTTTAACCCTTACAGAACAGCTTTTAAACAGAACATATTAATGATTGGACTGTGAATTTTTTGGATTATAAATTTTTAAGGCAGATTAACTCGCCTGATGATGTTAAAAAACTTAATAACAGTGAACTGAAGGTTTTGTGTGAGGAAATCAGAGACTGCCTTATTAAAACGGTTTCAAAAACAGGTGGACATTTAGCCTCAAACCTTGGTGTTGTTGAGCTTACCGTGGCACTGCACAGTGTTTTTTCCACACCTAAGGATTCAATTATTTTTGATGTTGGCCACCAGTGCTACACCCACAAGCTTTTAACAGGCCGCTTTGACCGCTTTGACTCCCTTCGCAAGGAGGGTGGACTTTCCGGGTTTATGCGCCCCGCTGAGAGCGAACACGATTCCTTTATAACAGGGCATAGCAGTAACTCTGTCTCTGCGGCTTACGGAATTTTCGAAGCAAAATCCCGAAAGGACAGCACCCATGCATCTATTGCAGTTGTTGGCGATGGCGCTATGACAGGCGGTATGATTTATGAGGCCCTTAATAACGCAGGTGATGCAGAGGGCCCCTTTATAGTTGTTCTGAACGACAATAAAATGTCCATTTCTAAAAATGTGGGTGCAATGGCAAGGTATTTCAGCGTTATTCGCACCAAGCCTCGCTACTATCGTTTTAAACACCATTTCCAAAAGTTTTTAAAGAGTATTCCTCTAGGCAAATATATCTATGCGGCAATGTTCAGGTCAAAAAGAGCCCTTAAAAATGCAATTTACAAATGCAATATTTTTGAAAGCATGGGCTTTAGTTACCTTGGCCCTGTTGATGGACACGATATTGTCAAGCTTAAAAATATTTTCACCATTGCAAAGGAGCAAAATCGCCCTGCAATTGTTCATATTATGACTAAGAAGGGTAAAGGCTATCCCTTTGCTGAGGAAAGCCCCAACGCCTACCACGGTGTTTCCTCTTTTGATATTGAAAAGGGCGTGGAGACATCTTCAAAAGAAACATTTTCCTCGGTTTGCGGTAAAACCCTTTGTGAGCTAGCACAAAAGGATGATAAAATTTGTGCCATAACCGCCGCAATGTGCGAGGGCACAGGGCTTAGCGCCTTTGCTGAAAAATTTCCCGACCGATTTTTTGATGTTGGCATTGCAGAGGAGCACGCTATGACCTTTTCGGGCGGTCTTGCCGCAGGAGGTATGAAACCCTTTTTCGTGGTTTATTCTTCCTTCCTGCAAAGGTCTTATGACCAAATCATTCACGATGCCGCCATTGCTAATATTCCTGTTAAAATTTGTATTGACAGAGCCGGCGTTGTAGGTGAGGATGGCGAAACACACCAAGGCCTTTTCGATGTTGCTTTTTTAAGCACCGTTCCCAATATGCAAATTTATTCCCCCGCAAACCTTGCAGAGCTTGAATTTACCCTTAAAAAGGTGGCAGAAAATAATGAGCTTTGCGCCGTTCGGTATCCTAGAGGAACAGTTAATAATAAAACCCCCTTTACCTACGATGATAAGGAATTCACCGTTATTGGCGATAAAAGCGATGTTGCCGTTTTAACCTACGGCAGGGAATTTAACGAGGTTTACGCCGCCTATGAGGAGCTTAAATCAAAGGGTGTAAACATTACTGTTATAAAGCTCAATAAAATTTATCCTTTGAGTGATGAGCTTGTAAATACTGTTTCGGGCTTTAAAAAGGTTTATTTTTACGAGGAAAGCATTAAATCAGGCTCGGTTAGCGAGCATCTCGCCGCAAGGTTGCTTGAGAATTCATTTAGCGGTAGCTTTAAGGCGGTTAACATTAATAACACCTTTGTTCCCGCGTGTGATGTTGCAGGGACAATAAGGAAATTTAAGCTTGATACACAAAGCATTGTTAAAACACTGGGAGAAAACTAAATGAGTGATAAAATCAGGCTTGACACGGCAGTTTTTGAGGCAGGCTATGCCGAAAGCCGTGAAAAGGCCAAAACCCTCATAATGGCAGGCAATGTCTATGTAAACAACCAAAAAGCAGACAAGGCCGGTATGACAATTAAAACAACCGATGCTTTAGAGGTTCGCGGCGCAACACTTAAATTTGTGAGCCGTGGAGGACTAAAGCTTGATAAAGCAATGAACGTTTTTGGCATTGATTTAAAGGATACCGTTTGCGCTGATATTGGCGCTTCAACAGGCGGATTTACCGACTGTATGCTACAAAACGGCGCCAAAAAGGTTTATTCCATTGATGTTGGCTACGGTCAGCTTGCCTGGAAGCTTCGCTGTGATGAGCGTGTTGTTAATTTAGAGCGCACAAACTTTAGGTATGTAACTGCCGAGCAGGTACCCGATGCTCTTGATTTTGCATCTATTGATGTTTCTTTTATTTCACTTGCCCTCATTTTACCCGCTTTAAACCCTCTTTTAAAGGATAGCGGAAAAACCGTATGCCTTATTAAACCTCAGTTTGAGGCAGGTAAAGAAAATGTGGGCAAAAAGGGTGTTGTTCGCGACCCTGCCGTGCACATTGCAGTCATTGAAAAAATTAAGGGCGTTATTTTGGATAACGGCTTTAGCATTTTAGGTCTTGATTTTTCACCTATCAGAGGGCCTGAAGGCAACATTGAATATCTGGCCTTTATTGAAAAAGACACCACCCCTGAGGATAAAAGCGGGGTTGACACTAAGAAACTTGTTGAGAGTTCTCATATATTAACAGAAAAACAGTAAAGGAGGGAAATGCAAGTGAAGGTTGCAGTTTTACCCAATCTTGATAAACGCGGCTGTCCTGAAACGGTTGATGCTATTGGAAAGCTGATGAAAAACCTGGGTATTGAAGCCTACCTGCCCGAGGATATTTGCGGCAGCTATTATCTCCACGCAAGTGAAGAGGAGCTTTTTAAAACAGCCGATGTTATTATAACGGTGGGCGGCGATGGAACCATTATTCGTTTTTCAAAGATTGCCGCGAAATATGATAAACCCATAATTGGAATTAACGCGGGTCGCCTTGGCTTTCTTGCCAACATTGAGCCCAGCGAAATTCAGCTTCTTTCAAAGCTTAAAACAGGGGAGTATACCACCGAAAAAAGAATGCTGCTTGATATAAAGGTTTGTGAAAACGGCAAGGAGGTTGGCTCATTTTGTGCAATGAACGATGCCGTTATCACCTGTGGCTTTATGTCCAGAATTATTGATGTAAGCGCCTATGTTGAAAACGACAGCATTAACTACCGTGCCGATGGCATAATTATTTCCACTCCAACAGGCTCCACGGCCTATTCAATGTCGGCAGGCGGTCCTATTGTTGACCCAAGCGTTGAAAATATGACGGTTACCCCTATTTGCTCACATTCCCTCACTGCAAGGCCTATTATTTTAGGCGGCGACAGGGTTGTAAAGCTAAAGGCATTTTCCAAAAAGAGAGCCGATATTTTCCTTTCGGTGGATGGCAGAAAATCCTTCACCGTTAAGCCCTACACCGAAATTTATGTTACAAAATCCGAGAACAGTGTTAAGCTTATTCGTCTAAACGACCGTTCCTTTTATAAAACACTTTCTATGAAATTCAGGGAGCACTAAAATGAACAAAGCTAAACGACAGGAAACAATTCTTAAAATAATTGAAAACAACATTATCGTAACTCAGGATGACCTGCAAAATGCCCTTTTAAATGCGGGTATCGAGGCAACACAGTCCACAGTTTCAAGAGATATTAAGGATTTAAGAATTATTAAAGCCCTTGATAGAAACGGCACATATCGATACATAAATCCTGCAAAGGAAAAGGGCGAAAAGGTGGTAAAGCCGCCTTATAATCATTATGCCGATGTTTTTGGCCACGCTGTGGTTTCAATTAACAGCGCAATGAACGATGTTGTAATTAAATGCTATCCCGGTATGGCAAGCAGTGCCTGTGTTGCTGTTGATAACCTTTTTGGTGATGACATTCTCGGTAGCCTTGCAGGGGATGATACAATTTTCATTATTACTCGTGATACCGAAAAGGCCACTAGACTTGTGGCAAAGTTAAAAAATCTTTTATAATCTTGGCGGTGTGATATGTTAAAATATCTGCATATTGAGAATATTGCGGTTATTGAACAATCAAATATTGATTTCACAAATGGATTCAATCTCCTAACCGGTGAAACCGGTGCGGGTAAATCCATTATTATTGATGCCATAAATGCGGTGCTGGGCGAGCGCACCTCAAAGGAGCTTATTCGAAACGGCGCCGAAAAGGCTACCGTTTGCGCCCAGTTTGACTGCCTTACCGAGGATGTTATGAACGCCCTTTCTGAAAACGGACTTTCTCCTGATGAAAACGGTGAGCTTTACATATCCCGCGTTTTATCCCTAGAGGGTAAAGGCAGTATTAAAATTAACGGAATCCCGGTGACAGCCGCGGTTTTAAGGGAAATCGGCAAGCTTCTTATCACTATTCACGGTCAGCACGATAACCAGAACCTATTAAACCCTGATATGCACATTTTTTATGTTGACCGCGTTGCCGAAAACGAAAAACTGCTGGATGATTACCTTCAGGAATATAGGCGCTTTAAAGAAATTAGAAAAGAAATTGCAAGCCTTGAAACCGATGAGGATGAAAAGGCAAGAAAAACCGATTATCTTAAATTCCAGATAAACGAGCTTGAAACCGCCGATATTAAGGTGGGCGAGTTTGATGAGTTAAAGGAAAAAATCGCCATTGCAAGAAGTTTTGAGCATAATTTAAAGCTTTTAAGCAAGGCCACCGCAGTATTCAGCGGCAGTGAAGGGGAGAGCGGCGTTATTGATGGGGTTGATTCGGTTAAAAATCTGCTCCTTTCTACAAAGCTTAAAGAGTATGATAACGATATAAGCTCCCTTGAAGAAATTTTGTTAAAAATTCGGGACATTGCCTCTCATATTGAAAATTTCATTTCAAATGATGAATTCAGCAGTGAAAACCTTGATAAAATGACCGAAAGACTTGATTTACTCCGCCGTGTTATGTTAAAATACGGTGACAGCGAGGAAAAACTGCTCCAAACCTTAAGTGAAGCAAGGGCTGAACTTGATAAAATCACCTTTAGCGATGAGCGCATTGAGGAATTGGAGGAACAGTTAAGTCAGTCTCAAGAGCGGCTTATTGCAAAGGCAAATGCCCTTACTGCCTCAAGGCAAAAAGCGGCAAAGGACTTTGAAAAAAAGGTTTGCGAAATCCTTTCCTTCCTCAATATGCCTGATGTTAAGTTTGTGGTTGAGTTTAAAAAGGGAAAATATACTCGTCTCGGTTGTGATGAGGTGCAGTTCTTAATCAGCGCCAACGCAGGCGAAAATGCAAAGCCCCTTTCAAAAATTGCCTCAGGCGGTGAGCTTTCCCGCGTTATGCTGGCAATTCAAAATGTACTGCTAAATAAAAACGAGGTTCCAACCCTTATTTTTGATGAAATTGATGCGGGCATCAGTGGCCGCGCCGCCGATAAGGTTGGCAATGTTCTTAAAAACGTTGCAGGCAGCCATCAGGTTATCTGCATAACCCACTTAGCGCAGATTGCCGCCAACGCCGATACCCATTTCCTTATTGAGAAAACCACAAGCGGCGGCAGAACCTTTACAAACCTTACAAAACTCAGTTATGAGGGAAGAATTCACGAGCTTGCCCGAATTATGTCGGGTGCCGATATAACAGAAAATATGTATAATTCCGCTAAGGAATTGTTAGATAGGAGAAGTTAAAATGGAAATTTATGAAGAACTTGTTGCCCGCGGACTTATTGCCCAGGTAACCGATGAAGCTGAAATCAGAGAGCTTGTAAATTCGGGCAAAGCCGTTTTCTATATTGGTTTTGACCCCACTGCCGATAGTTTGCATGTTGGCCACTTTATGGCTCTTTGCCTTATGAAGCGTTTGCAAATGGCAGGCAACCGCCCCATTGCCCTTATCGGCGGCGGTACAGGTTATATTGGTGACCCTTCCGGTAGAAGTGATTTAAGAACAATGATGACCCCCGAAATGATTCAGCACAACTGCGACTGCTTTAAGGAGCAAATGTCAAAGTTTATTGAATTTGGCGAGGGCAAGGCTCAAATGGTTAACAACGCCGATTGGCTTTTAAAGCTTAATTATATTGATGTTCTCCGCGAGGTTGGTGCCTGTTTCTCCGTTAATAATATGCTTCGTGCCGAGTGCTATAAGCAGAGAATGGAAAAGGGCCTTTCTTTCCTTGAATTTAACTATATGATTATGCAAAGCTATGACTTCTATCATCTTTATAAGGAGTATGGCTGCAATATGCAGTTCGGCGGTGATGACCAGTGGTCAAATATGCTTGGCGGTACCGAGCTTATCCGTAAAAAGCTTGGTAAAGATGCCTACGCTATGACCATCACCCTGCTTATGAACTCTGAGGGTAAAAAAATGGGCAAAACAGCCAACGGTGCAGTTTGGCTTGACCCCAAAAAGACAAGCCCTTATGAATTTTATCAGTATTGGCGCAATGTTGGCGACCAGGATGTTTTAAAATGCATCAGAATGCTTACCTTCTTACCACTTGAAGAAATTGATGCTATGAACGACTGGGAAGGAAGCCAGCTTAACGAGGCTAAGGATATTCTTGCTTTCGAGCTTACGAAACTTGTTCACGGCGAGGAAGAGGCAACCAAGGCAAGAGAGGTTTCAAAATCCCTTTTCGGCGGCGGTGCCGATAACGCTAATATGCCTACAACAACGCTAACCGATGATGATTTTACCGATGGTAAAATCGGTCTTTTAGACCTCCTTGTTAAGGCAGGTCTCGCCCCCTCAAAGGGCGAAGGCAGACGCCTGGTTCAGCAGGGTGGCGTTTCGGTTGATGATGAAAAAATAAGCGATGTTGCACTTCAAATTGAGAAGGAAAAAATCGCAAACGGCATCATTATTAAAAAGGGTAAAAAGGTATTCCATAAGATAACACTTTAATAAAAGCATAAAAAAGACCTCACGGTTTAACCGTGAGGTCTTAATTTTTTTATTTAGAATTTTATGACATCATTCATATCATACATTCCCGGTTTTTTGCCTACGATAAACTTTGCGGCTTTAACCGAGCCTGCGGCAAAAACCTGCTTTGAGCCGGCAGAGTGTGAGAGGGTTATAACCTCATCACGGCCTGCAAAAATAACATCGTGTTCGCCAACTATTGTGCCGCCTCTAACTGAATGTATGCCAATTTCGTTTTTTGCGCGTTTTTGGCGCTTTGAATGGCGGTCATACTCGTACATCATTTTATCATCAAAAACGCTGTTAAGCGCATTTGCGAGCATAATTGCGGTGCCCGAGGGGGCATCAAGCTTTTGATTGTGGTGCTTTTCAACAATTTCAATGTCAAAATCATTTCCAAGCACCGCTGCAGCCTTTTTGGAAAGGGCTACAAGGAGGTTTACACCTAGGGAGAAATTGAAGGTAAAGAAAACAGGAATTTCCTTTGCGGCTTCCTTTATTTTTTCAATTTCATTTTCAGTATAGCCTGTGGTTGCCAAAACAACCGGAATATTTTTTGCCTTTGCAAGCCTTAAAATTCCATCAAGGGCACTGGGGTGGGAAAAGTCGATAATAACATCGGCTTTTTCTTTAATGTCCTCGGCTGATTTATAAACAGGATAGCCGCGGGAAACATTTTCATTTATATCAAGACCGCAAACAATGTTAGCGTTTTCATCGTTTGCCACAATGTCGGTTATAACACCGCCCATTTTTCCGCCGCAACCACTTAAAATGATATTGGTCATTTTTTCACATCCCATTTAATTTTATTTTAAAAGGCCGTATCTTTTAAGAAGGGCAAGCATTTGTGCCTTGTGCTCATCATCCATTGTTAAAAGGGGAAGGCGTAAGGGGCCAACGTTTATACCCAGCATTGACATTGCGTCCTTAACGGGGATGGGGTTAACATCCATAAACAGGCCGTTCATAATGTCTAAATAATATTCTTGCATTTCTTTACATTTTGCTTCGTTACCGTTAAAGAAATGCTGGCAAAGCTCGTGAAGCTCACCGGGGAAAATATTGGAGAACACCGAAATAACACCAATACCGCCAAGCTTTAAAATATCATAAACCTGGTCGTCATTACCTGAATAAATGTCAAGGTCATCACCGCAAAGCTCACGGATTTTAGCAACAAGCTCAAGGTCACCGCTGGCTTCCTTGGTTGCAACAATGTTGTCAATTTTAGAAAGCTCCTTGTAGGTTTCGGCAGCGATTCTCATACCGGTTCTCGAGGGAACATTGTAAAGAATCATAGGAAGGTCAACGCTTTTTGCAATTTCGGTATAGTGGGCAATAAGACCGCGCTGGGAGGTCTTATTATAGTAAGGGGTAACCTGCAAAAGTGCATCGGCACCAAGAGCGGCGGCTTCCTTTGAAAGTTTAACCGAATAAGCGGTGTCGTTACTGCCGGTTCCTGCAACAATGGGAACTCGGCCATCTGCTGCCTCAATAGCCTCAGCAATAACCTTAACGTGCTCCTCGTGAGAAAGGGTGGAGCCTTCGCCTGTTGTTCCGCAGATGATAAGGGAGTCAATGCCCTTTTCAATTTGGTCGTTAACAAGGAAGCGGAGTGCATCATAGTTTACGCTGTAATCTTCATTAAAGGGGGTAACAAGCGCGGTGCCTGCACCGGTAAAGATTCTTTTTTTCATAAAAAACACCTTTTTAAAAAAATTAGTCCATATAACCTTCAGCGCAAAGAAGCTCGGCAAGTAAAACTGCGCCGCCGGCTGCGCCTCTTAATGTGTTGTGGGAAAGGCAAACAAACTTATAATCGTACTGTGAATCCTCTCTGAGTCGACCGATAGAAACTGCCATACCGCCCTCAAGGTCACGGTGGAGCTTGGTTTGAGGCATATTATCCTCGGTGAAATAGTGGAGGAACTGTTTAGGTGCGTGGGGAAGGGCAAGCTCTTGGGGACGGCCGCTGTAATTTGCCCAGGCTTCAAGAATTTGCTCTTTAGTGGGCTTTTTGCCATCCTTAAAGGAAACGAACACGGCAGCCATGTGGCCATCGGAAACGGGAACACGAATGCACTGTGCGGTAAACTTAGGCTCGGTGGCATTAACAATTTCGCCGTTTTTAACCTCGCCCCAAATTTTAAGGGGCTCCTGTTCGCTTTTTTCCTCCTCGCCGCCAATAAAGGGAATAACATTATCAACCATTTCGGGCCAACGCTCAAAGGTTTTGCCGGCACCTGAAATTGCCTGATAGGTGCAAACCAAAACTTTATCTACACCAAATTTTGAAAGAGGATAAATTGCGGGAACATAGCTTTGAAGCGAGCAGTTGGATTTAACAGCAACAAAGCCGCGCTTTGTGCCAAGGCGTTTTCTCTGGCTCTCAATAACCTTTGCGTGGTCGGCATTGATTTCGGGAACAATCATAGGAACATCCTTAGTGCCGCGGTGTGCGCTGTTATTGGAAATAACGGGGCACTCGTGTTTTGCATAAAGCTCCTCAAGTGCTTTAATTTCATCCTTTTTCATGTCAACTGCGCAGAAAACAAAATCTACCTGACTTACGATTTCCTCAATATCCTCAGTTGCACTTAAAACAACCATGCTTTTAAGTTTTTCGGGAATTGGTGCAGTCATTGCCCAGCGGTCTTTAACACATTCCTCAAACTTTTTGCCCTTGGAACGGGGGCTTGCGGCAAGAACTGTTACTTCGAAATTGGGGTGGTCGGCTAAAAGAAGGCAAAAGCGCTGACCTACCATACCTGTAGCGCCGATAATACCTACTTTGTAATTTTTCATTTTGAGTCACTTTCCTTTGAAAAAACTTTTGGTTGCTATTAAGAGGAATTTGCAATATAATACTAAAGAGCAAGCCTTAATTAATATATAACCATTAATTAAATATAACATTGCTGAATTGGTTTGTCAAATATATTTTATTCGTTATGGCGCTGAAAGGTTAATATTATGAAAAAAAGCGATTTTTACTATGATTTACCCGAAAACCTTATTGCACAAACACCAATAGAGCCGAGAAATTCATCAAGGCTTATGGTGCTAAATAAAACAAATGAGGAGATTTTACACACTAGCTTTAACCACCTTGATGAATTTTTAAAGGCGGGGGACTGCCTTGTGCTTAATAATACAAGGGTTTTACCCGCAAGAATTTTCGGCACAAGAATAGATACAGGCGCAGTGGTTGAGTTTGTTCTTTTAAAGCAGGAATCAGCGCTTGTTTGGCAGGGTATTGCAGGTCCCGGAAAAAAAGCAAAAACAGGAACCAAGTTTAAATTTTCGGACAAGCTTTCAGCAACCGTAATTAATGTTTTGCCTGATGGCAACAGGGTTTTAGAGTTTAAATGCGATGGCGAGTTTTTCAGTGTTTTAGATGAGGTAGGTCAAATGCCGCTTCCGCATTATATTAAGGAAAAACTCAGTAACAGCGAACGCTATCAAACAGTTTATTCAAAGGAACTGGGCTCTGCCGCAGCTCCCACCGCAGGGCTTCATTTTACAAACGAAATGCTTGAGGATTTAAAGAAAAAGGGCATAAAAATTGCCTATGTCACCTTGCACGTGGGCCTTGGCACCTTTAGACCTGTTAAGGTTGATGAAATAACCGAGCATAAGATGCATAGTGAATGGTACTGTATAGGGGAAGAAGCCGCAAAAACCATAAATGAAACTAAAGCGGCAGGAGGCAGGGTTATTTGTGTGGGCACCACAAGCTGCCGAACTTTAGAGAGCGCCGCAACAAAATTCGGCGTAATAAAAGAGTGTTCCGATTCCACCGATATTTTCATTTACCCGGGTTATAATTTTAAATGCATTGATGGCCTTATAACCAATTTCCACCTGCCCGAAAGCACGCTTATAATGCTTGTCAGCGCTTTTTATGGCTATGAGAAAACAATGAAGGCTTATAAAACCGCAGTAGCTGAAAAATACAGATTTTTCAGCTTCGGAGACGCAATGATAATTCAGTAAAGGATTTTTTAGTTATGTATAAACTTTTAAAGCAAGAGGGGAATGCACGACGGGGTGAGTTTATAACCAACCGAGGCGTTATTAAGACCCCCGCATTTATGAATGTTGCCACCTGCGGCGCCATTAAGGGCGCTGTTTCGGCACAGGATTTAAAAGAGGTTAACTGCCAGGTTATGCTCTCAAATACCTACCATCTCCACGTTAGAACAGGGGATGAAAATATAAAGAAAATGGGAGGACTCCATAAGTTCACCACCTGGGATGGACCAATTTTAACCGATAGCGGCGGCTTTCAGGTTTTCTCCCTTGCCCAACTGCGAAAAATTAAGGAAGAGGGCGTAACCTTTTCCTCCCATATTGATGGCAGGAAAATTTTTATGGGGCCGGAGGAAAGCATGCGAATCCAGTCAAATTTAGGCTCAACTATTGCAATGGCATTTGATGAGTGTGTTGAAAACCCGGCTGAACATTCCTATGCCAAGCAGTCTTGTGCCAGAACAACCCGCTGGCTTAAGCGCTGTAAGACCGAAATGGCTAGACTAAACACCCTTGAGGATACCGTGAACAGAGAGCAAATGCTTTTCGGTATTAACCAGGGCTGTACCTATAACGACCTGCGCATTGACCATATGAAGGAAATAGCAGAACTCGATTTAGATGGCTATGCCGTTGGCGGCCTTGCCGTTGGAGAGCCCACCGAAATTATGTATGATGTTCTTGACCATGTTGTGCCGGTTATGCCAAAGGATAAAATCCGTTATCTTATGGGCGTTGGAACTCCGCTTAACATTTTAAATGCAGTAGAAAGAGGAATCGACCTTTTTGACTGCGTTATGCCCAGCCGCAACGCTCGCCACGGCCATCTTTTTACAAGCGAAGGTATTATTAACATAAACAATGAAAAATATATGCTGGATGATTCTCCCATTGATAAAAGCTGTAACTGTCCTACCTGCAGGCAGTTCTCCCGCGCTTATATAAGGCACCTTCTAAAAGCAAACGAAATGCTTTCCCACAGGCTTTGCGTAATGCACAATTTGTGGTTTTACAATAACTTTATGACCGAGATAAGGCAGGCGCTTGATGAGGGTCGCTTTGCTGAATACAAGCGGGAAAAGGAACAAATTCTCGGAAAAAGAATTTAGCACTTGCATTATTAGTTTCTTTTAGATATAATAACAATATCGAATTTAATCGGAGGTAAAAAAATGAACGCATTTCTTTTAAACAATCCCACCGGCGGACAGGGTGAAGGCGGAATCGGAGGTACCGTTCTCTATTTCGGTATGATTATCTTAATGTTCGTTGCAATGTATTTCATTATGATTCGCCCTCAGCGCAAAAAGCAAAAAGAAGAGGCAAAAATGCGCGAGAATCTTCAAATTGGCGATGAAATTCTTACCATTGGCGGTTACTATTTAAAGGTTGTTTCTCTTAAAGAGGACAGCGTTGTTGCCGAAAGTGTTGCTGACCACACAAAAATGAAGATTGCTCGTTGGGCAATTCAGCAAAACCTCACCGTTCATGACGATCAGTCAGGCAAATAAAACAAACAAGAAAAAAGGACTTAAGGATTTTCCTTAAGTCCTTTTTATTTTATGCAAAAAGTGAAATCAGCCAGGGAATACCGTAACTCACAAGGGAAACAATGAGTCCCGCAGTTACAACACCCACAAAAATAATAGGGAACGCCTTTTTAAAACGAACATCCAAAATATCGGCAACAAGGGCACCTGTCCAAGCGCCTGTTCCGGGCAGAGGAATGGCGACAAAGGTGAAAAGGCCCCACAAAATAAACTTGTTAATGCTTTCGCTTTTTTTCTTTGCGCGTTCGTCAAGCTTTTCAACGATTTTTTTCATAAATTTAAACTTTTTAAGCCATTCGAAAATTTTTCTAATGAATAAGAGAACGAAGGGAATGGGCAACATATTGCCAATAATGCAAATGGGCAGTGCAACATACCATTCAATTCCAACAATTGCCGCCGCAACAAGGCCGCCGCGCAGTTCGAGAATGGGGAGCAGTGAAATGATAAAAACAACCAGCTCAGCGCTAACATACTCTCTTAAAAACTCAACAACAGTTTCTACCATGGCTTATAAACTCCTTTTAATGCGAACGAAAAAAGATTACTAAAGTTTTCGCCAATATCAGTACCTGCCTGGGCGGGTTTTACGAGGAGAAAATAAATGATAACCGCTAAAAGGCATAAAACCAGGCAAAATAGAATTAAAATAATGGGTGAATTACCGCGGTTTTGACCGTGCTTATGGCGCCTGTTTTTATCGCTGACAGGGGCAATAAGTGAGAAGTCATCATTGTATTGCTTAAATACATCGGAGGAAAATACCGTTTCATCGGTTTCATCATCGCCCTCATCCTCGGCAAAAACAAGGCCAATGTCATAGGGCGGAGTATCATTGTTTACAGTAGCATCATCATTTGTGTCATCTGCAGCGATGTTTTCTACAAAGGCATCGGCCTCGCTTTCGGTTTCATCCGAAAGTTGGTTTACTTCATCGTCTTCGGTTGTAAAATCCTCTAAAGAAACGGTTTCAAGTTCATCCTCGTCACCTTCATCTATAGACTGCTCTGCTTCTTCGGATTCAGTTTCTGTTTCGTTTGTTACTTCCTCGGTTTTATAGGCTTCATCCAAAACATCGGGTTCGGGGGAGCCGAAAACATCAGTTTCGCTTGCGACATTTTCAAAAACAGAATCGGTGGCGGTATCGGTTTCCGATTTGCTTAATTCCTTAATGTAGGGGTGCACGAGATTTTGCATAATCTCCTTGCGGCCATCCTTATCATCAGAAAGCATAATAATTGCCTGAGGGCCTTGTTCAATAACACAGCCAAGCAACTTTCCGTTTGAGGTAACAAGTGGAATGCTTTGCTTTAAAAGGCTGGTTTTGCCATCACCTGCAATTCCGTACAGGGGATTTTCAACCTCCTCAAAATCGCGACCTACTGCCTTTGAAATAATGTTCAAAAGACCCGCTTCTCCATAAAGCTCACCACATAAAAGGATAATGCGACTTCTTGCAACGGCAACCTTAATGCAGTTTACAAAGCCCTTTAAATCCTCCGCCGCGGCGGTGAGCAGGCGCATTCTGCAGCAACCGCAAAGGTTAAATTCCATTTCGAAATCCTTTTGCGTGCCATAATAGATAATATCAAGCTTAATATTTTCTAACACTTAAAAGCCTCCTAGCCTAAGTTTAGTAAAAAAATAGTTTAGTTTTGTGTGGAATCATCGGCTTGACTTTCACTTGACTCAGCGGATGATGAAGTCCCTTCACTTGAGGAAGCCTGTGAGCTTTCGGAAGAAACTGCCGATGAACTTTCTGATGAGGTGGGGGAAGATGAGCTTTGTGATACAGTGCTCTCGGTAGATGTTGTGGTGGATGAGCTTGCCGTGCTCACACTGGTTGAGGTGTTTGCACTGCTCACTCCCGATACGGCACTGCTTACCCCCGATGTGGCAGAGGATGCGGGCACCTGAGGACTAAGGGGGAAGTAGGGGAAAAACTGTACCGATGAGGTATCACTTGAGGTGAGTGCCGACTGGGTTCTAAAGGGATTTGTAATTCCCTTTGTGTCGTACCAAATTTGTGGATAAAGGGGATTGGTGTTTATAAAGGCCTCATAGGTGTTAACCTTGCCTTCGCCCTCCCTTGTTTTTCGTGCCATAACAACCAGACGGGCATCCTTAAAGTCATAAGCGCAGGTAACAAGTGTTAGAATTTCATCGCCTTCATCAACATTAACTGTTGTGCCAATCAGGCTCCTTTTCCTTGCCTCCTTAATCCACTCGTTAAAGGAATCATCATCCACAAAGTTGTTTCTTAAGAAGTTGTAGAGATAACCGTTGTCATCTTTGGGCTTAGAGTTAATTAGGAACACCGAGAACACACGATATTCGCTTTGGGTAAAGCGAGTGGTGAGTGTAAAGGTGGGGTTTTGCCTATAAAAGGAAAGGTTTTTGTATTTAAGAAGGTCGGCAAACATATTGCCATCCTTCATATTATGACCGTAGATTACCAGGTTTTTGCTGCTTCCTTCGGCTGTAATTATATCGCGATGGTCAAAGAAAAGCGCGCCATAGCGGCTCTTTTCCTTATTAAAGTTGTGGTCGATATAATAATCATTATTATCGGTTTGGCAAACAGGATTGTTAATTTTGGTGTTGGGAATAGTGAGCCAAGCCATTGTGTCGGAGTTAATTTTAAGCAGCGGGTCAAAAACGGCGCTTAAATCGGTGCCATCTTCATTTTTGCTAAGTGCCTCCTTCCAAATTTGCTGTGTTTCGGTGATAATGGCATTTTGCTGTCTTTCGGAAATAAAGTAGCTAAGCAGGTTAATGGAGGAAATAACAAAGGTGGCAATGCAGGCAACAAAAATGCAGTTAAAAACAATTTTTTTGGTTTGAATAGGTGTGTTTTTTAATTTGGTTTTTACATCTGCGGCAAATGCCTTTGCGCCTTCAACAATTTTTTCGGTTATGTCCTTTGCGGTTTTAACTATACCGTTACTTTTAATCTGCTCAATTATACTGATTTCCTTTGCCGAGTGTGTGCGGTGCTTGGTTGCTTCATTTTTATCCTCTTCCTTTGGTGCAAGGAAGGTGGAAAGACTTGCGGCAAAATCATCCTTATCAATAATCGGTAAGCGAGTTTCCTCTACATTTTCGGGTAAAACGGGCTTATCGCCTTGAGGCTGGGAATAAAGAATATTAATTTTTTCACCTTGCAGGGTGCCTTCGGGCATAACAGCAGGTGCAAAATATGCATAACGGCGTGCAAGGTCAAGGGCTGTCATAGTCGCAAAATTTCTGATTTTCTCGCGGTCGTAGCCAACGGTCAGGGTAAGCTTTCTAACCCAAACACGCTCACTGTCGGCAAGGCAAACAAAAACAAGACCGACATCCTTGCCTTCAGATTTATCGGGGCCTGCAACACCTGTTATACCAACGCCAAGGTCCGCACCGTGCAGGCGGCGCACATTAACCGCCATATGTGCGGCAGTCTGCTCGCTAATGGCACCATACGCCTCAATTATTTCACGTGGAATTTGAAGCTCATTTATTTTTATTTCATTTGAGTAGGCAATTATACCTGTTTTAAAAACGTTTGATGAGCCCGAAACCGAGGTAATCTTTTCGGCTACCATTCCGCCTGTGCAGGATTCAGCTGTGGCAATGGTAAGCTTTTTCTCATTTAAAGCATTAACGGTGGCAAAATCCAGCCCTTCGGCATCAATAGCGTAAATGTTTTCGGCAAAAAGTTCTTTGATTTTTTTAACAACAGGCTTGCAAAGCGCTTCACTTACGGTATCATCCGTTCCTTTTGCGGTTATACGAATCATACACTCTCCGGGGGAGGCATATGTGGCAACGGTTGGATTACTGCTTTTAACCAGGTCACCAAGCATCTCCTCAATTTTAGATTCACCAATGCCGAAAATGCGAACATAGTGGGAAACAAGCAGTGAGTCGGAAATGCCGTGAAGGTAAGGGAACACAGCGCTTTCAAACATTGCCGTAAGCTCCTTTGGTGGGCCGGGTAGCAGGAAAACACGCTTGCCGCCCTTTTCAATGCAGTAGCCTGGTGCTGTGCCAACTGGGTTTTGAATAATAGCGCTGCCCTTTGGAGCTAAGGCCTGCTTGTAGTTTGATTCTGTAGGAATGCGGCCGGTGGAGGCAAAATACTCATCAATATGATTTTTGCTGGCCTCATCCATAACGAGGGGAAGCCTTAGTGCCTCGGCAACGGCTTCTTTTGTTATATCATCGCTTGTTGGGCCAAGACCACCTGTTATGATTATAATATCGCTTCGCTCAAAGGCGTGGATAAAGGTGTCCTTAAGGCGCAAGGAATTATCCCCAACAGCGGTTTGATAAAAGACATCAATACCAAGCTCGGAAAGTTTATTTGAAATGTAAACAGCGTTTGTGTTGGCAATGTTACCAAGCAACAATTCTGTTCCTACGCAAATAATTTCTGCATTCATAAGGTAGAACTCCTAGAATTAGTTAATGTATGAAAATTCGGTATCGCTGACAGCCTTTTCGACCAGTGCTTCAATGTCAAGCGCACTTTCGGCGGCGGCACACTGCTCCTCGGTGGGGCGTGTTTTGGGATGCTTAGGGGTAAACACGGTGCAGCAGTCCTCATAAGGGAGAATAGAGGTTTCAAAGGTGTCAATTTTTCTTGAAATTGAAATAATTTCTTCCTTGTCCATTCCAATAAGCGGGCGGAAAACAGGCATATTACATACGCTATCGGTAACGGCAATGGCGGGAAGGGTCTGACTTGCAACCTGACCAAGACTTTCGCCGGTAATAAGTGCTAAGCAGTTTTGCTTTCTTGCGAGGCGCTCGGAAATACGCATCATCATTCGGCGCATTATAAGGGTGAAATATTCCTCAGGGCACTTTTCACCAATTTCTTGCTGAATTTCGGTAAAGGGAACAATTCCGAGTTTAATTGTGCCGCAGTAGCGCGCAACCTTTGAAAGTAGTGTTCTTACCTTCATTTCAGCACGAGGGCTTGTGTATGGTGGGCTTGCAAAATGAATTGCATCAAGGGAAAGCCCGCGCTTTGCCATTGTCCAAGCGGCAACAGGGCTATCAATTCCGCCTGAAATAAGAATGGCTGATTTTCCTGCGGTGCCTACAGGCAGGCCTCCTGCACCGTGGAGCTGACCTGCTCTTATATAAGCGGCATAATCTCTGATTTCAACGGTAATAACCTCATCAGGATTATGAACATCAACCCGAAGATGTGGAAACGCCTGCAAAAGCTTGCCGCCAACCTCACGGCAAATTTCGGGGGATTTTAAGGGGAATTGCTTGTCCGAACGCTTTGCCTCAACCTTGAAGGTTTTAATGCTTTTCATTGTTTCGGCAAGGTAAATAGGTGCAGTTTCGAGGATTTTATCAAAATCCTTTTCTACAACACAGCAACGGGAATATGCCGCAATGCCAAAAATTGTTCCCACACGAGTGAGGGCATCTTCAAAGGGGAAATCCTCGCTTAAAGGCTCAATATACATTGTGGATTGTGCTTTTTGTATTTTAATATCGCCAAACGCCTTTAAATGGCGCTTAATGTTGGTTACAAGTGCATCTTCAAAGGTGAAGCGGTTAAGCCCCTTAAGGGTTAATTCTCCGTTTTTAACAAGTATAATTTCTTTCATTTTTAAGCTCTTTTCAATATTTTTGCGGCGTTTTTAAGTTCATTCGCCAAAATGTCAATTTCTTCCTTTGTGTTATTCCTGCAAAAACTGATTCTAAGGGAGGAATCAATCTCTTTATCATTTATTCCCATTTCCCGAAGCACATAGCTTTTAACACCCTTAGAGCAGGCACTGCCGCTGGAAACAAAAATGTTTTTTGATTCAAGAAAATGGAGCAGTGTTTCTGATTTATATCCCGAAACGCTTATGTTTAAAATGTATGGCAGGGCATTTTCGGGGGAGTTGATTTTAACAAGGCCGGTACTTAGCAAAACATTTCTTGCATAGGCATTAAGCTCGGTTATGTAGGCAAGGCTTTTGGTTATATCAGGAAGGTCATTAACGGCACCTAAAAGGCCGCAAATTGCGGGCATGCCCTCTGTTCCTGAACGAAGCCCTTTTTCCTGGCCACCGCCGAAAACGCTTTCCCTAAGGTTTACGCCCTTGGCTTTAAATAAAACGCCAACACCCTTTGGGCCGTGAATTTTGTGGCCGCTTAAGGTAAGCATTTGCACGCCTAATTTTTTAACATCAATAGGTAGCTTGCCAAAGCCCTGAACTGCATCACAGTGGATAAGGGCAGGGGAGTCAACCTTTTTTATTAGGGATGAAATTTTTTCAACAGGTAAAATAGAGCCAACCTCGTTGTTAACAAGCATCATACTAACAAGGATAGTATCCTTGTTAATTGCGTTTTCAAGCTCGCTGTCGGGAATGGTTCCGTTTTCATCGGGGTGAAGGTAAACAACCTCAAAGCCATCGTTTTTTAGCTTTTCAAAAACATTTAAAACCGAGGGGTGTTCAATCGCGGTTGTAACAATTCGGTTACCGCGGCGTTTGCCGGCACTCACTGCACCTAAAATTGCAATGTTGTTTGCTTCCGTGCCGCCTGAGGTAAAGAAAATTTCATCCTCACGGCAACGGAGCGCTTTTGAAACGGCAATGCGGGCATTTGTCATTTCGGTTTCGGCGGCAAAACCCATTAAATGCAGTGAGGAAGGGTTTCCCCAATTTTCGGTTAAGCAGCGATTTATTTCACGAACAGCACCTTGACAGGGCTTGGTTGTGGAACTGTTATCAAGGTAAATAATTTTATCCAAAGAAACATCTCCGTAATTAATGAAATTTAAACATATATAAAACATTATATAATATTTCCTCTCATTATACAAGTTTTTTTCGCCGTAATATTACGATATTTTTCGGTAAAAATTAGTAATAGCCGAAAAGGAGGATTTTATGAAAAAGGAAGTTTTAATAAAGTTAATTTCATTTGCCACGGCGCTGGCTTTGGTGGCGGTGGTTTTCATCTTTAAAAGCGATAGTGATAATAACGACACAAGCAAAGAAAGGGTGGCTATTTTTAACGATTTTTCGTCGGCAATTGATAAGGTTAGCAATTTACTTGACCTGTTTTTAAAAACCGAGGAGGAAAATAAGCTTAACGAAATTGCCCAAAATCTTTCTGAGGAACTGCGCAGAGCAAGGCAGGATTATGCCCTTTTAAATTTACAAAATGTTGAAAGCGGGCTGGATAATTTCTTAAATCTTTCGGGTGATTATGTTTTAAAATATGCAGAGGATGTAAAGCAGGGCCGGTCCAGCAGTGAGCAAAAACAAAAAATAGAAAAGCTCAGCCGTGTATCGAGTTTGTTTGCCGAGGAAATATCAAAACTGGAGCTGGAACAGGGTGAAAACGATATAACCGAGGAAATAAGAGAGCGTTACAGTAAGGTTAACCGAGAAATTGCGGAGAAAACGGAAAGTGAAATGCCACAATCGGTCTCCCAAAATCATTCAAGCGTGGTGAGTGATAACGGAAACCCACTTTCAGATTCTAAAGAAATTAGCCAAGAAATGGCTAGTAAAATTGCCCAAAAATATATAGAAATAAGCGAAAGCACAACCACCCAAAGGGTGGTGGAAAATAAAATTGATGGCTATAGGTTTAAAACATCAGGCGAGGAAATTTTTATTTCCGCTAAGGGCGGGTTTATTGTATCCTTTTTAAGAAATGAAAAAGGCGAAGCGAAAAACTTTAGCGATGAACAGTGCCTTGACCTTGCTAAAGCCTTTTTAGCCACCTACCATTCAGCAAATTTTGTGCCACGTTATTTTGAAAGCAGGGAACAAATGTGTTATATTGTTTTTACCACAAAAAACGGAGCAACCTACTGCAATCCCGATAGGGTAGAACTAACCATTTCAAGGGTTAGCGGAGAAATTATTGAATTTATTGGGGAGCAGTTTTTGTTAAATCACCGTAATCGAACCCTGCAGGCGCCAAACCACTCCGTTACCGATGCGCAATCGAAAATCCCACAAAACCTTTCAGTGGAGCAGGCCTTGCAGGTCGTTTCAATATTTAATGGCAACGAAAAAAACTGCTACGAGTTTTATTGTGTAGCGGTTGATGATGAGGCGGAAATTATTTACATTAACACCTTGGATTTAAGGGTAGAGGGTAGAATACCGCTTTTAAAAAATAAAAATTCCATTTTTTTAAAATAATGCTTGATTTTTAGAATGATGTGTGATATCATATTAGAGCATTTGATTTCGCCGAACCTTCAAACGGCGGGTTTAATGCCGTAAAACGACATTAAAACGGGTGGTCCTCTGCCAAAATGTGTTGACATGAACGCCTGAACAAATTAGGGAGGAAAATTAAAATGGACGCTGTAAAAGAGTTAACAGCAGGTATGATGAAGGAAAACGCACCCGTTATTTCTATTGGTAGCACCGTTCGTGTTCACGTTAAGATTCGTGAAGGTGAGCGTGAGCGTATCCAGGTTTTTGAGGGTACTGTTATTGCAAAGAACAACAGCGGTATTGCTGAAACCTTTACCGTAAGACGTATTTCCTACGGCGTTGGTGTTGAGCGTGTGTTCCCTGTGCATTCTCCGAATGTTGACAAGGTTGAGCTCGTTCGCAACGGTCGTGTTCGTCGTGCAAAGCTGTACTATCTCCGTGATAGAGTAGGTAAAGCTGCTAAAGTTAAAGAGCAGATTGGCTAAAATATCAGTTAAAGAGCTTTTGGCTCTTAAAGAGGTGTTTTAAGGGGACAAAGCATTTTGTCCCCTTTTAATTTTATTGTTAGGTGGTGTGATTATGCAGTCTTTATTTTTAGCCTTAAAGGAAAAATTCAAGGCTATTAAAGAAAAAGGTCTTGTAACCAAGCGTGATGTTTTTGAATGGTTAGAGGTCATTGTTACCGCAATGGTTGCCGTTGTTGTGGTTTTTACCCTTGTTTTCAAGGTGGTCACAATTGATGGTGGTTCAATGCGTGAAACCCTGCACAATGGCGATAAGGTTGTAATTAGTAATTTGTTCTACACCCCAAAGCAAAAGGATGTTGTGGTTATTTCTCGCAATATTGATAACTCTTATGACAACGAAAGTCAGGCACCCATTATTAAGCGCGTAATCGCAACCGAGGGTCAGATTGTAGACATTGATTTTAACACAGGTATGGTTTATGTTGACGGTGTTGCGCTTGATGAGCCCTATACTCGTACACCTACAAATCTTTCTTATGATATCCAGTTTCCTGTAAAGGTGGATGATGGCTGCGTATTCGTTCTTGGTGATAACCGAAATGATTCTCACGACAGCCGCTCCTCACTAATTGGAAATAACGGAATGATAGATACCCGCTATATTTTGGGTAAAGCGATTTTAAAGGTGTTCCCATTTAGCGAAATCGGAGGAATTGAATAATGGCACAAACACAAAATATTCAGTGGTTTCCGGGGCATATGGCCAAAACCAGGCGCCTTATAAAGGAAACCCTTAATATTGTAGATGCCGTTGCCGAAATTGTTGATGCAAGAATTCCTTTAAGCAGTCGCAATCCTGAACTTCACAGCATTATTGCTGATAAGCCCAGAATTGTTTTGCTTAACAAATGTGATATGGCCGACCAAAGGGTAACCGACCAATGGATTGAGCACTATGCAAAGCAAAACATTCCCGCAATCGCTGTTGATTGCCGAACAGGTCGCGGTCTTGATAAATTCAAAACCGTTACAAAGGAAACACTTGCCCATAAGCTTGAATATTATAAAAATAAAGGTATGGTAGGCAGGGGACTGCGCATAATGGTTGTGGGAATCCCCAATGTTGGCAAATCTTCTTTTATAAACAAAATGGCAGGTAATAATAGAGCAAAGGCAGAAAATCGCCCCGGTGTTACAAGGGGAAATCAGTGGTTTCGCATTGATAAGGATTTGGAACTTCTTGATACCCCCGGTGTTCTTTGGCCTAAGTTTGATGACCAAACTGTGGGTGAGCGCTTAGCCTTTACAGGTGCTGTTACCGATAGAATTCTTGATGTTGAGCTTTTGGCAGTAAGGCTTCTTGAAATTTTAATGCAGGAATACCCCGAGCTGCTTTCAGCGCGGTATGGGGAACTTGATTTTGAGGTTGAGCCATACGAGCTGCTCGAGCAAATCGGAAGGCGTAGGGGCTTTTTGCAAAGAGGAAATGCTATCAACACCGAAAGAGCGGCAAATATGCTTTTAGAGGAATATCGTAACTGCAAAATCGGTAGAATTACATTGGAAAGGGTGTAAGCATTGCCTGATTTTTCCTATGAGAATGAAAAAAGAGAACAAGGTTATAAATTTGTATGCGGTATAGATGAGGCAGGCAGGGGACCCCTTGCAGGCCCTGTTTGTGCCGCTGCAGTTATTTTACCGCCCGATTTGGATTTTGAGGGTGTAAATGATTCAAAAAAATTGAGTGAAAAAAAGCGGGAAATGCTTTATGAGGAAATCACCGAAAAGGCTATTTCCTGGTCGGTTGCCTTTGCAAGCGTAAACGAGATTGAGGAGCATAATATTTTAGGCGCAACCTACATAGCAATGCAGCGTGCTGTAGAAAGCCTTAAGGTTCCTGCTGATTTTGCTCTGATTGATGGCAACAGAACACCACCGAGCCTTAAAATTCCAAGTCTTACCGTTGTTAAGGGCGATTCTAAATCCTTAAGCATTGCCGCCGCATCCATCATTGCTAAGGTTACAAGGGACCGCCTGCTTTTGGAATATGATGCCATTTATCCGCAATATAAATTTTCACAGCACAAGGGTTATGGCACAAAGGTACATATCGAAGCTATAAGGGAGTTTGGCCCCTGTGACATTCACAGGCCCTCCTTTATAAAGAATTTTATCAAATGAAAAACACCGAATTCGGAGTTATGGCTGAGGATAGGGTTGCGGCCTATCTTAAAAGAAAAGGTTTTTACATAGCCAAAAGAAATTACAAATGCCGTTATGGTGAAATTGATATAATTGCAGAGGATAAGGATATCGTTGCATTTGTTGAGGTAAAGGCAAGAACAGGTGATTACTTTGTATCCCCTGCCGAGGCGGTTGATAAGCGCAAGCAGCGCCGAATTATTGCTACTGCAAAGGATTATTATGCTAAATCGCATTGCTATTTAAAACCCCGATTTGATGTTGCAATGGTAACAGCCTTTAAAAATGAGGATGACAAATGGCAGTTTGAACTTGAATATCTTAAAAATGCTTTTTGTTTGGAGAAGGGTAATGGAGTTTTTTGATTTACACTGTGATACACCTTTTAGGTGTTTTACCGAAAAAAAGGATTTTTTAAAAAATGATCTTGATATTTCCTTTGAAAAGGCAGGCTGTTTTAGCAAATGGAGCCAAATTTTTGCAGTGTGGGTGAGGGAAGAAACGCCCTCGCCCTTTGAATTTTATAGGGGTGTTTTATCCGATTTTAAGGCGAAATTGTCGGGCTGTAAATCGGACCGTTTCACACCCGTTTTTTCCATTGAGGGCGGCAGCGTAATTGAAGAAATAGACTATCTTGATGAAATTAAAAATGATGGAGTCGGCGTTATAACCCTCACCTGGAACGGGAAAAATAAAATCGCTTCGGGGGCCAATGAAAAGGGTGGGCTCACGACATTTGGCGAAGCGGTTATAAAGAAAATGAATTACTTAAAAATTGCCACCGATTTATCCCATTTAAATGAGGAAAGCTTTTTTGATGCCATAAGTGTTGCGAAATTTCCTATTGCTACCCACAGCTGCTCAAAGGGAGTTTTTGAGCATAAAAGAAATTTAAGTGACAAAGCACTTTTAAAAATAGCTCAAAAGGGTGGCGTTATTGGAATATGTCCCTATCCCGAATTTTCGGACAAAAATTCTTTTGAAGGCGTTTATGATAACCTTTGTTATATGCTAAGTTTAGGGCTGGAAAACCACATTTCATTCGGCTCGGATTTCGATGGCGCCCAAATGAGTGATGAGCTTCGTGATATATCGCATATTCCGCTTTTAAGGGCGTATCTTTTGGAAAAAGGTGTAAGTGAGCGTCACCTAAACCTATTTTTTTATGAAAATGCCGCCAATTTCTTTCGAAACATTTGACAAATGAAGCATTATTTAATAAAATTATATGGTATATGAAATATTCGGGAGGTTCCCCAAAAAATGAATTATAACAGTACAAGAGATAACACCCTTAAGGTTTCGGCTGCCCAAGCTATTGCAACAGGAATTGCACCTGATGGCGGTTTATTTGTGCCCGAAACTGTGCCAGCCTTAAGCGAAAATGATTTTAATGCCCTTAAGGGTATGAATTATATCGAAAGAGCGGTTTTTGTTTTTAAAAAATTCCTAACCGATTTTACCGCACAGGAAATTGAATACTGTGCAAAGGGCGCCTACAGCGGCACCTTTGAAAACGATGCTCCGGCACCGCTTTATACCCTTAAAAATGGTACCCATATTTTAGAGCTGTGGCACGGCCCCACCTGTGCTTTTAAGGATTTAGCACTTCAAATTTTGCCTTACCTGCTTACCACTTCGGCAAAGAAGGTATCAAAGGCAAAGGAAACTGTTATCCTTGTTGCAACCTCGGGTGATACAGGAAAGGCAGCCCTCGAGGGCTTTTGCGATGTTGAGGGCACCAAAATTATTGTTTTCTACCCAAGTGATGGCGTAAGCCCTATGCAAAAACATCAAATGTGTACCCAAAAGGGTAAAAATGTAAGTGTTTGCGCAATTAAGGGCAACTTTGATGATGCCCAAAGTGCAGTTAAAAAGATTTTTACCGACTGTGAAACTGCAAAGCTTTTAGAGAAAAACGAAATGCAGTTTTCCTCTGCAAACTCAATTAACTGGGGTCGTCTTGCACCGCAAATTATTTATTATGTAAGTGCATATTGCGACCTACTTAAAAAGGATGAAAGTGTAAGGACAAACGGCTTTAACATTGTTGTTCCAACAGGTAATTTCGGCAATATTTTAGCGGCATATTATGCCAAGAAAATGGGTGTTCCGGTTAAAAAACTTATTTGTGCCTCAAACGCAAATAATGTTCTAACCGATTTCCTAAAAACAGGAACCTACAATAAAAATCGCGATTTCTACACAACCGTTTCACCTTCAATGGATATCCTTATTTCCAGCAACCTTGAAAGAATGCTTTATGAGCTTTCCGACCACGATGATGCCTTTGTTGCAAAAATGCAAAGTGATTTGGCCGAAAAGGGTATGTACACCGTTTCCGATAAGGTTAAAGCCCGCTTTAGTGAGCTTTTCTACGGTGGCTGCTGCGATGATGAAAACACCTTAAAAACCATTGAGGAAACCTGGAAAAATTTTGGCTACCTTTGCGATACCCACACAGCTGTTGCCGTAAATGTTTATAATAGCTATGTTAAAGAAACAGGGGACAACACTCAAACTGTTATTGCTTCAACCGCAAGCCCCTATAAATTCTGCGCAAGTGTGCTTTCTGCCTTCCAAGAAAAAGCCCCCGAAAAAGAGTTTGACGCGGTAGATTTGTTAAATGAAAAAACAGGCGTTAAAATTCCCGAGCCTTTACTTGCTTTAAAGGATGCAAAGGTAAGATTTACCGATATTTGCGAAAAGGATAAAATCAAGGATTTTGTTCTGGATTATTTAAAGATTTAAAAGAAAAAATACCCGATTTTTAAAGTCGGGTATTTTCTTAAAAAAGGATTTTTATTTTGCCTTAAAAGTTGTGCAAGCGGTTTCGCCCTTTTCACAGGAATTGCAGTAACCAACCTGAATGGCGCCTGCCTCGCAGTGGTCGCTTTCGGTATGGTAGGTGCAGTTTTTAACCTCGCATTTGATACCGCTTATAACCTCTTTTTTTGAGCAACAGTCTGACATATTTTTCAGTCCTTTCTTTGGTCCTTATGACCAAAATTAGTATGCCCATAAAAATTTGTTTTTTGAAAGCGAAGTGAAAAAATTTGAGCATTTTTGCAATTTCCGATTTGCATTTGTCCTTTAGTGCTGATAAACCAATGGATATTTTCCGCGGCTGGGAAAATTATGAGGAAAAAATTAAAAAAAATTGGTGCAAAATCGTTAAGGAAAACGACACCGTAATTTTACCCGGCGATTTATCCTGGGGGCTTAAAATAGATGAAGCCAAGGCGGATTTTGCATTTTTAAACGACCTGCCCGGTAAAAAAATTCTTTTAAAGGGCAACCACGATTTGTGGTGGGGAACTGCCAAGAAAATGCGCGAATTTTTAGCGGAAAACAATTTTTCAAAAATCGATTTTGTTTTTAATAATTGCATTGTAGCCGAAAATTTTGCCGTTTGCGGAACGCGCGGCTGGTTTTTTGATGGCGGAGAGGATAAAAAAGTTTTGCTCCGTGAGGCGGGCAGGCTTGAAATGTCAATTAAAGAGGCCATTAAAACAGGGCTTGAGCCGCTTGTGTTTTTACACTATCCCCCTGTGTTTGCAGGCCAGGTTTGTGAGGAAATTTTTTCGGTTTTAAAAAAATATGATATTAAAAAAATTTATTACGGTCACGTTCACGGCGCAGGCAAAGCAGGTGTTGTTAATGAATATGATGGCATAATGCTTAAATTAGTGTCCTGCGACAGCATCGATTTTACACCATTTTGTATAAAATATTAAAAAAATAAAAAAATTGAAAAAAGTGGTAGAAATATTGTAAAATATATGCTATAATTTTATGAGATACGGTCTGCGGCTAAAAACAGCGACCTAAAATATCGGAGGTTTAATTTTATGAGTTTAAAAGCAACAAAAAAAATCGAGACAAATCGTTACGAGCTCGAAATTGTTATCGATGGGGAAAAATTCCGTGCAGCCATTAACGATGTTTATCGCAAGAATGGCAAGAAAATCAATGTTCCCGGTTTTAGAAAGGGTAAAGCACCCTTAAGCATCATTGAAAAGTTCTACGGTGTAGAGGTTTTCTTTGAGGATGCACTTAACCTTTTATATGCTGATGCAGTTGAAGGCGCCGCTAAAGAGGCTAACCTTAAAATTGTTGATGATAAAATGGACTTTGACCTTGTTTCAATCAGCAAGGAGGATGGCGTTTGCTTTAAGGTTGCTCTTACAACCTATCCTGAGGTTGAGGTTTCAGAGTATAAAGGCTTAAAGGCTGAGCGCGTTATCGCTGAGGTTACCGATGCCGAGGTTGAGGCTACCCTTAACTCTCTTGCAGAGCGTAACTCAAGAATGGTTGCCGTAACTGACAGAGCAGCCGCTCTTGGCGACACCGCTGTTATCGATTTTGAAGGCTTTGTTGATGATGTTGCATTTGAAGGCGGCAAGGGTGAATCTCACTCTCTTGAACTGGGCTCCGGTCAGTTCATTCCCGGCTTTGAGGAGCAAATTGTTGGTCACAACACAGGCGATGAATTCGATGTTAATGTTGAATTCCCCGCAGAATACCATGCTGAAAATCTTGCAGGCAAGCCCGCTGTTTTCAAGGTTAAACTCCACGAAATCAAGGTTAAGGAGCTCCCTGCACTTGATGATGAGTTTGCTAAGGATGCAAGTGAATTTGATACTCTTGATGAGCTTAAGGCTGACATCAAGGCAAAGACCCTTGAAAGAAAGCAAAAGGCTAATGAGGAAGATGTTGAAAATCAGCTTGTTAACACCGTTGTTGAAGGCCTTAAGGGCGAAATTCCTGAGGCTCTCTTTGAAAACCGTGTAAGACAGTCTGTTCAGGAATTCGATTATCGTTTACAGTCTCAGGGTATGAACCTTCAGATGTACATGCAGTACACCGGTTCTTCTATTGAGGAGTTTTCTAAAACCTTCCGTCCTCAGGCAGAACAGCAGGTTAAAATGCGCCTTGCTCTTGAAAAGATTGTTGAGCTTGAGAAAATTGTTCCTACTGCCGAAGAACTTGAGGCAAAAATCGAAGAGATGGCTAAAGGCTACGGCGTAACAGCTGAACAGGTTAAGGCCGCAATTCCTATGGATGATATTTCTCTTGATTTAGCAGTTTCTAAGGCTATTGACTTAATTAAGGATAACGCTGTTATCACCGATGTTAAGGAAAAGACCGAAAAGAAGCCCGCAGCTAAGAAAACCACTACCAAAAAGGCTGCAGCGGATGGCGAAAAGAAACCTGCCGCAAAGAAAACTACAACCAAAAAGGCTGTAGCGGATGGCGAAAAGAAGCCTGCTGCTAAAAAGACCACTACTAAAAAAGCAGCAGCCGATAAAGAATAATTGATTATATTTTACGGTTTTTGTTCATACTCATATATATAATTCGGAGGTGTCGTTATGGATATGAATTTAGTACCTTATGTTGTTGAACAAACAAGCAGGGGAGAGCGCTCTTATGACATTTTTTCCCGTTTGCTCAACGATAGAATTATTATGCTTTCCGACAAGGTTGATAACGCATCGGCCAGCATAATTATTGCTCAAATGCTTTATCTTGAGGGACAGGACCCCACTAAGGATATTAATTTTTACATTAATTCCCCAGGCGGCTCGGTTTCTGCAGGTATGGCAATTTATGACACAATGCAGTACATCAAGTGTGATGTTAGCACCATTTGTATGGGTATGGCTGCAAGTATGGGCGCATTCCTCCTTGCCGCAGGTACAAAGGGCAAGCGTTATGCGCTTCCTAACAGCGAAATTATGATTCATCAGCCCTTAGGCTCTGCCGAGGGTCAGGCAACCGATATTCTCATTCACGCTCATCACATTGAGAAAATAAGAGAAAATATCAATCAGATTTTAGCCGAGGCTACAGGCAAGGATATTGAGGTTATTCGCAGGGATACCGAAAGAGATAACTTTATGTCTGCTAACGAAGCCGCTGAATATGGACTGATTGATAAGGTTATCACTAAAAGATAGAGGTAATTTCAGTGCCAGGAAAAGACAGTGAAAAAAACCAGGTTCGTTGCTCGTTCTGCGGTAAAACGCAGGATGAGGTTACGCGCCTTATTGAAGGCCCCGGCGTTTACATTTGTGACGGATGCATTCAGTTTTGCAATTCTCTGCTTTTTGATGATGAAGAACAGAGACTGCCAAAAAGCAGGCGTAAAAAGGATAGGCAAGATGATTTTACCCTTTTAAAGCCTGCCAAAATCAAGGCAAAGCTTGATGAATATGTTATCGGTCAGGAAGATGCCAAAAAGGTGCTTTCGGTAGCGGTTTATAATCATTATAAAAGAATTTCCGCAAAGCGCGAAAACGATGTTGAACTTGCCAAAAGCAATGTTTTAATGCTGGGCCCCACAGGTGTTGGTAAAACTCTGCTTGCCCAAACTCTTGCTAAAATTTTAGATGTTCCCATTGCTATTACCGATGCCACCACCTTAACCGAGGCGGGTTATGTTGGTGAAGATGTTGAGAACATTCTTTTAAGACTTATTCAGGCTGCCGATTTTGACATTGAGCGTGCACAACGCGGTATTATCTATGTTGATGAAATCGACAAAATTGCAAGGAAAAGCGAAAACGCTTCCATTACCCGCGATGTTAGCGGCGAGGGCGTTCAACAGGCGCTTCTTAAAATTCTGGAGGGTGTTGTTTCAAATGTTCCGCCCCAGGGTGGCAGAAAGCATCCCCAACAGGAATTCATTCAAATTGACACCACAAATATTTTGTTCATTTGTGCAGGTGCCTTTGATGGAATTGAAAAGGTTATTGAACGCCGCCTTGGTGGCAGTTCTTTAGGCTTCGGTGCCGATGTTAAGTCACCAAAAAGTATTGAGGAGCAGTCGGTTAAAGAGGTTGCAACCCATCAAGACCTTGTAAAATTCGGAATGATTCCCGAGCTTGTTGGCCGTTTGCCTGTTATAACTGCTCTATCCCCAATGGATGAGCAAACTCTGCTTCGTATAATGACCGAGCCTAAAAACTCAATTGTTAAGCAGTATCAGGCGCTTTTTGCAATGGATGGTGTTGAGCTTGAATTTGAAGCCGATGCCTTAAAGGAAATTGCAAAAATTACCACCGAAAAGAAAACAGGTGCTAGGGGACTCAGGTCTATTATTGAAGGCATTTTGCAGGATATAATGTTTGAAGTGCCTTCCCTCGGCGATGTTAAAACCGTTACAATAACCACCGAAACGGTTAACGGCGGCAAGCCCACCATAACAAAAAAAGAGAAAAATAAAAAATAGAAAAAATCCACCGATTTTCGGTGGATTTTTTCACATTATGCACCTTTTCTCATATTATGTTATAGAAGTTAGTCGCTCTAATTTCAAAACATAATAGGAGGCTTTATAAATGTCCGAAAACAATTGCTATTCAGGAGGATTCCGCGAGGCTGTTTGCATTGATGCAGGCAGGGTTTATGATTCCTGCTGTGCAAGAGACTGTCTTGAAGATTTAAGGGTGTATTTCACGCCATCGGGTCAGGAAACAATTAACAATGCAACCGGAGTTCACGTGAGAAATGCCGAGATTTTAAAAACCTACATTGAAGTTGAACCTGTGAGCTTTAACAAGGGCTACTATGCCTGCGATTTAACCTTCTATTTTCTTATCGATTTAGATGTTTATTCGCCCGCACCTTCTGCCCCCACAAGCGTTCGTGGTGTTGCATCCTTCACAAAGCGCGTTATCCTGTTTGGTAGCGAGGGTAATGCTAAAATTTTCTCAAATGCAGTTACCCGTGAAAATGATTTTGACCGCCAGTTAAGTGAAAAGAACAACATGCCCCGCGTGGTAGTTCAGGCGGTTGACCCTGTTGCGCTTGATACTAAGTTTTGCGAGCTTAGAAACTGCTGTGAACCTCAGATTTGTTTCCCTGAGTGCATCTGCAATTATATGGGACATAATCTTAAGTGCGATTGTTCTGATGGTTCAATGGCGGTTTATGTAACCTTAGGCCTGTTTACCATCGTTCAGCTTATCAGAAATGTTCAAATGCTGGTTCCGGTTTATGATTTTTGTATTCCCACAAAGGAGTGCGGTAGTATTGATGACCGCCAGCCCTGTGATGTTTTCAGAAACATTAAATTCCCTATGTCCGATTTCTTTCCACCCAGCCCTTGTGATGGTCAAAGCCAAACTACCTCTGCCTGCGAAGCTTGCGATGAAGAATAAAAAAACACCCATATGGGTGTTTTTTTAAAATGTTAAGGCTATTTAAGTGCCGAAGTATCAAGCAAATCATAGGCTTTAAAAAACGGCTTTATTTTTTCAATGATTTCATCAATTCCGCCTGCGGTGTCACTCTCAAAATTCATGGGCATAACAGGGTCGTGAACACTGAGCCTTAAAAGGAACCATCCGTCCTTGTAAAATGCACGAAGTCCCTCGCGGTTGTCATCGGCGGCAACAAACTCACTGCTGTCGTTTACAAATTTCTCAAGGTCATCAATAACACCTTGGCCGTATGTACGGAAATCATCGGCTAAAATCTTAAAGCGCACCTCTTTTTCTTCAGCAGGCATTTTAAGATTTTGAAGTAGGCTGTCAATATCTTGGCCACGGGCTAGTTCAATAACAATTTTGGTAACAAGGTAGGCGCCATCATCCAGGAAAAAGTTCTCCCTAAAGGCGGCGTGACCTGAGGTTTCAATGGCAAGAGGGCAGTCGATACCTTGCTCATTTAACTCTATAGCCTTGTTAATAACATTTTTATAACCGCGTTTATAACGGTAATGGTTGCCCTTTAAATCCTCATTAATAAAGATTTTAAGCCCTGCAGAGGTAACAGAATCGGTAACTATTGTGGCACCCTTGGCATTTTCGGTGGCAATGATTGAGGCAAGGGCAATGAGCCTGTTGCGATTAATCTCGGTACCGTGGCAGTCAACACAAGCGGCGCGGTCAACATCGGTATCAAAAATAAGGCCTAAATCGGCACCTGATTTTTTAACCGCCGAGCAAATGCTTTCCATTGCGGTTTTGTCCTCAGGGTTTGGAATGTGGTTGGGGAACATACCATCAGGGTTTAAGAACTGACTGCCTGAAATATCAGCACCCAGAGGGGCCAAAACATTTTCGGCATAGAAACCGCCTGCACCGTTTCCTGCATCAACAATAATGTGGTAACCTTTAAGAGGAGTTTCACCGTTTTTAACGCCATCGCAAATCATTTTTCTAAGTCTTGCGGCATAGGTTATCATATAATTTTCTTTTAAAATGCTGCCTTCATTCTCACCGCTGATTCTCTTTTTCTCATCAGCAAGGGCAACGATTTCGCCAATATCCTTTGAATCAAGACCGCCTGATTTAACAAAGAATTTAAGGCCGTTTCTATCAAATGGATGGTGGGATGCAGTTATCTGAATGGCGGCATCGGTATTAAGGTCTATGGTGGTCATAAACATTGCGGGGGTTGAGGAAAGGCCGCAATCAATAGCCGTTGCACCGGATAAGGTTATTGCCTTTAAAACCTGAGCTTTAATAATCTCTGCGGTAATTCTTGAATCGTGACCAACCGAAATTTTAAGGTTCCGAGGGCTGGTGCTATTTTTATTACAAAACCAAAAAATAAAGGCGTTTGTAATGTCAAAAACAGCCTGCTCGGTAAGATTAACGGTGTTACCGCCCTTTTCGCTTGCAAAACCGCGCACGTCGGTTCCGCTTTTAAGCTCAAGATAACTCATAAAACTAACTCCTTTAGAAAAACAAATATTTTGCGGCTGAAACGCAAATTAAAATAAACAAAACACAGCAGGAGGTAATGATAACTGTTTTTATAAAAACAAGTCGGCTCCTGTTATTTCTTGCCATAAAACTCACCTCAAATTAAGTATCGCCGAAAGTATGGCGATTTAAACGGAGGCATAAGATAATGGTTCAAAGCATTAGCAGTAATAATTTGAAAATTGTGCTTTCCGCCGAAGAGGTCAATCGACTTTTTGATGGCGGCACCATTGATTTTAAAAACGAAAAAACAGGGAAGATAATGGATAAAATCCTAAACCACGCCGCAAAAGCGTTGCACTTTGAGCCGTGCACAAAAAAGGTAATTGTGGAAATTTTTAAAAAGAAAAACGGTTCGTGCATTATTTATTTTTTAGATGTTTGCCAAAAAATAAAAAGGGAAGCAGTGCTGGAAATTTGCGATGTGGATGATTTAATAACCGCTGTGGAGCAGTTGAAAAATTGCGATTGTTCCATTTACCTTTATAACGGTGTTTATCGGATAATTACCAAAATGGATGCTTTGGGAGAAGAAATGATAAAAAGAATGTGTGAATTTTCAAAAATATATTTTGAAAAAGAGCAGGTTGCAAAAACCTTGGAATACGGTGTTAAAAAATTTAAAGTGCCTTGATTTTTTCAACGCGCTGCGCCATATCCTCGGCAAAAATATAGCTACCTGCAACAATAACATCTACACCGGCCTCGACTGCAAGCGGGGCCGTTTCTTCATTTATGCCGCCGTCAATTTCGATTAAAACATCAAGGCCGCGGCGCGTAATTTCCTCCTTTAAGATTTTAACCTTGCGAAGGGAATCGGGCATAAATTTTTGGCCGCCGAAGCCGGGCTCAACCGACATAACAAGCACCATATCGCAAAGGTGCAAGAATGGAAAAATCTCCTCGGGCTCGGTGCAGGGCTTAATGGTAAGGCAGGGCTTGCAACCGAGCTCTCTTATCTCTTTAAGGGTTTCGGCAATGGGGGAGCCTGCCTCAAAGTGGAAGCCCAGATAATCTGAAATGGGGGCAAATTTCTTTATGTAGCGGTGGGGTTCGGTTATCATAAGGTGAACATCAAGTGTTAAATCGGTATTCTTTCTTATCGCCTCAATAACAGGAAAAGCAAAGGAGATATTAGGTACAAAAATGCCATCCATAACATCAAGGTGAAGCATATCCACCTTTGCTTTTTCAAGGTTCCTTACATCATTTTCAAGATTAAAGAAATTAGAGGATAGCATTGAGGGTGATAATAGTGCCATTTTTAAAACTCCTTTTACTTAACTAATTTTTAAAAAGTGTATAAAATTATTCGCTTTACTATATGGTAATTTTATGCTGCCGTGGCGCCGCTTTTAAGAACATCGTCAATGTTAACCTCGGTGTATTTATCGGCATCATCAGGGGCGTTTATGCCGATTTTTTCGTTGTATTTTGAATAGGCAACATCCATCCAGTAACCAATTTTCATTTCACCAAGTTCGGCATCGGTTAAAGTGGCAGAAACACTAACGGAAATCTTTTCAATCATACCATCGGCATTAACGGTAACGGTAGCATAGCCTGAATTATATACTGCATTTGTTGACGAAACCTTAAGCTCGCTCAAGGTGCTTTCCAGCATTTTGTTAAGTCCATCGGTGTTGTAGTTTATAAAATAAACGGTTTTGTCGCCCTCTTTTGATGCGCTTGCATCCTTAACATCTGCAATATCAAGACCGAGTGCAGTACCATCATTTTCATTCATAATAAGGTCGGCCTGTTTTTCATCTGCCTTAACCTTAATTTTTTGACCGAGAATTTCCATAAAAACAAAGGAATCGACATAAGAAAAATTAAGCGACATCTCTCCGAGCTCTTCAACCTCGGTTGTGGTGCTGAAAAGCATTTTGGGTTTTCCGCTTTCATCAAGCTCACCCTGAACAAGAATGTCACTTTCGGTGGTAACTTCCTCACCTTTAATAGTGTAACTGATTTTATTTGTTGCCCCCATTTGGAAGGAACTGCAATTATCGGTTTTATCCACTGCTTCTTTTAAAAGTTCAATGTCGCTTTTAACCGAAGCCTCCGTGTTTTTTTTGCCGTTACAGCTGCAAATAGCGAAGACCATAACAAAACAAAGCAGTAGGCTTAAAATACGGATTTTTTTCATAAGAACAACTCCTTTTTATCATATAAAAATATTAACATAATATTACATTAATTTCAAGGCATAAAGTATATAAAATTTAACTTGACACAAGGCAAAACTTGTGGTATAATCGCCTTTGTAAATATACCCCTGCACTTATTATGCGGAGGGAGGGAATGTAAATGAGTCAGGTAAAACTTAAAGAAAACGAGTCACTTGATAACGCACTTCGTCGTTTTAAAAGACAAACCTCTAAGGATGGCGTTATTCAGGAAGTGCGCAAAAGAGAGCACTATGAGAAGCCCTCTGTAAGGCGCAAGAAGAAGTCGGAAGCCGCCCGTAAGCGCAAGTTCCGCTAGGAAATTACTTATTTTAAAAAAGTGGCTGCACATGTGTTTTATGTGCAGCCTATTTTTTATTTGTGAGGTAAAAACCTTGTTGTTAAAACCTAAATTTAAATTTGATAAAATAACCGATATTTCTCTTGAGTTTTTAAAGAAAAATAAAATTTCAGCTCTTTTGTTAGATGTTGATAACACACTTTCAACCCACCACGGTCAGCAGCTCACAGGTGGTCTTGAAGCCTGGCTTGCTGAAATGAAAAGCGGTGGTATAACACTGCTTGTTATTTCAAACAGCAAAGAAAAAAGGGTAAAGCCTTTTTGTGAGAAAATCGGTCTTTCTTATATAAGTCTTGCTCTAAAACCCCTGCCATTTGGTTTTTTAAGGGCAATAAAAACGGTTAAACTAAAAAGGGAAGGCATTGCGATTGTTGGTGACCAAATTTTTACCGACTGCCTTGGCGGAAATTTAGTGGGCATAAAAACAATTTTGCTTAACCCAATTCTTCCTGAAGATGGATTTTCTTTTAAAATTAGAAGAAAGCTTGAAAAGAAGCTGCTTGAAAAATATAAATTCTAAAGGAGCGTGAAAAAATGTCAGCTAGATTTGGTCCTGCGGGAAATTCTGTTTCCTTTACACAAATGGGCTATAAACACAGTTTGCAGGTTCCGGAATATATAGTTAAAATGGAACTTAATGCCTTTGAATACCAGTGCGGCAGAGGTGTTAATATTGGTCTTGATAAGGCTGCGGCTTTAGGTAAGCTTGCAAGGGAAAAGGATATTGCGCTTTCACTTCACGCCCCTTATTACATTTCAATGTCCTCGGTTGAGGAGGAAAAGCGGCTTAATTCAATTAAGTATATTTTAGATAGCGCCGCGGCGGTTAACGCAATGGGTGGCAACCGCATTGTGGTGCACACAGGCTCCTGTGGTAAAATCAGCCGTGAATATGCTTTAGAGCTTGCCTGTGATACAATGAAAAAGGCGATTTTGGCACTTGATGAAAACGGCCTTGGCAATATTCACATTTGCCCCGAAACAATGGGAAAAATTAATCAGCTAGGTGATTTAAACGAGGTTTTGACCCTTTGCGAGCTTGATGAACGCCTTATTCCTTGCATTGATTTCGGCCACCTAAACGCCCGCACAGGCGGCACCCTTAAGGAGTATTCCGATTTTGAAAAGATTTTCAGTGAAATTGAAAATCGTTTGGGTTATGAAAGGCTAAAAACCTTCCACTCCCATTTTTCAAAGATTGAATATACAGTGGGTGGCGAGAAAAAGCACCTCACCTTTGAGGATAATGTTTTCGGTCCCAATTTCGAACCTGTTGTTGAACTTATCTTAAAGAAAAACTGTTCACCTACAATAATTTGCGAATCCGATGGCACTCAGGCTGAGGATGCACGTCAAATGAAAAAATATTACGAAAGGCTGTGCAATGAAAATGATTAATTCAAAAATTCTTGTAATAAACGGTCCTAACCTTAATATGTTGGGTCTTCGTGAGCCCACAATTTATGGTAGCAAAACGCTTAGCGATATTAATTCAAATATCCAAAGCTATGCCAGCGCTATGAAACTTACCTGTGATTTCTTTCAGTCAAACTGTGAGGGAGAAATTATTGATAAGATTCAAAGTGTGCAAATGGGCTATGCAGGCTGTATTATAAATGCAGGTGCCTACACACACTATAGTTATGCTATAAGAGATGCTATTGCTTCGGTTGACAAGCCTTTCATTGAGGTGCATATGTCCAATGTTCACGCTCGTGAGGAATTCAGACATACCTCGGTTATAAGCCCTGTTTGCAAGGGAGTTATAGCGGGCTTTGGCGCGTCAAGCTATCTTTTAGCAGTAAGCGCAATGCGCGATTTAATCAAACTTTAACTATTGACAAAGTTTAGTAAATAATTTATAATTTATAGGTAATATTTTGCAGTAAACCGTGTTTGCTGCACAGGCTTAAAAATTTGGAGGAGTTAAATTATGGTAAGTGCTGGCGATTTTAGAAATGGTGTAACCTTTGAAATGGATGGTAAGGTTTACCAGATTATTGAATTTCAACACGTTAAACCGGGTAAAGGCGCAGCTTTCGTTCGTGCTAAAATCCGTAATGTAATTGAGGGCACCGTTCTTGAGCGCACCTTCAACCCCAATGAAAAATATCCCACCGCTTTTGTTGAGAGAAAGGATATGGAGTATTCCTACAGTGATGAGGGTCTTTACTATTTTATGGACCCCGAATCCTACGAGCTTGTTCCTGTTGGTGCTGATGACCTTGGCGACAACTTCAAGTTTGTAAAAGAAAATATGGTTTGTAAAATTCTTTCCTACAAGGGCAAAGTGTTCGGCGTTGAACCCCCCACATTTGTTGAACTTGAGGTTACCGAGACCGACCCCGGCTTTAAAGGTGACACCGCAACAAATGCAACAAAGCCTGCAACACTTGAAACAGGTGCAGAAATTCGTGTCCCCCTGTTCATTAATGAAGGCGATATGATTCGTATTGACACCCGCACCGGTGAATATATGGAGCGCGCATAAGAAATAATTGGAGGTAAATAACAATGACTATTGGTGAAAAAGTTTCTTATATAAAGGGTCTCGCTGAAGGTCTTGGCCTTGAAAGCGACACTAAAGAAGGCAAAATTTTAAACGCAATTATCGATTTACTTGGTGATATTTCCGAAGAAATCGACTGCATTGAAGAGGATTATGCCGAGCTTTGCGAGCAGGTTGATGCTGTAGATGAGGACCTTTCCGCTGTTGAAGATTTCATCTATGAAGATGATGACGATTGCGACTGTGACTGCGATTGCTGTGACTGTGAGGATGACGATGACCTTTATGAGGTTGAGTGCCCCAAGTGCCACGACATTATCTATCTTGATGGCGAAATGCTTGAAGAAGAGGGAATTACCTGCCCCAACTGCGGTACTGACCTTGAGTTTGACTTCGATGGCTGTGACTGCGATTGCTGTGATTGCGGCTGCGAGGACGAAGAATAATTTTACTGCATTTTTAAAGGGCGTACCACGGTGCGCCCTTTTTTAATACTATTTAAACGGTGATTTTATGGTTGACTTAAAATCTGAAATTGAATTTGCACCCATATTGGAAACGGTAAGTAGCGATGCTGTGCCTGTTATTATTGCGGCGGCGGGAAGCTCTAGCCGTATGCAGGGTATTTCAAAGATGTTTGAGCCCCTTCTTGGGGTTCCTGTTGTTATTCACACACTGCGTGCATTTGAAAAAAGCCCATTAATCAGCAATATTGTTCTTGTGACCAAAAGCGAGGATATTTTAAGGCTTCAGCTTCTTGTTGATGAATATGGTATTTCTAAGGTTACCGATATTGTATGCGGCGGGGATAATCGGCAGGAGTCGGTTAAAAACGGTCTTTCGGTAATTGATAAGAGTGCACAAAGCGTTATCATTCACGATGGTGCAAGACCCCTTGTTAGCCAGCGTGTTATTGAGGGCGTTGTATGTGCGCTAAAGGAAAACAAATGTGTAGTTTGTGCTGTTAAATCAAAGGATACCATTAAGGAAATCGGTGATGATGGTTTCGTTGTTAAAACCCTTAATCGTGACCGACTTATTAGTGTTCAAACACCTCAGGGTGTGAGAATTTCTGATTATACCGAGGCGCTATCTTTTGCCGATACATCAAGCTTTACCGATGATGCTTCTATTATGGAAAGCATTGGCATTAAAACCTTTGTTACCGAGGGCGATTATAAAAATATTAAAATCACCACAAGAGAGGATTTAAAGGTAGCAGAGGAGTATCTTAAAGAGGGAGGGGAAGTATTATGAGAATCGGACACGGCTATGATGTTCACCGTTTAACCGAAAACCGCAAGCTTATTTTAGGCGGTGTGGAAATCCCCTTTGAACTAGGCCTACTTGGTCATTCTGATGCCGATGTGCTTATTCACGCCATTTGTGATGCGCTTTTGGGCGCTGCAGCACTTGGTGATATTGGAAAACACTTTCCCGATACCAGCGATAAATTTTTAAACATTGATAGCCGAATTCTTTTAAGACAGGTTCGTTCGCTCCTTAAAGAAAAGGGCTATAAGATTATTAACCTTGATGCAACCGTTATTGCTCAAAAGCCAAAGCTTGCCCCTTTTATAAAGCAAATGAGGGCGAATATTGCCGCGGATTTGGAGATTGATAATACTTGCGTAAATGTTAAAGCAACTACAGAGGAAAAACTCGGCTTTACAGGAAACCTTGAGGGTATTAGTGCTCACTGTGTTGCGCTGATTGATTAATTCTATCATAAACTGCTGCTTTTAATCATAATTTGATTTAAGGGGTGGCGGTTTTTGAAGGTTTATTTTATGCTTAGCCGTAACGGCTTTATTGCAATAATTTCTGCGGTTGTGCTGGCTTTTTTGCTTTTAGGCACACTTAAAATCGCCGTTATTCCCGAAATAAGGGATGGCATCACAAACGAAAGCCGCGTAAATTATCTTTTGTCCTTAGGCCATAAGGTGTCTGAAACGCCTGTTTCTTTTAAAGAAACTGTTGTGCCAAACAGCTATGGCGCGGAATATGAGAAATATTTATCTTTGCAGACAAAATCGGGATTTCCTTTGTCCGATTACAAGGGTAATTCGGTGCAAATTTATGAATACGAGGATGACCTTAATAATAGAATCACATTGATTGTTGCCGATGGCAAAATAATTGGCGGCCATATTTGCAGTGCCGAAGTTAATGAAATTAAACCACTCCAAATTAAGGGATAGTTAAATGGAAACAATAAGAATTGATAAAATGCTTTCAAACGTGACAAATATTTCCCGTAGCGAAATTAAGCGCTTTATAAAAAGGGGAGAGGTCACCGTTAACGGTAGAGTAGTTAAAACGGCGGATGAAAAAATTGACCCCGAAAGCAGTGAGGTTAAGCTTAAAGGACAAACCATTGGTTATGATGAATTTGTTTATATAATGCTTAATAAGCCCAAGGGAATTTTAAGTGCATCAAATGATAAGAGCAGAAAAACCGTTGTTGATTTGGTGCCGGATTATATGAAGCGGCAAAAGCTTTTTCCTGTGGGCAGACTCGATAAGGACACAACAGGACTTATCATAATAACCAACGATGGGGAATATGCTCACAAAATAATTTCACCTAAAAATAAAACAGGAAAGGTTTATATTGCCCGCCTTGATGGGGAGTTAAAAGAAGACCTTATATCTGAATTTAAAAATGGCGTTGTCCTTGCAGATGGCACCAAATGCCGACCCGCAAACCTTGAAATTTTAGAAAGCAATGTTGCGCGGCTTACCCTCTTTGATGGAAAATATCACGAGGTTAAAAGAATGTTCGGCGTTTTCGGCCTTGGTGTTAACGAGCTGCACAGGCAGGCTATAGGAAAGCTTATTTTGCCCGAAACGCTTAAAAGCGGCGAGTGCATTCTTATGAGCGCTAAGGATGTTGAAAAGACGCTCTAACAGGGAATAATTCGCATTTTCTTAATAACACTTGGACAATTTTAACAAAATCGGTAAAAAAGTTTGGCTAATCTTGATTATAGTAATTTTAAAACAAGTTTGGTATAATACTATATGGATTTTTATTTGTCATAGGAGGTTAAATTTACATGGCAAGTTTATCACTTAAAAATGTATACAAAAAGTATCCCGGCGGCGTTATCGCTGTTTCTGATTTCAACCTTGAAATCAAGGATAAGGAATTCATCATTCTTGTTGGTCCTTCCGGCTGCGGTAAGTCTACAACCCTTCGTATGGTTGCAGGTCTTGAAGAAATTTCCGAAGGTGAAATTTACATTGGCGACCGCCTTGTTAACGACGTTGCTCCGAAAGACCGCGACATCGCAATGGTTTTCCAGAACTACGCTCTTTATCCCCACATGACCGTTTTTGACAATATGGCATTCGGTCTTAAGCTCCGCAAAACTCCCAAGGAGGAAATCAAGCGCCGCGTTGAAGAGGCTGCTCGCATTCTTGACATTGAGCATCTTCTCGAGCGTAAGCCTAAGGCTTTGTCCGGTGGTCAGCGCCAGCGTGTTGCTCTCGGTCGTGCTATCGTTCGTGAGCCTAAGGTATTCTTACTTGATGAGCCTCTTTCAAACCTTGATGCTAAGCTTCGTGCACAAATGCGTACCGAGATTTCTAAGCTCCATCAGCGTCTTGGAACAACATTTATCTATGTTACCCATGACCAGACCGAAGCTATGACAATGGGTACTCGTATCGTTGTTATGAAGAGTGGTCTTATCCAGCAGGTTGATACACCTAATAATCTTTACAGATATCCTTGCAACCTCTTCGTTGCAGGCTTTATCGGTTCTCCTCAGATGAACTTCATCGAGTGCAAACTCTTAGAGGAAGACGGAAAGTATTTTGTTGAATTTGGTTCTGAAGACACCAAGACCCGCGCAGGTATCAAATACCGCATCGCTCTTCCTGAGTCTAAGAACAAGAAGGATTGCCTCAAGCCTTACATTGATAAGGAAATCATTATGGGTATCCGCCCTGAAGATGTTCACGATGAGCCCGCTCTTATCGAGGCTAACTCCGATGGCATCGTTGAGGCAGACGTTGAAGTTACCGAGCTTATGGGTGCTGAAACCTACCTTTACATGAACTGCGAAGGTCAGGCCATTAACGCACGCGTTAGCCCCAACTCCACCGCACGCCCCGGTGATAAGATTAAAATCGCTATCGAAACCGCAAAGATTCATCTTTTCGACAAGGATACCGAGCTTACTATCACCAACTAATTGTGAATTGTTTAAAACGGCAAAGCATTGCTTTGCCGTTTTTCTTTTTTTATATGTTTTTACTATTGACAAAGATTGTATAATTGTATACAATTATACATGATGCCGCACAGGCAAAAAGATTCCAGGTTAAGAGGTACAAAAAATGGGAATGAATCTAACACAAAAAATTATTAAAAGCCACCTTGTTGAAGGTGAGATGATTGCGGGAGAGCAAATTGGTATTAAAATTGACCAAACACTCACCCAGGATTCCACCGGCACAATGGCTTATTTACAGCTTGAGGCAATGGAAATCGGGCAGGTTAAAACCCTGCGTTCGGTTGCTTACATTGACCACAATATGCTTCAGCAAAGCTTTGAAAATGCCGATGACCATAAGTATATTCAAACCGTTGCCGATAAGCACGGAATTTACTTTTCAAAACCCGGTAACGGCATTTGCCACCAGGTGCATTTAGAGCGCTTTGGTATTCCGGGTCAAACCCTGCTGGGCTCTGACAGCCACACCCCAACAGGCGGCGGAATTGGTATGCTTGCAATGGGTGCAGGCGGTCTTGATGTTGCTGTTGCAATGGGTGGCGGAACCTATTATATGAATATGCCCAAGGTTTTAAAGGTTGAACTAACAGGCGCTTTAAAACCCTTTGTAACCGCTAAGGATGTTATTTTAGAGGTGCTTCGCGTTTTAAGTGTTAAGGGCGGCGTTGGCAAGGTTATTGAGTATTGTGGCGAAGGCGTTAAAACCTTAAGTGTTCCTGAAAGAGCAACCATTACAAATATGGGTGCAGAATTAGGCGCTACAACCTCAATTTTCCCTACCGATGAAACCACCCTTTCCTTCCTTAAAGCGCAGGATAGGGAAAAGGATTTTACCCTTTTAACAGCCGATGCTGATGCTACCTATGATGAGGAAATTACTGTTGATTTATCAAGTCTTGAGCCTTTAACAGCACTTCCCCACAGCCCCGATAATGTTAAAAAGGTTAAGGATGTTAAGGGTGTTAAGGTTGACCAGGTTATGATTGGTAGTTGCACCAACAGTTCTTACCTTGATATGATGAAGGTTGCCCGCATTTTAAAGGGTAAAACCGTTCCGCCTCACGTTAGTCTTGTTATTGCCCCCGGCTCAAAGCAGGTGCTTAATATGATTGCGCGAAACGGTGCTCTTGCTGATATGATTGATGCAGGTGCCAGAATTCTTGAATCGGGCTGCGGTCCCTGTATTGGTATGGGTCAGGCCCCCGCTAGTGATGCGGTTTCCCTTCGTACAATTAACCGTAATTTCAAGGGTCGTTGCGGTACAACCTCGGCAGGTGTTTACATTGTAAGCCCCGAAACTGCCGCTGTAAGCGCACTGGAAGGCTTTTTAACTGACCCCAGAACTTATGCCGATAAGGTTGATTTGAGCGTTCAAATGCCCGAAAAATTCGAAATTAACGATAATATGATTGTTTCTCCCAGCAAAACTCCCGATGAGGTTGAGGTTATTAAGGGCCCCAACATTAAACCTTTCCCCGTAAATGTTGCAACACCCGAAAAAATTGAGGGAATTGCCCTTATTAAGGTTGAGGATAACATCACTACCGACCACATTATGCCCTCAAACGCAAAACTGCTTCCTTTCCGTTCAAATATTCCTCATTTATCGGATTATTGTTTGACCCCCTGCGACCCTGAATTCCCGGCACGTGCTAAAGCAAACGGCGGCGGATTTATCGTAGGTGGAGAAAACTATGGTCAGGGCTCCAGCCGCGAGCATGCAGCGCTTGTGCCGCTCTACCTCGGCGTTAAGGCAGTGCTTGCAAAGAGCTTTGCAAGAATTCACAAGGCAAACCTTATAAATTCAGGTATTTTACCCCTTGTTTTTGCAAACCCTGCCGACTATGATACAATTTCCGCCGATGATAAAATTGTTATTGAAAATGCCGTAGAGCAGGTTAAATCAGGCAAGGTTACCGTTTTGGTTAACGGAAAAGAAATTAATATGATTATTGAGCTTACCGATAAAGAACAAGAGGTTCTTTTAGCAGGCGGTAAGATTAACTCAATAAAGATGAAAGGATAGTTAAAAATGTACGATTTTAAAGAAACACTTGCAAAATTTGAAGCAATTTTAAAGCAACAGGCCGACCGCGTTGAGCGCCTTAAAAACGAGGGAGATTTTGTAGATTATACAAAACTCCAAAAAATCGTTATCGGCGTTGTTGGCGGCGATGGCATTGGCCCTATGATAACAGGTCACGCACAAAAAGTTTTAGAAGTTTTGCTTGCCGACGATATTAAGGCCGGTAAGGTTGAAATTCGCACAATTGAGGGCTTAACCATTGAAAACCGTGTTGCTAAAAATAAACCTATTCCCGATGATGTTTTGGCAGAGCTTAAAAAATGCGATGTTATTTTAAAGGGCCCCACAACCACACCCCAAAAGGGCGACCCCTGGCCCAACATTGAAAGTGCAAACGTTGCAATGAGAAAGGAACTTGACCTTTTTGCCAACGTTCGCCCCGTTAAAATCCCCGAACAGGGCATTGACTGGACCTTCTTCCGTGAGAACACCGAGGGTGAATATGCTCTCGGAAGCCAGGGCGTAAATGTTACCGAGGATATGGCCTTTGATTTTAAGGTTATTACCTCTCAGGGAACCGATAGAATTGCCCGCGCCGCCTTTGATTTTGCCCGCAAAAACGGTAAAACAAGGGTTACAGCCGTTACAAAGGCTAATGTTATTAAAACTACTGACGGTAAATTCTTGGAGTGCTGTAGAAAAGTTGCCGCAGAATATCCCGAAATCACCTTTGATGAGTGGTACATTGATATTATGACCGCAAAGCTGGTTGATGAAAAGCGTCGCAGAGATTTCCAGGTTATTGTGCTTCCCAACCTTTATGGTGATATCATCACCGATGAAGCCGCCGAGCTTCAGGGTGGCGTTGGCACCGCAGGCAGTTCAAACCTTGGTAAGAAATACTGTATGTTTGAAGCTATCCACGGCTCCGCACCTCGTATGGTTAAAGAGGGCAGGGCAATTTATGCCGACCCCTCCAGCGTTATCCGAGCAGCCGCAATGCTCCTTGCTCACATTGGCTATGCCGAGAAGGCCGAAAAGCTTTCTACCGCACTTGAAATTTGCGGTCAGACCGAGAAAAAGCTTGTTATGACCGGCAGAAGCGATGGCGCAACAGGCGAGGAGTTTGCAAACTATATTCTTGAAACAATTGAGAGATTATAATTATGGTTAGCGAAAGTGTTAATCTGACAAACAGGGTTTATGACTATCTCAAAGAGCAAATTCTTTCGGGTAATTATGAAAACGGAAGCTCTATAACCGAAAACAGTGTGGGAAAAGAGCTGAATGTCAGCCGAACACCCGTTAGAGAAGCTTTAAGGCAGTTGGAACTGGGCGGCCTTGTTAAAATTGTTCCGAACAAGGGCGCCGTTGTTCAAAACATTTCCATTGATGATATTAAAAATATCTATGAAATTAGGTCATTAATTGAAGGTGTTGCGGCGGCTCACGCTGCCAAAAACGCCAGCGATGATGAACTTGCCCGGCTTAAAGAAATTGTTGAATTGGCGGAATTTTATTTCAGCCGCGGTGATTATAAAAAGCTTCGCGATTTAGACGGAAAGTTTCATCAGTGCCTATATGAAATTTGCCATAACCGAATTCTTAAACATATTTTAGATGAGCTTCACGATTACGGAGTTCGTTATAGGGAAAAATCTATGCAAAGCGGGGGTAGGGTTGAAAAAACCATATCCGAGCATAAAGATATTATGAACGCCGTTTTGAAGCGTGATGCAAAAAATGCAGAACAGCTTTCGGTTTTGCACGTTAACAATGCCCTTAAAAACATTCTTGAACAGGAATAAAAGAAAAGCACTCTTCTTTTTGAAGAGTGCTTTAAATTTTTTATTTGCAGAAATTATCAATATAACTGTCAATAGCGGCCTTAATAACTTCAATGGCATCATCTCTGCCGCAAACCTCTTTAACCGCTGTGTCCTTATTTTCAAGGTTTTTATAAACGGTAAAGAAATGGCGCATTTCATCAAAAACGTGAGCAGGGAGCTGGTCAATGCTTGTGTAATGATTATAGGTGGGGTCGCTAAAGGGAATTGCTATAATCTTTTCATCGTTTCTTCCGTTGTCCATCATTGAAATCATACCAATAGGATAAGCGCGCACTAGGGTCATAGGCTCAATGGACTGGGAACATAAAAGCAGAACATCAAGAGGGTCTTGGTCATCGCCAAAGGTGCGGGGAATAAAACCATAGTTTGCGGGGTAGTGGGTGGAAGTATAAAGAATGCGGTCAAGACTTAAAAGGCCGGTTTCCTTATCAAGCTCATATTTTTTCTTGCTTCCCTTGGGAATTTCAATAACACACATAAAATCCTCAGGGTTAATTCTTTTAGGTGATATATCGTGCCAAATGTTAGACATATTCTTGCCTCCTATTCTTTATTAAATGATACACCTATTTTTTGCATTTTACAAGGGGAAAAGTAAATTTTTCATTGACAAAAGCGAAGATTTGTTTAATACTAATTAAGAAATTCCAATTTTGAGAGGTTTTTATGGTTAAAATGCTTTTTGTTTGCCACGGCAATATTTGTAGAAGCCCTATGGCAGAGTTTGTTATGAAGGATTTAGTTCGGAGAAAAGGAGAGGAAAATGAGTTTTTTATTGCCTCTGCCGCAACTTCACGTGAGGAGCTTGGAAACGGCGTTTATCCGCCTGTAAAGCGAATTTTAGCCGCAATGGAAATCGATTGTTCGGGTAAAAGAGCGCGGCAGGTGACCAAAGCGGATTATGCCGAATTTGATTATATTGTTTGTATGGATAGAAACAATATGCGAAACATTAAATACATAATCGAAAGCGACCCCGAAAATAAAATATTTATGCTTTTATCCTTAACCGAAACCCCTCGCGATGTTGCCGACCCTTGGTACACAGGGGATTTTGAGGCAACAAAACGAGATGTAATAATCGGTTGCGAAAGGCTTTATGAGCATATAAAAAAGCAGTCTCATTAGAGGGACTGCTTTTTATAGTTATTAAAGACAATTTTTCTATTAAAAATGTTGCTCTTATATAAAAATTATGATATAATATATAAGTATTTTTATGTCTACTGAAAAAGGCGGTGTTTTGTTTGAGAATTGTTGGCATTGACCCCGGTTATGCTATCGTTGGTTGGGGAGTTATTGAATATGATTTAAACCGCTTTAAAACCCTTAAATACGGTGCCATAACAACACCTGCCCACACCGATTTTGACAAACGCCTTGAAAGCATTTATAACGATGCTTTTACCCTTTTTAAGAAGGCAAAGCCCGATGCCCTGGCTATTGAAAAACTGTTTTTTAACACCAATGCCACAACAGCTATTGATGTGGCGCAAGCAAGGGGAGTTATAGTTCTTGCCGCCAAACAAAACGGAGTACCTGTTTTCGAATACACACCGCTTCAGGTCAAACAAGCCGTTACAGGCTACGGCAGGGCGGAAAAGCGGCAGGTAATGGAGCTTACAAAGCAGTTTTTAGGACTAAGTGAGGTTCCAAAGCCTGATGATACAGCCGATGCGCTGGCTCTCGCTATCTGCCACGCTTACAGTGCATCAACAACCTATGCAAAACTTGTTAGGGAGGCAAAGAAAAAATGATTGCATCTTTAAACGGAAAACTTGTTTACACCGATTCTTCCTCTGCCGTTATTGAATGCGGCGGCGTAGGATTTAGGTGCCTTGTAACAAATAACACATTATCAAAGCTTCCTCCTATAGGACAAGATGTATTTCTGACAACCTTTATGGCTGTTAAGGAGGATTCCATAACCCTTTTCGGATTTTTAACAACCCAGGAGCTTGAAATGTTCAAAAATCTGACCTCGGTCAGCGGAATTGGTCCCAAAACCGCCCTTGCTATTCTTTCAGAGTTTACTCCCGATAGAATTACGCTGCTTATTATCAGCGGTGATGCTAAGGGACTCTCTACCGTTTCTGGTCTTGGACCGAAAAGTGCTCAAAGAATTATTCTTGAACTCAAGGATAAATTTGGCAAGAGTACCGACCTTAGAGGGGCTACTCTTTCAGTACCCACACAGGGTGGGGAATTAAGCTCGGTTAAAGAGGCGGTTGCCGCCCTTGTTTCCCTTGGCTTTTCGAGCAGCGAGGCTTTTTCAGCCGTAAGCACGCTTGATGCAAGCTTAGACACACAGCAGCTTATAAAGCTGGCATTAAAACAACTTTCAAAAAGGTAGGTGACCATAAATGCTGGATGATTTCGATTTTGAAAACCGCGTTGTATCCCCTGAATTTTCAGGCGCTGATGATGACAGTGAAATAACACTGCGCCCCAAAACACTGGATGAGTACATCGGTCAAAGCAAGGCAAAAGAAAATCTTAATATTTATATTAAGGCTGCTAAAATGCGAAACGAAAGTCTTGACCACGTTCTGCTTTATGGCCCTCCGGGACTTGGTAAAACCACCCTTTCAGGCATTATTGCAAAGGAGATGGGTGTTAACTTCCGCGTTACATCAGGACCCGCTATTGAAAAGCAGGGTGACCTTGTTGCTATTCTTACAAACCTAAACGAGGGCGATGTTCTTTTCATTGATGAAATCCACCGCCTGCCAAGAAATGTTGAGGAAATTCTTTACCCTGCAATGGAGGATTTTTCCCTTGATATCATAATCGGCAAGGGTCCGTCGGCAAGGTCAATTCGCCTTGATGTGCCTCACTTTACACTTGTTGGTGCAACAACCCGCTCGGGCCAGCTTTCGGCACCTTTGCGTGACCGTTTCGGCGTGCTTTTGCGCCTTGACCTTTACACCCCCGAGGAGTTGGCTGAAATTATAAAGCGTTCGGCGAGAATTTTAGAAATCCCTATTGATGATGAGGGTGCTTTAGAAATTGCTTCACGCTCTCGCGGAACTCCGAGAATTGCAAACCGCCTTTTAAAGCGTGTTCGTGATATTGCGCAAATTCAGTTTGATGGCGCTATCACCGAGGAGGTTTCAAGAACAGCGCTTGCAAGATTTGAAATTGATGAACTGGGTCTTGATGATTTTGACCGCCGTATGCTTACAACAATTATCAATGTCTATGGCGGTGGCCCCGTTGGTCTTGACACCCTTGCAGCCGCAATAGGGGAGGAAAGCATAACGCTTGAAGATGTTTACGAGCCCTACCTTATGCAAATCGGCTTTTTAACAAGAACACCACGCGGCCGTTGTGCAACAAGCCTTGCTTATGCACATCTTGGCATTCCATTCAGCGAAAACACCGCAAGCAAAGAAAAGGATACAAGAATTCAATGCGATTTGTAAATGATTTTTTTGATTACGAACTGCTGGATGCCGATTCCGGCGAGCGCCTTGAGCGCTGGGGAGATATTATACTTATCCGCCCCGACCCGCAGATAATCTGGAGCGGAGAGAAAAATGATAAGCGCTGGAACAACGCCCACGCTGTTTATCACAGAACAAACACCGGTGGGGGATACTGGGAGCCTTTAAAAAAGGTGCCCGATGTTTGGAGCATTAAATATCGAGATTTAACCTTTCGCCTAAAACCGATGGGCTTTAAGCACACAGGGCTTTTCCCCGAGCAGGCGGTTAACTGGGCAAAGGCGGATGAGCTTATTAAAAACGCCAACCGCCCTATTAAGGTTTTAAATCTTTTCGCTTACACAGGCGGCGCAACTTTGGCCTGCCTTAATGCGGGAGCGGCTGTTACCCATGTTGATGCCTCAAAGGGTATGGTGCAGTGGGCAAAGGAAAATGCCGCCGCATCAGGCCTTGCAGATAAAGAGGTCAGATGGCTTGTGGATGACTGCCTTAAGTTTGTAAAGCGTGAAATCCGCCGCGGCAACCATTATGATGCCATTATTATGGACCCGCCTTCTTACGGCAGGGGACCAAACGGCGAGGTTTGGAAGCTGGAACAGCAAATAGAGGAGCTTTTAACCGAAACAGGAAAGCTTTTAAGCGATAATCCGCTGTTTTTCTTCCTCAATTCTTACACAGGCGGTCTTTCGGCAACAATTTTAAACTATATGGTTAAAAATTGTGTTGCAAAAAATCTTGGCGGTAAGGTTTATACCGATGAAATCGGCCTTAAGGTTACCGCAAAGGAAATTGTGCTGCCCTGCGGAAACACTACCATTTGGGAAAGGTAATTATGAAGGATAATATTATTTGCGTTAAGGGTGTGTCTTATGAATACACCGATGCCGATAACAAAAAGCAGGTGCTTGAAAATTTCAATTTAGAAATTGAGCGCGGCAGTTTTACTGTTATTATCGGTCATAACGGTTCGGGAAAATCCACCCTTGCAAAGCTATTAAACGGTCTTTATAAACCGACTAAGGGTGATATAACGGTTGATGGTTTATCTACCCTTGATACAAAAAATGAGTTTGAAATCAGGCGCCGTGTGGGCCTTGTTTTTCAAAACCCGGATAATCAAATTGTGGCCTCAGTTGTTGAGGATGATGTTGCCTTTGGCCCCGAAAATTTAGGTGTTGAACCCGCCGAAATCAGAACAAGGGTTGATGAGGCACTAAAGTCTGTTGGTATGTATGACCATAGATTTGAGTCACCTCATCAGCTTTCAGGTGGACAAAAGCAAAGGGTTGCCATTGCGGGAATTATTGCAATGAGCCCCGAGTGTATTGTACTTGATGAGCCCACCGCTATGCTTGACCCAAAGGGCAGGCAGGAGGTTATGGAAACCCTTTTAAGGCTTAATAAAGAGCTTGGAATTACGGTTGTGCTTATAACCCACTTTATGGAGGAGGCCGAAAACGCAAACCGTGCCGTTGTTATGAACGATGGCGCCATTGTGCTGGATGATGAGCCTAAAAAGGTTTTCGGCGAAATTGTTTTTCTTAAAAAAATAGGCCTTGCCGTGCCGCAAACCAGCGAACTGCTTTATCGCTTAAAGCAGGCAGGCTTAAATGTTAGCACCGATGGTATTTCGGTAGAGGAATGTGCGGCGCAAATTGCGGCGACACTCAAATAAATTTTCTAGTTTTTTTGAATGGGAGGAGGAAAATCACTTGTCTATTTTAGAGGTCATGGATTTATCCTATTCTTATTCCGGTGGGCTTCCAAGCCCCACGGCAGCAATAAGTAATATTAATTTAAAAATTGAACAGGGCGAGATAATCGGAATTATAGGTCACACAGGCTCGGGAAAATCAACCCTTGTGCAGCATTTAAACGGACTTTTAACCCCAACCTCAGGTAAGGTGCTTTTTGAAGGTCAAGATATTTGGGAAAAGGGTACTAAAATTAAAAAAATCCGTGAAAAGGTCGGCCTTGTTTTTCAGTATCCCGAATATCAGCTTTTTGAGGAAACCGCAGCGCAGGATATCGCCTTTGGACCTAAGAATATGGGAATTACCGGTGATGAACTAACCGGGCGTGTTATGAGCGCCGCAAGGGCGGTTGGTTTAAGGGATGAGCTTTTAGATGCTTCTCCCTTTGATTTATCGGGCGGTGAAAAGCGCAGGGTTGCCATCGCAGGTGTGCTTGCTATGAACCCCAAGGTGCTGATTTTTGATGAGCCCACAGCAGGGCTTGACCCCATTGGCAGAGAAAATATTTTAAAAATTGTTAAGGACTGTCGCGATAATAACGGCGCCACCGTTATTATGGTTTCTCACAGTATGGATGACATTGCCCTAATTGCCGATAGAATTCTTGTGATGAACAAGGGCAGCGTTTTTATGTTTGATACGGTGCACAATGTTTTCTCAAATTCCGAAAAGCTTATGGAAATTGGCCTTAATGTGCCTAACATAACAAAGGTTTTTGTGGAGCTTAAAAAGCAGGGAATCACTTTCCCTGATAGTGTTTATACAATGGATGATGCCGTAAAAGCAATCCTATCCTATGCGAATGGGAGGGAAAAATAATGCTTGATAACATCACCTTTGGTCAGTTTATTGACACGCATTCTGTTTTACACAGGCTTGACCCAAGAATAAAGATTATTCTTTTAATCGCCATAATTGTTTTCATTTTTCTTGCAGGCAACTTTATAAGCCTTGGTCTTATTGCTGTTTTTTGTATTGCATTGCTTATAAACTCTAAAATACCACTTAAAATGTACCTTAAAAATCTTAAGGTTATTTTACCCATTGTTATTTTCACGGCCATTATAAACACCTTTTATGTAAGCACCGGCACAGTTTTGCTTGATTGGTGGATTTTTAAAATTACTACCGATGGCATTATGCGCGCTGTGTTTATGTCCTCAAGGGTTGTTTTGCTTATTTTAATCAGTTCGGCGCTTACCTACACAACAACGCCCAACGATTTAACCGATGCTATTGAGCGGCTTTTATCACCCCTTAAATTAATTGGTCTTGGCAACCTTGTTCATATGCTTGCAATGATGATAACCATTGCCCTTCGTTTCATTCCCACACTTTTAGAAGAAACGGGGAAGATTATGAACGCCCAAAAGGCGAGGGGAGCATCATTCACAGAGGGTAAGCTTACCGAGAAAATAAGGGCGCTTATTCCCATTTTAGTGCCCCTTTTAATTTCATCAATCCGCCGTGCATACGAGCTTGCCGAGGCAATGGAGTGCCGTTGTTATAACGGTGGAGAGGGTAGAACCCGAATGAAGCAGTTAAGGCTTCGCAAAAATGATTTTTGTGCAATTAGTATTTGTGTTTTGGTGTGCACAGCGACAATTATTTTAAATATTTTCTTTTAGAGGTAGCTTATGAAAAGAGTGCTTCTTAAAATTTCATATGATGGCACTAATTATTGTGGCTGGCAGGTTCAGCCCAACGGCAAAGCTGTGCAAGAAACCCTGCAGGATGCCCTAGAGGAAATGCTTAAAGAGCGGGTAAACTTGACCGGTTGCAGCCGCACCGATGCAGGTGTTCACGCAAGGGAGTTTTACTGCCATTTTGACTGCAATGAAAGCATCCCCACAGCGGCTTTTGTGCCGGGGCTTAACCGCCTTTTGCCTGATGATATTGCGGTGCTGTCGGCTATTGATGTTGCACCCGATTTTCATGCCAGATACTCTGCAAAGGGTAAAAAATATGTTTATGTTATAGATAACGGCATAGTTGCCGACCCACTTCTTTCAAGATATGCGTTGCATATAAAAAACCCGCTAAGTATAGAAAAAATGAATACGCTTTGCAGTGCACTTGTGGGCACCCACGATTTTAAATCCTTTTCCTCCTCAAAAAGAACGGTTACCGATACCGTTCGCACCATAAGTGAGTGTGGGGTTGAGAAAAAGGATAACCTCGTACTACTTTCGGTTACAGGAAACGGATTTCTTTATAATATGGTTAGAATTATAGTTGGCACCGCACTGGATGCCTCAAACGGAAAGCTAAACGAAAAGGATATAGAAAGAATTTTTGAGCTCCCGCGGGAGGAAATTGGAATGACCGTTCCCGCAAAGGGACTGTTTTTAGAAAAGGTATTATACTAAATTAAAATTTTACTGACAGAAGGTGATAAAAGTGCCTGATTATAGAAAGAAAAATGTTAGGCGTGCTTCTAAAAAGACCAAAAGCCGTGTTAAGGATATTGAAATGAAGAAAAAGCACAGCGAAAAAGAGGAGACCCCCGAAGGTGAGGGCGGCAGGCTACGCGTTGTTAAAGGAAACAAGAAAAAAAGGCAGGCTGTAACCCGTGCCATTTTAATTACGGTTTCGGTTGTTGCCGCAGTGATTATTTTAGCAAGTGTTTTGCTTCCCACAGGAATTGGGGATTTTATCACCGGTGTTAAGTATTCCTTAAGCAGCGGGGAATATCCCGTTGCTCTTGTTGGTGCAGATTCCTTGCTTTCACAAAAGCAGGGAAGCCTTATTTACACCCTTACCGACACAAACCTTGAGGTTTATTCCCTAGGTGGAAAGAAAGCCTTAAGCTCTGCCCACGGTTTTTCTAACCCTGTAATGAAAACCTCGCCTACAAGGGCTGTGGTTTATGAGCAGGGTGGAAAGGGTATTAAAATCTATGGTGCTGAAAAGCTTATTTTTTCTAAAAATTACGAAGATAATATTATATCGGCAGGCTTATCACGTTCAGGCGCTTATGCCGTTGCCACAACCTCGAAGGATTTTGCCTCAAAGGTTACGGTTTATTCAAAAAATTCAAAAATGCTTTTTGAATGGAGCAGCTCGGTTGAAATTGTAAGCGATGTGGCACTATCTCCAACAGGAAATAAGTTAGCGGTTTCGGTTTTCAGCAGTCAAAACGGTCAGTACATTTCAAAGGTTTATATTTTCGGCTTTGATTCGGCAACACCGCTTCACACAACAGAGTACAAGGGAAGCCTGATTTATTCCCTTAGCACACAGTCAAATTCGGGAATTTTTGCCGTTTATAACGGCGGTATGGATTTTATAAGTTGGGGCAAATATAAGGAAAGTAAATTTACCACCGATTACGAGGTTCGTATGCAACGTGGCACCAACAGCATTTGCGCCCTTGCAAGCTCAAGAAGTAACGATAAAAAAGATACAAAAATCACTGCATTTTCTAGTGGCGGCAAACAGCTTTTTGAAATTAACTGGAAACAAAGTATTACCGATTTTGCCGTTATGGGCGATAAAATATTAATTTTAAGTGACACAAGCGTTTATTTGCTTGATAAAAACGGTAATGTTCTTAAAAAGGGCGATGCCGGTTTTGGCGGTGTTTCGGTGCAGGCTGTTTCAACCGAAAAGGCTGTGGTTGTAACCGATAACTCACTTATAAGCGTTGAACTTACCGCAATAAAATAACGAGGGAATAAAAATGCCGATTTGTTTTGAACAACAACTGAAAAAGAGTTTAGAGCAGGGTCGCCTTTATGGTGTTTACCTGTTTTTCGGCGATGATTTATATCTTAAAAACCTTTACCTTGACAAAATTATTTCTGCGGCAAATGTGAAGGATGATATTTTTAATTTGCACCTCTTTGAGGCATCGGCTGAGCTTCAGCAGGTTTACGATGCGGTTTTGCAGTTTCCTTTAATGAACGATAAAAAGGTTGTAGTTTTAAAGGATTTTGCCTTTGAGGATGCAGGAGACAGCGAATTTAAAAAGCTTTGCGAACTGACTGCCGAATGCAATGAGGATAACATTTTCGTTCTTTTATTTGAAGATGAGGAGTTTGACCACAAAAGGTCGGCAAGGGCAAAAGCGCTCATTTCCGCTGTGGAAAAGGCAGGCGGCCTTGCGGCACTTATTAACCACCGTGAAACAGGTGAGCTTGTGCGAATGCTAACGGCAGGCGCTACAAAACGCGGTTGCAAAATGGCGGCAGATGCTGCACGCTATTTAACCCAAAACGTTTCTCAGGATATAAGCGTTTTAAAGTTTGAACTTGAAAAGCTGTGCGCCTTTGTTAATGGCGGAACCATTGAAAAAAGCACAGTTGATAGGGTTTGCACAAAAACTGTTGAGGCTTCAATTTATGATTTAACAAAGGAAATTTTTGCCTGTAACAGCCAAAAGGCCCTGCGCCTTGCCGATGAATTGTTTTATATGCGGCTGGCAGCCTCGTCAATTCTTTTTACAATGCATTCGGCTTATGTGGATATGTATCGTGTTTTCTGTGCGGCCGAGGCGGGTATTTCTCACGAAACGGTTGCCGAGGATTTTGCATATCCTGCAAACAAACAGTTTTTAACAAATTCTGCAAGGCTTAATCTTAGGAACTTTGATGAAAACAAATTAAAACTGAGCTTTGAGGAGCTTTTTAATGCAGATAGGCTTCTTAAAAGTTTTGGCACCGATGAGCGTGCTGTTATTGAACAGCTTATAATTCGCCTAATTTATATAATACAAAAGGGTGAAAAAATTGATTAAGTTGGATAGAGCCGTTATTGTTGAGGGGAAATATGATAAAATTCACCTTGAAAACTACATAGATGCCCTTATAATTACAACCGACGGTTTTAGAATTTTTAAGGATAAGGAAAAGCTGGAGCTTATTCGCGCTTTGGCAAAAACCAAGGGAATTCTTATTTTAACCGACTCAGACAATGCGGGCAAGGTTATTCGCTCCCACCTTAAGCAGTGTATAAGTGAAGGCGATATTTTAAATGTTTATCTCCCCGCAATTTTGGGAAAAGAACGGCGCAAGAAAAAAAGTGGTGCCGAGGGAATTCTGGGTGTTGAGGGAGTAAATGGTGATATAATTTTAGATGCACTTAAAAACGCAGGTGTTACAGCCTGCAAAAGTGAAAAACGCCGGCGAAAAATTGAAACTCGTGATATGTATTTTTGGGCTCTTTCGGGAACTTCGTGCGCAAACGAAAACCGCGTTAGCCTTTTAAAGCATTTGAATTTGCCCACAAATTTAACCACACCGGCTTTAATTGATTATGCCAACTGTGTTTACGGTTATGAAAATTTTGAAAATAAGGTGAAGGAATGGCAAGAACTGAGGGACAAAAATTAAAACTGCTCTACCTTATGGAGATTTTTAAAAAATATTCCGATGAGGAACATCCACTGACCACTCCGCAAATAATAGAACATCTTGCAAAGCACGGTATCGAAGCCGAAAGAAAGTCGATTTACCGTGATATAGATGTGCTTATTGATTATGGTTTTGACATTGTTAAAAATCGCGGCAACGGCGGTGGCTTTTTCCTTTTCTCAAGGGAGTTTGAGGTTCCCGAAATTAAGCTTCTTACCGATGCCGTTCAGGCGGCAAGCTTTATAACTGCTAAAAAATCGAGAGAGCTTACCCAAAAGCTGGATGAAATGCTCAGCGTTTATGAGGCTAAAAAACAAAAGGGCTATTCCTACATTGATATTAGCCATAAATGCAAAAATGAAGAGATTTATTATACTATTGATAACTTAAGCCGTGCTATAGAAAAGCGCGTTAAGGTTCAGTTTAAATATGTGAGAAGAAGGCTTAAGGATAACCGTACTGTTTGTATGGATGAAAAAATTATCACGGTAAGCCCTTATGCACTTCTTTGGCAGGATGATTCCTATTACCTTGTGTGCAACAATGAAAAATATGATAATTTAATGAATTTGCGCCTTGATAGAATGCGCTCAGTGGCACTGTTATCAGAACCATTCAGGCATTTTAAAGAGGTTAGTGAATATAAAGAAAGCTTTGACATTGCCGATTATGCTGCAAAGTCTTTTAATATGTTTTGCGGTGAGCCCACAAAAATTAAGCTACGCTGCGAAAGGGAGCTTCTTGAGCAGGCAATAGACCGTTTTGGTGAGGATATTTTTATTTACAATGTTCAGGAAAACACCTTTGACTTTGATGTTAACGCCAATTTGAGTGATGGCCTTGTAAGCTGGATTTTGCAGTTTGGAAAAAGTGTTGAAGCAGTAGAGCCGCAGTCACTTAGAGAAATGATAAAAAACCGGTTAAGTGATTTAAACGAGCTTTATAAATGAGGAACAATTAATGCAGTCTAAAAAAATAACCCTTTCAAGTGAACTTATGTACCTTGTGGCAACGGTGGTTTTAGCCTTTATTGATTGATAAATTCTTTGAAATTAAACTCACATTTAAAAAACTAGAAGAAAAATTTGTTATATAGATTAAAAAAGCAGCAACCAAACGGTTGCTGCTTTTTAAAATAATACTGAGAAAATCAAATATAAAATCGGTTGGTGCGCAAGGTAAATGATAAGTGAATGCCGACCAATGAAATTTAGCAAAAAAACAGGTTTTGTTGTAAGATATCTTAAAAGATTTTGCTTTTTGAAAAGCAGACAGAAAAAGTAACCGCAAAGGAAAAGAAAAAACCAGGGGAGAAATGAGAAATAATCGGTGGAATAAAAAGTATAGTTTGGAAACCCCAAAAATGCGGTTAAATAGTTTGCATAAAGAAATTCGGGCAGTTTTATAAATTAATTGTGCCAAAGCCTAAAAAGCCTAAATTGCAGTTTTTAAATAATAGAAAAAGCAGCAATGAAATTATAACACCTATTTCAGGTGGAATTTTATTAAAAAGTTTTTCAAGGGGAATTACAGCAAGCATTGCAGTGCCCAAAAAGGTGAGAACACCAAAAACAATGGGGAAATCAGGCATAACAATATGGGTAACCAGGGTTACAAGCGCGCCGCCGCCAAACACCATAAGTCCTCTTTTTAAATGCTTTGAGCCAAGGGCGCGGCAAAAACCCGAAAGGAAAATAAAGGTTATGCAAATGCTCTGCTGCCAAATTTTCCTTGGAGCTCCTGTAAACCAAGGCAGAGAAATCCCTTGAAGGTATGCAAGATTCCAAAGGGCATGGTATATAACCATACTGATAATTGTTATTCCTCGCAGGGTATCGAGTAGGTGAAGCCGTGTTTTTGTTTGTTCCATACTTTTTTTACTTTTTCTTTTTCTTGTGAATATTTCGAATGGTCTTTTTCTTTTTAGGCTGCGACACAAAACCCTTATCAGGCGCAACAAGGCAGTTTGGTCCCGTGCCAATAAGGTCGGTGCGGTGTGCCGCTTTAAGGGCAGAAAGCACCAGCGTTCTGTTTTCGGGCTTGAAATATTGTAACAGTGCCCTTTGCTGTGCCTTTTCCTTCATTGTTTTGGGAACATAGATTTTTTCCATTGTGTAGGGGTCAAGCTCGGTGTAGAACATACAGGTTGAAACAGTGCCCGGCGTTGGATAAAAATCCTGTACCTGCTCGGGGTGAAGCCCCTCTTTTTTTAGGAAAAGGGACAACTCAATGGCATCGTTTATGGTGCTGCCGGGGTGGGAGGACATAAGATATGGCACCAAAAACTGTTCCTTATTAACACTTTTAGTAAGCTCATAAAAACGCTTTTTGAATTTGTTGTAGGTTGAAATTGCAGGCTTTCCCATTCTCTTTAGCACGTTTGCACTACAGTGCTCGGGGGCAACCTTTAGTTGACCGCTTGTGTGGTGTAAAACAAGCTCCTTAAAAAACTCCTCATTTTCATCTGCAATAAGATAGTCAAAGCGAATTCCCGAACGAATAAACACCTTTTTAACCTTTGGTATTTTGCGCAGTTTTCGAAGCAGTGAAAGGTAATCGCTGTGGTCAACCTTAAGTGCAGGACAGGGGGTAGGCGCCAAGCATTTTTTGCCCTTGCAAAGGCCGTGCTTTAACTGCTTATCGCAGGAGGGTGCTCTAAAATTCGCTGTTGGGCCTCCAACATCGTGAATATATCCTTTAAAGTCAGGATATTTGGTGATTTTTTCAACCTCACTGATAACCGATTCGTGACTGCGGCAGGAAATTTGCCTGCCTTGGTGGTAGGCAAGTGAGCAGAAATTACAAGCACCAAAACAGCCTCGGTTGTGAATAACCGAGAACTTAACCTCCTTTATGGCTTCAACGCCTCCAAGGGCTTCGTAGGAGGGGTGATAATCCCGCATATAGGGCAGGGAATATACCTCATCCATTTCCTCGGTTGTTAAGGGCGGCATAGGAGGATTTTGAATAACAATTTTATCTGAGTGGCGCTGAATAACCGTTTTACCCCTTACGGCATCGTGCTCATCTTGCTGAATTCGGCAGGAAATTGCATACTGCTTTTTGCCCTGTTCAGAGTTTTCGCTAACCGCCTCAAATGAGGGGCACTCCTGGCAGGGGCGAGGTGTGTAATCTTTAGTATCAACTGCAATGCAGGTGCCTAAAATATCTTTTAAAGTTTCTATGTTTTCGCCGTTTTTAAGACGCCGGGCAATTTCAACACAGTGTTTTTCACCCATACCGTACATCAAAATATCGGCTTTTGAGTCAATAAGAATTGAGGGTCGAACTCTATCATCCCAATAATCATAATGGGCAAAACGGCGAAGTGATGCTTCAAGTCCGCCAATGGCAATGGGAATATCTCCAAAAAGTTCGCGCACCTTGTTTGAATAAACAATGGTCGCTCTATCGGGCCGCTTGCCCGCCTTATTTCCGGGTGTGTAGGCATCATCACTACGGCGTTTTTTGGCGGCGGTGTAGTGAGCCACCATTGAATCAATATTACCGCCGTTTATAAAGAATGCAAGGGCAGGGCGACCAAACTCCATATAATCGCTGTCTTTTGTAGGCTGTGAAATTATTGCAACCTTAAAGCCTGCATTTTCCAGCACGCGGGAAATAACAGCGGTGCCAAAGCTAGGGTGGTCAACATAAGCATCGCCTGTAATTATAACAATATCCGGGCGCTCCCAACCGAGAGCCGCTGCTTCACTTTTGGTAATAGGTAAAAAGGGCATAAAATCCACCTCTATGTTATTTTCTAATTGATTATACAATATAAACCATAAAAAATCAAATATGTCATTGTGAAATGTAAAAAAATGGTATATAATGAAAAAAGGATGTGATTTCATGTTTGCTAAACTTAACAGCGTTGCGGTTTTCGGAATGGAAACCTATCTTTTACAAATTGAAACTGACATTTCAAACGGTCTACCTGCCTTTGATATTGTAGGACTCCCCGATGCATCGGTTAAGGAATCAAGAGACAGGGTGCGCTCTGCCCTTAAAAACTGTGGATTTAAATTTCCACCAAGCAGAATAACCGTTAATTTGGCACCTGCTGACCTTAAAAAAGAAGGACCTATTTACGATTTGCCAATTCTTTTAGCCATTCTCCTTGCAACCAAGCAGTTAACGGCAGATGTAACTGAGAGTGCTTTTATAGGCGAGGTTTCTCTTGACGGCAATGTTAGAAGCGTTAACGGCGTTCTTGCAATGGCCATTTGTGCAAAGGAAACAGGAATTAAAAAATTCTTTGTACCAAAGGAAAACGCTGCAGAGGCCGCTGTTGTTGAGGGAATTGATATTTATCCTGTGAGCACCGTTAAGGACCTTATTTCTCATCTTAATGATGAATGGGAAATTGAAAAGGCAACACCTGTTAAAACCGAAAAAAGAGATAATTACAGCGGCCTGGATTTTGCCGATGTTAAGGGACAAACTCTGGCAAAGCGTGCGCTTGAAATTGCAGCGGCAGGCGGCCATAATATTCTGCTTATTGGCCCGCCGGGGTCGGGTAAAAGTATGCTTGCAAAGCGCCTTCCTACAATTCTACCTGAAATGACCTTTGAGGAGTCCATTCAAACCACAAAAATCCATTCCATTGCAGGAATTTTAGACCCCGAAAACCCACTTATAACCTCTCGCCCATTCAGGTCACCGCATCATACCATTTCGGCACCGGGTCTTACAGGTGGCGGCACAGTGCCAAAGCCGGGCGAAATCTCCCTTGCACATAATGGTGTGCTGTTTTTGGATGAGTTGCCTGAATTCCATCGGGATGTTATGGAGGCAATGCGCCAACCTATTGAGGATGGTAAGGTTACTATTTCCCGCGTTGCAGGAACTCTTACATATCCTAGTTCGGTTACCTTTGTTGCCGCAATGAATCCTTGCCCTTGTGGATTTTTCGGTCATCCTACAAACCGCTGTATTTGTTCTCCCAATGCTGTGCAAAAGTATTTGAACAGGGTTTCAGGTCCTATGCTTGACCGCCTTGATTTACACATTGAAGTGCCGCCTGTCGACTATAATTCTCTTAACAGCCACGCTCCCCAGGAAACCTCAGCGCAAATCAGAGAAAGGGTTAATGCCGCGCGGGCAATTCAAACCGAAAGGTATAAGGGAACAGGTGTAACCTGTAATGCAAGGCTAACCCCTGCACTTATGAAAAAGCACTGTGTTTTAAATGACTCAGCCTCGGGAATTTTAAAGGCCGCCTTTGATAAGCTGGGAATGTCGGCAAGAGCCTATGACAGAATTTTAAAGGTTGCAAGAACCATTGCTGACCTTTGTGGCTCTGAAGCCATTGAAGCTAATCATATTGCCGAGGCGATTCAGTTTAGAAGTCTTGACAGAAAATATTGGGGAAACCAGGAATAAAAAAGACCGCCGAAAGGCGGTCTTTAATATTTTGTTATTTATTGTAGCAAGCAAATTTTTCCTCTATATTTTGCGGTAAGGTTTTTTGTGTAAGCAGGCTCACAATGGGAACAAGGATAAGTCCGCCAACCATTGCGAAAACGCCTGAGTAGAGGGAATTTGTAAATATAAATTCAATAACAGGAATTCCCTTAACGCTTAGCCAACCAACGCTGATGCAAAGCTGAATAATTTCAAGGCCCGTTCCGAAGATAAAGCTTGCGGCAACGGCGGCCTTTGTGGTGCCTTTCCAATAAAGTCCATAAAGAAAGGGGGCAAGGAATGCGCCTGCAAGTGCGCCCCAGGAAACGCCCATCATTTGTGCAATGAATACCGAATCAGCCCAAATAGAATCCTTAAGAATTGCAATAACAGCTGAAACAGCGATAAAGAATACAATGAAAATTCTCAGTACAAAAACGCTCTTTTTCTCGCTCATTTCACTCTTTTTTGAGGCAAGAGGTTTAATTACGTCAAGGGTTAGGGTAGAAGATGAGGTAAGCACAAGCGAAGAAAGTGTGGACATTGAAGCAGCGAGAACTAAAACAATGATAAGGGAAATTATAACAGGGGAGAGGTCAGAAAGCATTGTGGGAACAACCTTGTCAAAAAGCACTTTGCCCGTCTCAGTGTTAAAATAACCTGACTCAATCATTTGAGAAGTATAAAGTTTACCAAAACCGCCTAGGAAATAGCAACCGCCTGCAACAATAACGGCAAAAACTGTGGAAATGAGTGTGCCCTTTTTAATGGAACCCTCATCCTTAATTGAATAGAACTTGCCAACCATTTGAGGTAGTCCCCAGGTACCAAGGGATGTGAGCATTACAACAAAGAAAAGGAAAATAGGATTAGGTCCAAAACAGGATGTAAATTCAGTACCTGCCTGAACATTTAAGGCTTCTACCGCGGCGTTTAAACCGCCGTTTTGTGTAAGAACCGAGGCAATTACGGCAACAATTCCCGCAAGCATAATTATTCCCTGAATGAAGTCGTTAACGGCAGTTGCCATATAGCCGCCGAAAATAACATAAATTCCTGTTAAAACTGCCATTATAAGTACAACAACAAAATAGGGAATGGCGAACACATTATTAAATAGGGAAGAAAGGCCGTTGTAAAGAGAAGCAGTGTAGGGAATAAGGAATACGAAAACTATAAACGAGGCAACTACCTTAAGTTTTTTAGAGTCATATCTCTTTTCAAAGAAATCGGGCATTGTCTTTGAGCCTAAGTGCTGTGTCATAACGCGGGTTCTTTTACCTAAAACAAGCCAGGCAAGCAGGGAGCCGATAAAGGCATTTCCAAGGCCAATCCAGGTGGAGGCAAGGCCGAAATTCCAACCAAACTGACCTGCATAGCCTACAAATATAACTGCTGAAAAGTAGGAGGTACCAAAGGCGAACGCTGTAAGCCAAGGCCCAACGGAGCGACCACCCAGCACAAAGCTGTCAACACTTACCGAGTGTTTGCGGCAGGCAAAACCCACGCCAATCATCAAGCCAAAAAAGCAAAGGAGCATTGGAATGGCTATCCACAGTGTTGTGGAATTTGTAGGAGTTACCGCTAAAGAAATGGGCATAAAAAATCAACCTTTCGTGATAGAAAAAACTCACTTTAACGATATAAAGCGTTAAAACATATTCCCACTTTAACACTTTAAAGCAAATTTGTCAACACTTTTTGACAAAGATTTTAAATATCAATTGACATTTTCAGTTTAAAGTGTTAAAGTATTATTATATTATTTGATAAAAAGGATATCTTGTTATGACCATCGTACATTTGCTTGAAAGAAATTCCAGGGATTTTGGAAATGACACGGCGCTTATTGAAATTAACCCTGAGCAACCTGAAACCAGAAGGCTTACAACCTGGCATGAATATGAGTTGGTTGAGCCCACCCACAAGGTAAGAAATTATCGCAGGGAAATAACCTGGGCGGTTTTTAATGAAAAATCCAACCGCCTTGCCAATATGCTCACCCAGCACGGAATAGGCAAGGGCAAAAAGGTTGCAATTTTGCTAATGAATTGTATTGACTGGTTGCCAATTTATTTCGGTGTTTTAAAATCGGGCGCAATGGCAGTGCCACTTAATTTCCGCTATTCCTCTGATGAAATTGAATATTGCTTAAGCCTTGCAGAAGCCGATGTGCTGATTTTCGGTACCGAGTTTATCGGTCGTGTTGAGGCTATTGCCGATAAGGTTTATGATAAATGTAAGCTGATTTATTTCGGACTTGGTTGTCCTGCATTTGCTGATGATTTTAACGATTTAATTTCCGAATGCTCAGCAACCTATCCCGAATGTACGCTTACCGAGTCCGATAATGCCGCAGTTTATTTTTCTTCGGGTACAACGGGCTTCCCTAAAGCAATTTTACATAATCACGAAAGTCTAATGCATTCCTGCATAGTTGAACAAAAGCATCACGGTCAAACAAGGGAGGACTGCTTCCTTTGTATTCCGCCTTTTTATCACACGGGTGCTAAAATGCACTGGTTTGGTAGCCTTATTTCGGGCTCTAAAGCGGTTATTTTAAAGGGCACACAGGCAAGGAATATTATAAAGGTAGCAAGTGAGGAAAAATGCACCATTGTTTGGCTCCTTGTTCCTTGGGCTCAGGATATTTTAAATGCCATTGAGGCAGGGGATATTGACCTTAATGAATTTGAACTTTCAAACTGGCGTTTAATGCATATTGGCGCACAGCCTGTTCCTCAAAGCCTTATTAAGCGCTGGCTTGAAATTTTCCCAAATCAGCAATATGATACAAACTACGGCCTTTCCGAATCCACCGGACCCGGTGCTGTTCATTTAGGCGTTGAAAATGTACATAAGGTTGGCGCCATTGGCGTTCCGGGTTACGGCTGGGAGGTTAAGATTGTTGACCCCAATGGAATAACCGTTAAGCAGGGCGATGTTGGCGAGCTTTGCCTAAAGGGACCCGGTGTTATGACCTGTTATTATCGCGATGAAAAGGCCACCGCTGATACACTCAAAAACGGCTGGCTTTATACAGGCGATATGGCAATGCAGGATGAGGATGGTTTTATTTACCTTGTTGACCGTAAAAAGGATGTTATTATTACGGGCGGCGAGAACCTTTATCCCGTTCAGATTGAAAACTTTTTAGCATCTAACCCAAAGATAAGCGATGTTGCGGTTATCGGCCTGCCCGATACACGCCTTGGCGAAATTGCCACCGCTATTATTAAGTTAAAGGATGGCGTAGAGTGTAGCGAAGAGGAAATCAGAGAATTCTGCCTTGACCTGCCAAGATACAAGCGCCCCCACAAAATAATTTTTGCCGATGTTCCCAGAAACCCCACAGGCAAAATCGAAAAGCCCAAGCTCCGCAAGATTTACGGCGGCGAGGGACTCGTTGATTCTCAAAATAAGTCATAATCTGTAAGAGGTAGAAAACAATGAAAAAACTTATGATTGGTAACAGTGCGGTTGCCGCAGGTCTTTATGATGGTGGACTGGGTGTTGTTTCAAGCTATCCCGGTACCCCCTCAACCGAAATCACTGAATTTTTAGCAAAATATGATGGCATTCACAGCGAATGGGCACCAAATGAAAAGGTTGCCTGTGAGGTTGCCTTTGGTGCCTCGCTTGCAGGTGCAAGAAGCGCCTGTGCAATGAAGCACGTTGGCTTAAACGTTGCGGCCGACCCGCTATTTACCCTTTCCTATACCGGTGTTAACGGCGGTATGGTTATCTGCGTTGCCGATGACCCCGCAATGCATTCATCACAAAACGAGCAGGATTCCCGCCACTATGCCATTGCGGCAAAGGTGCCTATGCTTGAGCCTGCCGATTCTAATGAAGCATATATCTTTGCAAAAACCGCCTTTGAACTTTCTGAAAAGTTCGACACACCCGTTCTTCTTCGTATGTGCACAAGAATTGCACACTCACAGTCGGTTGTAGAGCTAGGGGAACACACCGATGCCGTGCTTCGCGATTATGAAAAAAATCCCGCTAAGTACATAATGATGCCCGGTAATGCAATTAAACGCCACCCCTTTGTTGAGGAGCGTACCGAAAATATTCGAAAATTTGCCGAGGATTGCATTTATAATAAGGTGGAGTATAATTCCGAGGAAATCGGTATTATAACCTCAGGCTGCTCTTATTTATATGTTAAAGAGGTGTTTGGCGATGAGGTCAGCATTCTTAAAATAGGAATGCCTAACCCGCTACCTACCGAGACCATTAAAACCTTTGCCTCAAAGGTTAAAAAGCTTTATGTTGTTGAGGAACTTGACCCGATTATTGAAAACTTTGTAAAATCCCTCGGCATTGAGGTTCACGGTAAGGATATGTTCTCTTTACTTGGCGAATTTTCTCAGAGCACAATAGCTAAGGCTTTTGAAAGGGAAGAAAAAGAATTTGTAACTGCCGATTCTCCCGTTCCTGCTCGCCCGCCAATGATGTGCGCAGGTTGTCCTCACAGAGGAATGTTCTACACCTTGGCAAAGAATAAAATTACCGTTCTCGGTGATATTGGTTGCTACACCCTAGGTGCAGTGCCTCCCCTTAACGCCCTTGATTCAACCCTGTGTATGGGCGCTTCGGTTTCAGGACTCCATGGTTTTAACCTTGCAAGGGGAGAAGTAGCTGAGGGCAAAAGTGTTGCCGTTATCGGTGACTCAACCTTTATGCATTCGGGTATGACGGGCCTTGTTAACATTGCCTATAATGCTACCAACTCAACCGTTATTATCCTTGATAATTCTATTACAGGTATGACAGGCCATCAGCAAAACCCCACCACAGGCTACAATATTAAGGGCGACCCTGCCGCAAAGGTAGATTTAGAGGCTCTTTGCAGGGCCCTTGGTATTAACCGTGTTCGTGTTGTTGACCCCTATGATTTAAAGGCTTGTGAAAAAGCAGTTAAAGAGGAGCTTGCCGCAAACGAGCCCTCGGTTATCATTTCAAGGCGCCCCTGCGTTCTGCTTAAAACCGTTAAGCACGAAGCACCCCTTTGTGTGGATAAGGATAAATGCAAATCCTGCAAGAGATGTATGACCCTTGGTTGCCCTGCAATCAGTCTTAAAGATGGCAAGGCAAAAATTGATACAACCCTTTGCGTTGGCTGCGGCGTTTGCAAACAGCTTTGCGCATTTGATGCAATAAACTAAAAGGAGGCAGATTTCTATGAAAACAAAAAGTGTTATGATTGTCGGCGTAGGCGGACAGGGAAGTCTGCTTGCTTCGAAGCTCCTTGGCAGGCTTTTAACCGATGAGGGCTATGATGTTAAGGTTAGCGAGGTTCACGGAATGAGCCAGCGCGGCGGCTCGGTTGTGACCTATGTTCGTTTTGGCGATAAGGTTTATTCTCCTATTGTTACCGAGGGCGAGGCTGATGTTATAATTGCCTTTGAAAAGCTAGAAGCGGCGCGCTATGCAAAGTTTTTAAGCAAGGATGGCAAAATTATTGTTAACTCACAGCAAATTGACCCTATGCCTGTTATTATTGGCGCGGCGCAGTACCCCGAAAATGTGCTTAGTGAACTAACCGCAAAAGGCGTTTCGGTTGATGAGCTTGATGCCCTTTCTTTAGCCGAGCAGGCAGGCTCCTCAAAGGCGGTTAATATTGTTCTTATGGGGAAGGCGGCAAAGCAGTTTGGCATTGCCTATGATAAATGGATTAAGGCCATAGAAAACACTGTGGCACCGAAATTTGTTGAAATGAATAAAAAAGCATTTGACCTCGGCTACAATTCATAACTTTTTCCGCAGGGCGGATTTATATTATTTTATTTTTTAAAAGAAGGCGAAAATTCAATGGAACAGCGTTATTTCCAAAAAGAAATTGAAACTATGCCGGTTGAAGAAATTAAAAAACTGCAATCGGAAAAGCTGGTCAAGCAGGTAAAGCATGTTTATGAAAATGTGCCTTACTACAAAAAGCTGATGGATGAAAAGGGTGTAACCCCTGATGACATTAAGGGCATTGAGGATTTACATAAGCTGCCCTTTTTAACCAAGGCAGATCTTAGAGATGCCTATCCTTACGGACTTCTTGCAAAGCCTTTAAAGGACTGTGTTCGCATTCAGTCAACATCGGGTACAACGGGAAAGCGTGTTGTTGCTTTTTATACTCAGCACGATGTTGATTTGTGGGAGGATTGCTGTGCCCGCGCCATTATGGCTGCAGGCGGAACAAATGAGGATGTTTGTCAGGTGGCTTACGGTTACGGCCTTTTCACAGGCGGCCCCGGTCTTAACGGTGGTTCACACAAGGTTGGCTGTTTGACACTTCCTATGTCTTCGGGCAATACCGAAAGACAAATTCAGTTTATGACCGACCTTGGCGCTACCATTCTTTGCTGCACCCCCTCCTATGCCGCATATATTGGGGAAACCCTAAAAGAAAAGGGATATGGCCCTGATGACATTCCCCTTAAGGCCGGTATCTTTGGAGCCGAGCCCTGGACCGAGGAAATGCGCAGAGGAATTGAGCAAACCTTAGGCATTAAGGCCTATGATATTTACGGACTTACCGAAACCACCGGTCCCGGCGTTTCTTTTGAATGCAGTGAACAAACAGGTATGCATATTAACGAGGACCATTTCCTTGCCGAAATTATCGACCCCGATACAGGAGAGGTTCTGCCTGAGGGAAGTAAGGGTGAGCTTGTTTTTACCTCTCTTGATAAAGAGGCTTTTCCGCTTCTTCGCTATCGCACCCGTGATATTTGCATTTTAACCCGCAAAACCTGCTCTTGCGGAAGAACATTCATTAAAATGAGCAAGCCTATGGGTAGAAGCGATGATATGCTTATTATCCGCGGCGTTAACGTGTTCCCAAGCCAAATTGAAACTGTGCTTTTGAAAGAGGGCTATGAGCCTAACTATCAGATTATTGTTGACCGCAAGGGTAACACCGACACCTTCGATGTTAATGTTGAAATGAATCCCGATATGTTTACCGATACCGTAAGCGGTGTTACCACCCTTGAAAAGAAGCTGGCTGAGGCAATGAAAACAATGCTTGGTATTAATCCCAGTGTTCACCTTGTTGCACCTAAGAGCATTACAAGAAGCGAAGGTAAAGCCGTGCGCGTTATTGATAAGCGCAAATTAATTTAAGGAGGAAGCGTTATGTCATTAAAGCAACTTACAGTTTTTGTTGAAAACAAACAGGGAGCACTTGTTGATATAACCGCAACATTGGCTCAAAATAATGTTAACATCAGGGCACTTTCCATTGCCGATACCGAGGAATTTGGCATTTTGCGCCTTATTGTTAATGATAATGAAACTGCAATGACAAAGCTAGCAGGGGAAGGTTATCTCATTAAAACCACCGATGTTGTTGGTGTAAAAATAGGTGATGCTCCCGGTAAGCTTTCAACAGCACTTTCGGTTCTTGATGATGAAGGTATTAATCTCGAATATCTTTATGCCTTTATGTCCCGCACCGAAAAGCACGCCTATGTTGTTCTTCGTGTTGCTGATAACGGTGCCGCCGAAGACGCTCTCCAAAAGGCAGGCTTCCATCTTATTACCGATGCCGATGTTTGCAAACTTTAATTAAAATTTATTTTTAAATCACCCAAACAACAAAGTTTGGGTGATTTTTTTTGTTTTTTATCTATTTTGGTTGAAAAAACAAGAAATTTGTCGAATTATCTCGAAAACTGCGATGAAAAATATGGAAAAAGTGAAAAATATTCACATTTTCTATTGAAATTTGAAAATATATGTGGTACTATATGTGAAAGAAATTCACGGAGGTAATTGAAATGGACAAGAAAATTAAGGTGATTATAGCAGATGAATCAACAGAATTCGGTCAAAATTGCGCGAGAGGTCTTGAGGCCTATGGTATGGATGTCATTTTGTGTACGAAAAACGGTCTTATTTTAATTGACAAAATAAAAGCAAATCTACCCGATGTTGTTATAGCTGATGTTTTTATGCCGAATTTAGATGTCTTAGGTGTGCTTTCAAATCTAAAGGGAATGGTGCTACCTAAAAAACCACATGTTATGGCAATGTCAAGCTTTGATAATCCGCGACTTGAAAAAGAAGCAATGAGCGCAGGTATTGCCTATTATTTCCTAAAACCTGTGGATATTGATACATTGGCAGAAAGAATTATTCAGCTTTGCAGGTGGAATGTTAAAAGTAGCGCAAGCTTGCCACCCGAAGGCGGAAATGTTTTAAATGATTCACAGCTTGAAATAATGGTTACCGAAATCATTCATCAAATTGGCGTTCCTGCACACATAAAGGGTTATCACTATTTAAGAGAAGCAATTATACTTACCATTAAAAATAACGACTCAATGAATTCGGTAACCAAGGTGCTTTATCCTACCGTTGCCAAAAAACATTCAACAACCGCCTCACGTGTTGAAAGGGCAATTCGCCACGCCATTGAGGTTGCGTGGGATAGGGGAGATGTGGATGTGCTTAATTCATATTTTGGTTACACAATCCAAAACGACCGCGGCAAGCCAACCAACAGCGAGTTTATTGCAATGATTTCCGATAAGCTCAGATTACAGCTAAAGTCAATGTAAAAATAAGCATTGAAGAAATGAGTGTTTTATGTTAAAATAAGGGTGTAAAATATTCATTCGAGGTGATTTTATGAGCAATTTGGTTATTACCATTGGTCGTCAGTATGGTAGCGGCGGTGCTGAAATCGGAAAACGCCTTGCACAGGAATTAGGCATTAAGTTTTACGATAAAGAGCTTATTAACCTTGCCGCAAAGGAAAGCGGCTTTAGCGAGCAGATTTTAAAGGACTATGATGAGAAACCAACAAATAGTTTTCTTTATTCGCTGTCATTGGGCTCCTATTCCTATGATTCTACGTCTTTTGGCAATATTAATGTTCCAATCACCGATAAGGTGTTTATGGCACAGGCGCAAATTATTCGTGACCTTGCTGAAAAAGAGCCCTGCGTTATAATCGGTCGTTGTGCCGAAAGTGTGCTTAAAAATCACGATGCATTGCTTTCGGTTTTCATCCATTCCGATATTGAAAGAAGAATTGAACGCATTTGTGAAAAGAAAAATGTAACCCGCGCACAGGCTAGCGATATGATTAAGAAAATAGATAAGAAAAGGGCAAGCTACCACAATTATTTTTCCGATGGTCGTTGGGGCGAAGCCGCTGAATACGATATTTGCCTTGACAGTAAAATGGGCATTGAGAATGTTGTGAAAATCATTAAGTATTGCGCTGAAAACAAATTATTTTAACGAGATTACACCTTTTTCCGTATTATATATTGCGGAAAGAGGTGTTTTTTTGAAAACAAACAGAAGGCGGACTGCTAAAAATCCTGCAGCATTTATTATAGTTTTTTTGGTCACCTTTGCTGTGTTTCTGCTTTTATTAAGTTTTGATAAACAGCTTAGAAAAATTTTAGAGCCATATTCAGTTAGCACGGCAAAAAGAATTATTGTTGCCGCAACCGATGCGGCAGTGCTTGAGATTTTAAAAGATAACGAAATTAGTTATGAAAAAATTGCTAATTTAAGCACCGATAGTGGGGGAAATGTTACCTCATTGCAAATTGACACAACCCTTATAAATATCCTTAAAAGTAATATTTCAAACAAACTCACACAGCAGTTAAACAGCAGGGAAGAGTATGTTTTAAAAATTCCTATCGGCACCATAATCGGCAATGAGTTTACGGTTGGCAGGGGGCCGAGTATAAGCTTTAAAATGAAGCTTTCAGCGGCGGTAAAAACCGATTTTAAAAGCAATTTTTACAGTGCAGGAATAAATCAGGTTTTGCATCAAATACTTATTGAGGTAAAGTATGACGGTTTTATTTTAATTCCTTGGTTTAAGGAAAGTTTTTCCGATAAGACCGACTATATTGCGGCTCAAACCGTTATTGTGGGCGTTGTACCCGATGCCTTTACAAACGTTATTGAAAGCGAACCCGAACAAATAACAGGTGATATTTTTGATTTTTCTGCCGAGCGTGGAACGCTAGATTAAAAAAATATTGAAAAATGAAAAAAACAGGAGTATAATGTTTTCGTGATTTAATCACGCATTCTGGTTTTTAAACCATTGGAGGAAATTGTATGAATTTCGTTAAGGTAGACAGTTATGAAAAATTAAGCCGTATGGGCGCTGATATCATAGCTGCACAAATCATCTTGAAGCCCAACTGTGTTTTAGGTCTTGCAACAGGCTCTTCGCCTCTTGGCATTTATGCAAATCTTATTGAGGATAATAAAAATGGGAAAATTGATTTTTCCAAAGTTACTTCCATTAACCTTGATGAGTATTTAGGCCTTACAGGCGATAACGACCAAAGCTATCGTTATTTTATGGACCATAATCTTTTTAACCACGTTAACATTAAAAAGGAAAATACCTTTGTTCCTAACGCTGTGGCAGAAGACATCGAAAAGGAATGCAAGGAATATGACCAGCGCATTCTTGATAAGGGCGGTATTGACATTCAGCTTCTTGGCATCGGCCTTGATGGTCATATTGGCTTTAATGAGCCCGATACCTGCTTTACCAAGGAAACCCACACCGTAACCCTTGATGAGTCAACTATCGTTGCGAATGCCCGCTTCTTTGAAAAAGAAGAGGATGTTCCCCGCAAGGCAGTAACCCTTGGTATGGGTGGAATTATGCAGGCTAAAAAGGTTCTCCTTATTGCATCTGGTAAGGAAAAGGAAGAGATTGTTAACAAGGCATTCTTTGGCCCTATTACTCCCGAGGTACCTGCTTCAATTCTTCAACTCCACCCCGATGTTACTGTTATTTTCAGTAAATAACAAAATTTTGTATTTATGGCAACGAAAGGCAACTTTCGTTGCCTTTTTTTATTAAATTTTACTATTGTATTTCTAAAAGCAAAGTAGTATACTGCATTAGGTACATTTAATAAAAGGCGGCGTATTTATTTGAATATATTATTATCCGTTTCGGTGGCACTTCTTGCCGGTCTAATAATGACAAGGCTTTTTAAACCATTTAAATTGCCCTCGGTTACAGCCTACCTTATTGCAGGTGTGCTGGTTGGACCTTATTGCATCGGTGCTCTTGGTATTAATGGAATTGGATTTCAGTCAACCGATGCAGTAAGCGCACTTTCAGTGGTTTCCGAGGTTGCCCTTGGTTTTATTGCTTTTTCAATTGGTAATGAATTCAGGGTTGATGAACTCAAACACACCGGTAAAAAAGCTCTAATTATCGGTATTTTTCAGGCGCTTGCGGCAACATTGTTTGTTGATTTGGCGCTTCTTACCGTTCACCTTATTGCTCCCGATAAGCTAACCGTTCCACAGCTTATCACCTTAGGCGCTATTGCTTCGGCAACGGCCCCCGCGGCAACACTTATGGTTGTTCGCCAGTATAAGGCAAAGGGTCCGGTAACCAGTCTGCTGCTGCCCATTGTTGCCCTTGATGATGCAGTGGGCCTTATAGTTTTTGCCGTTTCTTTTGGTATTGCAAAAACTATGATAAGTGGCTCTATGGACATAATTTCAATCATTGTAAATCCTATAACCGAAATAGTTTGCTCACTTGTTCTCGGTGCAATTATGGGTTGGGTTTTAACACAGCTGGAAAAACTGTTTAATTCAAATACAAATCGCTTAAACCTTACCATTGGTATTGTTTTCTTAACTGCATCACTTTCAATGCTTGAATTTAATGTTTTCGGCGTGCAAATTCATTTTTCTCCACTTTTAACCTGTATGATGCTGGGAACGGTGTTCTGCAACATTTGTCCTCTTTCCCACGATTTAATGAACGCTTCGGAAAAATGGACCTCACCGCTTTTTGCGCTTTTCTTTGTTATAAGCGGTGCCGAACTTGAACTTGGTGTGTTTGCTGATATTGCCATTGTTGTTATCGGTGTGGTTTATATTCTTTCCAGATGCCTTGGAAAATATTTTGGAACACTTTTCAGCGCAAAGTGTTCAAAATGTTCGTCAACAATTTGCAAATATCTTGGCATTACTCTTTTCCCCCAGGCAGGTGTCGCTCTTGGCATGTGCACAACCGCAATGCAGCTGGGCGAGCAGGGAAATCTTATTAGAAACATAACCCTTTTTGCTGTGCTTATTTATGAACTGTTCGGTCCTTTACTTACCCGCCAGGCACTAACTGCGGCAGGGGAAATTCACCCCATTTCCGATGAGGTTAAAAACCGCCGCCAGACAAAGCTTGATGCAGTTAAAAAATAAAAAATTAAAGCGTAACGAACTTCTCGTTACGCTTTTTTGCTCCCTATTGTAACCTCTCCGGAGGATAAAAAATGTGTTGTGTTGTTACTGTCAACAACTTTAAGCTCTAACGTATCGGTTATGCCCTGCGCCGTTCCTGTGTAACAGATGCCGTTTTTAACATAATCAACAGTTTTGCCTTTTAGCATATCCTTGGCTCGGTATTCACTTAAAAAGTCTTTTTGGGGAAGAACAGAATAGTATTCATAAAAATTATTTATAATCTTTGCAATAATATCGGTTTTAATGCTTTCGGTGCATCCATTTTCAAAAATGCCGCCTGCAATTTGAGAAATTTCCTCGGGAAAACCGTTTTTCGGCTCAAAAAGATTTATGCCAATGCCCAGCACCGCAAAGGAGTAATCCTTTTCAAAAACACCCTCGGTTAATATTCCGCAAACCTTTTTGCCGTTAAGGAAAATATCGTTAACCCATTTTATTTTGGTCGGTGTGTTTAAGTAGCAATCTATCGCCTTTGCTACACTAACCGCCGCCGCTGTTGTTATAAGGGTGTAATCCTCGGGCTTTAAACGGGGGGTTAGCGTAAGGCTCATATAAATTCCGCTGTTTTCGGGGGAGTAAAAGGTGCGGCCTAACCTGCCGCGACCATTTGTTTGGGCCTCTGCAATAAAAAGTGCATCGCCCAAAAATTTTGCGCCGTGTTCCTTTGCCAAAAGGTTGGTTGAACAAACGCAGTCGAAGGAAAAAACATCAATATCGCAATTTATAAGTTCCTTAATTTTTTTAGCATCTAACAATTAAATCACCGATATAATTTTAACAGTAACACTGTTTATATGTCAACACTTAAAAACTTCTTCGCCTTTTTTAAAAATTTTTAAAAGCTTTAGTTCACTTTTGTTTTCAGGGTCAAACGGACATTTGTTAAAAAGGAAAAAATCAGCGTGAACGCCATCGGTGGTTAATGTGTAACAGGGCATAAGGTGTCCGTTTTGCATATCTGCCATAATGGCGCCGGGGTATTTGGTTTTAAGGTCGTTAAGATAACCGCGTTCGCCAAAAAGCCCACCGCTTGTGTAAATGGCATCAAAGGGTTCAATAACATTTCTTAAATTTCCGTTATAAAAAATTTTATCCAAAATAATCACCGCTAATATTTTTTGCACGGTGCATTCAAAATATACAGTTGATAATTTTTTCAGGATATAGTAAAATGATAAAAAACATAAAGGACTTATTTTAATGAACGATTTAAAATTACAAGCAGAAAAAATTGCAAATGAAATTATAGAAAAAGCAAATCTTAAATCAGGTCAAATACTGGTTGTTGGTTGTTCAACGAGTGAGATTTTAGGGGACAAAATCGGCTCCAATTCCTCTCCTGATGCCGCAAAACAGGTTTTTGAGGGAATTTACGAGGTTTTAAAGAAGAAAGGTATTTATCTTGCTGCCCAGTGCTGTGAGCATTTAAACCGCGCAATTATTGTTGAAAAGGCGGCGGTGCCCTTTAATGAAACTGTAAATGTGGTGCCTCAGCCAAAGGCAGGCGGCTCCTTTGCTACCCAGGCTTATGCCAATTTTGATTCTCCCGTTGCAGTGGAAGAAATTAAGGCTGATGCAGGCATTGACATAGGATTAACTCTTATCGGAATGCACCTTAAAAAGGTGGCTGTTCCTGTAAGGCTACAAAATAATAAGCTTGGCTCTGCTTTGGTTGTTGCCGCTAGGGTTAGACCCAAATTTATCGGCGGTGAACGCGCTAAATACGATAGCAATTTAATGTAAATAAAAAAGCAGCCTCTTGGCTGCTTTTTTAAAAAGGGGAATTGGTTTATGAAAATGCTTTTTAAGCAAAAGTTTTCTGCCTGGTTCGATAAATTCCAAATTTTCGATGAGGCAGGGAATGTTCTTTATACCGTAGAGGGTAAATTTTCTTGGGGTAAGCATCTTACCGTTTTTGATGCATCGGGAAACGAGGTTGGATTTATTAAGGAAAAAGTGTGGACCTGGAAACCCGAATATAACATTTTTATCGGTGGAAGCCCTGTTGGAAGCATATATAAGGAATTTACCTTTGGCCGCCCAAAATTCACAACCGATTTTAACGGTTGGCAGGTTGAAGGAAATTTCTTCGAGCACGATTACGGTGTTTTTAACATTTCAGGTCAGCGTATTGCTACCGTTACTCAGAAGCTGCTCAACTGGACCGATACCTATGTAATTGATGTTGTAAATTCTGCCGATGCTCTTTATGTCCTTATGTTTGTTTTGGCTATTGATGCAAACAAGGCAACACGAAACAATTAAAACGAACTGTAGAACTCTTTAAAAAGGTCATCGTTTAAGCCTTTAACGGTTGCGGCATCCACCTTTAAAATCTTACGGTCATAGGTTAATAGGCCGTTTGTTTCATCCTCAACATCACTGACCTGCGTATATACTGTGGCGCAAAGTCCATTTTTAATTGCGGGAATAACCTGCTCTTTGTAAAGCACCGTAAAATCACGCTGAAAATCCTCAAGGCTTTCAATTTTTTTGTAGCCGTAGGTTTGCTCATCGTTAAATGAATGCTCAGTTATTTTAAAGGAATAACCGCCGAACTCGGAAAGGAAAACGGGTTTGTCGGTTTTCTTTGTTTTAACAGGCTTAAAATAAATGTGCAGGCTATCAAAATCATTGTTATTCGCTTTAAACCAACCCGATGCCGAGTCGATAAAGCGGGTTGAATCAATGGCTTTCAGTTTTAAATACATATCATTTGCACAAAACTGACCCCAGCCCTCGTTAAAAATTGTCCAACAGCAAATGGAGGGGTGTTTTTTAAGGAGTGTCACGGTATCTGCCATATAGTTTTCAAACACTTTGCGGCTTTTTTTGTTTGTGTGCAAAAGGGTGTCGGTGAAATATTTTAAGCCAATTGTGGGCAGTGCGGTGTCACGGAAAAATGAGTATTTTCCGTTATTAACCATATCCTGGAAAACAACAATGCCCAGCTTATCACAAAGGTAATAAAAGTATTGCGGCTCGATTTTAATGTGCTTTCTCAGCATATTGAAACCGAGTTTTTTAAGTGTTAAAATGTCCTCCTCAAAATTTTCATAGGAGGCTGGGGTATAAATGCCGTCGCTGAAATAGCCCTGGTCCAAAAGGCCGTTAAAAAAGTATGGCTTACCGTTAAGGCAGGTACGCATTATGCCGCCGATTTCCTTAATTTCAAGGGTTCTAAGTGCAAAGTAGGTCTTAACCTCATCTTGTTCACTTTTTACTGTACAGTAATAAAGATAAGGATTTTCTGGCGACCAAAAAACGGGGTTTTTGAGCGTAAGTCTTGCTTTACCTCTGCTAAAGGGGATTTCTAAGGAGCCGTTTGGTGTTAAAATGGTGATAACACCGTTTTGTGCCCCTGCAAGGCTAAAGTTTACAAGGTCGTTTTCGGTGGAAATGTCAATGCTTTCAATGTAATCCTTCGGCACGCTCTCAAGCCAAACTGTCTGCCAAATACCGGAACAGGGGGTATACCACATGCCTCCGCGTTTTCTGCACTGTTTTCCATAGGGGTAAATGAAATCATCAAAGTTATTTTCACAAACGATAGCGATTTCATTTTCTTCCTTTAAATGTTCGGTTACATCGAAGGAAAAGGGGAGATAGCTTCCAATATGCTCACCAACAAAAGCGCCATTTAAATAAACCTTTGCGGCTCTGTTAACCGCGCCGAAATTGAGAAAAATTTTATCCTTTTTAAAGCCATTAGGCAGAGCAAAGGTCCTTTTGTAAACAAAGAAATCGCCTTTATGAAAAACTCTGTTTATTCCTGAAAGGAGGGACTCAGGGCAGTAGGGGACAAGGATTTTTTCATTAAAGCTTTTAGGGATTTCGCCGTTTTTATTGCAGGCAAAATCCCACTGCCCGTTAAGGCAAAAATAGGAATCTCTTTTAAAGGCAGGCCTTGGGTATTCACCTAAAGGTAAATCACCTAAATTTTCTCCCTGTTTTGTTAAAAGATGTTTAAGCATTGGTTTTATTTTCCTTCTTAATTTTTAAAATGGTAAAAGCAAGAGCGGCGCACAAAACAACGGTTACCACTAACGCCGCAAGGAATATGTTTTCGTTTGGTAAAAAAGAAACGGTACCATCGCTGTTTAAAATTGTTTCGGCGTTTTTAAGCACTGCGGCACCAATTGCAGGGCCGATAATACCGGGGATAAGCACCTGTCCTACAATGCGAAGTCCCTGGAACATTCCGGCTTTGCCTTTAGGGGTGTAATGCCTTATAACGGCGCCAAAGGCGGCCATACCCGAAAGATAACCGCACATCATAAGAAGCGAGCCAACAAAAACAAGGGCGGTGTTTTTAAAGAGGTATAAAATGATGAAACCAAGCATTAAAAGTGCAGTACTTAAAATTACCGATTTTGCAAAGCCAATTTTATCATATAGCCTACCAAAAAATGCAGTGAAAACCGAGGCCAGAATAATTGCGGGAGCCATTATAAAAACATAGTTTGTAAGTGCTAAACTCTTTTCGTAATAAATAATGAGATAGGGCATAAAAATTTGAATGGCAATGCCGAAAACGGTAAAGCAAATAAGGCAGAGGTAAAGCATTGGATTGTTTTTTATTACCTTAGGTGAGAAACCGTAAAGTATATTTTTAAAATAATTTTTATTTTCCTCGGTTTTTATTGCCGATTCTTTAATAGTGATAATTCCTACAATGCCAATTACCAAAACGGTTATGCCGATAATTAGGAAAATGGAGGTCCAGCTTTCGGATTTGTCAAGATTAAAGCCTAAAAATCCACCGAAAACTACGAGAATTGCCACAAGGGGCATCATTGAGTTAATGCCTTCAGCGGCACCGCGATTTGAATCATTAGTGGAATCGGTAAGCCAGGCGTTAAAGCAAGCATCGTTGGCTGAGGAGCCAAAGAAGGTCATAATGCAGTCGAAAATAATAACAAGGGTTATACAAACTGCGGCGGCGGAAGTGGCAAAGGGAAAAAGACCGCCAACGGTATCCACATTAATGAAAGCAAATGCCATAATAGAAATTCCCCACAAAATATAACCGCCGCAAATAAATGCCTTTCGGTTTCCAAGGCTGTCGGAAAGGGCGCCGACTAAAACCGTGGTTAGCGTTGCGGTCACAGCAGAAGCGGCAACCATTAGCGAAATATCGGTTGCCGAGGCATTAAACATTTTGTAGATAAACACATTGAAATACATATTTTCTACAACCCAGGCAACCTGACCGATTAAACTGAAAATAACAAGGGTGAGCCAAAATTTGCTGTTTTTTGTAGCCATATTAAAGCCTCCAAACATTTTTGCTTTGTATAATGATACCATAATTCTTTGAAGTTAGTCAATAATACCCTTAAAACTTAAACAAAATAAATGAAAAAAGGAAACATTTTCTTGATTTAAAACGAAAAAACAGTTATACTGTATTGTAGGGAAGATTCGATTTATTTCCACTTTTCACAGGGAGACAATGTGTATGACAATCTTTGATGTTTTTTTGCTTCTTGGCGGACTTGCTTTCTTTCTTTACGGAATGAATGTTTTATCCGGTGGTCTTGAAAAGCTTTCGGGAGGAAAGCTTGAAAGAACTCTCCGCAAAATGACCGATAACCCATTTAAAAGCCTTGTTCTTGGCGCAGGTATTACCATTGCTATTCAGTCCTCCTCAGCAATGACGGTTATGCTGGTTGGCCTTGTAAACTCGGGCATTATGCAGCTTTCTCAAACCGTTGGCGTAATTATGGGTTCAAACATCGGTACAACCCTTACCGCCTGGATTTTGAGCCTTGCTGGCATTGAAAGTAACAATGTTTTCATAAAAATGTTAAAGCCCGAAAGCTTTTCACCGCTGGTTGCCTTTATAGGTATTGCCCTCGTTATGATGGCAAAGAAGCAAAAGAAAAAGGATATCGGCGAAATTATGGTAGGCTTTGCCGTTTTAATGTACGGTATGGTGCTTATGGGCGATGCAATGGAACCTCTCCAAAGCTCTCCCGAGTTTATAAGTATTTTAACCGCCTTTAATAATCCCATTATCGGTGTTCTTGTAGGTGCTTTATTTACAGGTATTATCCAAAGCTCTGCCGCATCGGTGGGTATTCTCCAAACCCTTGCGATGGGCGGCAATATTACATACGGAATGGCAATTCCCATTATTATGGGTCAAAATATCGGTACCTGCATTACTGCAGTTATTTCCAGTTTTGGCGTTAATAAAAACGCAAAGCGCGTCTCAGTTGTTCATATTGCATTTAATATAATCGGTACCGTAATCTGCCTTATTCTGTTCTTCGGCCTTAATGCAATTTTTAACTTTGCTTTTGTTGATTCGGCAATCAATCCTATGCAGATTGCACTTTGTCACAGTATTTTTAATGTTTTTGTTACAATCATTTTATTACCCGCATCAAATCTTCTTGTTAAGATTGCAGAAAAGGTTATTCCCGATAAAGCAAGTGAGGAGGAAACCTACACCCTTATCGATGAGCGCCTTCTCAACACTCCCTCCTTTGCTATTTCTGAGTGCATCAACACTACTGTCGAAATGGCAAAAACCGCAAAGGATTCCATTAGGAATGCACTGTCGCTCCTTGAAAATCATGATGAGAAGATTATTGAAAAGATTTTAGCTGATGAGGATAAGCTGGATTTCTATGAGGACAAGCTGGGCTCTTATCTTGTTAAGCTTTCTTCAAAAGAGCTTTCCGATTCCGATAGCCGTAAGATTTCTCGCTTGCTTCATACAATCGGCGACCTTGAAAGACTTGGTGACCATGCTGTTAATCTTGTTAAAACCGCAAGGGAAATTGATGAGAAACAAATTGAATTTTCAGCCGAGGCATCCCGTCAGTTAAGCATTGCAACGAACGCGATTTTTGAAATTGTTGATATAACGGTAGAGGCTTTCTGCAAGAACGACATAAAGCTTGCCGAAAACATTGAGCCTCTTGAGCAGGTTGTTGACGGCCTTATGTATGCTATCCGCTCAGGACATATTAACCGCCTGCAAAGCGGAGAATGCACCATTGAACTCGGATTCGTTCTGTCCGATATTATCAATAACTTTGAACGTATTTCCGACCACTGCTCTAATATCGGCGTAACTATTATTGAGATTGCTCAGAACAGCTATGACACCCATGAATACCTTAACGCTGTTAAATCCACTGATAACAGTGATTTTAAAGCGAAGTATAACGAGTACGCCGTTAAATATTCACTAAAATAGAAAAGGAAATGTTTAATGAAAAATTATTATTCTGAAATCACTCCTTATATTTGGCAGCTTTCCGACCTGTCTGAGAAAAATTATAATATCAGGGCTGAGTCCTATGCTGAACACAATGTTAAGAGAGGATTGCGCGATATTGACGGTAAAGGTGTTGTAACCGGACTTACCGAAATTTCAGACGTCAATTCTCGCCGCATTTTGCCCGATGGAACCGAGGTACCCTGCGAAGGAGAGCTTCGCTATCGCGGCGTTGATATTAAAGATTTAGTCAACGGATTTATGAAAGATAACCGATTCGGTTTTGAAGAAACGATTTATCTGCTTCTTTTTTCCGAACTTCCAACCGACGGTGAGCTTGCGCGCTTTAAAGAACTTTTGGGCGATTATCGCAGGCTTCCGGCATCATTTGTTCGTGATATGATTCTAAAGGCTCCGGGAAAGGATTTAATGAACATCCTTTCGCGCTGTGTCTTGGCGCTCTATCCTTATGATGATAATCCTGATGATATTTCGGTTGCCAATGTGCTCAGACAAAGCCTTTTCCTTATTTCTGTTTTCCCGATGCTTTCGGTTTATGCTTATCAATCTTTTCAACATTATCACAACGGAAAGAGTTTGTTTATTCATCAACCTAAGCCTGAACGCTCAATTGCAGAAAATATTTTATCCCTGCTCCGAGAGGACGAAAAGTATTCTGACCTTGAGGCGAAAATCCTTGATTTAGCCCTTGTGCTTCATGCAGAGCACGGCGGCGGTAACAACTCCACCTTTACAACTCATGTTGTAACATCATCGGGAACCGATACCTATTCATCCGTTGCTGCTGCGCTCGGCTCCTTAAAAGGCCCTCGCCACGGTGGCGCAAATATTAAGGTTGTCAAAATGTTTGATGATATGAAAAACACGATTGACACATCCAACGATAATGAGATCAGAGATTATATTGTTAAACTTCTTGATAAAGAGGCCTTTGATAAATCAGGGCTGATTTATGGAATGGGACACGCAGTTTATACCAAGTCTGACCCGCGTGCTGAAATTTTAATGTCCTGCGCAAAGGATTTGTCCATTGAAAAGGGCCTTGAGGAAGAATATAATCTTTATAGGAAATTTGCAAAGCTGGCACCTGAAATAATTGCAGAAAAGCGTAAAATCTACAAGGGTGTTTGTCCCAATGTGGATTTTTATTCAGGCCTTGTCTACCGTATGCTAAACCTTCCTTATGAGCTTTTTACCCCTATATTTGCGGTTGCACGTATTGCGGGCTGGAGTGCTCATCGAATCGAAGAAATTCAGTGCAGGGGTAAAATTATTCGCCCTGCATACATTGGTGTTAAAGATAAAAGAGAGTATATCCCTCTTGAAAATCGTTAATGTTTTAAAGGCAGATAGATAATTCTATCTGCTTTTTAATGCAAATAACAGCAACAAAAAGGAAAGAATAGCTTTATGAAGACCATTAAAAATAAAACATTTGATGAAGAACGCTCGCTTTATTCACTTTCTAATGCCACGGTTTTAAACTGTACCTTTGCAGGCGAAAGGGATGGGGAATCTGCCCTTAAAGAGGCAAGAAGCGTTGTTGTTAAGGATTGCAGCTTTTCTCTCCGATACCCACTGTGGCACGTAGAGGATTTTACCCTTAAGGCTTCAAGGCTTGATGATTTTACTCGCGCCCCTATTTGGTACAGCAAAAACGGCACAATAATAGATTCGGAAATCCTAGGCGTTAAATGTCTGCGTGAATGCGATAATATTGCCGTAATCGGCTCAAAAATCAATTCTGACGAGTTTGGTTGGCGTTGTCGAGATATTTACATAAAAAACAGTGAAATCGCTTCAAGCTATCTTTTTTTTGAGTGCAAAAATTTGGAAATTGATAATCTTAAAATGGAGGGTAAATATTCCTTTCAGTACACCGAAAATGTTAAAATCACTAATTCTGATTTTAACACAAAAGATGCCTTTTGGCACTGCAACAATGTAATCGTTGAGAACACTGTTTTAAAGGGCGAATATATCGGTTGGTATTCCAAAAATCTTACCCTTAAAAATTGTAAAATAATCGGAACACAGCCCTTTTGCTATGCTGAAAATCTAACCCTTATTAACTGCACAATGGAGCAGACCGACTTGGCATTTGAATATTCATCGGTTATGGCAGAGGTGAAGGGCGAAATCTTATCTGTTAAAAACCCAAAAAGTGGAAAAATCATTGCCGATAAAATAGGGGAGATAATACTTGAAGATTCCATTTACGAAAACAACTGTGAAATCATAACCGGAAAACGGCCGGTAAACGTGTAATTGCACTTGACTTTTCTGAGTAAAATCTATATAATATTTTAGTAATTTAAAATATTATGGAGAGTTGTCCGAGTGGTCGAAGGTGCAGCACTCGAAACATAGTCGGGTCTGTCACGTGCCTTTCTCCGTAAACCCTTTATTTATCGGGGTTTTTAGGACTTCGACTTGCACTTTCGGAAAATCGCATCTCGCAGTTTTCTCGCAATTTGGTATCAAGGCGCAAGCCTATACAATTTTATATGGAGACGTATCGAAGTGGTCATAACGGGGCTGACTCGAAATCAGTTAGGGAGCAATCCCCCGCGAGT
>SVPI01000007.1 GCA_015065935.1 Oscillospiraceae bacterium
GGGTGATTATCCTGCCACAATAATGGTAAATGGAACTAATTATTATTCTACCGATAACGCTATACCCGTTGAAGTAGATGAGAGTGTTATTCAGTACACCACCTCATATGCAGAAAACGGCATCCCGCAAAAAGATGGCGAGGCAAATTTCAACCGAGATTTGGGAACCCCTTATGCCGTTATTGAAGGTAATCGAGTAGTTGTATTTATTGATAACGAGTGGATCGAGTTTAAGGCAAAGTAACAATAATTCCAATTTTAACAATGAAAATAGGTTTGTGATACATTATGGTTTGTAGGGGGGAATCTTTTTATGAAAAAGAAAAAGTGGATTATATTAGCTATAATAGTAGCAATGGTTTTATATACGGTTGTTTCATACTTCCGCATTCATCGCAAAGTAAGAGAAGCCGTACCGTATCAAGAGAATATTTGGTTGTGCGACCATATTGACACACCTTTTATTCTTGGAGTGGTACGTCCTCGTATTTACCTGCCTTCTAATATGAACGAGCAAGATATTGAATATGTCATTGCACACGAAAAGGCTCACCTTAAAAGACACGACCATTGGTGGAAACCTCTTGGTTTTCTCCTTCTAACTGTATATTGGTTTAATCCTATTCTTTGGATCGCCTACATTCTGCTTTGCAAAGATATTGAGCTTGCTTGCGATGAGAAAGTAATCAAAGATATGGGAACTGAAATCAAGAAGCCTTATTCAGAAGCGTTAATAAATTGCAGCGTTCCTCGCAAAATGATTTCAGCCTGCCCCCTCGCCTTTGGCGAAGTTGGAGTGAAAGGAAGGGTTAAGTCTGTGTTAAATTATAAAAAACCTGCCTTTTGGATTATTGTTGTGGCGGTTGTTGCAAGTATTGTCGTTGCAGTATGTTTTCTAACAAATCCAAAGCAAGATATAGAACTTGGAATTTCTTCACAGAAAAGCGGTTCAGATCTAAACGGTGTATCGCTTGAAATCGTGGATGCTGATTTATCTGCACCTGATCCATACATTATAGTTGATTGGAAAGGCAGTGCTTACGGCTTCATCCCAACTGGCCTTTTCGTGGTTTACAAGGATAGGATAATAATAAACTCCGTTTTTCTCGGCCGCCTCGCAGTCGCCAAGGGCATCGCCAATCATAAGAACATTCTCTGCTTTATATCCCAGTTTTAGCATTGCGGCAATGCAGGCCGCTTTGGAGCCGATATCCTGGGCTAAAACAACGTCAGTAAGCTCTAAAAGGCCGAACTTGCCCCACTCCTCCTCAACGGCATCACGATTAGCCGAGGAAACCATTGCAACATCGGCAAACTCGTGTGCCGCGGCAAGGCCTTCTTTAGCGCCTTCAAAGGGAATTTTAAGGCTTTCATCCAGCTCCACAATAGCGGCGTTTACCGCCTTTGACCAGGAAAGTGCCTTTGTTAAAATAAGCCTTGCATCCTCATCAGCCGCCTCATTTGCAGCCTTTAAAACACCATCGTTACTAAGAGCAGGTGCGGTATCAGCCCAATGGACCAGGGCATCAACACCCTTAATTTTAACATACTTGCCGTCAATTTCCTTTAGTGCCGTAGCCAGCCCCTTAAAGCGGTTGATTCCGCGGGTCAGGGAAAAAAGGTTAATCTCGTTCCATCGGGCGAGAATTTCCGCCTCCCAAGCCTCAAGGCCCCATTCCCTAACCATACAAGGACCAAAGCAGTTAAAATGCTTGCAGTTCATTGTGTCCATAACGCAGCCGTCGGAATCAACGCAAATAAGATAGTCGTGTTTTTTGTTAAAAGAATCAAAAATAGACATATTTTCGCTCCGCTACATTCTTGTGTCAAACATTCCGCAATAGGAATCAATGGGGTCGGTTCCCTTAAAGGCATCGGGACCGGAAACGAGGGCCTCAACCAAGGCATCCATTGTGTCATCGTTAGAATCATAAGCGTTAATGTAGGTGCGAAGCATGGGAGCATCGGCCAGCATTGTGGGCTTGTTAACCGAAATACCCACAACAGGAAGCTCGTGAACATACCAAGGGATTTCTCCGCCGCCCTTACTAAGACCAAATGAGGGGTGACCGTTCATAACATCGAAAAGGGAGATAACCAAGTCGTTTTCGGCGGTAAAATCAGCAATGGCGTGCTTGCCCGCAAAATACATATTAAGGCTGGGCTTCTCCCCTGCCGCCATCATCTGCTGAATTTTCTCAAGAGGGCTTACATAAATATGAGCATCAAAGCCCTTTTCCATAAGGCGGTCGCGCAGTTTTTCGGCAGGTGTCTTTTTATTAGCACCGCCGCCCATTGCCATTGCGGCGAGCGCCATTAAGGGGTTGGGCGCGCCCTTAATATGAACAATCATAATACGCTTTGTTTTGTTGGGGTCAAGGGGTAAAACACCCTCATCCTTATATTTAACAAGGGTAAGGCAGTCCTTAGAAATTGCAGGAGCAACCTCCTTAAACTCGGGGTTTTGGAGCGCTGCAGTTAGTTCCTCATCGGTAGCCAGCAGTTCATCGGCTGATTTTTTATGCATTCCCTTTGCGGCCTTTAAGCCGAGAATTCTGGTTAATGCCTCAACCATTCTTTCTTCGCTTATAACGCCGTTTTTATAGGCATCAAGCATAAAGCCGAAATCTTCCTCGGGGTCGTTAAAGAAAAGGAACATATCACAGCCTGCGTTAATTGCGGCGGGAAGCATATCCTTTCTCTTCATTCGGTTGGTCATACCAACCATATGGGAAGCATCGGTAACAACCATTCCGTTAAAGCCAAGCTCATCACGCAAAAGACCTGTCATAATCTCCTTACAAAGGGTTGCAGGCATAATGGTGTCGGCGTTTATATCGGCATCAATTTCGCTCATAAATTCAGGCATCAAAATATGACCGCCCATAATGGCGTCAAGTCCGTTTTCAATAAGGGTCTTGTAAACATAACCATAGGTTTCCATCCACTTATCGTGGGTGAAATGGTTAACGTTATTTGAAATATGAGCATCGCGATAGTCCTGACCGTTGCCGGGGAAATGCTTTGCACAACAGAAAACTCCATCGGTTTCGTGGAGGCCTTCCATAAAGGCTTTACCCATTTTTGCAACCAATTTGGGGTTATTGTCGTATGCGCGGGAGAGAACCTCCTCACACTCGTGGTTATAGGTTATATCAACAACGGGGGCAAATGCCATATTACAGCCGGTTGCCTTAATCTGCTTGCCCGAAATGCTACCCATTGCCTTAGCATAGTCGGTTTTGCCTGTTGCGCCTATTTTAATCTGGCTTGAAACAAAGGTGCCGTCACTACAAACACCGTTTCCGCCCTGCTCAGGGTTGCAGGCGATAAAAACAGGAACCTTGGCATATTTTTGAAGTATTCTGTTCTGATTTAACACCATTTGACCGGGCATACCGTTATAACGGCAACCGCCCAAATGATATTTTTCCATAAGTTCTTTAAGGTAATCCTCGCTAATGCCTGCGGTAAGCTGCCAGAAAAGCTGGCCTACCTTTTCCTCAGCGGTCATTCCTGCGATAGTGTTCTCCACCCAAGCAATATCGGAATCGGAGAGATTATAAGGCTTTGCTTTTAAGTTTACCATTTTTCTTTTTCCCTTCTTTATTTATTTTCTTGCTACGCCGCTTTTAATTGCGGCCTTGGCCACCGCCTTTGCCACTGCAGGCGCAATGCGTTTGTCAAATGCTTTTGGAAGGATATATTCAGGCGAAAGCTCGCTATCTGAAACTAAATTTGCAATGGCATAGGATGCCGCCATTTTCATATCATCGTTAATATCACTGGCTCTAACATCAAGAGCACCGCGGAAGATACCGGGAAAAGCAAGCACATTGTTTATCTGATTAGGAAAATCAGACCTACCTGTACCTATAATGTAGGCGCCGCCTTCCTTTGCCTCATCAGGCATAATTTCAGGAACAGGGTTTGCCATTGGGAAAACAATGGATTTTTCAGCCATTGTAGAAACCATTTGTGCCGTTACCATTTTAGGCGCCGAAACGCCGATAAACACATCGGCTCCCCTAATAACATCGGCAAGGGTTCCTGTTTCGCTATTTGGATTAGTAATTTCGGCAAGTGCCTTATGGGCATCGCTTAAATTCGCCATTCCCTTTGCAATGGCGCCGAATTTATCGCACATTATAAGATTTTTAACGCCCAGCTTTAATAGGTGCTCGCCAATGGCGGTGCCTGCTGCGCCTGCGCCGTTGATAACACATTTGATTTTGCCGATATCCTTATTTACGCATTTAAGGGCATTAAGCATTGCCGCTGCAACAACAATGGCGGTGCCGTGCTGGTCATCGTGAAAAATGGGGATATCACAACGCTCCTTTAACTTTCTTTCAATTTCAAAGCAGCGAGGAGCCGAAATATCCTCAAGATTTATGCCACCGAAGGAACCCGAAATGTTATAAATTGTATCAACAATTTCATCAACATCGTTTGAGCGAATGCAAAGCGGAAATGCATCAACCCCTGCAAACTCCTTAAATAAAACACATTTGCCCTCCATAACAGGCATTCCGGCCTCCGGGCCAATGTTTCCAAGGCCTAAAACTGCAGAGCCATCGGTTATAACGCCAATAAGATTCCAGCGGCGGGTAAGTTCAAAGGATTTGTTATAATCCTTTTCAATTTCAAGGCAAGGCTGCGCAACACCAGGGGTATATGCCACCGATAAATCATCACTATTTTCAACCTTTGTCCTGGAGACAACCTCGATTTTGCCCTGCCACTGATAATGCTTATTTAATGCTTTTTCCTTAATATCCACTTTTACGCCGCCTTTATATAAGGACTTTTTTGTATATATTTATTGTAACATAAAAATTTGCACTGTGCAATATCAATTAAACCTTTATGATTATCTAAATTTACACATACCATAGTGATTTTATCTTTTACCAATTTTTTGCAGAAGGTTTACATTTTTTCCAATTTTAATATTATAGACTTTTATATTTAAAGGGTATGTGATATAATCACATTGAAAGTGGTTTATGATAGATTTTTTCATTACCATTACCATAAAAAGCAGGAGCAATTAAAATGATTAATATTAAAAAAGAACAGCTTGAATTTTTAAACTGGGAGTTTGGTGTATTTTTCCATTTTGGCATTCGCACCTTTAATGAAGGACACAGAGACTGGGATATGAACCATATGGAGCTTTCAACCTTTAATCCTACTGAGCTTGACTGCGAGGAATGGATTAAAACCATAAAGGATGCGGGCGCTAAATATGCCGTTTTAGTTTGCAAGCATCACGATGGCTTTGCCAACTGGCCATCAGCCTATACCGAATATTCGGTTAAAAACACCCCCTTTAAAAACGGCAACGGCGATGTTGTAAGAGAGTTTGTTGATGCCTGCCGCAAATATGATATGAAGGTTGGTTTATACTACTCCCCTGCCCAGTTCGGCTCGGTTAATATGAACGGCAAGGAATATGATGATTATTTCATTAACCAAATCAGGGAACTACTTACTAATTACGGTGAGATTTGTTACCTTTGGTTTGATGGCTGCGGCAGTGAAAACCACAACTACGATACTGAAAGGATTGTAGCCGCAATCAGAGAATGCCAGCCTAACATTCTCCTTTTTAATATGTGGGACCCCGACACCCGCTGGATAGGTAACGAGGCAGGTATTGCACACAGCCCAAATAAATCAGTTGTAAGTGCCTTGGATTTTTCTATTAACGATGATAAAAAGCGTGCTTTGGAGGAAAGCCTCTTTTTACCCGGTGAATGTGATTGCCGAATGAGGCTTGAAAACTGGTTCTACAGCGATTTTGATACCCACACCGTTAAAAGTCTTGATGAGCTTATGGGACTTTACTATTATTCAGTAGGTCGCGGCGCAAATCTTCTTATAAATATTGGCCCCGATAGGCGCGGTAAACTACCCGCTGAGGATAAGGAGGCAATTATTAAGTTTGGCGAAAGAATCCGCCAGGATTTTTCCAATTTCATTGATTCAAAGGTAACTGCTGAGGATAAAAAGCTAATTCTTGAACATGATTTACAGCTTGTTAACCACGTTGTTTTGGAAGAAGAAATTTCCACCGATGAAATTGAAAGCTTTGAAATTTTCGCCTATCCCTACCCCTACGGTGCACCCATTTCGGTGTTCAGAGGCACAACCATAGGCCACAAGGCAATTTGTTTCTTCCCCGCTATTAGCACACAAAAACTTGAAATTGTTTTTGATAGGGCTAAAAAGGTTAATGCCGCCGCAAAATTTATTAAAATGTATTAAAAAAAATAAGGACAGGTCACCTGTCCTTATTTTTTATAATCCTTTAATTTCAATGCTTTCAATTATTTTAAGGTTATACTTTTCTTTTAACACCTTAATCTTTTCAAGTGACTCGTTGTCACAAGCACTCATTGCATCGTGAGCATCGAAGCCGATAATCATTGTAGCGCCCACCTGCCCTGCAATTTTATAAAATTTTTCGCTTGAATAGGTGCGGTTATCTCTAATGCCTAAACAGTTAATTTCAAGGGGAATTTGAAGTTTCTTTGCGGCCTCGCAAAGCCTTGTCATTTCCCTTTCCCAGCGCTCATCATCGCCATTGTAATTTAAAATGTCGGGGTGGGCAACATATAAAAATTTACCTGTTTTCATACCCTCAATAATAAGGTCAACATATTCCGTTATGCTGTCCCCTGTATGACCGGGGCCTGCCGAGGAACGGCGACCGTCATTTTCTTTGCCTAAATAGTGCTCACCTAAAATGAGATACTCAGCCCCAGCGCTTTTTACAAACGCAAACATTTCATCAAAATATTCGGGATAATATTCCATTTCAAAGCCTACGTGAAGCTCAATTTTATCCTTATATTTTTCCTTTAAAGCGTTAATAGTATCAACATATTCCTGTGCCTTTTCCTTTGGCACTCGCCAGCCCGTGTTATAGCCTGCTTCAAAAGGAATGGGTGCGTGGTCGGAAAAGCCCATAATCTGAACGCCGCAGGAAATGGCGCGCTCAATATATTCCTCCTCCGTGCCGCTGGCGTGATTACAGCGGTAGGTATGGGTGTGGTAATTGGTTAACATTAAAATTCCTCCGTGGGGGTCGTATTAACTATATTTTACCACACCTTAAAATCAGTAGCAATATATTTTTAAAAATAAAAGCCGCCTAATGGCGGCTTAACTTTTTAATAACAGCGACCGCAAGGACCAAATCCCTCGTTAATTGCTGTTTGTTTTGTAACCTGTCTCGGGTTTTTCATATTACTGCAAGATGATTTCGAATGATACTTTTTACCACCGTTTGTGGGCACCCATACTAGAGCATCTGTATTTGTAGGTTTGCTGGGGGTGGTTGTGACACTGCTTTGAGAATTTTTGCTAACTGTGCTCGAAGTGTTTTTACTGCTAGTGCTCTGTACCTTTGAACTAGTAACGCTTGTCTCACTGCTGATTGAGTTTTTGGAAGATTCTTCCACATTAGTATCCTCGGTATTAGAAGTTACTGTTTGTGTATAACTTTCCTCCGAAAAAGTGTGGGAAGAATCGGAATAATCCCCTTCATACCCGTCGAGACACGCGGTAAAGGAAAAAAGCATTACCACGGCCAAAAAGCACACTAAAATCTTTTTCATTTGTTTTTCCTCCTCAAAAATAAAAAAGTGCATCCCATTAAGAGACGCACCGAAAAATGCATCCCTCAATGTTGCTACACATTTCACCTAATTAAAGGGGAGAGAATACACTTTTACCGATAGTATTCCCTTGTAATTAGGTATATTAAAATGTGTAGCATAAGTATTATATCACATTTCTATTATTCTATCAATATGTTTTTTAAAAATCCCGACTGCTTAAAGCGGTCGGGATTTTAGTTTGTTTTATTTTACAACGATATTAACGAGTTTTTTGGGAACATAAAGCTCTTTAATAACCGTTTTACCGTTCATTTCAGCCTTAACAGCATCCTGTTCTTTGGCAAGGGCAATTGCATCAGGGGCAGAAATTTCGGCAGGGATATTAATTCTTGCCTTAATTTTGCCGTTAATCTGAACAACAATTTCAATAGCGCTTTCAACACATTTTGCCTCATCGTAAGTAGGCCATTTAGTCTCGTTGAGCATTCCCTCAAAGCCGCAAAGCTCCCACATTTCCTCGGTTAAGTGAGGAGCAAAGGGGTTAAGGAGAACGAGCACTGTTTTAAGCTCGGCACGGTTAATTTTGCCTGTTGCAACAATAGTGTTAAGCAGTGACATAAGTGCTGCAATGGCGGTGTTCATTTTAAGGGTATCAATATCCCCTGTTACCTTTTTAATGGTCTTGTGCATTTCGCTTTCAAGCTCGGCTCTGTAAGCATCACCAGGGGTTAAAATATCGGCAAGGGACCAAACACGCTCTAAAAAGCGCTTACAGCCCTTAATTGAATTAGAACTCCAGGGAGCGGCCTTTTCAAAGTCACCAATGAACATTTCGTAAAGGCGCATTGTGTCGGCGCCGTAGTTTTCAACAATTTCATCGGGGTTAACAACGTTGCCGCGGGACTTTGACATTTTCTCGCCGTTTTCGCCCAAAATCATACCGTGGCTTGTACGCTTAGCGTAAGGCTCAGCAGTGGGCACAACGCCGATATCATAAAGGAATTTGTGCCAGAAACGGCTGTAAAGCAGATGGAGTGTTGTGTGCTCCATACCGCCGTTATACCAGTCAATGGGACACCAGTATTCGAGGGCTTCCTTGCTTGCAAGCTCCTTATCATTGTGGGGGTCGCAGTACCTGAGGAAGTACCAGGAGGAGCCTGCCCACTGGGGCATTGTATCGGTTTCACGGTGTGCCTTGCCGCCGCATTTAGGACAGGTGGTGTTAACCCAATCGGTCATTGTGGCAAGGGGTGATTCGCCGTTATCGGTAGGCTCGTAGCTTTCAACATTAGGCAGCAGTAAGGGTAGCTCGCTTTCATCAAGAGGAACATAACCGCACTTTTCGCAGTGAACCATAGGAATGGGCTCGCCCCAATAACGCTGGCGGGAGAACACCCAGTCACGAAGCTTAAAGTTAACCTTTTCGGCACCAAGATTTTTATCGGAAAGCCACTTGATAATGGCAACCTTTGCCTCATCAACGCTAAGTCCGTTAAGGAAGCCTGAATTTACCATTGTGCCTGTTGCGCAGTCGGTAAACGCCTCTTTTTCTATGTCGCCGCCACTTACAACCTCAATAATGGGCAGGTTAAATTTCTTGGCGAAATCATAGTCTCTTGTATCGTGAGCAGGAACCGCCATAATGGCGCCTGTGCCGTAAGAAATAAGTACATAATCGGAAATGAAAATGGGGATTTCCTTTTCATTTACAGGGTTAATTGCGCGAACGCCCTTAAGCTCAACACCGGTTTTATCCTTGGCAAGCTCGGTGCGCTCAAAGTCAGACTTTTTAGCAGCTTCTTCCCTATAAGCTCTGATTTCATCAATATTAGTAAGCTTATCAGCCCATTTTTCAATTAAGGGGTGCTCGGGAGAAACAACCATATAGGTTGCGCCAAAAAGTGTATCTGCGCGGGTAGAGAAAACCTCTAAAACATCCCCTGCGGTGGTTGAAAATTTAATTTGGGCACCTGTTGAACGACCAATCCAGTTCCTTTGCTGTGTTTTAACGCGGTCGATAAAATCAACGGTGTCAAGACCCTCTAAAAGTTTTTCGGCATAGTCGGTAATTTTAAGCATCCACTGGCTTTTTTCCTTGTGAACAACCTCACTGCCGCAACGCTCACAAACGCCGTTTACAACCTCCTCGTTTGCTAAAACGCATTTACAAGAGGTGCACCAGTTAACGGCCATTTGCTTTTTATATGCAAGGCCTTTTTTATAAAGCTGGAGGAAAATCCACTGGGTCCATTTATAGTAAGAAGGGTCGGTTGTGTTAATTTCCCTGCTCCAGTCAAAGGAGAAACCAAGGCTTTTAAGCTGGCGCTTAAAGTTCTTAATATTATCTGCTGTTACAACCTCGGGGTGGATATGGTTCTTAATAGCATAGTTTTCTGTAGGAAGGCCAAAGGCATCCCAACCCATAGGATAAAGCACATTGTAGCCCTCAAAACGCTTTTTACGGCTTACAATATCAAGGGCGGTATAGGAACGAGGATGTCCAACATGAAGACCTTGACCCGAGGGGTAAGGAAATTCTACAAGGGCGTAGAATTTAGGCAATGTATAATCATTTTTTGCGGCAAAGGTTTGGTTTTCATCCCATTTATCCTGCCATTTTTTCTCAATTGAAGTAAAATCGTATCTCACTTTTATTCCTCCATACTGCTTTCAAGATATTTAGAAAGGTCAACGGCCTCGCCATCAAACCACATTTTATCAAGGTTATAAAACTGCCTTGCCTCACGTGAAAAAACGTGAACTACAATGTCACAATAGTCAATTAAAATCCAGCCTGTTGCACGGCCCTCAACGTGGTGGGGCTGAACACCCGCTTCGGATAGTTTAAATTCCACCTCATCGGCAAGGGTTTTAACGTGGGTGTTTGAGGTTGCGGTTGCAAGGACAAAATAGTCTGCAACGCTTGTTAAATCGCCAACGCGAATTGCGGCAAGCTCCATTGCCTTTTTTTCGTTAAGCGCATTAAGTGCTATGCGCAGTTTTTCGTTCATTATATTTTACCTCTCAAAAGAATTTCGTTATATGCACAAAGTGTGTCGGGGTGAATTGCAAGCTCCCTTTCACACAAATCTTTAACCGTATAACAAAGGGCGTAGCGAAGGGCGGATTCCAGAGATTCATCGGCTAAAGCGCGCATTATATCTACATCATCATAATCCCTGTCACGTGAAGTGAAATCGGCAATATAGAGCACCGTTTCAAGCTTTGTCATATTAGCCTTTGCGGTTGTATGACACCTTATGGCGCTTATAATTTCCTCATCACAAATTCCAAAAACATTTTTGGCAACTGCGGCGCCCGAAATGGCGTGCCACAGCTTTTCGCTCCCCGCCTCAACATCGGATAGTATTATACCAAAACGCTCAAATATTTTCAACTGTTTTTCGGTGCTGTGATTTTTTGTGGCATCGTGTACAAGACCTGCTAAATATGCCTTCTCAGGGTCGGCACCGTATTTAGCCGCTAAGCGCTTTGCCTCCCTTGCAACACAAAGGGAATGCTCAAATCTTTTCGGTTTTAAATCCTGCCGCAAAATTTCAATTATTTCATTTTCACTTAGCATATTGTTCACCACCGTAAAGGCCATTTTCGCTTATATATTCCGCAATAAAGGCGGGAATATGCTTTTTCATATCATCAAATTTCATCTGCCTAATTTCACTGGAGGAAATTTCTGCCGGCGTAATTTCAAGAACAAAAACTTTGCCGCCCTTGGCTTTTAGAAATTCTACCGCTTTATCAAACTCCTCGTTATCGGTACCCTTGCGCCTTACGGCAATAATACCCATCATTTTGAGCAGTTCTTCATAGCGGTACCACCTATTAAAGGTTGTTATCATATCGCCGCCGCAGACAAAAAGAATTTCGCTGTCACTACTCCTTTTAAGCTCGCTTACAGTATTAAAGGTATAGCTTTTGCCCTGCATTTTAAGCTCCATATCGCAGGCGGTCACATTAGCAAAATGTTGTGCCGCCAGGGCGCACATTTTAAGCCGATGGGTTTCATCAGCTAAAAAGTCACACTGCTTATGGGGCGGAAGCTTTGTGGGCATAAGGAGAATTTCATCCGCCAGGTTGCTTTTTGAAACGGCCTCTAAAACCTCGAAATGGGCATTATGAAAGGGATTAAAGGTGCCGCCGAAAATGGCAATTCTTTTCAATTATTTCACCAAATAAATTTGTTTATTATCTTTGCTTTCTCTATAAAGAATAAATCTTGTGCCGATAACCTGAACAACATCGGCGCTCACCTTTTGAGCAGTTTCATCGGCTGCCTCTCGGGCAGAAATGGGAGCCGTTTCAAGAACGCGAAGCTTTATAAGCTCGCGGGCGGTTAGGGCATCATCAATTTGTTTAATAGTTTGGTCATTTATGCCGCCCTTGCCGATTTGGAAAATTGTTTCATAACTGTTGGCAATGCCGCGAAGCTGGGCACGCTGTTTGCTTGTTAGCATAATATTTTTCTACCTTTCAAGTCTTTTTTCAAGTTCTGCTTTTAGTTTAGTAAGCGCCCTTGCTCTGTGGGAAATTTTATCCTTTTCCTCTGCACTAACTTCGCCAAGGCAACCTATTTCGCTAATGAACATAGGGTCATAACCAAAGCCGTTATTTCCACTCATCCTTTCGGCAATATGACCGTGGCACTCGCCCCTTACGGTGAAGGTTTCACCATCTGCCATAACGCAGGCAATGGCGGCAACATAGTGCGCGGTGCGCTTTTCAAAAGGCACACCCTTTAAAAGGGTTAGCACCTTTTGGTTGTTTGCGGCATCATCCCCGTGTTCCCCTGCGAAGCGGGCAGAGAAAATACCCGGGGCGCCGTTTAAATAATCAATGCAAATGCCTGAATCATCGGCAATAGAGGGAAGGCCTGTTGCCTTGAAGGCAGCGGTAGCCTTTAAAATAGCGTTTTCCTCAAAGGTGGTGCCTGTTTCCTCAATTTCGGTTAAGGGCTCCTTTAAATCCTTTTCGCTTAAAACCTCAAAGCCCATAGGTGTTAAAATTCGGGAGATTTCTATAATCTTATGGGCATTTTTAGTGGCAATAAAAAATTTCATTTTAATTTTCTTCCTCACTAATCAATCCATCGGCAAATTCCCTTGCACTGAAGGTTTGCAGGTCATCAATACCTTCGCCGACACCAATAAATTTAACAGGGATATTAAGCTCATTCTTTATGCTGATAACAATGCCACCCTTGGCGGTACCATCCAGCTTTGTAAGCACTATACCTGTTATATCGGCAACATTTTTAAATTCTCTTGCCTGATTAACGGCATTCTGACCCGTTGAGGCATCAAGCACAAGCAAAGTCTCTAAACTTGCCTCGGGTAGTTCCCTTTTAATAATGCGATAAATTTTAGCAAGTTCATCCATAAGGTTTTTCTTGTTATGAAGCCTGCCGGCGGTATCGCAAATAATAACATCGCTTTTTTTAGCCTTGGCGCTTTGAATGGTGTCAAACACAACCGAAGCGGGGTCGGTGCCCTCAATGCTTTTAACAACCGAAACGCCTGCTCTTTCACCCCAAATTTCAAGCTGCTCTGCGGCGGCGGCACGGAAAGTGTCGGCGGCACCTAAAATAACTTTTTTACCATCATTTTTAAGTTGTAACGCCATTTTACCAATGGTTGTGGTTTTACCAACGCCGTTAACGCCTATAACAAGAATAACCGAGGGTGCGGTATCAAGGTGCAAGGAAGCATCACCGTCAAGCATTGAAAAAATAATTTCGGCCATTTGGGTTTTTATAAGCTTTGGGTCGGTAACGCCCTCCTTTTTAACATAGGCGCGAAGCCGGCTACAAATATCGGTTGCCGTTGCAACGCCAATGTCGCTCATAACAAGGATTTCTTCAAGTTCCTCGAAAAAATCCTCATCAATTTTTGTAAAGCTGTTAATAATGGAATTAACATTATTAACAAGGGCTGAGCGGGTCTTAGTAAGACCCGCCTTGATTTTATGGAAAAATCCCATTATTATCACTCTTTTTCAAGGTTAAGTTTTTTAACAAGCTCGGTGGTGTTAAGCTCAAGCAGTTTTGTAATGCCCTTCTCCTGCATTGTAACACCGTAAAGCATATCGGCCGCCTCCATTGTGCCGCGGCGGTGGGTTACGCATATAAACTGTGTAGCAAAATCCGACTGCTTCATATATTCGGCAAAGCGCTCAACGTTAATATCGTCAAGGGCTGTGTCAACCTCATCAAGGAAGCAGAATGGCGGAGCACTTACGCGCATAATTGCAAAGTAAATTGCAAGGGCAACAAGTGATTTTTCACCGCCTGAAAGACCATCGAGGCTCGGAACATTTTTGCCCGGCAGGCTTGCCTTAATCTCAATGCCGCTTTCCAGCACATTTTCAGGGTTAGAAAGTACAAGACTTGCCTCGCCGCCGCCGAAAAGCTCCTTAAAGGTTTTGGAGAAGCATTCATTTATGCGGTTAAAGCCTGTAACAAACAACTCCTGCATTTGTGAGGTTAAGCGGTTAATAAGCTTGTTAAGCTCATCCTTAGAGGTTTCAACATCGGCAATTTGTGCCGACATAAAGTTGTAACGCTCGCTAACCTCTTTAAATTCCTCAATAGCGGCAACATTAACGCTACCAAGGGCGCGAATTTTAGAGCGGATTTCGTTAAGGCTTTTCTTGGCCTCCTTGGGGTCATCAATTTGAATACCAAGTGCCTCGGCATCGGTGCGGGTAAGCTGATACTCATCATAGAGCTGGCGAATAACATCGTCATACTCCCTGACCATAATATCCTTACGCTCCTGAAGGCGGGCCACCTCACCGCTAAGCTTTTCCTTTTGGTCAATTCTTTCCTTTTCGGTTTCACGAAGGGTGATGCCCGATTTTTCAATTTCACTGCGGCTAAGGGTTAATTCCTCAATTTCCTTTTCAAGGTCGGCAGTAATATTTTTGTAAGCCTCAAAACCGCCGTTAATTTCGGAAATTTGCAGGGTTAAACGCTCGCTTTCGCTATTATAGCCCTCAAGCTCAGCCTCAAGCTCTTTAACCTTTTGAGCACGGTCGGTTACTGAATTTTCAAGGGATGAAATGATAACGCCAAGATTTTCAATATCCTTTTCGCACATTTGCTGTGCCATTTTAGCATCGGTAATTTTTGTGGCAAGGGCTTCTCTTTCACTGGAAAGGTCTTCTCTACCACCTGTCATTTCATCAATTTTGCTTTGGAGAGCGCTCTTTTCGCCGTCAAGCCTTACGATTTCGGCCGAAGCACTGTCAGCGAGGGCTTTAAGCTCCTCTTGCTTTTTGCCGGATTCGGTTTTTTCGGCGGTTAGCTCATCCACTGCATTTTTAAGTGTTTGTGTAATTTCATTAAGGCGCTTAAGCTCACCCAAAACGCGAATTTTATCCTCATTAGCGGTGGTAAGCTCGGCCTTGGCGGCAATAATATCGGCATCGGCACGGGCTAACTGCTCAGTAGCCTCACGCAGGGTTTGAGCCTTAATTTCGGCCTTTTCCTCAAGCTTTTTAATATCGTTTTTAATGCGCTCAATATCACTATTTCGGGAAAGTAAACCTGCATTTTTAATCAGTGAGCCGCCTGTTAGCGAGCCGCCTGCATTAACAACCTGTCCATCAAGGGAAACAACCTTAAAGTGGTATTTAAACTTTTTGGCAATGGCAATGGCGGTGTCAATATCCTCAGCAACAACGGTGCCACCTAAAAGATATTTAATAATTTCGCGATACTTGTCATCACACTCAACAAGGCTGTCGGCAAGGCCTACAAAGCCAAACATATCCTCAAAGCCTTTTTCGGTGAATTCCTTAGCTTTAATGGAAGAAATGGGCATAAAGGTTGCTCTGCCCTTGCTGTCACTTTTAAGTAGCTCTATGGCACGCTTGGCATCGGCCTCGCTATCAACAATAATATGCTGAATGCTGTTGCCAAGAGCGGTTTCAACTGCTGTAGAATATTCTTTTTTAACCTTAATAACCTTTGAAACAGGACCGTGAACACCACGGAGAATTCCCTTTGATGATTCACTGACAACCGCTTTAACCGCGTGGGAGAAGCCATCAAGATTCTTTTCCAAATCCTCAAGAATTTGAATACGGCGGTTTTTGGCATCAATATCAAGGCGAAGGTTATCGGCCTCCTCCTTTGCCTTGTTAACGGCATCAACCCTTGTGGCATAACGCAGTTCGTAACCCTTTAAGGCATTCTGGCAGGAGGTAATTGTTTCCTCAAGCTCGGTAAGTAATTTATCGTTATCGGCGGTTTCTTTGCCGATTTCGGTAATTTCGGCCTGCCTTTGAGCAATAAGCTCATCAAGGTTTAAGGAGCGCTCATTAATTTGCTCAATGGAGGAATTGCAGGTCATAACCGTTACACGGTGGTTTGCGCCCAGTGCCGAAAGGTTATTTAGCGCTCTTACCTGCTCCTCAATTTGTTTCGAAATGCTTTCGCTAGAAATCAGAAGCTGGCTGAGTTCTTCGTTTAAAAGACCAATTTCGGTGCCGATTTTAACAGCCTCGGCTTTCTTTGCCTCAATGTCGGAATTTTTGGCATCAATTTCCTCTCTTATAGCCGAATCGGTTACACCCAGTGCCTCAATTTCGCCGCTTACGCGGGTTATGTTTTCTCTTAAATGCTCAATGTTGCTTTCCAGCACCGAAACGGTACCCTGAGCCTTAACACATTCCTCATTCTTTGTGGAAATTTCAATACGCTTTTCCTCAATTTGGTTTGTTATAAGGGTTATGTTTTCGCTGTTTTGGGCAACCTGCTTATCAAACTCAGCAAGGGCGGTTTCAATTTCTTTATACTGAAGCTCGGCTAAAGCAATTTTGCTTTCCTGAGCACGGAGAGCTTCTTTGGAATTATTAAGTGTGTAAAGCCAAAGACCAATTTCAAGCTGTTTTTTATCCTCGGCCAATGTCAAAAACTTTTCTGCCTTTTTGCTTTGCTCACTGAGAGGACCAACGCGGCTTTCAAGCTCTGCCATAATGTCCTTAAGGCGCAAAAGGTTTTCCTGTGCTGCCGAAAGCTTTCTTTCAGCCTCGGTTTTTCGATAACGATATTTTGAAATACCCGAAGCCTCTTCGAAAATATCTCTTCTCTCACTTGATTTTGAACTGATAATAGAGTCAATTTTGCCTTGACCTATCATGGAATAACCGTCACGACCAAGACCTGTATCCATAAACAGCTCGTGAACATCCTTTAAACGGACGGTTACATTGTTAATGAGATATTCGCTTTCGTGGGAACGATAATATCTTCTTGTTACCGACACGAAATCATTATCAAAATTAAGGCTCCTATCAGAGTTATCAATGTTAAGGGTAACCTCGCAAAAGCCGTGAGGGCGGCGAAGGGCTGTTCCCGAAAAGATAACATCCTCCATTGACTGACCACGAAGGCTCTTGGTGGATTGTTCACCAAGCACCCAACGAACGGCATCGGAAATGTTACTTTTTCCGCTTCCGTTAGGTCCCACAACGGCGGTGATTCCGCGACCGAATTTTAGTGTTGTTTTATCCGCAAAAGATTTAAAGCCTTGTATCTGAATTGAACTTAACAGCACTTTATTTACACATCCTTATCTCATACACGGAAAGGTCATCACACTCTTTAAAGGTGATACTGTAACCGTGTTTTTTTAATTCGTTAATATTTTGTTTGCCTTGACCCACAGCCTTAGAAACTTCTCCCCTTGGTACAAAGCAGGTATAATTTCCTTTTGGGTGCTTTAAAATTTCCCATTTGTAAATCGCACTATCACAAAGCTCCTTAAAGGCGGGGTGCCACGGGCCTGCAACATAGGCGTTTTCCTCAATGGAATGAAGCCCTGTGCGAATGACATTTATATTTTCTTTTTTAAACATTAAAAGCAGTTTTGCCACCAAATCTACCGTGTCATTAAGAGTAGGTGGACAATATTCACCGCTTTTGAAAAGGGCTTCAAGGTGGGTACCCTTAAGGGTTATGGTGGGATAAATTCTAACCGTATCCGGCTTTAAATCAATTATCCTTTGTGCCGATGCAATATCGGTTTCGCTGTCACTGCAATAAAGCCCTGTCATCATTTGAAGGCCTAGGGAAAGGTCGGCCTCTTTTATAAGCCTTGAGGCCTTTTCAATATCACTTACGGTATGTCCCCTGCGGTTTGCCTTTAAAACCTCATCACACATACTTTGTGCGCCAAGTTCAACTGCGGTAACACCGTGTTCTTTTAAAATTCCGATTATCTCTTTATCCACAGCATCGGGGCGGGTGGAAATGCGAATTCCCGAAATATCACCGTTTCTAACAAAACCGTATGCCGCCTTTAAAAGGTAAAGCATATATTCTCTATCTATAGCGGTAAAGCTGCCGCCGAAAAAGGCAAGCTCGGTGGTTTTGGGGTCATAATTTTTAGATGCCTTTGCCACACTGACAGCCTTTTCAACATCGTTTTCATTTGGTGCCGTGTGGCAGGAGGTAATTGAAAACTGATTACAAAAGCTACACTGATTTGGACAGCCAATGTGAGGCACAAAAACCGAAATGTTTGAATGTTTTTTACTCATTCTTTAATTCCCATCAGGTTTAGCGCCTGCTTTGCGGCATTCTGCTCTGCCTGCTTTTTGCTTTTGCCTGTGCCTGTACCTATAACGTTGGAGTTCAGATGAACCTCAACAGTGAATTTTTTATCGTGGTCGGGACCGCTTTCTGCAATAAGAACATAGGAAAGGCGCTCCTCAGGGTTGCGCTGAACAATTTCCTGGAGGGAGGTTTTATAATCCTTAAAATCATCCTCCTCACGGTTTTCCAGTTCTTGTCTTACAAACCTTAAAACATGGTTTCTTGCAACCTCAATGCCGCCGTCAAGATACATTGCGGCAAGCACAGCCTCAAAGGCATCAGCCAAAATGGAAACCCTTGTTCTGCCGCCTGTTTGCTCCTCACCCTTACCTAGGAAAAGAAAATCGCCAATTTCAAGTTCTTTCGAATAGGAATAAAGCGCCTTTTCGCAAACAAGGGATGCGCGAAGCTTTGTAAGCTGACCCTCGGGCATTTTGGGATATGTTTCATAAAGGAATTTTGAAACGATAATTGAAAGCACCGAGTCACCCAAAAATTCGAGTCGCTCATTGGAAAAGTGACTGTTATGGGTTTCGTTGGCATAGGAAGAATGTGTAAGGGCATTTTTAAGCAGTTGGATGTTTTTAAATTTGTACTTTAAATTATTTTCAAGCCTGTTCATTTTCTGCCTCTGCATTAAATTTTGCAATGTCGGCACTGATTGCACCGATAACATCGTTTTCTGTAAAGATTTTCGCCTGCCTAATGGCATTTTTAAAGGCAACAGCGTTTGAGTTACCATGGGCCTTAATAACCGGTTTTGCTACACCTAAAAGGGGTGCTCCGCCAACCTCAGTTGCATCCATCATACTCTTAAGCTCGTATAAATCCTTCTTTATTACCAAAGCGGCAAGCATGTTAAAGATATTTTTGTAAAGCTTTTCCTTTACAAGCTTAAACATGGTAATTGAAGTGCCCTCAATAAGTTTTAGAGCAATGTTGCCTGTAAAACCATCGGTAACAACACCATCAACAACACCCTTGGGCATTTCGCGGGATTCCACATTGCCCACAAAGTTAATGGGAGCTTTGCCCAGCAGCTTATAGCTTTCAAGCTGCAAAGCGCCGCCCTTTGTATCCTCGGTACCAATGTTAAGCAGCGCAATGGAGGGATTTTCCCTGCCCATAACGCGGTTTAGATAAACACTGGACATAACACCGAACTGAGCCAGCATTTCGGGCCTGCATTCAGCATTAGCGCCCATATCCATAAGCATATAGGAGCCTTTGGGAGCGGGAATCATTGAGCCGAGGGCAGGGCGCTTAACACCCTTAATTCGTTTAACAATTAGTGTGCCGCCAACAACAATGGCGCCTGTGCTACCTGCCGAAACAATAGCATCACCCTGGCCGCCGGCTAGTGCTTTAAAGGCAACTGCAAGTGAGGTATTAGCATTTTTCTTAAGAAGCGAGGTAGGCTCCTCGTGCATATCGAAAACCTCGGGGGCATCAATAATCTCCATAGTGTTTTCGGGGAAAACAATGTTATTTTCCTTTATAACAGCATTAATTTTTTCGCTATCACCAACCAAAACTATTTGAACACCAAGTTCTTTTACAGCAAGGGCTGCGCCCTCAATTGCTGCTTTAGGTGCGTTATCTCCGCCGAAGGCATCTAAAATAATTTTCATAATATTTTCTCCTTATAAAATTTAAGGGAACGCTCCGATAATGCCATATATCGCTCGCGCTTATCGCGAATGTGGGTGTCCAGGGCTGGCAAAATGCCAAAGTTTGCCCCCATAGGCTGGAAATTCAGAACCGATTCATCGGTAATATAATTAAGCAAAGCGCCAATCATTGTAAAGTTTGGCAGAATAAGCGGTGCCTCGCCCAAAACCTTTTTTGCGGCATTTATGCCGGCAATAATTCCTGATGCGGCAGACTCCATATAGCCCTCCACACCCGAAAGCTGACCCGCAAAAAAGATTTTACTGTTTTGTTTTAAGGAAAGGTCACGGTTTAAAAGCTTTGGAGAATTTATAAAGGTGTTGCGGTGCATAACACCAAAGCGCACAAATTCGGCATTTTGAAGCCCGGGAATTAAAGAGAACACCCTTTTTTGTTCGGGGAATTTCAGGTTTGTCTGAAATCCAACAAGATTAAACAGTGTGCCATCCTTATTTTCTCTGCGCAGCTGAACAACAGCCCAAGGGCGGTGCCCTGTGTTTGGGTCTCTAAGCCCAACAGGCTTTAAGGGGCCAAAACGAATGGAATCGTGACCGCGCTTTGCAAGAATTTCTATTGGCATACAGCCCTCATAAACCGTTACAGGCTTATCAAAATCCTTAAGCGGAGCACCCTCGGCATTTATAAGCTCGTTATAAAAAAGCTCGTATTCCTCTTTATTCATTGGGCAGTTGATGTAATCATCATCTCCCCTATCATAACGGCTGGCAAAAAATGCACGGGAAAAATCAACGCTTTCCCTTGTTACAATAGGCGCCGCGGCATCAAAAAAGCTTAAATTATCATTTTCACAATAATTTGAAATCTCTTTTGCAAGGGTTTCATCGGTTAAGGGACCTGTTGCAATAACGGTAACTGCATCCTCTGGGATTTTAGTTACCTTTTCGTTTTTAACGGTTATATTTGGATGGTTCAAAACCGCTTCGGTAATGATTTTTGAAAACTCATCACGGTCAACGGCAAGTGCGCCGCCTGCGGCAACGCTTGTCCTATCAGCCGCCATAAGGCATACCGAGGAGAAATTTCGCATTTCCTCCTTTAAAAGGCCTGCGGCGGAATCAACCCTTGCCGCCTTTAGGGAGTTTGAGCAAACAAGCTCGGCAAATAAATCACTTTTATGTGCAGGGGTTTTGCTTTGCGGCTTCATTTCATAAAGCGTAACATTAATTCCCCTGCTTGCTATTTGCAGTGCGGCCTCACAGCCTGCAAGGCCTGCACCGATTACAATAACCTTATCCATTATTTTTTCTCTGTGGTTTTTGTTCTTGAGGGGCAGTCGGAATTCATACAGTATTTTCTGCCTCTGATACCCTTAAGAATGTAGCCTCCGCACTCCTTGCAAATATCCCCTGTGGGAAGGCCCGGGGCGGCGAAATCGCAGGCGGGGTAGTTTGAGCAACCGTAGAACTTCTTACCTGTTTTCTTGGAAACTCTTTTAACAAGCTTTGCGCCACACTTGGGGCAGGGCTCCTTAATTTCATCCTCAGGCACAGGCTTTGTGTTTTTACACTCCGGGTAGCCCGGGCAGGCAAGGAACTTGCCGAAGCGACTGCTTTTTACAACCATTTTTCTGCCGCACTTTTCACAAATGACATCGGTTTCCTCGGCAGGCACCTTAACGCGGGTTCCTGTAAGCTTATCCTCAGCCTTTTTAAGGGTTGCGGCAAAATCACCATAGAAGTTTTCCAGGGTATCGGTCCAGCTAAGTTCTCCCTCTCCGATTTTATCAAGCTGCTGCTCCATATTGGCGGTGAACTTAACATCAACAATCTTTTTAAAGTTTTCGGCAATTAAATCGGTTATTGTTTTGCCGAGATTTGTGGGTTTAAGGGATTTTTTCTCCCTTTCAATGTAAGAACGCTGTAAAATATTAGCGATAATAGGCGCGTAGGTAGAGGGGCGACCGATGCCGTTTTCATCAAGGAATTTAATGAGTGTAGGCTCGGTATAGCGTGCAGGGGGTTGTGTGAAATGCTGGGTGGGCACAAGTTCTTTAAGTTTAAGAACATCGCCCTCCTTCATTTCGGGAAGGGCAACGCCATCAGCCTCGTCACTGTCTTTACCCTCTTCATAAAGTGCAGTAAAGCCATCAAAACGAACGGAATAGCCGCTTGCCTTGAAAATGTAATCCTTAGCGGAAAAGGAGGCGGCAACGGTATCCTGAACGCAGTTTGACATTAAACTTGCAATAAAGCGCTCCCAAATGAGCTTATAAAGCTTTCTCTGCTCAGGGGTAAGGCTCTCGCCGATTTTATCAGGTGTGTTAAACACATTTGTGGGGCGAATTGCCTCGTGGGCATCCTGAGCGCCGGATTTGCTCTTAAAATATCTATCGGTTTTAGGGAGATATTTATCGCTGAAATTTTTTAAAATATACTTTTTACCTGCGGCACGTGCCTCGGCTGAAATACGAAGAGAGTCGGTACGCATATAGGTGATAAGACCGGTAGTGCCCTGACCCGAAATATCAACACCTTCATAAAGCTGTTGGGCAATGCGCATTGTACGCTGACCTGTAAAGCCCAGCTTTCTTGCCGCCTCCTGCTGTAGAGTTGAGGTGGTGAAAGGAGGGGCAGGCTGCTTATTGCGAACACCCTTTTTAATTTTAGCAACAGTGAAGGTGGCATCGCTTAAATCGGAAACAATTTTTTCAGCCTCAGCCTGGTTTGTAATTTCCAATTTTTCATCAGCGGTACCGTAAAACTTAGCTACGAAGGTCTTTTTGGAGGCAACAAGCTTTGCATCAACACTCCAAAACTCTTCACTTACAAATTTTTCAATTTCTCTTTCCCTATCAACAACAAGCTTTAAGGCAAGGCTCTGAACACGGCCAGCCGAAAGACCGCTCTTAACCTTTTTCCAAAGGAAGGGGCTTAGCTTATAGCCCACAATTCGGTCAAGCACACGGCGTGCCTGCTGTGCATCAACCAAATTAAGATTGATTTTTTGCGGTTCCTTCATTCCTGCCTTAATACCGCTTTCGGTAATTTCGTTAAAGCAAACGCGGTTGGCCTCATTTAAATCAAGAGCCAAAATCTGAGCAAGATGCCAAGAAATTGCCTCACCCTCTCTATCAGGGTCGGTTGCGAGATAAACGGTGTCGGAATTTGCGGCAAGGTCTTTAAGTTTGGCTATAAGCTCCTTTTTATCAGCCATATTAAGATACTGAGGCTTAAAGCCGTGCTCAATATCAATGCCCATTTTTGATTTGGGCAAATCGCGAATATGGCCCATTGAAGCCACAACGTTAAAGTCAGAGCCTAAGTATTTCTTAATGCTTTTAACCTTTGTAGGAGACTCAACGATAACAAGTTTTGACATAAGTTTAACCACCTGATTATTTTTTTAAGTATCTGCCGCCCGGCAGGGTTTCTACAAGCCCTAAGATTTCAAGTTCGGTAAGGGCGGAAATCATTTCGCTTGTGCTCACACCCTCAATAAAAACATCATCGAGAGAAAACACCTGAGCATTCATACTATTATACACCAAATTTGCCGTTTTGGAAAGGGCTGATGTAATAATTTTTTCTATTTTTTGTGGAGCTGCTTCGCCGCATTTTTTATATGCCGCTTCACTACTAACTTTATCGGGAAACTGTGCAGAATATTCACCGAAAATATCCATTGCGCTTAGCAGCACATTTGCGCCATCCCTTAAAAGTGCATTTGAACCTTCATATTTCTTATCTGTGGGATTACCGGGAATTACAAAAACATCTCTTCCCTGCTCCAAAGCGTGGTTTGCTGTTATAAGACCACCGCTTCGCCTTCCTGCCTCAACCAGAATAACGCCAAGGCTAAGGCCCGAAATAAGCCTGTTTCTTATGTGAAACGCCGCCGCACCTAATGGCGCCATTGGCGGCTTTTCCGATAATGTACAGCCGAGCCTTTCAATTTTATCCCGAAGTGCCTTTTGCTCGGGTAAATAGTTATAATCGTGACCGTGAGGCAGTACACAAATTGAGGGCTTTTCCATATCCAGAGCACCGAGATGTGCCTTGCTATCTGCCCCGTGGGCAATGCCGCTGACAACCGTAAACCCGCCTGCCGACAGCCGCCTTGCAAGGGCAAATGCGCTCTTTGCGCCAAACTCACTTACCCTGCGCGGACCTACAATTGCAATAATCGGTTCACAGTTTAGGTCAGGCAGTGTGCCGCGATAATAAATAACAAGTGGACAGTTTTTAATGGCCCGAAGGCTCTGGGGAAAGGCATTGCTTGAAACCGAAATAGGTGTTACACAGTGCCTTTTACAGTTTTCAAGAATACGCTCGGCATCACTTATTTTAACCTTTTCAAATCGGGCTAAATCCTTCTGCGTGAAAATTCCCGAATTTTTCTTTTGGGTGGGGGAACTTGCGAAAACCTTTTGGCTGTTGCCGAAATATTCTATTGCGCTTATTCCCCTTGCATTTCCGTGGCCCAGCACACACTGAAGCCAAATATCATAAAGCATCATTTCATCATTTCCCACATCGCAACTGCCGCCGCAACCGAGGCATTAAGGGATTCCACCCTGCCTGCCATTGGAATTGTGGTTTTAACATCGCTTAAATTAACCGCATCCTCTGTTAGGCCGTTACCCTCGTTGCCGATAAGCACAATGCAGTTATTTTCGAAGGTGACATTTATAATTTTTTCGGCATTTTTATCCACAACACAGGCAATTTTCTGAAGGCTTGTGGTCTTTAAAAATTCGGTAAAATTTTCTGCTACAAAAACAGGAAGCCTTAACACCGTGCCCATTGATGCCCTTAAAACCTTGGGTGAAAACAGGTCACAGCTATCCCCTGAAACAATTATTCCGCTAACACCAAATGCCTCACCACTGCGGCAAATTGCGCCAACATTTGAGGGGTCGTTAAGGTTTTCCAGGCCAATAAATTTGCCCTTTTTAACCCTTGATAAATCGTAAACAGCGCTGGGAATTTCACAAACAGCAAGTACACCCTGAGGGGTTTTGGTGTCGGAAATTTTATTAAAAAGTGGGGCGCTTACTTCAAAGCTTTCGTCAGAATTACGAAGAAAAGCATTAAGCTCCGCCTCATTTTTTTCACGAAAACCTTGAGTAAAAAACAGCTTTTTAAAGGCGACGCCGTTATCTGCCGCATCGCTTAAAATGCGCAAACCTTCAAGCACAAACAACCCATTTTCACGACGAAAATGGGAGGAATTTTGAAGCTTTGCCACAAATTTTATTGTAGGATTATCCTTGCCGCTTAAAGTTATTACTTCTTTCAAGAGCCTTTTCGCCACCTTTAAATTAGCGCAAAAACGGGCTTTTTGCCCGTTTTTACTGTGATAAATTCTTGTCTTAAAAAAGCGAAAAACTTCGCCCGAGAAGCCTCAGGCGAAGAATTTTTTTATTTTTCAAGAGCTTTTTTTGCATTCTTTGCAAGTGTTGCGAAGCCTGCAGGATCACTAACTGCAAGTTCAGCAAGCATTTTGCGGTTCATTTGAACGCCAGCCTTTTTAAGACCGTTCATAAAGGTAGAGTAGTTCATTCCGTTGATTTTTGCAGCTGCGGAAATACGAGTAATCCACAGACGACGGAAATCTCTCTTCTTTAAGCGACGGCTTACATAAGCGTACTGACCGGATTTCATAACTGCTTCTTTAGCAGTCTTAAAGAGCTTGGATTTAGCGCCAAAATAACCTTTGGCAAGCTTTAAAACTTTTTTTCTTCTTTTGCGTGTTGCTAACGCACCTTTAATACGAGCCATTAGTTGTAACCTCCATTAATCTTATTTGTAAGGAATCATTTTCTTTACCTTTGCAACGTTGGTTACATCGGCAATAACAGTCTTGCGAAGATTTCTCTTACGCTTGGTAGTTTTCTTGTTAAGAATGTGTGATTTGTAAGCGTGTGCACGTTTTACCTGACCGGTTTTTGTAAGTTTGAAACGTTTTTTAGCACCGCTGTGGGTTTTAATCTTAGGCATTTTATGTCCTCCCTTTAAATAATTACTTACTTTGTGGTTTTGGGTGCAAGGAACATAAGCATGTTACGTCCTTCCATCTTGGCAGCCTTTTCAACCGAACCTGCTTCGCTGCAATACTGCGCAAAGCGCTCCATAATTTCAAGACCGATTTCAGGGTGGCCCAGCTCTCTACCGCGGAAGCGGATTGAAACCTTAACCTTGTTACCGCTTTTAAGGAAGTTCTTTGCGTGGTTGCCCTTTGTCTCAAAATCGTGTGTGTCAATTCCAAGACCTAAGCGGATTTCCTTAACCTCAATAACCTTTTGGTTTTTCTTAGCCTCTTTTTCCCTTTTGGCCTGCTCAAAGCGGTACTTACCGTAATCCATAATCTTGCAAACAGGTGGCTGAGCATTGGGTGCAATGTTAACCAGATCAAGATTTCTGTTGTAGGCGGCTTCAATGGCATCATTAATAGGAAGAATTCCAAGCTGTGAGCCATCAGAGTCGATTACGCGAACCTCTTTGAATTTAATGTTCTCGTTGATGGGTAATTCTTTGCTGCTGATAGTTAAACACCTCCAAAACATTTAAAACAAAAGCGCGAACGAATAATTTTCGTTCGCGCACAATAAGCCCATTAATGCCTTAAAAAAGCATTCATAAAACCTATTAACCCGTTTAGACAAAAACCTGCGGGTGAGAACGAAAACATACTGTTCTACTTTGTTGTAAGAGCATTATAACACCTGAAATGCCGCTTGTCAACACTTTTTTATTCAATAACAAGCTCTTTTATTGAACGGAACTGATAATCGTTCTTTGAGAGCAGTTCAGGCTTTTTAAGTGCGGCAACGGCTCCCTTAACAACCGAATGCTCGGGGTCCTCTGCCAAATGAACAGGGGCACCAATGTAGGAGCTGATTAAATCCTTCATACCGTAAAGCAGTGCGCCGCCGCCCGATAAATAAATTCCTGTTTCCATTATGTCGGCAACAAGGTCGGGGTCGGTTTTCTCAAGCACCTTTCTTATAGCGTTGCAAATGCTATAGGCGGTACCTATAATTGCCGAATAAACATCACTGGATGTTATTTCAAAGCTTTCGGGCATTCCTGTGAAAACATTTCTGCCCCTTGCTACCATAACAATTTCAAGCGGCCTTTTAACGGCTGCACCAATTTGCTTTTTAATGTTTTCGGCGGTTAAGGGACCAATTACAATATTATGCTTTTTTCTTGCAATTCTAATAATTTGCTCATCAAAATCAAAGGAGCCTGTTTTAAAGCAGTCACACTGAGCAATGCCACCAAGGGATAATACCGCAATGTCGGTAACACCTGCGCCAATATCAACAATCATATGCCCTTTAGGTGTAGAAAAATCGAGATTAAGACCATAAGCAATGGCAAGGGGCACCTCTAAAACCGAAACATTTCTGCCGCCGCTTTCCTCAATTACATTTGCAAGAGAGTGGTGCTGAAGCTCGGTAAGGCCTGTTGGCAGGGTGGCAATAATTTGGGGGCGCACCACCTTTGAGCCGAAGGTTTCGGAAATATAATTTGTTAGCATTGAAAGCGCCAAATCATAATCTGCAATAACGCCGTGCTTTATGGGATAAACACACTCATAGGTTTCGGGCGTGCGGCCGAGGGTTTGCTTTGCCTTGTCACCGAAAAATACAGGCTCCCAGGTCTCGCTGTCAACCGTTACGGCGCTGGGTTTTTCAAAAACAATTTTAGAGCTGGAAAAAAGCACCGTCTTCGAGGAGCCTAAATCAATTCCTATTTCGGTTGCCATCATGCCACCGTCCTTTCTTATACATTTATATTATACCTATTTTTCAGGTTTTTTCAACCTTGGGTTTGTAACTGCCGCCGTAAGGCAGTAAACATTTTGTACACCGCTAAGCTTTAGGCACCTTGCACACTCATTAAGTGTGGCACCGGTGGTTTTAATATCATCAATTAACAGCACATTTTTAAGTGCCTTACTCTCCTTTGTGCTGTAAATTCCGCGTACATTTTCAAAGCGTTCCTTAGATTTCCTGATTTCGTGCTGAGTTTTGCTTTTGCTCTCCCTTTTTAAAAGATTAAACACAGGAACCTTTAAATGCCGCGCAACACCTTTTGCCAAAATTTCACTTTGGTTATAACCGTGCTGTAAAATACGCTTTTTAGAGGGTGGAACAAAGGTTACGGCATCGAAAGAAACATCAGAAAAATATTTATTAGCCACAAGGCACATTTGATTTATGAAAAAAGTGTGTGCCGAAACGTGACCTCTGAATTTTGCATTGTAAATTCCCTTTTGCACTGCGCCTGTGTTATAAAAGGGTGCCGCAATGCCATCAAAACGAAAAATTTTAAACCTGCATTCACAAAAGTTTTTGCCCATTCCACACCTAAGGCAGCGCTTTTCCTCAATAAATTCAAGCTTTTCCTTGCAGGAAGGGCAAATTTCCTCTGAGGGTAAAATAATTTTTTGACAGCAGGCGCATTTTGCGGGAAATAAAAGAGAAAGAAATTCGTTTTTTAGTTTAGTAAGCTTCATTTGCGGCCTCGACGAGAGAATTTTTAAGCAGTGTGTAACGTAGCGTTTTCTTATTGTTTTTCACCATTTGTGAAAAGATTTCCTCGCTACCGATAATAACAAGCAGTTTTTTTGCCCTTGTTACCGCAGTATAAAGCAGGTTGCGATATTTAAGCAGGGGCGGCACATCAAGAAGCGGAATAATAACACAGTCGAATTCGCTTCCCTGACTTTTGTGCACTGTAATGGCATAGGCAGGCTCTAATTCGCCCATTTCCTCGCTATAATAGGTGGCAACCCTATCCTCAAAGCGCACCTTTAAAAAGCCCTCGCGTTTATCAATGTCAATTATTGTGCCGATATCGCCATTAAAAATTCCACTGCCTATTTCGCCTGTATCCTTAACCCAGTCTATATCATAGTTGTTTTTTATCTGCATTACCTTGTCGCCGGTACGGAAATAAAAGCCCTTAAAGAAAATTTCTTTTTTGGACCTTCCTGCAGGGTTTACGGCATTTTGTAAAAGAGCATTTAAATTAACGGTGCCAAAGGGCGTTTTCCTTGAGGGGCAAAGAATTTGTATATCCTCCCTGGAATTGAAACCATAGGCCGCCGGCAAACGCCTTACATAAAGGTCTAAAAGCAGTTCCTCCGCCGAATCAAATTCACCCTGTCTTACAAAAAACAAATCGGTTTCCTTGTTTAAAAATTTCACCGTTTGACCTTCAATAATGCTGTGGGCAGCCTTAACAATAGCGCTGTTTCCCGCCTGGCGGAAAACCTTTGTAAGCGAGCAGGTGGCAAAAAGCCGTGATTCAATTAAATCGTTTAAAATATTTCCGGCTCCTACGCTTGGAAGCTGATCAACATCGCCAACCATTATAACCCTGCAACCAAGCTTTAGTGCGCGCAAAAGCCCTTCAAAAACAAGGGTATCAACCATTGACATTTCATCAATTATAATTGCCTCGCAGGTTAGCGGATTTTTCTCATTTCTTGCAAAGATTTGCTTATCTCCGCCTGAAAACTCCACCTCTAAAAGGCGGTGCAGAGTAACCGCTTCCCTACCGGTCAGCTCCGACATTCTCTTTGCGGCGCGACCTGTTGGTGCGGCAAGGCAAACATCAAAATTCCTGTGCTCCAAAATATCAATTATAGCATTAAGGGTGGTGGTTTTGCCTGTTCCGGGACCGCCTGTTAAAATGAATACGCCATTTGAAAGCGCCATTGACACGGCCTGGCGCTGGGTATCCTCAAGGGTTATGCCTATTTTATTTTGAACATAGTCAATTTCCGGGTCACTAACCGGAATATCACTGCGGGAAAAATCGTTTAAAGCCAGCATTTTTGCCGCAATGTAATTTTCGGCATTATAAAAAGCGTTAAGGGAAATAAACCGCCTGCCCTCAATAACCGTTTCATTAAGTGAAAAGGTGGCAAGCAGGGTGTTAATTGCATCCTCAACAGGCTGCGCATCGCAGGCAAGAAGCCTTGAGGAAACCTCAATAAGCTTATCCTCAGGCAGGCAGGTGTGCCCATTCATAAGGTTTTTTCTAAGTACATATTCAACCCCTGCGCAAAGGCGGTTGCGCGATGTAGGCTCAATACCAAAGCTTTCGGCAATTTCTTCGACGGTTTCAAAGGGAAAATCAATGCTGTCGTTACACAAAATATATGGATTTTGGGTTATAAGCTCAACCGAGCGCTCACCTAAAGTTTTATAAACCTTAATTGCCCAAACAGCCGAAATCTCAAATTTTGAAAGGAGAAGCATTACCTCTCTTATACCAAACTGCTTTTTATATTCATAGCTTATGTCCTGCGCCTTTTCTGCAGTTATACCCTTAATGCGGGTAAGCTCCTCAGGGCTGTTTTCAATAATTTCAAGGGACTTGTCCCCAAAGCGTTCAACAATTTTTTGGGCGGTTGCGGGGCCAACACCGCGAATTGTTCGTGAAGAAAGGTATCTAAGAATTGCGGCGGCGGTTGTGGGCATTTTCTTTTCAAAGCTTGAAACCTTAAACTGCCTGCCGTAGGTAGGGTGTAAAACATAATCACCGTAAAGTGAAACAACATCACCCTCGTCAACGAATGGTAATTCACCGACAATGATGATGTCCTCACTGTTTGTTTTTAAAACAGCAACTGTATATCCGTTTTCCTTGTTTTTGAAGGTCACCTTAATAACGGTGCCCTCAAGAAATTCGGGTTGTTTACTGATTTGCTCCATTTTGTTCCTCTACTTTAGGCCTTTCGCAAAAGAAAATTTCGCCGCTTTCACAAAGATACGAGCGAATCTGCTCTAGCTCCTGTGAAAAATTATCACCGACAAAAACAACACAATCGGCAATGCCCTTTCCATACCAGCGAAAATTTTCGGCAGTGGAAAGAATTTGCTCCTTGGCACAATCCTTTTCAATTTCACAAATAAGATAGCGTTTAGGCCGTTTTTTAGGTTTTAAAACAAGCATTTTTACAATATGTAAAACCTCGGTCAGCCCTAAAATGCCAAAAAAGACTGCCACAACTGCAAAAATAAGTTCAAACATTATTCCTCACCCAAAACTATACTATGCCTTGGGTGAGGAATTTGACATTACTTTATAACGACAACTGCGGTATACTCCCCATATTGCCAAACCGATGATGAGGTTTTGCAGTAAACCTTCACAGGCACTGTGTATTCTCCCGCGGTTTTTCCGAGGAGCTCAATTTGTGCGGTGAAGTCACCTGCCTTAAGCCTTCTAAGCTGTGCATAGGGACCGCAAATTTTAACATTTTTAACAGCGCCCGAAACGGTTGCTGTAAGACCACTTCCCAGGTTCATTTTTTCAACATTCTCAACGGTAAAGGTATATTGTGAGTAGTTTTTAAAATTGAACTCGACGGTGACAAACTCAATGCTATCAATAAGGCGGATACCGTCAGGCAGGTCAAACTGTGCCTCGAAGGTTGTGGTGCTATACGAAATTTCTCTGAAATCAAGGGGGGCAAGTTCAATTTCGGTTAAGGAATCAATTATATCAGGTGAGCCGATAACCGAAACCTCGGTTTCAGAAAGGGTGTAGGTTACATCCTTGCCAATGCCCGAGGGGGCGTTTATAAAGGTTGCCTTAATGGCAACGGTCTTTTTCTTTGAAATGGGCACCGAAACCTTAACGGTATCGTAAGAAAGGGTGAAAAGACTGCTGTCAAGCTGCCTGCCATCCTTATCAAGAAGCTGAACGGCGGCATCAAAGCTTTCGGTTTTGCTAAGGGTTTTGTTAACCTCGGCAAACGCTTTAACCGATGCCAGCTTTGACATTTCGGTTCTCGGGCCCTTAACGGTTATGGTGCTTTGCTCGGTGTTTGTAACGGTGGGCTCCTCAGCAATAAGGCCCTCGCTTGCAACCGCACCGCTTACTGCGGGAACAACGGTAAACTGCTTTGTGTCCATATAGTCAAAGCGCACATCTAGGGTTGATGGGGTAACCGAAATAAATTCATAACCCGCCGTTGAGCTTGCCCTTGAGGCATTAAGCCTTATGGTGTAAACACCGGGCTTGTTAACCTCGGAAAGCTCGGGTGAAATGTTTATATCATTTTCATTAATTTCAGCCAGAATATAGCTTGGTCCACTAACCTTAACGGCAATTTTCTGACCGATTCCGCCCGAAACAACATCAAGTCCCAAGTCACCTACAATGGTATCGGCAACCGAAATATTAAGGGTCATATTAACGGTTTTTTCCTTTGTCGGAGCCTCACTTATAGTGATTACCAGCCAAAAGATAAAGGCGGTGACAATGGAAAGTGCAATAACCAGCTTGCGGTTATAAAGCAGTTCCTTGAAGGAGAAGTTTTTAAAGAACTTAATCATTGCTCTGCTCCTCCTTAGTTTCTTTGGATTTCTTTGCGGACTGAATTTTATCCTTTATGGCACCGAACTTGGTTTTAACAAAGCTTATGGGGGTTTCCTTTTCGATTTTTACATCTTCGACCAACTCATCGGTAAGCTTTTGTCTTAAAGTTTCGGCGGTGTAGTTTCTTGAAATGCTACCGTTAATGGCAAGTGAAATGGTGCCTGTTTCCTCGCTTATTACAAGAACAACGGCATCGGAGTTTTCGCTCATACCAATTGCGGCGCGATGACGTGTGCCAAGCTGAGAGTTTAAATCCTCATTTTGAGTAAGGGGCAAAATACAGCCTGCGGCGTGAATTCTTCCGTCACGAATAATCATAGCGCCATCGTGCAAGGGAGAATTGGGAAAGAAAACATTGCCAATCATTTGAACCGATGCCTCGGCATCAAGCACGGTGCCTGTGTTAATTATATCACCAAGCAGGGTGTTTCTTTCGAATACCACAAGGGCGCCAACCTTTTGCTTTTGCATTGCGCCTGCCGCCCTGCAAACCGCTTCAATACATTTTTGGGCGTTTTCCTTTTCCTCCTGCGGGGTTTGACCCTTAACAATAGCGGTAAAGTTACTGCGGCCAACCTTCTCAAGGGCGCGCCTAAGCTCCGGCTGAAAAATAATTGCAACCGCAACAAGGGCAAATTCAAAGACAGTATTAAGCAGCCACTGCAAACTTACAAGGTTAAACCACCTTGCACACAGTGACACCACCATTAAAACCAAAATACCCTTAACAAGCTGACCCGCTCTTGTTTCCCGCAAAAAGCCCACAGCCTTGTAAACCAAAAAGGCAATTACGGCAATATCAATAATGTCGGACAACTGAATATGGTAAATGGCATAGAAAATTTGACTCCAAAGTGAAGTGATTGAATTTAAAAACCCTTCCATTGTTTACCGTCCTTTACCCAGTTATTCAATTTATTTTAACATAAATAAAGAATTATATCAATGGAAATCTTGCAATTTTTTCATAAATTTTTCACTATTTATCACACTTACAAGATAATCGGCCTGCCTAGGTGTGTTAAAAGCCCCAACCGACACCCTCACAGCGCCTGTTTCAAGAGTATTCAGCACGCTGTGTGCCGATGGTGCACAGTGAAGCCCGGCCCTTGTTGCAATACCAAAGCTATTTAGCGCGGCGGAGGTTTTTTCGCTGTGCACGCCGCGAAAATTAAAGGGCAAAACAGGCATAAATTTACCCATTTTGGGGAATGGGGTGTAAAGCTCAATATTTTCGTTGTTATAAAGCCCCAAATAAATCCGTTTTAAAACCGACATTTCGTTTTCATAAAGCTTTTGCGGATTTAGTTTTTTAAGAAATTTTAGCCCCGCCTCAAGACCCAAAATTGCAGGCACATTAACGGTGCCGCTTTCAAGCCTTTCGGGGTAAAATTCGGGCACAAATTTTGAAGCCGAATTACCCCCTGTTCCCCCTTCAATAAGCACATTATCAAGAGGAGCTAATGCTATTAAAACTCCTATTCCCATTGGGGCAAAAAGGCTTTTATGCGGTGCTATGCAAACAAAATCGGCATTGTCCTCTTTAATATTAATTTTGCCCCTTCCCGCAGTTTGGGCGGCATCAATACAAAAGGCAATTCCCTGCTGTTTACAAAACCTGCCAATTTCCCTTACAGGCAGAACCTGTCCTGTAACGTTGGAGGCATTTGTGCAAACACAAAGCCTTGTTTTAGAGTTTATTTTTGATTTAAAATTTTCAACCGTTAATTCATCACTTAAAAGTGAAGCCTCAAAAGTATCAAAGGTAATGAGCCCCTTTTCGGCAAGAGAATAAAGAGGGCGCATTACCGCATTGTGTTCAAGATTTGATGTTAAAACATGGTCGCCTTTTTTTAAAAAGCCCTTTATAACAGCGTTTAGAGAATGGGTGCAGTTTTGGGTGAATATTACATTTTCGGCATCTGAGCAGGAGAAAAAATTCGCAACCGCCTGCCTTGCTGAATAAATTTTTTCGGCAGTATCAACCGATAATTTGTGACCGCTGCGCCCGGGGTTTGCGCTGTTTTCCCTAAGGGCACGAGTCGTGGCCGAAATTACACACTCAGGCTTTGGAAAAGAGGTTGCGGCGTTATCAAAATATATCATTTTTTCTCCCTGCTATGCTTTTCTTATTTCCAAAATTTTTACTCTGCCGCGCTCTAGTACTTCCCTTATTTTTTCGATGTCACCAAAGGTGAGAATACCATAGCCACAGCCAATTCTCTCCCCTGCTGTCACCCGTTCTATTGAGGCCTTGTAGCCCTGACTGCGTAGCAGGTCTCTGCCCTTTACGGCGTAGGTTACAGTGCCTGTTATAACCAAAATCTTTTCCGTAAATACCACTCCTTATCTTATTATGAGGGCTGGTACATTCTATGTCTTTTTCTTGTGTTTTGACAGTTCAAATTTTGATTTTTCCACTTCTTAAAAGCTGAATTAACACCGTAAGCGCCAATGGAAAAACTATAAGCCCCCAAAAGCCCACACTTTTAAGCCCTACAAACATTGCCGCAAGGCACAAAAGTGGATGAAGCCCCGTTTGTTTTCCAATTATTTTTGGCTCTAAGATATTGCGGAGTACAGTTACGCTGACATAAATTAAAATTAGCCCCACCGCAGGTAAAGTTCTGCCAAAAACCAGTTCCGCCGCTGCCCAGGGCAGCAGCACCGTGCCTGTGCCGAGAACAGGCAAAACATCTACCACCGAAACGGCAAGGGCAAGCATAAAAAAATTCTTTCGCCCTAAAATCAAAAAACCGAGAGCAAGGACAAAAAAGGTGATTATAAACATAATCAAATAACCCTTACCCATTTTTAGAATTCCGTCAAGGGCGACCTGCCTTAACTCAATGTAACGGTTAACAAACCGCTCAGGTATAATTTCCTTAATGTATTTTTTTATTTTTTCATAATCCTTGGCAATATAACAGCTGGCAACCACCGTAACGCTGAGGGAAAAAAGCATTGAGGGCAGACCTGCCACAACCCTTGTAGCAAAGGAGCCAAGTGACTCTATTAAAGTGCCAATTGCATTTTCTAAAAAGGTGCTTAAAACCGAGGTGTCCCGTGTTACCGCAAAAAGTTCTATATTAAGGCCATCAAAAAAATCGGTAATTTTTTGTGAAAAACCCAGGAGCGTTTGGCTGAAACTGGGCAAAAAATCCTTTAAAGATAAAAACGAGCCTGTTAAAAAGGAATAAAAGCGGGATAAAATAATAAACACAGCCGCAACCAACAAAATGAAAATAAAAAGCACCATTAACGCGGCGATGGTTCCGCTTTTAACCTTCAGTCTTTTTGCCAAGGTGCTTGCAGGCTTTTGGGTAAGGGCGGCAAGGGCAACACCGATAAAAAACGGAAAAAGGTAAGCCGCCGCAAACTTTAAAACGAAAAATACCATTACAAAAATTACTGCGGCAAAGGCAATGTTAATTAAAAAATTTCTTTTGTTTTCGGTGGTCATGATGAATTTTTCCTCTCTTTTTTAAAAAACATTTTGTATTAGTGTGCCTTTATTTTCGGCTTTTTCAGCATTAATTTTGTACCTTTTTACAAAAATAAAAAAAGTGTCAAATTTTTTGAAAAAAAGGTTGAAATTAACGGTTAGGTGGTTTATAATTGGATACAAATGTTTTTGGTAGGTGTACAGTTTGACCGATTACGACCTTTTACTTGTTAAGAGTGAAGCGCTTCCTTCCGTTTTTAAAAACGTGCTTATTGTAAAGGAAATGCTTGCTCGCGGTGAAGCCGCAAGCATTAGCGAGGCCATTAAAAAAGCAGGTGTTTCGCGAAGTGCATATTATAAATATAAGGACTGCGTTTTTTCCTACAGCGGTGAAAATGATTCAAACACAATGTCCCTTAGCATTGTTCTTTCAAACAATGCCGGCAAGCTTTCAAACCTCACAGCCTTTCTTTATAAGGTGGGGGCTAACATTTTAACTGTTAACCAAAGTCTGCCTGTTGATGGCACCGCCGCAGTTTCTATAATGTTTAAAACAGATAATCTAACCGTTGAGCTTTCAAAGCTCCCACAAATGATTAAGTCCATTGACGGTGTCATTTCGGTTAAGTCGCATTAAGGAGGGAAATAACAATGATTGAAGTTGCAATAATGGGTCACGGCGTTGTTGGTTCGGGCGTTGCCGAAATTCTGCTTGAACACTGGGATGCCATTGCTCAAAAAGCAAAAAACGAAATCAATGTTAAATACATTTTAGATTTAAAGGATTTCAGTCACCTTTACTACTCCGATAAATTTATTAAGGATTTTAACATTATCCTTCGCGACCCCGAAATTAGGGTTGTTGTTGAGGTTATGGGCGGAATTAACCCTGCTTATGACTTTGTTAAGGCCTGCCTGCACAGCGGAAAAAGCGTTGTAACCTCTAACAAAGAGCTGGTTGCCGCAAAGGGTGCTGAGCTTTTACAGATTGCCAATGAGAAAAACGTTAACTTTCTTTTTGAGGCAAGCGTTGGCGGCGGCATTCCTGTGCTTCGCCCCATTGCCCAGTGCCTTGCCGCAAATGAGCTGAGCGAAATTGTAGGTATTTTAAACGGCACCACAAACTTTATTCTTACAAAAATGATTAAGGAAAAGGTTTCCTTTGAGGATGCCCTAAAACAGGCGCAGGACCTTGGCTATGCCGAAAAGGACCCCACCGCCGATGTTGAGGGTCACGATGCCTGCCGCAAAATTTGTATTCTTGCCTCCCTTGGCTTTGGCAAGCACGTTTACCCCGAGCAGGTACAAACCGAAGGAATTACTAAAATTGATTTGTTTGATGCCGCCTATGCCGAAAAGCTGGGTTATGTTATAAAGCTTATCGGCCACGCTAAAAAAATGGACAACGGCAAAATTACTGCCAACGTCTACCCCGCCCTTATAAATAAGGATAATATGCTTTCGGGCGTTAATGATGTATTCAATGCCGTTATGGTTTACGGTGATGCTATAGGTCAGGTTATGTTCTATGGCAGGGGCGCGGGTAAATCTCCCACCGCCAGCGCCGTTGTTGCCGATGTTATCGACTGCGTTAAGCACCTGGTTGCAAGAAAATATCTTTCCTGGGCTGATGGTGATAAAAATTATGTTTGTGATGGCAAAAAAGCCCTTTCCAAGCTTTTTGTTCGTTTAAATGCAGAGAATGTAAGCGAAACCAAAAATGCCGTTTGCGCCGTTTTTGGAGAGGATACAGTTATTATTGAGGGCGTTAAGGATAATGAAATCGCCTTCCTTACCGAATATGACATTGAAGAGGTCTTAATTAAAAAGATTTCTAAATTTGACGATAAAATTGCAAAAGTGCTTCACGTTTTAGACTAGAGGAGGAATTTTTATGGCACTGATTGTAAAAAAATTCGGCGGCAGTTCGGTTGCCAACGCCGAAAGAGTAATGAATGTTGCCAACATAATCGTTGAGGATTATAAAAAGGGTAACGATGTTGTGGTTGTTGTTTCCGCTCAGGGTGACACCACCGATGATTTAATTGAAAAGGCAAAGGAAATTAACCCCGAGGGCGCTTCCAAAAGAGAAATGGATATGCTACTTTCTGCAGGTGAGCAAATTTCTATCGCAATTCTTGCAATGGCAATTGAAAGACTCGGTTACCCCGTTGTTTCCCTTCTCGGTTGGCAGGCAGGCTTTGAAACCGATTCTAACTATTCCCTTGCCAGAATTAAGCGCGTAAACCCCGAAAGGCTTCGCGCCGAGCTTTCCAAAAAACACATTGTAATTGTTGCCGGCTTCCAGGGTGTTAACCGTTACGATGATATCACCACCTTAGGTCGCGGCGGCTCCGATACCTCCGCCGTTGCCATTGCCGCAACGCTCCACGCTGACCTTTGTCAGATTTACACCGATGTTGACGGCGTTTACACCGCCGACCCCCGTAAAGTGCCCACCGCACAAAAAATGAATGAAATTACCTATAACGAGATGTTAGAGCTTGCAACTCTCGGTGCACAGGTTTTAAATAACCGCTCGGTTGAAATGGCAAAAAAATATAATGTTGAACTTGAGGTTCTTTCAAGTTTAGAGAGAAAACCCGGTACAATTGTAAAGGAGATTGTTAAAATGGAAAAAATGTTAATTCGTGGCGTTGCCAGTGATAAAAATGTATCCCGCATTTCGGTTGTAGGTTTAAAGGATACCCCCGGTGTTGCTTTTAAACTCTTTAATGAACTTGCCCAGGCTAAGGTTAATGTTGATATTATTCTGCAGTCGGTTGGCCGTGACGGCACAAAGGATATTTCCTTCACCGTTGCAACAGAGCAGTATCCCTTGGCTATTGCCGCTATCGAAAAGTTAAAGGATTCCCTTAACTATCAAAAAATCGTTCACGATGAGAAGGTTGCCAAGGTTTCCATTGTTGGCTCGGGTATGGAAAGCCATCCCGGCGTTGCCGCTAAAATGTTTGAAGCCCTCTTTGATGCAGGCATCAACATTCAGATGATTTCCACCAGCGAAATCAAAATTTCGGTTCTTATCGACATTGCCGACAACGACCACGCTGTTACCGCAATCCACGATAAGTTTATTGGTTAATTAAATGAAAAAAATCAGACCCCGTGAGCTTCCTCACGGGGTCTTTAATTTATTCACTGTCTTTAAGACCGTTTCCGCTTCTATCGATAGAGAGAACCTTGTAATAATTACCTTTCACATTAAGTATCGCGGCGTTATCAAGATAACGGGCTGAAAAATCAAGACTTGTGTCAACAGTGGACGCAATCTGATTTTCAAATGACGGTTTGAAATCAGGGGTTTTTCCACGGTACACGCGGTAATAGCAATGCTCCTCATCGCTCACCTCTTTCCAGGTTAGCAGGTTTCCTTTTCTTACAACCTTTTTAGCATAAACCTCACCTTTCTTGGTTTTATAATCCGTCGTAAAAACGGTAAAGGATTGGGGTAAAAGCGTATATTCGATTTCTCCGATATCTTTAAAATCAAGTGTTGCAGAGGGTGGTTGCAGGTCGCCGAATTCATTAACGCAAACATTATTGCTATCATATTCATACACTCTAAGGGGTTGCTGTTTTTCTATGTGTTTAAGGTTTAAATTCAATTTTATCGGTGTAGGTTCGGTATGTCGGTTAACAACGGCAACACTTATACTTCCGTCACGGTTTAAAAGTGCTGTCATACGCAATAAGGAATCATTGTTTTCAATTTCAAGCACCTTTGCATTGCGTTTACAATATTTAGCAATCAGTCCTATGCACCAATACATTTCACGAACGGAATAGTCCCCATCATCCTCCCATTTCATAAGTCCGTATTTATTGTACTTAACATCCTGTGTTTCGGAGACATAGGGTTCACACATAGCCCATTTTTCAGCATATGGATCGCGCTGGGCATAATGGCAATTATAGGGGTCGGGATAATCGACATATGTCCAAAGAGCCATTGCAAAAACGCCTGCATTAATGGCAGCCAATGCCGATTCGGCATACATCAGCGCAGCTTTAGCACCCTGACCGATATGATTATAAATATTAACATCCTTAATTACGCCGTTGTAGTGCTTCCAGGCATCCTCTCTTCTGAGTCCGAATTCACCAAGAATAAACCTTTTTCCGTCACACTTACAGCATTTAACACTCGTTTCATAACAAAGATTATAAAACCACTCGTAAAAATCCAAATCGTCAATGCCGTAATTCATCACATAAATATGCAGGCAAAACTCTTCTGTTATGCGTTGCATATTTTCAATGGCATAATCAAGGGTCCACCAATTTTCTCCACTTGCCGCATCGGTGGAGAGCAGTCCTATGCGCAAGCCGCGTTTTTGGAATGCGCTATATAGCATTTCGTGATATTTTTTAAAAAGCGGAAGGTTTACAAGCAACCCTCCCCAATCCTTCATAGAAAGTTCATTTGAAAAGCAATAGTAACGAAGTTGTTTAACATTTCTTTCGTTTATTAAATAATCAATATTCTCTGCAACCTTTTCAGCATATTTCATACGCTCTTTATCGGAAAAATGGCATTCTCCTTTAGCGCAGGCAAAATATATGGGGGTATCGGTCCACTTTTGCATTTTTTCATAATATTCGGCGAATGCATCCATATGCTCCTTTGACCAATTTGCATATCCGCCGAATGTGCGCATAAAACCGGGAGACATTTCGCGATAGCATTTGCAAATTTTTTGATTAAAATGCTCCCTTTCTATTATGGGATAAAGCATTGCTTCGTTATTGTGGAAACCGAAACCGCCAAAATAGGTGGGAAAATCACCTTTTGTTATTTTTATTTCAACCAATGCCGTTTTCTCCTTTGTTGCTTCATAAAAAATTCTATAATTTAATTATATTTGTCTTAAATCCTTTTCCAATCAATTATATTTGTTTATTGTTTCATTATATTGACTTTTCTTGTGATTAAATTTATAATAAAAGCAACACCTACAAAAGGAGGAAACGCCTTGGATTTTACAATTCTTGAAGCAAGAAATTTTGTGTCGACTAGCGAAATCTCCATATCACGAACCGTTAAGAATTATGAAATAGATATGGAATGTTCCTCTGGCAGAATTTACTCTTATGGCGGCTTTAACGAATATCGTCTTTCCTTTGGTGATGTTCTTATTAAAAAGCCAAACACTATTGCCAGTGCCAAAGGCGAACAAAATTCTTATCTTCTTACCCTTGATTTCAGTAGTGGCGGCAGTATCGAAAACTATTCCAGAACTATACCCGGCGCAATTCAGCCACCATTTGAAAATGAGTTGATATCTCGTCTTGAACCCATAATCCATCCTTATCATATTAACGACATTATTAGTATTTATCAAAAACTAGTCTCCCTTCCTAACCGCAACTGTGCCCCGGCAAAAGAACTCGTACATGAACTTATTTATCTTTTAAATGCGGAAATTTCAAAAAAAAATTACGAAACATTAAAACCTACCGAATCCTTTGCCCAAACCATTATGACTTATTTAAGTGAGCATTTAAGCGACCGTGTAACTCTTGATGACCTTTCGCGTTTGATTCACTTGGAAAAGAGCTATTTGCTGCGACTTTTTCGTAATCAAACAGGCAAAACCCCTATTGAAGCACTTATAGAAATGCGCCTTGCCAAGGCGTCAGACTTAATTACTTCAACCGATTTGAATGTTTATGAGATTGCCGCGCATTGCGGGTATACCACTGCTTCTTTTTTTATCACAGCATACAAAAAGCACTATGGGATAACCCCTGAAGCACACCGACAAATGTTAAGAAAAAAATAAGTCATTTCCTACAAAACAAAAAACCGCAAGGAATTTTGCATTCCTTACGGTTTTTCTCATTTCATTATACTCACATTGCTGAATTCTGCCGTCAGGGCGGCAGAGGGAATTTCGGCGCTAATGGGAAATCCCGATTCGGTTAAGGCGATTTTATAATATTTATCATTTTCTGCCGATTCAATAAAAAAGGTGTTATCCTGAGTTTTTACCTGCGGATTTCTGTAAACGGCGTCGGAAATTGCGCTATACAGAACCTCAGCAACACCTGCAAAGGGAAGCTTTTCGGTTTTGGGAGAATAGGTCAGACCCAAAAACTCGGCAGTTAAGGATTCCTTTTCCACTGTCAGTTTCATTCCCTTTATCGTTTCAGGCTCATTCACTGTAAGGGTCAGAACACCCTCCTTTGACATCTGCCCCGAACAACAGAAAACCTCATTATAAAAGGTCAGCTTTGTTTCAAAGGTTATTCCGGTTAAAACGGGCTTAACATTTGCAGCCGTGCCTGCACAGCCGCAAAGGAAAACAAGAGAAAAAACAAGCGATAAAATTCTTTTCAATGCGCTTCTCTACCCTTCAAGGTTTTGCAACGAGAAAGCATACAAATTTATCTGAAAAACCAATTCATCCCTAAGAACAACACCCGAATTCCACGGGGGTTATTTTTTTGGTTTTATTCGCTAATTACCTTAAGCACAACTTTGCCAACGTTTTCTCCACGCTCTAAAATTGCATGGGCTTCCTCGGCCTTTTCAATGGGCAAAATTTTGTAAATTGAAGGTTTAATTGCGCCGCTTTCTATTTTGGGCCACACCTTTTTTACTAATTCGCTTAAAATAAATGCTTTAAATTCGGGAGTGCGGTTTCTAAGCATTGAACCAACAAGGTGCAGTCCTTTAGTAAGCAAGGGGCGAAGCTGAACATTGGTCTCAATTCCAGCAAGAGTAGAAATCACAATCCAATAACCGCCTCGCGCCATAAAAGGCAAACTTTTACCCAAAGTCTCACCCGAAAGGCAATCCATTGAAACGTTAACCGGATGCCCGTTTTGCTCTTCTCTTTCAAGAAGTTCAGCAACGTTTTGGGTTGCGGAATTTATGATGACGTCGGCACCGAGAGGCTTGATTTTTTCGGCAATTTCATCAGATAAAATCGATGTTATAACCCTTGCTCCAAAGGCTTTTGCCATTGGAATGGCAACACTTGCAAGGCCGCTTGCCCCTGCGGGAATAAAAGCGGTTTGACCTTCCTCTAAATGACCTTCGATAAACAAATTAAGATAAGATGTAGCATAGGCTTCGGGGAGTGCCGAAGCTTCTTCCATTGTAAGTCCTTTGGGTACAGGCATAAGCATATCGTATTTAACCGAAACATACTCGGCATAACCACCGCCACCTAAAAGTGCACAAACCTTATCGCCGAGTTTCCAGTTAGTAACCTTTGCACCAATCTCAACAATTTCACCCGCAATTTCAAGCCCCATCCACTCAGGGCATCCTACAGGAGAAGGGTATTTCCCCTGCCTTTGAAGCAAATCGGCGCGGTTTAGAGCGGCGGCGTGAATTTTAACAAGCACCTCGTCATCTTTTATAACAGGATCGGCAACATCACTCCACACAAGATTTTTGTTTTCATCTACAAGCATTGCTTTCATAACAGTTTTCTCCTTTAAAAAATCTTACCCCACCTACGATTTTATCTAAAACCTCCTGCACTGCATATTCGTGCTCATAGGTATAGGGATTTTCCTTTGCGCCTTTTATATAATCATAAAAATCCTGCATCATGTCATCGTATCGACATTCCATAGGAATTTCTTTGATTTCCACATTTTGTTTTAAATCCTCGTAAGGATTTGGGGCAATCTCCAAACTTGAAAAGGTTATTTGAGTTGGGTTTTCAAGTGGCATTATATTAACTGTGCCCTTACTACCCGAAACAAAAAGTTGGCGTCTCCCCCAACCGTTGACCTCAACCGAAGAAACAAAAATTCGGGCAAGAGCCTTTTTGTATTCCAACACTGCAAGATTGTTATCCTCAACCTCCACCCCATCAAGACCCGTTTGCTTTAAAAAAGAACTGATTTTTTCAGGTTTTCCCAACATATACACAATAAGGTCCACAAGATGACTGCCTAAAATATACATAATTCCGCCGCCGAAATTTTTAAGCCAAGTTCTGTATTCACAGCTGTGACAGGTGCTCATTTCAGCATTCACCGAAACAATTTCTCCAAGTTCCCCGTTTTTTATAAGTTCGAAACATTTTTGAACGGCAGGGTTATATCGGTACATATAACCAAGCTGAACTACAAGATTTTTAGCCTTTGCAGTATCGAGCAAGTGCTTATACTCTAAAAGAGTTCCGCTTGCCGGCTTGTCCATATGTATGTGCTTTCCTGCATCAATGCACTTTTGTGCAATTTCGGTCAAATTCCAAACATCGGTTTCTATAAGTAAGGCATCGCATTTTTTAATCAATTCATCGGTAGAATATCTTTTTAGTCCCTCATAGCCTTTTAAATTTCCGCGTTTTTTTATCCATTCTTCGTTATCCTCGGCAAAACCTATAACCTCAAATAACTCGGGGAATTTTCTAACCGCTAACATCTTCCCTTCCCCGTGATTGTGCCCTATGCCGATTTGACCTATTTTAATCATTTGCTTTTCTCCCCTTGTGATGCCCGATAATAATTCCGGCCGAAATAAGTATAAAGGCAATCAGATATTGCCATTTAAAAATATTTTCTTTTAAAATGATTGCTCCAAAAACACAAGCAAATAACGGCTCCGCAAATTTAATAATAAACAGCTTGGAAAGCTCAGAAGTTCTTAAAATATAATACCAAAGTGTATATGCAATAATCGACGCAATGCAAATATATGTAAAAACAGCAATAAGTTTCCCGTTTATTTGAGGAATTGTTCCTCCGAGAATAATTGCGACAATTAATAACACTACCCCACCGAAAAATTGTGAAATTCCTGTTATCCATAACGCTGAACACTTTTGAGAAGACCTACGGCTGATAATATTCTGAACAACCGTGCAAATTGAAGCACAAAGAATGAGTAAATCGCCAAAAGAAACCGATAGATTGTTTTTTGAAAAATTTATGGCAATAATGCCGCAAAACCCAATTACTGCTCCTATAATTTTATAAATACTAAATCTTTCATCCTTAAAAAAAAGAAAAGAAAAGCAAATATAAATTAAGGAAGCAGACTGTTTTAATAATGCTGTTTTTGAACTATCGGTAGTTGATAAACCGATATATGTGCAAGCATAATGCAAAACAATTGCAAAAAGTCCGATTAGTAAAATATTGCCTATGGATTTTATTGATGGTGTACCAACGGCTTTACTCCTTAAAAGGCAGTATAGAGAAACTAACCCACCACAGACAGTAAACCGCGCTGCCGCAAACATCAGAATATCCGCAACTGAAGCAGAATCTATTCCTGAATATACATATCCTAATTTCACAAAAGGAAAAAGACTTCCCCATAACGCCATTACTATAAGCGATAAAAATATTGTTTTACCTTTTTTCACTAAAATTTTCTCCAATCAAAAACCGTTCCTTTAAATTTACAATAACACAGCAAAGCCATTAACAAAATAGCATATTTGATATTTTTAGCAAATTTGATACTATTTTATTGACTTACATTTTAAGTTATGCTATATAATATCTTATAAAGAGGTGATTTTGTGCAATATGATTTTTTATCAGATTTGATTATAAATGATATTAGGGTTGCCACAACATCTTTTACGGAAACAGGGGCATGTGCCAGTAGAAGAAATCGCTCGAACTGGGCAATTTTGCTTAAATTTGAAGGGCAGACAATTTACCAAATACCTAGTGGTGAAGAGTTTATTTCTAACATAGACAATATTGTAGTTTTGCCAAAAGGTTGCTCTTATAAATGGAAGTGTACTAAAGCGGGACATTTTATTGTTATCGAATTTGATGCCGACAAAAGTTATGATAATATCATTGTATTTAAAGATGTAAACGGTGAAAAATTTTTAAAGGCAATGCAAGAAGTTGAACATTGCTACTTAGCCAAAAGTCCAACATATAAACTTAAAGAATTGAGGAGTTTATATGGGCTCTTTGCTGATTTGCTTGAACAGGAACAAAAGAATTATATTCCACACAGCAAAGAGCAACGGCTCTCACCCGCTGTTGAATATATCACAAAAAATTATGATAAAAATATTACAAACGCCCAGCTTGCAAAACTAACGGGGCTTTCGGAGGTTTATTTTAGAAAACTCTTTAAGGAAATCTATAAAACCTCTCCCATAAACTTTGTGCATGAATTGCGGGTGAAAAAAGCAAAGGCAATGCTAAAAACCGATTACAGTCGCATTACTGACATTGCATTAGCACTTGGTTACTGTGATATTTATGACTTTTCAAGAGATTTTAAAAAGCATACAGGCTTTTCTCCTAAAGAATACGCAAAGACCTCCCGAAAATAGTCGGGAGGTCTTTTTTTAGCTATTATTTCAATATACTAACATTGCTGAATTCTGCCGTCAGGGCGGCGGAGGGGATTTCCATAGAGACAGGAAAACCTGCTTCGGTTAAAATAATTTTATAATACTTATCATTTTCGGCAGATTCAATAAAGAATTTATTATCCTGCACCTTGACCTGTGGGTTTCTATAAAGAGCATCGGATAAAACAGAATAAAGCACCTGCGCCACATTAGCAAAAGGTAATTTTTCGGTTTTTGGGGTGTAGGTGAGCCCTTTAAATTCAGCAGACAAATGGTCTTTTTTTACCGTTATCTTCATTCCCTTAATTGTTTGGGGCTCGTTAACCCTTAAGGTAAGCTCCCCCTCCTTTGATACAGCGCCCGAGCAACAGAACACCTCGTTATAAAAGGAAAGCCTAGCTTCAAAGGTTATTCCGCTTAAAACAGGTTTAACGTTTGTTGCTTTGGCCGCACAGCCGCAAAGGAAAACAAGAGAAAAAACAAGCGATAAAATTCTTTTCAATGCGCTTCTCTACCCTTCAAGGTTTTTAAACAGTGGGGGCAGATTATCAATTATATCACTTGGCAAAAGCGAGGTTTTACCTAGCTTTTGCGCCGCCTTATCCCCTGCTAAGCCGTGGAGATAAACCGCCGCGCAAACCGCATCGTTTTCGGGAAGAACGCCCGAAGCGATAAGGCCCGCCATCATTCCGGCCAGAACATCGCCGCTGCCGCCTGTTGCCATACCTGGGTTGCCGGTTGTATTCACAAAAACCCTTTCATCCTCGGTTGCGATAATGGTGTTGGCACCTTTAAGCACAACGGTTACACCAAGCTCATGGGCAAGCTTTTTGGCAAAATAAATTCGGTTGGAATTTATTTCCTGTGCGCTTACCCTACAAAGCCTTGCCATTTCGGCGGGGTGGGGTGTTAAAACAATTTTAACTGCCGACTGTTTAATAATATCTATGTTGCGGGATAGGGCATTTATGCCATCAGCATCAATAATAACAGGACATTTTGCATTCTCTAAAATATCGCGAATCAAGGTTACGGTATCGTTAGTGTTACCGACCCCACAACCGAAAAGGATACTGTCGGCCGACTCGATGGCATCCTTAATTGCAAAATATGTATTAGCGGCAAAGCCGCCGTTTACATTTGCAGGGGCAGGAATATAAACCGCCTCGGGAACACTGCCTGCCACAATGGGATAAATTTTTTCGGGCAGGGCGCAAACGCCAAGGCCAACGCCGCAGCGCAGGGCTGCCTTAAGGCTTAAAATAGTGGCGCCTGCCATACCGTAAGAGCCGGTTACAAGCAGTGCCTTTCCAAAGGTTCCCTTGTGGGCATTTTTATCCCTTTTTAAAACAAAATTCGGCTCAACCGTTTCGGGACAGCCCTCGATATAATCCAAAACATCATCAGCCACACCAATGGCGCAGTTTACTACCTCACCGCAAAAGGAGGAGGCAGGCGGCAAAATGTGACAATATTTAAAACCGATAAAGCTGACCGTTAAATCTGCCTTTATAGCGTGTGAGTGCACCTTTGCGCTATCGGCATAAACACCGCTTGGAACATCTATTGCAACACGGAGAGCAGGAAGGGATGAAATAAAGGAAAAAATATCACAAATAGAGGCATCGGGTGCTCGATTCATTCCTATACCGAAGACGGCATCAACAATAATATCGGCACCTTTAAGCAGTGCCTTTGACATTGATGTGTTATCGAAATAATCGTGGATGGGCACGCCCATTTCCATAAGCTTTTTGCACATTGCAGAGGCATTTTCACTTTGGGGAAGCCCTAAAAGTCGAATAACCTCAACATTACCGCCGTTTTCATAAAGCTTGCGGGCAACCACAAAGCCATCGCCGCCGTTGTTGCCACAGCCGGCCACCACCACGATTTTTTTGTCGGTTATATCAATTTTCTCTCTAATAACACGCGCGGCGGCAGAGCCTGCGTTTTCCATTAAACGAAGCTTTGAAATGCCGCGAAGCACGGTGGCATCTTCAATATTCTTAATTTGCAAAGAGGTGAATACTTTCATTTAAACCACCCTTTAGAAATTATTTTTTAAAGAAATCGCCGCCTATAATTCTAGGAACAAAGCCGCTCATTCCCTGGCGCATTCTTTCATTTGGAGAAAAGACAACTACAGTTTTGCCGTGGCTTTTGTGTTCAAGAAGCACAAAGCAGGCGTTTTCATCACCCTTATTGCAGTAAATCTCGGTTTTTGCGCCCTGAATTACAACAGGATTTGAAAAATCATATTTTTCAATTCTTAAAACATCCTTTAAGCTAAAGGTTATCTGCCTTTTTCTTGAACTGCGATTTGTAATTTTATCAATATCCATTTCGCCGTTGGTTAAAATGTATTCAAATTCAACATTTTGAAGGGCTATAAGCTTATAGGCACCAAAAAACACGCCTGCAATTGCCAAAAAGCAGATAGAAGCAAAGGAAAGATTAACAATTGATAAAAGCATTAAAAGTGTGCCGACAATAAGGGCGGCAACTAAAATTAAAATGATAAGGGCCATTTCCTTTGCACCCTTTTTCATTGCAACGATTTGTTCAAAAAAAGTGTCCATAGCGTTTTCTCCCGAAATTCTAAATTTTGTTAATTATATTATACTCAAATTTTCTCCCTCTTGCAATAGTTTTTGTTTCATTGTATAATTTAATAAATATATTATATTCTCACAGTGAGGTAAAGTTTATGAAAATTGCAGAGGGCTTTCTTTTGAGAAAGGTTGCAAACAAAAGCGTTGTTATGCCTATGGGCAAAAAGGCATTTGATTTTAACCGTGCCATAACCCTTAACGAAACTGCCGCCTTCCTTTGGGCTATTCTTGAAAAAGAAGATGTAACAAAGGAGCAGCTTAAAGCAAAGCTTCGGGCAGAATATGATGTTGATGAAGCCACTGCAGATAATGATATTGATAAATTTTTAAATAAACTAAGGGAGAACGGATTGCTTAATGAACAGTAATTTAAAAGCCACCCCGCTTAAATGGATTTTTAAAAACTCAAAATCCGCAATTTTGCCTGTTATTATCACCTGCATTTTATCGGCGATAAACTCGGTGGCCACCGTTTATCTTGCCCTTGTTTCAAAAAATGTTATTGATATTGCAACAGGTGATATGGAAGGAAATCTTGTTAATACCATTTTCCTTCTTTTCGGGGTAATTTTAACCCATTTTGTGGCAATGTTTTTAGCCTCTATTCTAAAAAACAAAACCCATATTGATTTGAGCATAACCTACAAAAAAGTGCTTTTTCCCATTATTTTAAGAAAAAAACATTCTGAAATTTCCGCTTTTCATTCGGGTGACCTTGTAAATAGGCTTACCTCCGATGTTGAGGCTGTGGTTACCGGCTCGGTTAACATTGTTCCAAGCGTTGTTTCAATGGCTTCAAAGATTATAACCTGCATCATTGCGCTTTACATTTTAAGCCCCTTTATTGCCCTTGCGGTTTTGCCCATTGGCGCGGTAATTTATGTTGGTAACCGCATTTTTCGCGCAAAATTTAAGAAGCTTCATAAGGAATGCCAGCGCACCGACTCTGTTGTTCGCAGCTTTATGCAGGAGGCCTTTGAAAATTTAGCCGTTATTAAATCCTTCTTAAGCGGCGAATCAATTATAAAAAGGCTCGGGGAAAATATGCAGGAAAACCGAAAGCTGCGCATAAAGCGGTCTCTGCTTCGCGTCAGTGTTACGGTGCTCATATCTCTGATTTTCTCCCTTTGCTATTATTTAGCCCTTACCTGGGGCGCGGCCAATTTAAACACCGTCATAACCTACGGAACCCTTATGGGACTTTTACAGCTTATTTCAAACATAAGGGCTCCCCTTCAAAACGCAACGGGAATTATCCCCTCTTACTATGCCGCTATTGCCTCCGCCGAAAGGCTTATGGAGATTGAAGAGCTTACCGATGAAAGGCCGCCGCTGGATAATAAGCACATTGAAAAAATCAGAAAATCCTACAAAAAAATCGTTGCTGAAAATCTTGATTTTTCTTATAAGGATAATCGCATTATTCGCGACTCCTCCTTTGAAATAAGTCGTGGGACCATAACTGCCCTGGTTGGAGAATCGGGTTCGGGAAAAAGCACGCTGTTTAAGTTGCTTTTAGGTCTGCTTTCTGCCGATTACGGCGCTTTGCGTTTTGATAACAAAACCGAAATAAACGAAACAACCCGTCCGCTTTTCTCCTATGTTCCCCAAGGCAATATGCTTCTTTCGGGCACCATCAGAGATAACATTACCTTCTGCCGAAGTGATATTGATCAGGAAAAGATTATCGCCGCCGCCAAGGCCGCCGTTGCCTACGATTTTATAAGCGAGCTGCCGAACGGCTTTGACACAGTTATAAGTGAACGTGGCAGCGGATTATCCGAAGGTCAAATTCAGCGAATTGCCATTGCCCGCGCTCTGCTTTCAGACAGCGACATTCTTCTCCTTGATGAATCCACCTCAGCGGTTGATGAGGAAACCGAGGCGCAGCTTGTTAAAAATCTCAAGGGAATTAAGGATAAAACCATTATTTTTATAACCCACCGAAGTTCATCCCTTAAGGCCTGCGACCATATTTTAACGGTTGAAAACGGAAAAATAACCAACACAAAATAAGAGCCCGACCCGCCAAACACAATTAAAATTGGGGGCGGATGCCGGGAGCCTTGTTGTATTCACAATAAAAAAAACAGTCAACGGAACGTACCCGTTGACTGTTTTTTTATTTTTTATTAACCTAAAGAATCAAGCTCATACTGCATTTTGGGGTCAAGTTCGTTTGCAATGGTTTCCCAGTTGCTTTCGGATAGTGCCTTAGGTGTAATAACATCCCAGGTCATTCTCTGGATTTCCTTAATTCCGAGGGAGATACAAAGAACTGCCTCACGCTCTAAAAGGTCATCGTAAATGTAATCGCGGGTCTCATCGGTCCAATGCTTTGCTTCCTGGTTAATATCCTGAATTTGATTCTTGTAATAATCAGATGCATAGCCCGATAAAATGTAAGCTACAGCGCCGTTTACGTGCTTTGCGCCTGCAGGAATTGCAATACCGTAAATATCGCCCATTCTATAGTGCTTGTCGAGTTTGGGGTCACGTGGGAAGGAAGTTAAATAAATATCTCCGTTTTGGAGCTGCTCACCAAGGATTTCGTTTTCACTAATCCAAATACCGTTATAAAGCATTGCAACCTGACCGCGCTTAAAGAATTCCTCAGCGCTTTCGGTATTATCTATAGGATAATAGGTAGGATTAGTGATAACACTCTTCATAAAGTTCATTGCGCGGGTGATTTCCTCGCTCTTGGTGTTAGCCATAAGGCCATTTTCGGTAAGCTTAACAAAATCGGCACCTGCGGTTGCCGCAAAAATGTAGGGCAGGTTGGGGCCTGAAGCAAAGCCGTAAATGTTCTTATCGGCGTCAGAGGTGCGCTTAACAAGGTCTAAGAATGCATCCCAAGTCCAGGTGCCTGCTTTAAACTGAGCATCGGGCCACTCGCTTTCGGGAATGCCTGCATCAATGAAAATCTGCTTGTTAACCCAAAGGTCACGGTCACTACCAACATTGGGGATAAGGTAGCACTTGCCATCCCAACGAAGTCCATCAATATAAATCTTTTCCTTTTTAAAGGTTTCGCTGTTTAAATCGAGAACATCATCAAGGGGCATTAAAAGGTCCTTGTAAAGAATTGAGGGGTAGTCCTGGTTGGTGAAGCTGTAAATATCAGGCGCTTCATCGGTCATATGCATGGAAGCCAGCTTTTGCTGCATTTCGGAATAACCATTTGATGAAATGTAGGTTACCTTGCCGCCTGTTAAATGCTTATAACGCTGTGAATTCATTTGGCATTCAATGCTTTCGGGCGAATTATGAATGAGAACAGTGATTTCCTCACCCATTGTTTTGATTTTCGCCTGAATTTCAAGCTGCGCTGCTGTATCGCCTGAAGCGTTGGTTTGAAGGCTAACTGTGGGGGTATTTGTTTTTGTACCGCCGCAACCAACTGCCGCAAGCAACAAAAAGACTGCTAGTGATAGGGTAATTAAACGGATTAATGTTTTTTTCACTATAATTCCTCCTTTTAACTTAATTATATAGCAAATAAACAAAAATAAAATTGACAAAAAGGACAAAAAAATGTAAAAAAGCGCAAAACAAAAAATAAAGAAAGAGGGTTTTACCCCTCTAACTTTATTTTAAATATTCTTTAAAAGGCATTGAAAAGGTTATATTGCCGCTAATATGCTCGCCCTTATAGTAGGTGCCGTGTTCGTCCTGAATAATTTTAAAGCCACGAAATTCAACAGGGTCAAAATCCATAGCCTCTTCCCTGCCAACAAACAAATCCTGTTTACAGTAATCCTCTGCAAAAAAGCAAACGGTAGCATCCTTTAAGCCTGTTATTTGCAGCCTGCGCCTGAACTTTTTACTGCAGGGGTGCTTTTCTTTAAGGGTTACAACGCCGCTTTCCTGCTGAACAAAGGCACGGCATTCAAGATGCTCGCTAACTGAAAAGTTATATCTCGCTTTACCGTTTTCGATTATTGCACTACGCCCTGTAAAAATAGGTGCGCCCAAGGGGAACTTTAAATATGTGTCAAGGGCTGTGGTTTCGTTGTAGGTGGAAAAAACAAGACTGTTGTCATTTTTTGCAATGGTCATTGTGGTGGTTTTTTTGGTTTCATCATAGATTTTGAAATCAATTTCTATGCCGAATTTTTTAAGACACTGTCTGATTTTTGTAGGCGAGTCCTTAAAATCAACAAACTGTGCCTTTATATCACTAATTTCAGTAAGGCGCTCCTTACTGCCGTAAAAAATTACCTTTCCGCCGTTTTCACAGTAAACCTTTAATTTTTCCTTTAGTTTGGGATTCTCGGGAACAGGAGAAATAAGCACGCTAGCCGAATAGACCGATAAATCCTGCAATAAAAAATTATCCGTAGAGGTTACGCAGTTTAATGGCAGTGAGTTGTTTATTGCCTCGCAGATATAGTTATCTCCATAGTACATTTCGGTAATAAGGCTTTCATCCAAACTTGTGCTGTACTCGCGGAAAGGGTAAATAAGAACCAGTGGTGCGGGGGCATCGCCCGCATCCTTTTTGGCCTTTATAAGATGCGGCAACGGCTCGTTAACGCAGGAATCAGGCAGAGCGCCAAAGGAATTATCAATGGTTAAAAGGGACAAATTATCCGCCGTTTGAACCCTTCCGTTTTCATCAATTCTTGAAACGGCACAGGGCAAATAAATGTCCATAGGCTGTCCGCCGTAACGGTCATACCAAGGGGAGTTTGCCCACCAGGGGTCGTGAATATAATAGCGGAATAAAAACCCATCCCCCGGAAGCTGGCAAATTCTTGTCATATGTCCCATAATTTCAAGGCCATAATTATCATTGAGCGCCGCCCAAGGGGAATTTGGTGGCGGGTCTATGCCAAAATCGCCGTTATATATATCATAAATCGGCACGGCATCGGTAGCATAATCAATGCCGACGGTGTTATTGGTACCGCGGGTTCTAATGGGAAAATCGGGGCAACCGGCTTTGAAAAATTTCCAAAACTCAAACACCTTTTCCCTTGTTTCTTTAAGCTTTTCGGGATAAAATTTCTCGCCGTCAAAAACCTTGCCGTTTAAACTCCAGGGGTCGGCCGAAAAGCCGAAACCGTTTGAAAGCCAAATAAAATCCATTCCCATATCCTTTAAAAAGGCACTGGTTTGTTTTCCTAAAAAAAGGCCAATTGGTGTGCCTTCCGGAATACCATTTTTAAAGGCAGCATAGCACCTGTTATCGGCATTTAATGTTGCGGTGCAGTCAACAAAGCCCAACCGGTCAAGCTTTGTGCCTGTGCAAATTTCCTTATGGCGGTTATATTTAAAATCGGAAATGGCAAATTCGGGGCCAATATCAAAGGTGTGGCCAACTAAAATGTTTTTATCGGGGAAAGCCTTTTTGCCTTCAGCCTTAAGGGTTGCTACGATTTTCTTTAAAATGCCATAGGTCATTTTAGGCGGGTTTTCCATATAAAGATATTTGTATGTGTGGGGGCTTATGCTGTCATCCCCTGTAGTGTTAAGCGGCAGGTTGGCATTACCTATGTAACAGGCCCACTGAAACTCATCATCAAGTTTGCCTGCATAATCAAGAATTTCGCTGCCATCGGCCGCCCAAAGCATTATAGAAATTGTTTGGCAATCTTTTAAAAGCCCCTGCCACTGTGAAAAAATTTTGCGACAAACGCTTTTAATATAAGCATCACTTGTTTCCTTAAAGGGTTTAAGGCTAACCTCTAAGGTTACCTGTTTGTACATATCCTTTCACCTCTATTTAACAATTACTGCCTCGAGCCCCAAAACATCGGCAATCTTTTTAATTGTTTCGGCGTGGTGCCCAACACCCAAAGCATAGTGATGGGTGGGGCCCTCCATAACCCATTTTTTAATAAACTCGCGGGTTGTGGGCTCAAAAAAGCCCCTGGTGTTAGTGTTACCTGTTGGAGGAATAGGACCTGCTTTAGAAGTGCCCTCTCCAATTACAAACTTAAATTTACCGTTTGCGGTTTGGGTGATGCCCAGCATTGTTATAGGACCCTCTTTAATTTTAAACTCAACCGAGGCGCCGCTGCCCGGTTTTCCATGGAACTTTGAAAGGCTGCGCAAAATGGGCTTGCCCTCGGCAATGGCAATGTGATGAGGACCATCGTGACCAACCAGAATAAAATCCTCCTCAAAATCAAAGGGGTGGAATTCGGCAAAGCTGCCGCCTATGCCCAGCTTATCCATTATAAGCATTGCAATGCAGGTTTTAATATCAAACTCGCCGCACATTGGAATTCCCTGGGCGTTAAGAATTGAATTTCCAACAATAAAAGAGGTAGCAACCTCCCGCTGAATGGTGTTCTCTTGACCCTCATAATAGTAAGCCAGACCGTCAAGGCTAAAGGTTTCAACCAGTCGGTCAAGGGCGGCGGAGCCCTTGGCGGCTCTTTCCAAATCGGCATCGGTTAGTTTTCTGGTTACAGGGTCGCTTTTAGGGTCCGGGGTTTCAAACTCCTCTAAAATAACCTTTTTCTTAGCCTCGATTTCCTCATTTGTTACCTTGTTATATTCCTTTACAATGTCATCAATTTCAATTAGAGGAATATGAAGCCCAAAGGCACCCGAAATAGCAGTGGGGTCGGCGTGCATATCGTACATTGCTTCAAGCACGTGTCCGCAAAGGCCCAGCCTTGCGCCTTTAAGCCCGTTTAAAACCTTGGCGATATCGCACCACTGCTTAAGCTCGGCCATTGCCTTTTTATCATCATAAAGATGGCCCAAAATAACATCGGCAACCGGGCGCCCCATTCTGATTGCAACACCTGTAAACTCGGGAACCGAGCAAATATTATCATTTTCAAGCTGCATATAGGTGCAGGCTTTACTGTAATCCATTCTTTTAAGGGGCTGCAGGGCAAGGAGCACAATGGGTGCCTTGGTGTTTTGCAGAATGGGAGCAAATACCGAGGAGGTTGCATAGGTTATCATATTGCAAATAATAAGGTCAATTTTATCGCCGTTTATACTATCGGCAACCTCATAGCCCTTTTGGTTACTGCCAACAATACCATAATCAAAAACCTGAACACCGTTTGCCGCCACTAAATCAGCAGTTTGTTTGTGGTAGCCATTAAGAGATTCTTCAAGGCCTTCAAACTGCTTAAAATAGGTTTCGTGAACAACCGAGAAAAACGCCACGCGGGCAGTTGGAAATCTTTTTCTTTCAATCATTTAAAACGCTCTCCTTTGTTTTTTCATCTTGATTTTAACAAAACAAAGGTTTATAATCAACACATAAAACAAAGCGATTTTAGCACAAAATAAAGGTGAGAAAATGTTTTTTAGCGAAATTAAACCCTATGCCAGATATGTTAGATTTTTAGACATTAAAACCTATCCGCAGCTTTCCCGCGAGGTAACACCCCTTGATAACCGTCTTTTTTATGTATGCGGCGGCACAGGACTTTTTAAAATAGGCGGGCAAATTTTAGAAGCCCCTGCAGGCAGCCTGCTTTACATTCACTCGGGCGTTTCCTACGCCCATTTGCCCTGCAGTGCCTTTTACCTTGCAATTAACTTTGATTTTTTGCAGAATAAACGGCATCTTTCCTCCCCTGTTCCGCCCTGTGAAAGCGGAGAAGCCAAAGAGCTCGTTGAGGATATTCGCTTTTTTGACTATACCGTTTTAAATTCCTTTTTACTGCTAAAAAACTGTCAGCATTTAGAGGAGCTTTTTAAAGAAAGTGAACGGGAATTTATTACTCGCGCCCCCCTTTTTGAAGAAAAGTTAAGTTTAAAATGCACCGAAATTCTCATAAGTCTTATTAGAAAAAGCGAGCAAGCTGTATCAAATGACAGCCGCTTCGATGCCGAAAAAATCGCCGACTATTTGAGAAAAAACCTTGCCGAGCCCATTGATAACAAGGCAGTTGCCGAAAAGTTCCATTTCCATCCCAACTATTTAAGCAGCGAATTTGCAAAATATTTCGGCAAGCCCATTCATCGCTATGTTCTGGAAATGAGAATTTTAAAGGCTATTTCCCTTTTAGAGGCCGGGGATGATAACATTGCCTCCATTTCAAAAAGCGTTGGCTTTGAAAATCAAAACTATTTTTCCCGTTATTTTAAAAAGGTCACAGGGGTTTCACCTAAATATTACCTAAAAAAACGATGATTACCTTTCACTCATTGTCTTTAATTACTCTGCCTTTGTCTTTTATTACTTTAGTATTGACTTTAATTATTATCGTATTTAAAATAAACTTAAAGTCACCTGCTTTTTGGGAGGTTTAAAAAATGAAATCGGATTTCGAAAAAAATGTTTCGCTAAATGGTCAGTGGGACCTGTTTTTTGAAGAAAATAAGAACTTAAAGTGCGATGCTTTCACCACATTTAAGGCACTTAAAAAATCGCATTTAAAAAACGTTCCCGCCACCGTTCCGGGAAATTTTGAAATTGACCTGGAAAAGGCAGGAATTATTGATGATATATTCTTCGGCAACAATCCTTTAGATGCCCAAAAAAGAGAAAATTACCATCTTTGGTATGTTAAGAAATTTACCTCCGACAGCAAAAATTATAACCTTGTTTTTGATGGCATTGACACCTTTGCCGATATCTATTTAAACGGTAAACTTGTCGGCACCACCGATAATATGCTTATTTCCCACTCCTTTGATGCCGAGCCTTTCCTTAAGAAGGGCGAAAATGAGCTGGTTGTTCATATTAAACCCACCTTTCTTCTTTCGCGCGGACGCGAATTTGGTGCGGGTGTAATTAAGCATCAGGAGCACAACGCCGAAAGTTTGGTTGTGAGAAAAGCCGCCCATATGTACGGTTGGGACATTATGCCCCGCATTTTATCGGGTGGAATTTGGCTACCTGTTAATTTAATAGAAAAGCGTGAGGAATTTTTTACCGAGTGCTATTTAAGCTGTGTAAAAATTGAAAACGGCGTTGCCGCTTTGCGCCTTCATTACGGCGTTAAAATTGCAGGCGATTTAGCACACGAATACCGCATTAAGATAAGCGGCAATTGCAAGGACAGCAGCTTTGAGCAGGTTTACACCCTTTGGTACACCTCCGGAACAAGAAATTTCTTTGTTCAAAATCCTTATCTTTGGTGGACTAAAGATTTAGGAGAACAAAACCTTTATGCTGTAAAGGTAGAACTTATTTTAGGCGATAAGGTTATGGACTGCGTTACCTTTGATTTCGGTTTCCGCGTTTTCGGTCTTCTTCGCAGCAGTCTTGCCGATGAAAACAGTGAATTTTGCTTTACCATAAACGGTCAGCGTCTTTTTGTCAGAGGCACCAACTGGGTTCCCCTTGATGCCCTTCATTCAAGGGATGCCGAGCGTTTACCCAAAGCTTTAGAGTTACTCGGCGAATCGGGCTGTAATATGGTTCGCTGCTGGGGCGGCAATGTTTATGAAAACGAGGCATTTTTCGATTACTGTGACCAAAAGGGAATTGCCGTTTGGCAGGATTTTGCCATGGGCTGCGCCACCTACCCCCTAACCCGACAGGTTATGGAGGATTTAGAAAAAGAAGCTGTTTGCATTGTTAAAAAATACCGCCAGCACACAAGCCTTGCCCTTTGGGCGGGAGATAACGAATGTGATGAGTGCTGTGCCCTTTGGACGTCCCACAGCCTTGACCCCAACCGTAACCTTTTAACAAGGCAGGTTATCCCCTATGTTTTAAATCTTCACGACCCCGAGAGAATTTACCTGCCAAGCTCCCCTTATATTGACTCTGCCGCTTTTGAAAGCGGTATGTTTAAAAATACCCCCGAAAAGCACCTTTGGGGACCGAGGGATTATTTTAAAAGCGATTTTTACACAAAATCTACCGCTAAATTTGCCAGTGAAACAGGCTACCACGGCTGCCCGTCCCCCGCTTCTATTGAAAAATTTATTGACAGCGACCATTTATGGCCATATAAAAGCAATCAGCAATGGCTTACCCACGCCACCTGCATGGAAAAGGGGGATAATGTTACCTATGCCTATCGCATCCCCCTTATGGCAAGCCAAATCGGCGTTTTGTTTAAAGAGGAGCCCCTATGCCTTGCCGACTTTTCCAAAATGAGTCAGGCAAGCCAGGCCGAGGCTATGAAATTCTTTGTAGAACGCTTTAGAATGGGTAAAACCGACTGGCGCAGAACAGGCATTATTTGGTGGAACCTTCTTGACGGTTGGCCGCAGTTCTCCGACGCTGTTACCGATTATTACTTCACTAAAAAACTTGCTTTTTACGTTACAAAACGCTCTCAAAATCCCGTTTGCCTTATGATGAGTGAGCCTGATGAAAACGGCAAACTCACCCTTGTTGGCGCAAATGAAACAATGAAAAACGTTACCCTTTCCTACAAGGTAACCGAGCTTACCGAGAACAGAGTTGTGCTTTGCGGCGAAAAGGAGCTTTGCGCCAATAGTGCCGAGGAAATCTCATTAACCGATTATCTCTGTGATGAGCTTCGTTTCTATTTAATTGAATGGAATATAGGCAGTGAGGCTCACAAGAACTATTATTTAAGCGGAAAAGGCCCGTTTAGCTTTAAAGAGTATTACGCTCTTATGAAATTAAGCGGAATGTGGGAAGCTGACGCTTTGGAGGACTAGAAAATGTTTTTATTAGGCTTTGATATCGGCGGTACAAAATGCGCTGTTATGACCGCTGATTATGAAAACGGTCAAATCACCCTTCTTGATAAAAAGAAAATTGACACCGACAGGTCCCTTTCCCCTTATGAAATTATTAACCGACTTATCAGTCTTGCCGATGAAATTTGCCATAAAAAGCCTGAGGCTGTCGGCATTTCCTGCGGCGGCCCTCTTGATTCAAAACGCGGCGTTATTTTAAGCCCGCCTAATCTGCCAGGCTGGGACAATATTCCCATTGTCGAAATCATTAAAAATCATTTTGGAGTCCCTGTTCATCTGCAAAACGATGCCAACGCCTGCGCCGTTGCCGAATGGAAATTCGGCGCAGGAAAAGGCAAAAACAATGTTGTGTTTTTAACCTTTGGAACAGGGCTTGGAGCAGGTCTTATTTTAGATGGCAGGCTATATAGCGGAACCAATGATAACGCGGGAGAGGTTGGTCACATAAGGCTAGAAAAATCAGGCCCTGTAGGCTACGGCAAGGTAGGCTCCTTTGAGGGCTTTTGCAGCGGCGGCGGCATTGCGCAGCTTGGCTTTATGATGGCCGTTGATGCCGTTAAAAAGGGTGTTTCCCCCGCTTACTATACCGAGGGAATGACCCCAAATGAAGTCACAGCAAAAACCATTGCCGATGCGGCAAATGCAGGCGATAAAACAGCACTGGAGGTTTACCGCACCTGCGGCGAGCATTTAGGACGGGGTCTTTCAATTATTATTGATATTTTAAACCCCGAGATTATTGTTATCGGCAGTGTTTTTGCCCGAGCCCAAAATCTTTTATGGGACAGCGCAAGGGCTGTTATTGAAAAAGAGGCACTGCCCCTTTCGGCAAATGTTTGCAGGGTTGTGCCGGCACAGCTTTGCGAACAAATCGGAGATTATGCGGCAATAGCTACCGCGCTTTTGGAGGAATAAAAAATGCTTAAGACCTTAATTAAACGTTATCCCATTTTAAAGGACAGCGAAGCTGATATTAAAGCGGCGGCAGAAAAAATAATAGCCTGCTATGAAAAGGGCGGAAAGCTACTTCTTTGCGGGAACGGCGGCAGTGCAGCTGACTGCGACCATATTGTGGGCGAGCTTATGAAAGGTTTTCTAAAAATGAGGCCTTTAAGTGACCAACAAAAGGCACAAATGAAGGCGGCCTGCCCCCTTTTAGAGGATGAAACCCTCGGAAAACTGCAGGGCGCGCTTCCTGCAATTTCCCTGCCTAACATTTCGGGGCTTAACTCTGCCTTTTGCAACGATGTTGACCCCGAACTCATTTATGCTCAAAGTCTTATATCTTTAGGAAATAAAGAGGACATTCTTTTAGCCCTTTCTACCTCCGGCAATTCCAAAAATGTTCTTGCCGCCGCAAAGGTTGCAAAGGGGCTTGGCCTTACGGTTATTGGTCTTACAGGCAAAACAGGAGGAAAATTAAAGGACGTTTGCGACCTTTGCATTTGCGCAAATGAAACCGAAACCTTTAAAATTCAGGAACTGCATTTGCCCATTTACCATTATCTTTGTGCCGAAACCGAAGCACATTTTTTTGAAAAATAAATAAAAAAATAACCGTGTAAGCACTTTGCTTACACGGTTATTTTTTGTTTTTATAAAATGGTAATAATGATAAGAATAATCTTTTCCTTTCCCTTTTCCAGTGTTTTTTTTCATTTCCTGCACATCTGCCAATTTCGCTGTTTATATATTTTAAATCCCAAAGGAAAGCGGTTAAAAATTCCACAAATTTAAAAAGTAGAATTAAAAGAATAAAACCACAAACCACAATTAATAATACAATCGTTAAGATATCCATTTGAAGCCTTTCAAAACTCTAGCTTTGTGAGAATTAAACGGTCAATTCCCATGCTATAGCAATATAACTCTATCAATTTTCACTATAAGGAAATTTCGTTGGTAAGTCAAGCCTTTCGCCGAATGTTAGCAAAATATGTATAAGATTTAATGGGTAAAAATTTAAGTACATAAAGTAAATTAGTATTACCCATAAAAAAAACGAGGGAGCATTCCGTTCCCTCGCGTTTTTTAATTTTAAGAATTTATTGTGCCGCTAATTCTCTTTTTCTGATAACCGTATATTTTAAGATAAAGAACAGGGCAAGGAAAACTACAGCTGCGGCAAAAAGAACTACCATACCGAGCATTACTGTTTCCATATAAACCGAAACAGCAGCGCCTACTAAAATGTTAAGGGCTGTGTTTTCAATAAGGCCGTGGGTTTTTGAAAGAATTGCATAAATAACAGTAAGCAAAACTGCGGCAATGCTGATGTCAATGCCAAGCCACAAAAAGCCGCCGAATTTTCTTAAACGGCAAAGGAAAATAAGAACTGCAAGCAAGCCGCAAGCGGCAATCATAATAGCTGCGATTGTCGGATTTGTGAAGATGCGGATGGTTGTCTGAACATCCTCGGTTACAACACTTGAAATCTGCTGAATGGGAGGCACTGCCTCGGAAATTTCCTTTGCATTCGACTCAATGGCGTGTGTAATTTTTGTTTTGATTTCCTCATCGGTTAAATCCAAAGCGTGGGACTGCTTTGCAATTTCAACAATTTCATCAATATGCTCATGCAGGATGTTCTTAACCTCTTCTTCGGTTAAACTATGTTCTGCCTCGCCTGTGACAAAAAAGTTACTTACATCCTCAGCATAGGTGTTTAGAATTGCCTGGGCGGGTTTAGAATCCATCAAATCCTCAACAGCAGTTTCGGGCAGGTCAAACTCTGATAAAACGGTGTTTATAATAGCCTGGCCTGAAACAACGTTTTTGAGCTTTTCCATATATTCCTCAACCATACCTGCAAGCTCGGCCTGTTCGTGCTTTGAAAGGTCCTGCTCGCCCTCGGCGGTGGGCTCAAAGAGAAGCTCGCTTCCCAAAAAAAGCTCAGCAAATTCGGGAGCAGGTGTCCCCTGCTTTTCCGATTCAATAAGCGCCTGGCCTACCTTGTTTACAATCTGCACCATTTTATCGGGCTTAACAAGAGCCGATAGTGACATATAAATAGGTGTTGCCACAGCCATCACAACAAGCATAACGCTCATAATAGCCGCTAAAATAATTGTTATAACATTTGCCGCTTTACTTTTTGCCATAAAAATTTTATCCCCTTTTACTGATATTATATGTACAGTATACAGCAATAATTGTATATGTCAATATCGACATTTTGCCCCGCTTGACTTTTAGGCAAAAAAAGAGTATTATAGCATTAGGGTACAAAGAATAATCCGAACCCGCCTCAAAGCGGATAATTTCGGTGCTTTTTACCCATTCCATTCTTGTATGGCTGACGGATTAACGAGTATTTTAACAAAGTATGAGCAAAAATCCGGCTTTTAAAAACGGAGTTCAGATTATTCGCTCTACCCTATGAAAGAGGTGCTTTTATGTTAGAAAAGAACATTAGGCTCGGCAGTATTGAACAGGTTAAATCCTTTGTTAACATTGCAATGTCAAAGGAATTTGAGGTTGACCTTTATTCAGGTAAATATATTGTTAACGGAAAATCAATTATGGGTATCTTCAGCATTGATTTAACAAAGCCCATTAAAATGGTTGCTTCCTGCGATGAAAACGATGTTTTTGCAACCGAAATTGAAGGATTTGTTTGCGAGTAAAAAAATCTTAAAAAAACACTTGCTTTTTTATCATAAAGCATATATAATATTTTGGTAGCGCAAAATAGCGTTTTAAAAAATCGTCTGGAGAAGTCGCGTAGCTGGTCGAGCGCGCACGATTGGAAATCGTGTAACGGCTACAAACCGTTCGAGGGTTCGAATCCCTCCTTCTCCGCCAAAACAAAACCGTCCCTTTGGGGCGGTTTTTGTTTTGCGGCTAGACAGGAGGAGATTCGAACAAGGAAGGAGAAAGCCGCAGGCTTTCGGAAGAAAATAGTCCAGTGGACTGTTTTCGCTGACGTGGCAACGAGCGCAAGCGAGGCGAGAGAGTGCGGAGCACTCGGATATCCCTCCTTCTCCGCCAAAAAAGAAGTAACTTTTGTCTACCAAAAGTTACTTCTTTTTTTATCCAAGCCGCAGGCTTGGTATATCATCACGCGCCAGCGTGTATATCATCGCCGCAGGCGCATATCATCAGCCGAAGGCTGCATAACTGCGGCTTGATGAGATGCAACACTGCGTGTTGATGATATACCGCAACAAGTTGCGGATGATATACAAGACTTCGCCTTGATTTGATCCATCAAAAATACATGTAACACAAACGCCCTCGGCAGCCGGAACGGTTGTCGGGGGCGCTTTTTTGCGTTCGGTTGAAAAATTCATAGTTTTGTGGTATAATCTGTTCGGAAAATAAGAATTTGTTGTTATTTATAAAAGTAACAGCGCAACCCATCAAAGTAACACCTCAAAGGATAGATTTTTAGCCGAAAATATGATAAAATATGTTCAGAAAAAACGGAGGTGTTTCTATGGAA
>SVPI01000008.1 GCA_015065935.1 Oscillospiraceae bacterium
CACTTTTATATTTCAATACCATTTCCATTACATTGTGAGATATCCTCTCAAAACTACACATCTAAAATTCTTTCTATCTGAGCACAAACATATTTTAGCTTTTCCAAATAGCAATCAGGTAATATATCATTCAAGCTATCTGTTTTTACGATCATATTAGCAATTTTCTCTTTTATTTCTGCTTCAGTCTTATCCCCAAAAGGCTTTGATTGTGCATTGAATGATTTTTTCAACCTATCTGACCATTTGTATTTGCAACCCTTAAATTCTTTTACATCTAAATCAACACCATAGTCGTTATAAATTAAATCTTTATAAAAGTCTTTCTTTAAAAAATCCTCAAACTCAGATTCCTTATTGTCGCCATATGCATATAAAATTGCGGAATTTTTTTCTTCAACAAGACCTTTTTGTTTTGACTCTTCATACGAACTGATTCCACATTTATCGGCGTCAACTATTACAAAATATTTACACATCATTTATAAACATTTATAGGCACGTAAAAAAGGCACGAACTTTCCACAGTTCGTGCCTTTAATAATACCTATACAACCACTCTAAATCCGTATGTAATCTGCCTTTCATAGCCTTTTACAGTGCGATTTTTACGAGTGAAATTCATATGTCGTACAGGACATATGTTATTAACCATCTGGCCACCGATAGAACCTGCCTGCTTTGCAGTGAGGTCACCGTTGTAGCCCTGCTTAAGGCTTACGCCAACCTCGTTAGCAGCCTCCATCTTAAAACGGTTGAGTGCTTCACGTGCTTCGGGTACTACGTTCATCTTTTTTCACTCCTTTAAAAACTTTTTTGCGTTTGCTTTATTATTGTGTGAAAAGATAATTTAATTATAAGTGGAAAATTTCGTATTTTTTCTTGGAAAAAACATATAAAAGGGACATTTTCATCTTAAATTTGTCCATTTAAGATATTGATTTTAACCGCCTGATTTTGTAAAATGATTTTGTAAACAACTTTGCGAAAATTTGGGTGTCGTTATGTTTGGAAAATTTAAAAGCATTTTTAATGAAAACACGTTTCTATTTTCCGCACTTTCAATAACAGCCGTTTTAATTACCGTTACAGGCATCATTTTTAAATCGCAATTCATCACAATTTCGCCACTTTACGTTTCTATTTTTATAATGCTTTTTCAGGCACAAGCCAACCGAATTGCACCGCTTATCGGCAGTTTGAATTCTATCCTTTACGCCGCAATTTACATCAAAATGGGTCTTTATTCTACCGCCATTTACTGTTTGCTTTTTTCTTTTCCCATTCAACTTGCAACGTTTATAAGATGGAATAAGAACAAATATGGAAAATCAACAATTTTCCGAAAATTAAATGCAAAATGGCGCATTGCTGTTGCATTCTTGTTTTTAGCCGTTTTGGTCGGTCAGATTTTTGTAATGAACAAACTTGGCGCAAGCAACACCGTTTTAGACAGTATTTCTTCCCTTCTGGGAATTTTAATAAGCTTTTTGACTCTTTTGTCATTCATTGAATATTCCTGGTTAAGTTTGATACTGTGTTTTGTAAATTTGTTACTTTTTACAAACGTTGCGATAAACGATATTTCAAGACTACCCTTTGTAGTTTATATGCTTTATTCTTATGTATGCACAATTAAACAATTTATAACCGTAAGAAAACTTTTTAACGAACAACAAAATTTGGAGGAAACAAAAAATGATTAAATTTGGCAATCGCGTAGAGCTTATGGTTGACCGCTATTTAATTGATAAAATGGGTGGCTGCTCATTTTCAGGCGAAGCTTTAAAGGATGAAGGAAAAGTCCTCTCTTTTACTGAGCCTTGGGAATGCCTTGGTTCCTCCACCTCTACCGCCTTTGATGATAATGGTACCGTTAAACTTTACTATCGCGGATATCCCGACAAAACGGCGGGACTTACCGAACTTGAAGAAAACCAGGTTTCCTGCCTTGCAGAAAGCTCTGACGGAATTCATTTTGTAAAAACCCCTGTTAATGAAATTGATTATTTTGGAATTAAAGAAAATAATATCGTTGCAATGGGTATGCACTGCCACAACTTTGCACCTTTCCTTGATACAAACCCAAACAGTAAACCCGAGGAAAAATACAAAGCAATTTGCGGTCACTTTAAAAAAGGCGTTGAAACCTTTGCCAGCCCCGATGGTATTCACTGGAAGAAAACCTCAGATGATTATGTTATCACAAAGGGTTTCTTTGACACAACCAATATCGCTTTTTATGACACGGTAGCAGACAAATATCGTTGCTTTACAAGAACATTTTTAGATAGATATCGTAATATTGTTGATGTTAATGACCACTCTGACATTCCCGGGGCGTGGATGAGAATAATTCAGTCAAGTGAATCGGCTAATTTTGAAAATTGGAGTGAGCCGATTCCCAATGATTATGGTCCGCACAAGCAGTTTGAACACCTTTACACAAATGCAACAACCCCTATTCCCGGTGCCGAGCATATTTTGGCCGCCTTCCCTATGCGTTTTCACGAGCAAAGGAAAAAGATTTATAAGTTCAGCGGCAACCCGCAAGGCAGCAACGGCGTTTCGGATATGGTGTTTATGACCTCCCGCGATGGACAGCACTGGGATAGAACCGTTCGCGAGGGTTACCTTTCGGGAAGCCTTGATGAGGCAGAATGGACACAGCGCAATTTTATTGCCTCCTCGGGCATTATTTCTCGTGATGATAAATTTATTATCTATGTTCAAAAGCATTATATGTGGGAAGACCACGGAATCTGGGCATACTCGGTTCCCCGCTATCGCTTTGTGTCCCTCTCGGCAGGCTACGACGGCGGCATAATTGAGACCAAGGACCTTGAATTTTTAAGCGATGATTTTTATATCAACTATTCAACCTCTGCCTATGGCAGTATTGTTATAAGGGTGGTTGATGAGTTTGGAAACTTTATTGCCAAAACCGATGAAATTTACGGAAACGAACTTTCACACAAGGTTCATTTTGAAGGTATTAAGGGCAGACACGGCAGATTAATTATAGAAATGAACGATGCCAAGCTTTATGCTATTGGTGCGGATATGTCAAAATAAAATTTAAAAATATAAAACCCTCGAAGAGAACAAATCTCTTCGAGGGTTTGTTTTTTTATGGAAGTTTAACAGGAGTAACGCCCTTTGCCTCAGTCTTTCCGAAAAGGACATCATAAATTGCATCGGGGTCAACATCTACACCCGAAAATGTGTTTAGAATTGTTTTAACATAAGGGAATGTAAACGGAATGTAGGGACTGCCGTGGCACACCATTACAACCGGCATATTGGTTTTAAATAAATATTCATAGACGCAACGAATCATTACGCCGTTTGGAGCAATATGGTTTGTGCACCACTGGGAACCATAATAAAAATGAACTATGATAACATCGGCCTTTGGCAACTGTGCCTCGCGAACAAGACCGTTTTCGGTATACTCACCGTATTTTATAACCTCTATACCTTTTTGCCGCATAACTTCATCAACCAAATTATTTACAGGTCCTTCAGAGTTTGTAACGTCAACGCTTATAACCTTTTTGATTTTTTTCTCATCAAGGGGCAAAACGCCGAGTTCGTTTTTATAAATTGAAAGGGCGTTTTTAGCAATGCGCGCCGCAGTTTCACTATATCTTTTAATGTCGGCTTCGCTGCATGGATGATAAATCATTTTTTCACCCTCGCCCAAAAGGCCGAGGCGCTGTTTTTCTTTCCAAATGCGATAAACCGATTCTTTTACGCGTTCAATAGTTATTTCGCCCTCGTCAATAGCCTTTTCAAGCACGTCAAGTATGTAAGAAATATCAGCCCAGAAGTTTGCAAAGAGCAAAACGTCGCAACCGGCTTGAACCATTTTGATAATGCCCTCTTCGATGGTAACATAGGGCGCCAAACCGCCCATATTCATACCATCGCTTACAATCAGTCCATCAAACCCAAACTCACCTCTTAAAAGGTCGGTAAGCAAAGTTTTGCTTATTGTTGCAGGAACAACCTTGCCATCCTCTTCATAGGCAGGAAGACCAATGTGGCCGGGCATTATTGAACGAAGTCCACCGTCAATAAGCCTTTTCCAAACTTTACCGAAGGTCGCCATCCATTCCTCTTTTGAAAGAGTGTTGGCGGTGGTGCAAATGTGTTGGTCGCGGTCATCAATACCGTCGCCGGGGAAATGCTTGGCGGTAGCAATCATTCCGCTATCCTGCATACCCTTCACAAATGCCTCAACAAAATCCCCTGCTCTGTCGGCATCATCGCCCCAAGAACGAGTATTAATAATGGGATTTTTAGGATTTATATTAAGGTCGGCAACAGGACCATAGGACCAGCAGATACCGCATTCGAGGCCTTGTTTAGCACAAGCCTCACCGCAGGTATAGGCATCCTCTAAAGAATTAGCCGCAGAAATTGACATTGCAGTTCCAAAATTAGTGCCGCCGTTAATGGCGTTTGGTGAAGTTTCCATATCCATTGAGCCAATAGGTGCCGAGCCAATATGTTCGGTTAATTTTTTATGCATTTTAATAATATCTTCTTTTTTACTGGGAAAAAAGAAAACGGTTCCGGGCTTAAACTCAGGGTCGGCAAAAATTACGTCAAAATATTCTCTAGGGTCGGCTGTTGGAATGGGGGTTGAGCGAATTGCCGGACACAAAAGATGAGAAACAAGTTCTCTCCTTGTCATACCCTGGATGTACTGTTCAAATGTCATTTTAAATCTCTCCTTTTGGTTTTCTGTTAGTAAACTTGAGGCAGGAATTAAAGGAAGCGGTTTCAAAGGAATAATCAGAATTACAGTTTATTCCCTGCTTTTTTAAATAAATATCCTTTAAAATCTGGTCACACCACCAAGGATTTTTAACAAACACAGGGCCTAAACAGTTAGTAAAAACAAGATTTTTATAAACCGCGCCCTCACTGCCGCTTCTATTATTTCCGTGGCCGTAAATCACTGTGCCCAGGGGATTTTTAGCATCAATATCAACCATTTGAATTTGAGAGCCGAAAATTTCCATTTTAGTGCTGTTTATTCGGAAATGCAGGTCATCGCCATATACATATTTCCGCTCTTTGCCTGTTGCATCAAGAAAACCTATGCCCTCAAAAACCGAGCCATCCTCCCTTTCGAGAGCTTTTGCAAAAAGCATTCCCGTTGTACCAACTGCAAGGATATGACCACCGTTTTCAATATAAGCCTTAAGGTCATCCATTTGACTTTCAAGGGCGTTTTTAATGAGAGCAAGGGTTTTTATTTCGCCGGGCATAAAGAGAATCAAATCAAATTTACCGAAATCAATTTTTTCCTTTGGCGAATCAATGCGATGGATTTTAACATCCATTCCCATTGTCTTTCCTCTTTGCTCAAAGGCCTGAACGCTGCCGCGCTCACCATGAAGATTTAATAAATCGGGATACATCCAAGCGATGTTAATTATTTTTGACATTATTTATTTCCCCCTTTAGAAAAATATTCCTTTAATTTTTTATAAGGCTTCATTCCTGTAAGGAAATAGATATTGTCGGTTTTGGTATTTTCAAGCTCTTTTAAAACAAGGGTTAAATCCTCGGTGTCAAGCACAGTGATTTTATCACCTTCGCCGCCTGCATAACGAATGCGGTTGGCGGTGTCATAGCTTACAGTAGAGGAGAACACAACATAGCGTTCAACAGGAGTTTTGGCGATAGGGGCAAAATCGCAATCAAAGAAATAAAAGGTGTTGGAATAGTAAGGGAGAAAATCCTTAACCTCATACATACCCATAAAAATTGCCTTTTCACCTTTATCCTCAGCAATAGTATCAAGGGCAGATTGCAATGTTTCGGGGTTTTCCTGCTTCATACGAAGGTAATGAATATTTTTGCCCTTATAGGTCAGCTTTTCACGCCTTTCGGCAGGGTTTAAAAAGGTTTTAAAGCCGAGGAAAATCTTTTCATCCTCAACCTTTAAATTGCGGCAGATGGCAATGCACATAGCATAGTTATAAATATAAAAGGGTGTGTTATAAGTAATCTCCCATTTTTTGCCGCTTTCGGTAAAATACTTTTCATCAAAATTAACCACGTTTACCGTAACATCGGGGGTTTTGCTTGTGGCGTGGTCGCAATTTGTGCAGTGGAAAACACCAATGTTTGCAAGGTTAAAATTATCGTATTTAATGGGGTGAGAGCATTTGGGGCAAGGCAGAGTTACATCGTAAAAATCGCCCTTTGTATAGGTCTTGCAGTTTTCATTAACCGAAAAATAAAGGCTTTTGCCTGCTCTATCCTCCAGCGCCTTACTGCGAGGCTCGTGGTTATTAAGATAAAGGGTCATATCAGTTCCAATGGCTTGTTCGAATTTTCTGAAAATAAAATCGGGGTCACCGTTTCTCTGAACCTGGTCCTTTTGAAGATTGGTTATACCCATATGACCGGCGGGCAACACCTTGCGAATGGCAAGAAGGCTTCTTTCATCAATTTCAAGAACGAGATACTCTTTATTGAATTTACCGAAAAGGTTAGAATTTTTAATTAGAGTGGTGGCAACACCTGTCATCATATTAGCGCCCTCTAAATTGCAGGCAACGCTTTTGCCTGCGGTTTTAAGGGTGTGAGCCAAAAGATTTGTGGTGGTTGATTTGCCATTTGTACCTGTAACAAAAATGGTTTTATTATAGTCAATGCCCTTAAAATGCTTAACAAAATCGGGCATAAGCCTAACGGCAATTTTACCCGAATAATTGGTGCCGCGGTTTTTATCAATTATGCTGACAATAACCGCCGCCATTTTTGAAAGCCACAAGGTGATTAAAAATTTCATTTAGGTTTCCCCTCTCCCCAAAAACTATCTTTTAATAAATCGCATAATTACAGGGTGGAGCCTGTAAAGATAAATTTGTGCAAATTTTGAAAGGCAAATATCATACATTAAGAACACAAAATTTGCGGCAAGCACCAAAACAGCAATTCCAAAAACGCCAAAAATTGTTACAAAATTATCGGTTATGCCAAATATGTTTGCAAAAAATGAATATATTAACAAAAGCGCCGCATTAAAGGATAAAAACTTTAAAAAATATTCTAAAATGCGGTTTTTCAGATGTTCGAAAATTGCCTTTAAAATTGGATAAAAGCCTAAAAAGCAAACATAAAGCAGCTTTGCCTCGGGCTCGGCAAGCAAAAGCGTTATAACAGCCGATGCGACATAGGTTAAAAAGGCATAGCCCTTGCCTACCTCAATTAGGGCAATCATAACAAATATGCCTGCAATGGCGGGCACACCGTAGGTAAGATACGGAAAGTAAGACGCCAGCATTGTAGCCGCGGCAAGAGCCGCCAGCATTGCACAAAGTGTGATTTTTCTTGTTTGTTTCATTGCTTTGCCTCTCTAGCAGCAGGGTATTAAATCTCCGCCCATACACTCACAGCAGCAATCGGCACAAATAAGGTTTGAGCAACAATCGCAGGCGCTCATTCCGCCCATATTAGGTGCACTGCGATAGGGATTATTGAAATTACCCCCTGCACTCCGCTGAACGCGATTCATTGCCTCTCTGTATTCAGGATTCATTGGGTCCATTCGGCAGGCGGTGGCAAAGTTAGTGTAGGCATTATCGAACCAGCCGCGCTTATAAAGCACCGTGCCGTTTAAGAAATACCACTCGGCATCCCTGCGCTCGGGCGGCACACCATCAAGAATTTCCTGTGCCTCCTCAAGGCGATTATTCATTATAAGACTGCGAACATCGGAAAAATTAGAATTGGCGCTGTAATAATTACCGCCCGCTCTGTTTGATGAGGATTTACGCCTGCGGCGCTCATTCATAATGCCATCGTAGGCCTCATTTATTTCCTTCATCTTTTCTGCCGCTAAATCGGAAAGCGGATTATCGGCATAGTTATCGGGATGATACTTTTTAGCCATCTCCTTATAGGCTGCCTTAACCTCGTCATCAGTGGCATTTTTGCTTATTCCAAGAACGCCGTAATAGTCTTTCATTTGTTTTTCTCCTTATTAACCTTTTTAAAAACCTCTTTTGAGGTTTCCTCAAGGCCAAGATAAATTATATTGCCTAAAATGTCTTTAAACTTGTAAATATCAAGCAGTTCAAATGCGCGCTGTGCCTCGGCCGCCGAAAGATTAATTGACTGCCTTGATAACGCAATCATTTCCTGCTTTGTACAATTGCCAAAGGGATTATAAGAACCATTTTTTAAATCGCTCTCAAAATCGCTTACGGCATCAATAAGATAAATATATCTTCCAATGCAGTAACCAAGTCGCCTTAACACCCGCCCGCTTGCCGAATCACTGCCAAAGCACATAAAAATTTTTCCTAGTGCCTTTGCGGTTGGGTCGGCGGCGGCATCGGGGTCACACCTGCCCTGCTTTTCAAATTCGCGTTGCTCGGCAATGTAATCGGAAACAATTCTTTCAATTTCAGGGTACGCCTTTGCGGCTTTTTTATGCGATGATGAAAAAAACATTTTGGAAATTTTTGCGCCAAGCTTTTTTACTCCCTTTTCATCGCAAATATTATCGGAAATTTTGTAATAAAGCATTATCATTGCCGCGGCGGCAGGCAGGTCAAAACCAAGGGATAAATCGGTGCAATAATTGCATTTTTTTATTGGATTAAAGGTGCACCGTTTTTGGCAAAGTTCTACCGGATTTTGATTTAAGGAAAGTTCCAAAAGGCAAAGAAATGTGAAATCATAATTCAAAGTAAAGCGGGATAAAATGCCATAATTTTTGCCAAGTTTTTTGCAAAGGGAGCAATAAATTGCCTTGTACATTTCAAATTCCTTAACCCGCATTTCAGGCTTATAGGCACGAACATAGCCGAACAACGATTTCACCCCTTTTATAGTATTTTAACAGTTTTAAAGTGTTTAATAGTTAATAATATATGAACTTACAGTAACTTTTTAAGGAACTGACCTGTGTAGGATTCCTTACACTCGGCAACCTGCTCTGGTGTTCCTGTTGCCACAACGGTGCCGCCCTTATCGCCGCCCTCGGGACCTAAATCAATAATATGGTCGGCAATTTTAATAACATCAAGGTTATGCTCAATAACCAAAACTGTGTTGCCGCCATCGACAAGGCGATTTAAAACAGAAATCAGCATATGAACATCGTAAGAATGAAGGCCTGTTGTGGGCTCATCAAGGATATAGATAGTCTTGCCTGTGCTTCGTTTTGAAAGCTCGGTGGCAAGCTTAACGCGCTGTGCCTCACCACCCGAAAGGGTTGTTGCGGGTTGACCGATTTTTATATAGCCAAGGCCAACATCAAAAAGGGTTTGCAGCTTTCTTTGAATTTTAGGAATGGCGCTGAAAAACTCAAGTCCTTCCTCAACCGTCATTTCAAGAACATCATATATGCTTTTGCCCTTATATTTAACGCTTAAGGTTTCGCGGTTGTAGCGGGCTCCCCCGCAAACCTCGCAAGGAACATAAATATCGGGGAGAAAGTGCATTTCAATTTTAATTATACCATCTCCCTGGCAGGATTCACAGCGGCCGCCCTTAACGTTAAAGGAAAATCTGCCAGCATTAAAGCCCTTTGCCTTGGCATCCTTAGTTTGGGCAAACAGCTCTCTTATATCGTTAAATACCCCTGTGTAGGTTGCAGGGTTTGAGCGGGGTGTTCTGCCAATGGGCGACTGGTCGATATTAATAATTTTATCAAGGTGCTCATAACCTGTTATTTCCTTAAATTTGCCGGGGAAGGTTTTAGCACGGTTAAGCTCGCCCGATAAAAACTTTTGCAAAATTTCATTTATAAGGGAGCTTTTTCCCGAGCCCGAAACACCTGTTACGCAAACAAATTTGCCAAGAGGAATTTTTACATTAACATTTTTAAGGTTGTTTTCGGCGGCACCCTTTATTGTTAAGAACTTGCCGCTTCCCTTTCTCCGTTTTTCGGGCACTGCAATTTTTCTGCGACCGAACAGATAATCGGAGGTTAAGGAATCCTTGCAGGCCTCCATATCGGCTACGGTACCTGAATAAACCACATTGCCGCCGTGAATTCCCGCACCGGGACCAATGTCTAGAACATGGTCAGCAGAGCGAATAGTATCCTCATCGTGCTCAACAACGATTAATGTATTTCCCAAATCCCTTAAGTGCTTTAAGGTTTCAATAAGCTTTTCGTTATCCCTTTGGTGAAGGCCAATGCTTGGCTCATCAAGAATATATAAAACACCCATAAGGGATGAGCCAATTTGGGTAGCCAGACGAATTCGCTGGCTTTCCCCGCCGGACAGCGTTCCTGCCGTTCGGGACAAGGTAAGATAGTCAAGGCCAACGCTTTTAAGGAAATTTAAGCGGCTTTTAATCTCTTTAATAATAGGCTCGGCAACCTTTGCCTTAAAGGCGTCAAAATGGAGAGTATCAAGAAAATCAAGGAGCGTTACAACCGAAAGCTCACAGATTTCGTGAATGTTTTTGCCGCCAACGGTAACAGCCAGCGCCTCTTTTTTAAGGCGGGTGCCGCCGCAATCGGGACAATCGGATTCGCACATATAGCTTTCAATTTCGTTTCTTGAATATTCGCTCTTTGTTTCCTTATAGCGGCGTTCAAGGTTGTTTACAACGCCCTCAAAATCGGAATAATAGCTTCCGCCGCCCCAATGAGCACTTTTTTCAAGCTTAATTTTAACACCCTTGGTGCCGAAAAGAACAGCCTCCTTGGCCTCGGCAGATAAATCCTTAAAGGGGGTGTTAATATCAAAGCCATAATGGTTGGCAAGACCCTCAAAATACATCTTGGCAATAGTTGTGCCATCGGGATAAAACCAGGAGTTAACCCCCCAGCCCGATGCCTTTATTGCGCCGTCTAAAAGGGGCTTTGTTTCGTCGTTTATAATAAGCTTTGTGTCAACCTTCATAAACTTGCCGATACCTGTGCAGGTTGGGCAGGCACCAACAGGGCTGTTAAAGGAAAATAGGGTTGGTGTGATTTCCGGAAGAGAAATATTGTGTTCATCGCAGGCATAATTTTGAGAAAAGATAAGTTCTTCCCCACCGATAACATCAACCAAAACTATGCCACCCGTAAGGTTTGCCGCTGTGTCAATGCTACCTGCAAGGCGACTTTTAATTTCCTCCTTAACAACAAGGCGGTCAACAACAATTTCAATATAGTGCTTTTTGTTCTTTTCAAGTTTTATTTCTTCCGAAAGCTCATAAAGGTTGCCGTCAATGCGCACGCGAACATATCCCGATTTTCTGGCAGAGTCCAGCTCCTTAACATATTCGCCCTTTCGGCCCCTTACAATAGGTGCCATAACCTGAATTTTGGTGCCCTCGGGCAGTTTTAAAACGCTATCGACAATCTGGTCGGTTGTTTGCTGCGAAATTTCCTTACCGCAAACAGGGCAATGCGGTGTTCCTACGCGGGCATAAAGCAGGCGGAGATAATCGTAAATTTCGGTAATTGTTCCAACGGTTGAGCGTGGGTTTTTAGAGGTTGTTTTCTGGTCAATTGAAATGGCTGGAGAAAGCCCCTCAATGCTATCAACATCAGGCTTTTCCATTTGACCGAGAAACATTCTGGCATAGGAGGAAAGGGACTCAACGTAGCGGCGCTGTCCCTCGGCATAAATTGTATCAAAGGCAAGGGAAGATTTACCCGAGCCCGAAAGGCCTGTAAAAACCACAAGCTTGTCCCTTGGGATTTCCACATTGGCATTTTTTAAATTGTTGGCTCTTGCGCCTTTAATGATAATTTTATCGTTTGCCATTTTAAACCTCAGACTAAAGAAAATTCATCGACCTATATTTTTTGCATAGTAATATATATTATTCTATAAATTTTTATTGTAAAAGTCAATATAAAACAAAAATAAAGGCTTGGTATTTCTCCAAGCCTTTGTTATTCTTCGCGAAGCTTTTTAATTTTGTCGCGGAGCATTGCGGCGTGCTCAAATTCAAGCATTTTTGCCGCCTCGCGCATTTCGTTTGTAAGCAGTTTAATAAGTTTTTCCTTTTCTCCCTTGGACATTTTATCGGGAGATTTTTTGGTTTTATCGGCAACGCCCATATCAATAATTTCGTGAACATTTTTGATGATGGTTTTAGGGACAATGCCGTGTTTTTCGTTATATTCAATCTGAATTTTGCGGCGGCGCTCGGTCTCGGTAATTGCGCGCTCCATTGAATCGGTAACGGTGTCGGCGTACATTATAACCTCGCTCTCGCTGTTTCTTGCCGCTCTGCCCACCGTTTGTATAAGGGAGGTTGTGCTTCTAAGGAACCCTTCCTTATCGGCATCAAGAATGGCAACAAGCGATACCTCGGGAATGTCGAGACCTTCTCTCAGCAGGTTAATGCCAACAAGCACATCAAATTCCCCAAGGCGCAAATCGCGGATAATTTGCATACGCTCCATTGTGTCAATATCGTGGTGCATATATTTAACCTTGATACCAAGATTAAAGAGATATTCGGTTAAATCCTCCGCCATTTTTTTGGTTAAGGTGGTAACCAGCACCCTTTGTTTTTTGGCGGCGCGGGCGTTAATTTCGCTTACCAAATCATCAATTTGGCCTGCCGTTTCGCGCACCGAAATGGGCGGGTCCAAAAGGCCGGTTGGGCGAATAACCTGCTGAACAGTTTGGGCTGATAAGCCAAGCTCATAGTCCCCCGGTGTTGCCGAAACAAAAACAGCCTGGTTTATGTGAGAATAAAACTCGTTAAAGTTTAAGGGGCGGTTATCAAAGGCAGAAGGCAGGCGAAAGCCGAATTCCACCAAATTTTCCTTTCTTGCCCTGTCTCCGCCGTACATTCCCCTAACCTGGGGCAGCGTTACGTGGCTTTCATCTACAAAAAGTACGAAATCATCGGGAAAATAGTCAAGCAGCGTTGTGGGGGTGCTTCCCCTTTTCCTGCCTGAAAGCACTGCCGAATAGTTTTCAACGCCCTTGCAGGTGCCGATTTCTTTGAGCATTTCAATGTCATATTCGGTTCTTTGGCGAATTCGCTGGGCCTCAATCAGCTTGCCGTTTTCAATAAAGAATGCGCAGCGCTCCTCCATTTCGGCTTCAATGCGTTTTAGAGCATCATACATTTTTTCCTGCGGAATAATGTAGTGTGAAGCGGGATAAATTGCGGTGTGGGAAAGGACCGCCTTAACCTCACCTGTTAGGGTGTTAATTTCGCAAATTCGGTCGATTTCATCGCCGAAAAACTCAATTCTGAGGGCATTTTCGTAGGAGTAGGCGGGGTAAATTTCCACCACATCTCCCCTAACTCTGAACTTATTTCGCACAAAGTTAATATCGTTTCGCTCATACTGCAAATCAACCAGTTTTGCGATTAAATCATCTCTTGATTTTTCCTGCCCTACGCGCAGGGAAATAACCATATTTCGGTAGTCAATAGGGTCGCCGAGAGAATAAATGCAGGAAACCGAGGCAACGATTATAACATCACGCCGTTCAGACAGCGCGCAGGTTGCCGAGTGGCGAAGCTTGTCAATTTCATCGTTAATTGCCGAGTCCTTTTCAATATAGGTATCGGTACCGGGAATGTAGGCCTCGGGCTGATAGTAATCGTAATAGGATACAAAATATTCCACCGCGTTTTCGGGGAAAAATTCTTTAAATTCACTGCATAACTGCGCGGCGAGGGTTTTGTTGTGAGCGAGAACGAGGGTGGGGCGGTTAACATTGGCAATAATGTTCGCCATTGTAAAGGTTTTACCCGAGCCTGTAACGCCTAATAAAACCTGTTCTTTAAGGCCGTTATTAAGGCCTTCGGTCAGCCTTGCAATAGCCTCAGGCTGGTCGCCCGTGGGCTTGTAATCTGATACTAATTTAAACTTGTCCATTCCCCTCACCTCGCATTTCTTTTTCGTTTAAAATTATTATACCATAAAAATGGATTATGTAAATGTTTTTTGAATGTGATAATAAAAAAGCGGGAGGCGAAACGCCTCCCTTACATTTTTATACATTCAAAAAATTTTTAAGTTTTTTGTTTCGGATTATAACGCCGTAAAGGATTAAGAATGCGGCAAGGCCCACTGCGCCTTGGAATAAATTCATTGGTATTGCGGCGGCTGCGGCGATGCCGTAGCCCAAAATAAAGCATTCATAAACAAAGTAGCTTATTACCATTAAAATTTCGCAAAGGGCGCCGAAAAGGGTTATTTTAAGAATAACCCTTTTATTTACCTTTTGAACTGCAAGACCCATTATAAGCGCCATTACACCCTTAATTAAAAAGGTTGCGGGGGCATAAACCGAAAAGCCCAAAAGTAAATCGGCGAGGGCGCTGCCGAGGCCTGCGGCGGCAAAGCCGTAAACAGGGCCTAAAAGGGCGCCTGAAAGCAAAACAAAGCAATCGCCGAGATTAACATAACCGAAGGGCGCGGGAATTTGCACCATAAAGGTTGCAACGAAGGTTAAAGCCGCAAAAAGTGCGGAAACGATAATCTTTAACAAATTATTTTTCATTATCTTATACCGTAATTCTCAATGATATAATCCATATCCTTATCGCCTCTGCCCGAGAGGTTAATGAGAATTGAGCCGTGCTCCATTGTTTTAGCAAGCTTCATACCAAAGGCAACGGCGTGGGAGCTTTCAATAGCGGGGATAATGCCCTCAAGGCGGGCTAGCTTATAGAAAGCGTCAATGGTTTCTTCATCGTTTATAACATCATATTTAACCCTGCCGATTTCCTGGAGGAATGCGTGCTCGGGGCCTGATGAAGGATAATCAAGACCGCTGGCAACCGAATAAACGGGAGCGGGGTCGCCGTTTTCATCCTTAAGCATTATGCTGTTAAAGCCGTGCATAACGCCCTCGGTGCCGTATTTAAGGCTTGCGGCGTGGTCGCCCAGCTTTTCGCCGCGGCCAAGAGGCTCAATACCGTAAATATCAACGGGGTCGTTTAAAAAGCCTGCAAAAAGGCCTGCCGCATTAGAGCCGCCGCCAACGCAGGCAACGATAGCGTTTGGCAGATGGCCTGTCATATCAATAAACTGCTCTCTTGCCTCAATGCCCACAACGCTCTGAAAATCGCGCACCATCATTGGGAAGGGATGTGGGCCAAGCACCGAGCCGATGCAGTAAATAGAATCCTTATACTCCTTGCTGTAGGCATCAAATGCGGCATCAACGGCCTCTTTTAATGTCTGCAGACCGTGGGTTACCTCAATAACATTAGCGCCGAGAATCTTCATTCTGGCAACATTGGGAGCCTGCTTCTTAATATCAACAGCACCCATATAAATATCGCACTCTAAACCGAAATAAGCAGCGGCCGTAGCCAGGGCAACGCCGTGCTGGCCTGCGCCCGTTTCAGCGATAACCTTTTTCTTGCCCATATATTTTGCAAGGAGCGCTTCGCCCATACAGTGATTAAGCTTGTGTGCGCCCGAATGGTTTAAATCCTCACGCTTGGCGTAAAGCTGAACCTTGCCGCCAAGGGCATCGGAAAGGCGCTCTAAATGGGTAACGGGAGTAGGGCGGCCCTGAAATTCCTTACGAATTCGGCGCAGTTCGGCAATAAATTTTCTTGACTGGCAAATGGAAAAATAGGCCTGGGTTATTTCGGCCATAGCGTTTTTCAGCTTATCCTCAACGAAAACGCCGCCGTATTTTCCAAAATAGCCATCCTTATCGGGGTAATTATTAAAATAGGTTTCAAAATCAACATTATTAAGCTTCATTTTATTTTCCTCCAAAAACTTGTAATACTATTAAAAACTTATTTTGGGGTTCGCCATCGTTTTCCGGGTTTCATTTTCTTTTCCTCCAAAATGACTGCCAAGAAACGAAAAAACGCCCTTGACAGTAACTTTTAAACTGTCAAGGACGAATAAAATTTTATCCGCGGTGCCACCTTGAATTCACGAAAATTCGTGCACTTTTGCAGGGTACCAATATACCCTCGGCAGTTAACGATTGCCTGCAACGTTGCAGAATACTCTGTGGTAAAACCACATTTGACTGCACCCTCAGCGGTCCATTTGACAAACTGTTTCTTGCCTGATTCTCAGCAACGCAGGCTCTCTGTAAAGGCATTTTTTGCCGTTATCTCCGCTTCAACGGTTTAAACTGTTTAATTTTAAAAAATTATACCACCATTACATTTTTTTGTCAATAGGTGTGTGACATTAAAAGAATTTTTTGAAAACCTCGCCAACGCATTTCGCCATACAATAAAAGCCAAGGTCGTTGGGATGACATCCGTCAATGGTGCAGGCTTCACTATCGCACAGATTAAAAATATCCTGGCCGCTGACGAAATAAACGTTCTTATCCCCTGCCGCTTTGGCATTTTCATAGGTTTTTAAAATTACCTTAAAGTTTTCGGCATAGGGACTAGTTTGGTTAGGCCTTGTCATAAAAACAACAGGAATATCGGGGTGCTTTGCTCTGACCTTTTTAAACATTTTTTCGTGGGTTTTCTCTAGGTATTCTGCGGTGTTTGCATTGTGGTCATAATCAAAAACAAAAACATCCATAGGAAGGTCGGCAACATAATCCGCCATTATATCCTCGCCTGCGGCGCTGCCCGAAAATCCGAGGTTTGTGTAATCAAAGCTAAACCAGCGCGAGAGCATTGCCTCATAGGAATTACCCGGCCGTGATGCACAGCCGCCCTGTGTTATGGATGAGCCGTAAAACACAACCTTTTTATCACTTTTATAAGGATTTACCGGGGTTAATGTTGAGCCTTTTTTAACACCGATATAAAGGTCGTTAATACCTGCATAAAGAGGCATATTTATAATTATTTCTTTTTCCTCATTACTATAAATTTCAGCAGAGGACTCAAAACGGTCTTCAAGTTCCATGGGTGGAAAATAGGTAGTTCTGTACCACTGTCCGACCTCTTGGTTAAAATAAAGGTCAAAGCCGCAGGAGCCTGCCATGGTAAAATTACTCCATTTGCAAGGGTCGTTATAGGTTGCGCTTATAGCCACAACGGGACTGTTGGATTTAAAGCAAATCCTACCGCCTGCGGTGTGCTTATAAAGGCGTTTTACACCCTCGCTCACCCTTTCGGCAACGGCGCCGGGTAGGCGAACATAGTGGTCGTTTTCTCTGAAAACGCCAAAAACATTAAATTTATCGGCATCTTCAATATTATAAAACTCAATATCTTCGCGGTTAATAATTCCGCCAACCTTAAAATTCTTGTCAATATCGCTAAGCTTTGCCATTTTTTACACTCCCCTTGACCTTATTGCCTTCATTTTACAGCACTACTTTTGAAAAAGCAACAAATTATATGATTTTTTCTTTTAAAAAAGCACTTGACTTTTTATTCTTTTTATAATATAATCAATTTTGCTGTTTAATATGTTTGCTGCTATGGCTCAGGTGGTAGAGCACATCCTTGGTAAGGATGAGGTCACCAGTTCAAGTCTGGTTAGCAGCTCCAAAAATAAAGACACGATTTTCATCGTGTCTTTCTTTTTGTGTTTATGTCCGCAAGGACACAACACATAGATTACTCAGATAACGCAAAAAAACACCAAGGCAAAACCTTAGCGTTTTTTAATTTATTTAATCTTTTTAAACTTATTATAAGGTAGAGAAACAATAATTCCCACAACCATTAAAGCCGCCCACATAGCAATGAGTCCGCCCCAACCAACTACACCGACTGAATTTGCAAAGATTTTAGAAGAAAGCGAAGCCGCCATATAACTCATAAAATCAAGGAAACCTGTGGCGCCTGAAACCATTCCTGTATTTCTAAGGCTTGGACAATAAAAACTCCAAAGCATTGTTGCGGCGATATTTGCAGTTAAAATTGCAAGAACCATAAAACTTATGTTGACAACTGCATTTTTGGCAAAAAGCACCATAATAAAGCAAAATGATGATGCAACAAAAGCCCAAAGCGCAGTTTTTTCCATATCTCTTTTAAAAAGTTCGTAAACTGCCACCGAAATAAAGGCCGCTGCAGAAATAACAAGAGTTGAAACCGTAAACAGCAGCGCCGATGTTTTTTCGGAAAAATGCAAATGCTGAGAAAGATATGTAGGAAGCCAAAAAACAACCGTAGTTCTAACAATACCCGTTATAACCGAAATTATTGTAAATTTAATAATTTTGTATTTAATTAAAATACCTACCGAACCTTTGCTTCCCTTCGGTTTTGAAAACTGACCGTATTTCACAATTCCCTTTTTTTCGAAAATGCGAAAAACGGCAAAGCAAACCGCACCCATTAAAACAAGAATTCCGCCGGTGATTTTAAAAACATTTTGCCAAACGAAAAGCGCAGCAATAACACCCGCGATGGGAGAGCCCAAAAGAGAAGTAAACGTGTTTGCAACGGCGCACCTTGGTGCAAGGTGTGGCTCAACATTTTCCGAAATAACTTTGGTCATAGGACCATAAATCATAGAAAGGAAAAATCCGCTTAAAGCATAAGCTGAATAAACCACTAAGGTTGTTTTAATAAACAGCGGGAAAATGAAATTACTAACACCTGCAAAAATAAGACCAAAGCCCATCATAAATTTAGGTTTTATTTTGTCCCCGATTATTCCGTTAATAAGTTGACCAAACGCATAAAACGCAAAATAGAGGGATGAAAGAGTTCCGATATCTTCAGTTGTTAAACTTCCATCGTTTATCATTTGCGGTGAAACGGTGCTTAGAATATTTCGGGCAATATAAACCGCAAGATAGGAAATAGCGCACATTGAACCAATCATAATGGCTTTTTTTGCCGAACTGCTGATTTTCAAGGCCTTGACCCTCTTTCTCCTTAAATCACCTTTAAAGTATATCATTACATTTTTGGTAATGCAAGAGATAAAAACGTTTTTTTCTTGAAAATGCAGTATTTATATGATATCATTAATATGTATATGTTTAATAGAGTGAGGTGAGATAATGTTTAGCGTTATTTTTGATATGGACGGCACACTTCTTGATACCCAGAAAATTTGCATTCCTGCTTGGGAATACGGGGGGCGACAGCAAGGAATAGAAAATTTAGGAGAGCACGTTTGTAGTGTTTTCGGTATGAATTCAAACGGCTCATCCCATTATTTGCGCACCCATTTCCCCACCCTTGATGTTGAGCTTTTTAAGAAGCACGCAAGAGAATATATTGAAACAAACGGTAATGTTGAATTCAAAAAGGGTGCAAAGGAAATTCTCACTTTTTTAAAGGAAAACAATGTTAAAATTGCTCTTGCTTCGGGCACATCGAGACCTTCGGTAGAACACCATATTAAAAAGGTAAACGCCGAGCATTATTTTGATGCCACTGTTTGCGGCACCGAGGTTCAAAACGGAAAGCCGGAACCCGATGTATTTTTAAAAGCAGCAGAACTTATTGGCGCTAAGCCCGCCGACTGCTTTGTTTTTGAGGATTCGGCAAACGGTGTTAAAGCCGCACACGCCGCCGGAATGAAGGCAATTGGTATACCAGACGTTGTTCCCTTTAGTGATGAAGCGAAAAAACTACTCTTTGCTGAACACAAGGATTTTTTTGAAAGCATTGAGCTTTTAAAGAAATATCTATAAATTTGGGTATTTACTCCCCTCTTGTTCGGCAAAATAATTAAACGGAGGTGGAACAATTGGAAAATACCATTTTTCAACTGTTAGAAAATAAAAAATTCGGTGAAATTAAGGAAATTTTCCTTGATATGAACCCTGCGGATATTGCCGCCTGTTTTTCAGAAATTGAAAAACCTAACGACCTTGTTCTTTTTAGAATATTGCCTAAAGAACTGGCAAGTGAGGTGTTCGTTGAGATGGACACCGATATGCAAAAAGACCTTATCACCGCGTTTAGTGATAAGGAGCTTAAAGAGGTTATGAACGACATTTATATGGATGATGCCGTTGATATTATTGATGAAATGCCCGCCAACGTTGCAAAGCGAATTTTAGCACAAGCATCTGCAGGTGACCGAAAGCTGATAAACCAGCTTCTTGCCTACCCAGAGGACAGCGCAGGCAGCATTATGACCACTGAGTTTGTTGACCTTAAGGCTTCAATGACGGTGGCCGATGCCTTTGAGCGAATTAGGAAGGTTGGCACCGACAAGGAAACCATTTACACCTGCTATATTATTGATTCAAGCAGGCACCTTAAGGGCATTGTTTCGGTTAAGGACCTTCTGCTTTCAAAGGGAGATACGCTGCTTGAGGACATAATGAACGAAAACATTATTTTCGCGGCAACGCTGCAAAACCGTGAAGAGGTTGTTCAGCTTTTCGATAAATATGACCTTTTGGCACTGCCTGTTGTAGATAATGAAAATCGCCTTGTGGGCATTATCACGGTTGACGATGCTATTGATGTTTTGCAGGAAGAAATAACCGAGGACTTTGAAAAAATGGCGGCTATTACGCCTACCGATGCCGATGTCCCCTACCTTAAAACAGGCGTTTTTGAAATTTTCCGTTCCAGAATTATGTGGCTTTTAATTCTTATGATTTCTGCCACGGTTACGGGAATGATAATTACCTCATTTGAAAGTTCACTGGCCTCTCTTACGGTGCTTACAGCCTTTATGCCTATGCTTATGAACACCGGCGGTAACTCCGGCTCACAGTCCTCCGTTACAATAATTCGCGCCCTTTCCCTTGGGGAAATTGAGTTTCGCGATGTATTGCGCGTTTTATGGAAGGAAACAAGAGTTTCGGTGCTTTGCGGCGCCAGCCTTGCAGTGCTAAATTTCTTTAAAATGTGGGTTTTTGATATCCTGCTCCTTAAAACCGATGGGCTTACCCTTATGGTTGCACTGGTTGTTTCGGCAACGCTGTTCTTTACCGTGCTTATTGCCAAGGTTGTTGGCTGCGTATTGCCTATTGCAGCAAAGAAACTGGGCTTTGACCCTGCGGTTATGGCAAGCCCCTTTATTACAACAATTGTAGATGCCATTTCCCTTACAATTTATTTCTTTATTGCCCAGGCTGTTTTATTCTAAAAGGAAAAGCGACATTCATTAGAATGTCGCTTTTTTTAGTTCAAAAATTCTTCAATAAGTTTTGTAGGTGATACCGATTTACCATCTTTATAGGTTTCAAAATGCAGGTGGGCTTCATCAACACATTCGCTTGGCACGGTGCCGATTTCACCGATTGCCTGACCTGCGGCGACAATATCACCGCTTTTAACCGTAATATTTTTAAGTCCGCAATATTTCGCCGTTACCATATTCCCGTGGTCAATGGTGATAACGGTGCCGAAATCCTTGCTATCCTCCACCGATAAAATCTTGCCATCCCCCGCGCTTTTAACTGCGGTGCCCTCATTTGCGGCAATATCAAGGCCCAAATGAAGCCGCATATCGTTATAGGTGTTTGAAAATTGCAAAACAGTATCGGAATAATCCTTTAAAATTTCACCTGTAACAGGGAGCACAAAATAACCTGCCACGGTGTTTGGTACCTTTACCTGCTCCTTATCGGTTTGTGACTGAACACCGGAGCTATAAAGCTCGCTTTCGGTAACATTTTGTGCAGGCTGACTTGTTATTGGAGCCTTTGAGGTATTCTCTATAATCTGTGAGGTTTGAGAATTTTGGCTTTTTGGCTTTGATTTATTATCAAAGGTTGCAACGGTTAAATAGGTTGCAACTGCCACCGTTAAAACACAAATTGCCAAAACGGCATAAAACCCCTTGCCCGCTAAAAATTTATCAAATTTTGACTGCTTATTTTCTTTATAATACATTTAATTTTTCGCCTCCGTCAAATATTTTTGACGCTTAACAAAAAATTATACATTTGTTTAAAAACAGTTCATTAAAAGTTCAAAATTAAAGTGTAATATATACTTGTGCTTGGGCGAAAGCCGCATTTGCCCGGCACATTCCTCTCTTAATTAGAGGAATCTCTCCTCAAACCCCTTAAAAGGAAAAAGCCGTGTCCTTCCCCGACACGGCTTTTTTCTTTTATTTTTTAAAGAACTTTAATTTCAATGCTTTCTATTATAACATCGGTTTCGGGCTTGTCGTTTTGGACGGTTTTAACATTCGCAATTTTATCAACAACATCCATACCCTCGAAAACCTGACCAAACACGCTGTGGCGGAAATCCAGCCAAGGTGTGCCACCTAAAGCGGCGTAATCCTCAATAATATCATCCGGGAAATTATCGGGGCCGATTTGCTTCATTTGGGAGAGCATATTAGCGGGAACGGTATCGGCCTGAACAATAAAGAACTGACTGCCGTTTGTGTTAGGTCCTGCGTTAGCCATTGAAAGGGCACCGCGAAGGTTGTGAAGGTCGATATCGAACTCATCGGCAAAGGGTCTTCCCCAAATGCTCTCGCCGCCCATACCTGTGCCTGTGGGGTCACCACCCTGAATCATAAAATCCTTAATAACGCGGTGGAAAATAAGGCCGTTATAATAGCCGTTTTTAGCGTGGGTAATAAAATTCTCGGTAGTGCGCGGTACCTCATTTACGAAAAGTTTAATGGAAATATCGCCTAAATTAGTGTGCATAACGGCAATAGTATCGCCGACTGCGGGCTTATTAGTTTGCTTTGACATTTTAATTCTCCTTTAAAGACTTTAACGCCCGACAAGGCGCAGTAATGCCTTGTCGAGCGTTTTTATGTTTTTTAAAATTAAGCCTTTTGTGCTACTTCGAAAATCTTAGCAGGCAGGTCAGCCTCATCGCAAGAAAGGGTGAAGCAGAAAATAATATTGCTTTCCTCTGCAAGAGCGGAAACTCTGTCAAGGAAATCATAAAGCTCCTCATAATCGCGTGAACCGATGCGTAAAGTTGCATCGCCAAAGATATGGGTAACATCGTGGTTGCCGGCGTTAATGCCGCAAAGCAGACCGTAATACTCATTATATCCCGAAATGCCGAGGTTTTCAGCATCAATCAGTCTAACCTTATGTGTAATGCTAAAGGTTAAGGTATCGCCTTTTTCAACGCAAACAACATCGCCGTTACTTGTTTCGGCGGCAGAGTTTACCATGTCAATAAGCTTTTTAGTTTTTCCTGAACCTTTTTTTCCGATGATAAGTTTAATCATTCTTACCAGCTCCTTTTATATTATTAACTGCCAAGTGACAGTTGTTTCTGGTTTTTAAAGTCTTGCCTCAAGCTCGGCCTTTGCGGCTTCGTAACCGGGTTTACCGAGAAGTGCAAACATATTCTTTTTATAGCTTTCAACACCGGGTTGGTCAAAGGGGTTAACACCCAGCATATAACCCGAAATTGCGCAAGCCTTTTCAAAGAAATAAATAAGTCTGCCAAGGTTTGCCTCATCTGCCTTATCAAGGCTGATTACAAGGTTAGGCACACCGCCATCGGTATGGGCAAGAACGGTGCCCTGGAATGCCTTTTCATTTACAAAGGACATAGGCTTTCCTGCAAGGAAGTTAAGGCCATCGCCATCATCTGCTTCCTTTTCGATTATAACATCGCTGCCGCAATCTCCAATGGTAACAACGGTTTCAAAGAGGATGCGCTTGCCATCCTGAATGTATTGTCCCATTGAGTGAAGGTCGGTTGAAAATACAACAGATGCCGGGAAAAGACCCTTGTTATCCTTACCTTCGCTCTCTCCGTAAAGCTGTTTAAACCACTCAGCCATCATTGTAAAGCGAGGCTCATAGCTAACCAGCAGTTCAATTTCTTTACCCTTGCGGTAAAGAGCGTTGCGAAGGGCGGCATATTTATAGCAGTCATTCTGCTCTAAATCAGGGGTATCATAATCCTTTGCGGCATCGGCTGCGCCCTGCATTAAAGCATCAATATCGGCACCTGCGGCTGCAATGGGTAAAAGGCCAACCGCTGTAAGAACAGAGAAGCGACCGCCAACATCATCGGGAATAACAAAGCACTCATAGCCCTTTTCATCGGCAAGCTTTTTAAGGGTGCCACGGCACTTATCGGTTGTGCAATAAATGCGGCGTGCGGCCTCTTCCTCGCCGTATCTTTCCTCAAGCATTTTTCTAAGAACGCGGAAGGCAACGGCGGGCTCGGTTGTTGTGCCCGATTTAGAAATAATGTTAAGGGAAACGCGCTTGCCCTCACAAAGGTTTAAAATATCGCTAAGTGCGCTACCCGAAATGCTGTTACCTGCAAAGTAAATTTCGGGAACACCGTTTTTAAGGGAATTATAATAGGGACCCTTTAAAAATTCAATTGCGGCGCGGGCGCCAAGATAAGAGCCGCCGATACCGATTACTATTAAAACATCGGTATCACTTTTAATTTTTTCTGCCGCCGCTTTAATGCGGGAGAATTCCTCTTTATCATAATTAAAGGGCAAATTAACCCAACCGATAAAATCGTTGCCAAGGCCTGTTCCGTTTTTAAGCTGGTTGTGAGCAGCAGTAACCTGCTCGGTTAAACCTTTAATATCATTTTCACGCAGAAAAGGCGCTGCATAGTTTGAATTTAATTTAAGTGCCATGTGATTTTGCCTCTTTCTAGTATAAGACTGTCTTTTATATTTATATATTACTATATTTTCTCAGAATTTTCAACATAATTCTTTCGCTATATTACACTTTTTTTCTACAATTTGAATAGGCAGAGTATTAATCGCAAAAAAACAGTGCTGAAATTCAGTTTCCTGACATCCTTTTCGGCCACAATATCCACGCTTCCAAGCTCCTTGCCGTCAAGCAAAAAGATAACCGTGCCCACCTTTTGCCCCGCCTTAACAGGTGCAATTATTTCGGGTTCGATACTAATTTCCTGGGTTATTTTTCCGTTTTCATTGCGTTTTAAAAGAAGGTCCAGCTTTCCACCTGCCCGAACTGCGACGGCGCTCTCGGTGCCGTTTTTAACGGCTACGGAGGTATTTTCCTTTAAATCGGCATCGAGAGATGAAAAGGTGTAGTTTGCAAAGCCATAGTTTAAAAGCTTTTTAGCGCCCTCAAAACGGTCGCTGCTGGTTTGACCATCCATAATCACGGCCACCAGCTCCATTCCGTTTCTTTTGGCAGTGGCGCTTAAGCAATAGCCTGCCTTTGAGGTTGTGCCTGTTTTAAGACCTGTGCAGCCCTCATAAAACCTTACCAGCTTATTTGTGTTAACAAGCTCGCTTTCCCCATTTCTAAGCGAATCCATCCACACGGTAGAATATTGCTTTATAAGCTCGTGGGTAATCAGTTCCCTTGACATAAGCGCAACATCGTGAGCGGTGGTAGTGTGACCCTCGGCATCAAGACCTGTGCAGTTTATAAAGGTAGTGCTGTTCATACCTATTGCCTTTGCCTTTTTATTCATTTCCTCAACAAAGGTTTCCTCACTGCCTGAAACGGCTTCGGCAAGTGCTACGGTGGCATCGTTTGCCGATGCAATTACCGCCGCCTTTAAAAGGTCGTTAACCGTCATTTGCTCATTAGGCTCAAGCCAAATTTGTGAGCCTCCCATTTTGGCGGCGTGTTCGCTGGCGGTCACCACGGTTTCCAGGGTTAAACGCCCATCATCAAGCGCCTCCATTATTAAAACAAGAGACATAATTTTAGTAATAGAGGCTGGTGCGGTTACCTCATCGGCATTATCCTCATAAAGAATTTTACCTGTTTTAGCCTCCATTAAAATGCAACTTTTTGCCTTTATATCAAGGGTCTGCCCTATCTCCCCCACCGTTGCTACCGCCTCTAAGGGCACGTTCAAATCATCGGCATCATACTCCATTGAAACGGTTTTTGCGCTACACGGAAAGGCAAAGGTAAAAATTAGTGCCAGACTTAAAAATATTGCTGAAATTTTCTTCATAAAAATCCCCCTATACAAGAAAATTTTATGAAAGATATACCCTTATAAGAACAAAAAACGGCACCAATGTGCCGTTTTAATTGCCTTTTTTAAAAATATGATATATAATGATTTAAAATATGTGGGTGTATTCTGCCGACTGTGCCATTGACACATAATCGTTTTCCTCAAGAACAACGTGGTCAACAAGGTTAACGCCAACCTGGGCGAGCAGTCTTTTAATATTAACCGTTGCCTCGGCATCACTCACCGAAGGAATAGCAATTCCACTTGGGTGATTGTGGGCAATGATAACCGAATGAGCTCCAATTTTAAGCACCTTTTCCACAATCTTTTTAGCACTTACGGTAACCGAATCATTTTCCCCTGTGCTGATTATGTCAAAGGATAAAAATTCGTACTTGGAATTTAAGCTTATCATTGACATCATTTCGGCCTTTGCGCCGTGATATTGCTCTAAAAGGAAGTTGCCGTAATCCTTAACAGTTTTAAAGGAACGCTTTTTAGCTTCGCTTTCGTGGTAGCGCCTTGCCGCTGTCAAAATAAGTTTTAAAAACACCGAGAGGTTTTCGGTTACACCCTTTACTTTTTTAAAATTCTTTGCATCGGTGTTAAAAACACCTGAAAAGGAGCCGAACTCGTTTAAAAGCCTTTTTGCCGTTAAACGTGTATCAACCCTTGGAAGTGCGTAAAAAAGCAACATTTCAAGCAACTGATAATCGGGAAAATCTTTGGTGTTTTCCATTTCCATAAACTGCTTTTTCATACGCTGTCTATGCCCCTCGCGAAGCTTCTTTTCTTCATCGCTCATATTTGCCATTTTACCACCACCTTAAGTTGGCGAGAGTCGAACCGGATACGGTTTCGCTCACCGCCTTTAATTATCTGACTTTGCGTATTTTTTTGCAAGGCGCCAGCCTTGCGGCAAAATTACGCTTTGTCTACTAAATAAATCCGTTGGCAGAAACTCTCCGACCTTTCAAAACTAAAATTTTTGTGTTAGAGGAAGCCGACAAAACGCAGGAATACTGGCGTATTTCAAGTTTTGAGGCAAACTATTACCGAAAATTTTGTTTTGAAGGCGTAACTGGTTCGACTCTCGCCAACTTAAAGGAGAAATTATGAAACAGTTTACAATAACTGAAAATGATGCCAACCAGCGCCTTGATAAATTTTTAAGCAAGGCAGCACCAAAGCTGCCTGCTTCTATGATGTACAAAGCCATTCGCAAGAAGGACATCAAGGTTAACGGAAAGCGTGCCGAAATAAGCACACGCTTAAATAAGGGCGATATTGTAACCGCCTATTTAAAGGATGAATTTTTTGAGGCTGCCGCCCCTAAGTATGATTTTCTTTCAGCCTCGAAAAATCTTACCGTTATTTACGAGGATGAAAATATTCTGCTTGCCGACAAGGCTCAGGGCGTGCTTGTTCACCCCGATGAAAACGAATACACCGACACTCTTATTACAAGAATTCAGCGTTACCTTTATGAAAAGGGTGAATTTGACCCCGAAAAGGAAAACAGCTTTAAGCCTGCCCTTGCCAACCGAATTGACCGAAACACCGGTGGTATAGTTATTGCAGCAAAAAATGCCGAAGCTCTGCGCATTCTTTGCGACAAAATAAAGCTTAGAGAAATTGATAAATTTTATCTTGCGGCGGTGCACGGAACACCCACGCCCAAGGCCGCAACCCTTGAAGGCTTTTTAGAAAAGAACGAAAGCAAAAACAAGGTTTATTTATCAAAGCAAAAGAGTGACACGAACCTCTCCATAAAAACCCGCTATGAGGTTATTCGCCAAAAGGGCGATATAAGCCTTTTAAAAATTGAACTTTTAACCGGCCGCACCCACCAGATAAGGGCGCACATGGCATCCATCGGTCATCCCCTTTTGGGGGACGGAAAGTACGGAAGGCTTGCGGGCGACAAAAAGCTGGGCTTTGATAAGCAGGCCCTTTACTCCTACAAGCTTAAATTCAGCTTTAAAACCGATGCAGGGCTTCTAAATTACCTTGACGGAAAAGAGTTCAAGGTTAAAAAGGTTTGGTTTGCAAGCGATGTTTTCGGATTACAGCTTTAATTCAACCGTATTTTTGGTTTGGTTATACTGACGGTATTTTACCCCGGCGCTATCCAGCATTCTTTTAGCGCAGATAACAGCATCGGTATCGGCATATTTATCCTGCATGTAAACAATTTCCTTAATACCTGCCTGGATAATTGCCTTTGCGCACTCGTTGCAGGGGAAAAGTGTTACATAAACTCTTGAGCCCTTTAAAGAGCCACCCCTATAATTTAATATTGCATTTAATTCGGCATGGCACACGTACATATATTTTGTATCCTGTGCTGTGCCGTTTCTTTCCCACGGATAAACATCATCACTACAGCAAAACGGCATACCGTTATAGCCCATTGAAAGAATTCTGTTCTCATCATTAACAATGCAGGCGCCCACCTGTGTAGAGGGGTCCTTACTGCGCTGTGAGGACAAAAGGGCTATGCCCATAAAATACTCATCCCAAGTAAGATAATTATCGCGTTTCATTAAAAGCACCTCTTTTAAGTTTAATGGATTTTTTTATTTCATCCCTGATGCCCGATAGGAACATTATTGCAGGGAAAACGCTTACAACTAAAAAGCCTGCCTGAAGGTCGGCAAAATCGGCAACCAGCCCCACAAGCCAAGGGCCTAAGGAACAGCCCATATCGCCAAGCATTGCAAGAATGCCGTACATTGCGGTGCCGCCGCTGACAATTTCCTTTGCGGCAACCGAATAGGTGCCCGGCCACATAAGGCTAACTGAAAAACCGCAAGCCGCACAGGAAATAAGGCAAAGAACAGGTGATGAGCTGAATGACACCACAAGATAACAAACAAAGCAAAGGGCTGCATTTATAGTTATTAGGCGATTTAAGGAAATTTTTTCGCCGAGAAGCCCAAAAATAATTCTGCCTGTGCCCATAAAAAGAGCAAAAGCACAGGGACCAAGTAAATCCCCAAGGACCTTATCAACGCCCAGTGCCTGCTCAATGAACATTGAGGACCATTGCGCCACGGCAATTTCACTGGCTCCCGCACAAAGCATTGCTATTAGCAACTTATAAAACTTACGGTTTTTAAGGAGCACCGAAATGCTGTCGCCCTTATTTTCAACTTCATTTTGAGGAATAACAAGGGGTACGCGCATAAAGGAAAACATATTAACAAACGGAATAACCGCCCAAATAATTGGAAGGAGCATCCAGTTTCCGCCAAGAACGCGGAGCAAAACGGTTGACACAATAACGGTGAGCATCTGACCCCAACAGTAAAAAGAGTGGAGAAAGCACATTTCTGCCGCCTTTTTCTCCCCCGGCAGATACTCTACAATGGGGCTGATAATAACCTCAATAATACCGCTGCCTGTGGCATAAAACAAAATGGCTATAACAAGGCAGGTGTAAACGTTTTCGGGGAAAAGCATAGGCAAAACACCCAGCATAACAAGACCCAGTGCCGCAATCGCGTGGGCAAGAACAGTAATTGTTCTGTATCCCAAAAGTTTAACAACCTTAACCGATACAATATCCACCGATATCTGCACAACAAAGTTTATAAAAATAAGCCTGCCAAGTGCCTCATAGGAAACATTATATTTGGTTTGGAAAATAAGAAAAAGCAGGGGCAGGAAATTATTTATGATTGCCTGAACTATGTAGCCGATATAGCAGGAAATTTTAGTAGAGGTGTAACGCTGCATTTTAGGAATTAAGCTCCTCAATAACTTTAACAAGCTCCATTGGCTCGCTTATTATAACCTTGGCGCCGTTTGCTCTAAGCTCCTCTTCCCCGCGGTAGCCCCAAAGCTCGCCAACAGGGTAGGCTCCCGAATTAACGCCTGTTAAAACATCCATTCCGCTATCCCCTATAAAAATGCATTCCTCAGGCTTTACACCGAGTTCTTCCATTGTAATAAGGGCAAGTGTTGGGTCAGGTTTATTAGGAATTCCATCCCTTTGGCCGTTTACCACATTAAAGGTTTTCTCCCCCAAAAGGCCAAAAACCAGTTGCCTTGCAAGGGGTTCTGCCTTGTTGGTTACAACGGCTAGAATGAGTCCCATTTCATTTAGTTTTTGTAGCAGTTCGGGAACACCGTTATAGGTTTTTGTTCTATCGCTGTGGTGGTCCTTATAATAATCGGTAAAATCCTTTTTAATAAGTTCAACCGTTGCGGCATCCCTTGCATTTTCAGGAAGTGCCCTTTCAATCATTTTAGGAATTCCATCCCCAACAAAATACTTATAGCTATCAACAGGATGTTCTTTGTAGCCGTGCATTTTAAGTGCACGGTTGGTGGCAAAGGCAAGGTCGAAAAGAGAATTTGCCAAGGTACCGTCTAAATCAAATAAAACTGCCTTAATCACATAATCACCCATTATAAACAATTTATTTATTTATTATAACAAAATAACAAGTCTCTTTCAAGACATTATTGATAAGAAAAAACAAATATTTGAATTTTTTAAAAAAACACTTGCATTATCGCAAGCTTTGTGTTAATATAATTTTTGCTAATGTTAATTCAAGGAGGTGCAGACTCATGGCAAAATGTGATATCTGCAATAAAGAGATTGCTTTTGGTATTAAGGTTTCCCACTCACACAGACGTTCTAACAGAACCTGGAAGCCCAACGTAAAAAAGGTTAAGGCAATTATAGACGGTTCACCTCGTCGTATTCATGCCTGCACCCGTTGCCTTCGTTCAGGCAAGGTTACCCGCGCTATCTAATTTAAGTTGCGAAAGAAAAACAAGCGTTTTCGGATTTACCGAAAACGCTTTTTCTTTTACATTTTTCTCTAAATCTGCGCAAGTTTTCTTTTGAAATCAAGCTGGGATAAAATAATTGCCGCAAACATAATGACACAGCCGATTATCTCGCGAAGGGATAAAACCTCGCCAAAAAGCAGTCCGCCAAGGGCGGCAAAAACCGATTCAAGGCTCATTATAATTGAGGCAACCGTGGGATTTTTTGAATACTGCTGACCGATTATCTGTAATGTGTATGCCACGCCGCTGGACATAATACCGATAAATAAAAGGTAAGGAATTGCCGCTAAAATTCCCGCAAGGGTTAGCTTTTCAAAGATAAACATTAAAACCATTGATAGTGTACCGCAAACGAAAAACTGAATGCATGAAAGCTTAACGCCATCTACACTGCTTGCAAAATGGTCAACACACATAATGTGAACGGCAAAGGAAATTGCACAACCAAAAACAACAAGGTCGCCGCCGTAAACCTGACCAAGACCACCTGAAAGACACAGCAGATAAAGCCCCACAACCGAAAGAGCCACCGCGAACCACACATTAAGGCCTGTTTTTTTCTTTAAAAACAGACTAAACACCGGCACAAGCACAACATACATTGCGGTTATAAAACCGCTTCTGGCCGATGCCGCGGCGTTACCCGGATAGGATGAAATTCCAAACTGCTGCAAATTTGCAGAAATGGTTAGCATTACACCGCAAAGAACACCCGCCAGAGCAAGATTTTTTCTGCCCTCTTTCGTTTTTGGAATAAGGGCTTCTCCCCTATTGCGGCTAATAATTGCGCAAACAGGTATTAAAAATAAAAATCCTATGTAGGAGCGCACCGCATTTATGGCAAAGGGCGGCATAGTATCGGCTGCTTTATCCTGTGCCACAAAGGCAAGGCCCCAAATTATTGCGGCTATAAGCAATATTAAATTGCCTTTTAGGTTTTTTGACATTATATCACCTTAATATGTAGCAAAAAAGGGCGCAACTGCGCCCTTTTAAAATTTTAGAAATTACCCGATAAATCCTGAACATATAAAGTGCGAACAGCATTTTCATCGGCTGCGGGCTCCTTTTTCTCGGCATATTTTTCAGCCAGGAATTTAGAAGCAACCTGAGGGAACAAAGCATAGGAAAGAACATCTTCATCGCATTTTGCAAGGTCGCCTGCCTCAATGCGATACTTTTCGAACTCAGGCTCAATCTTATCAGCAGGACGGCAGGTGATAACCTCATCATCACCAATAGCCTTCTTTCTAACCTCCTCGTTAACGGTGCCGGGAAGCTTACCGTACTCACCGCGAAGAAGTCCCTTAGATTCCTTAGGAACCATTTTATAGCGCTCGCCTGAAATAACGTTCATAACAGCCTGTGTGCCTACAATTTGGCTGGTAGGTGTTACAAGGGGAGGATAACCGAAATCCTCACGAACCCTCGGAACCTCGGCAAGAACATCGTAATACTTATCCTCTTTTCCTGCCTGTTTGAGCTGGGAAATCATATTGGAAAGCATACCGCCGGGAACCTGATAGATAAGGGTTTTGGTATCAACGCTGAGCACCTTTGGGTCAAGAATACCCTCTGCCTTCATTTTATCGGCAACGGTTCTAAAATGTGCGGCAACATCAGCAAGAGCGTTAAGGTCGAGTCCTGTATCACGCTCGGTGCCCTGTAATGTTGCAACAAGAGCCTCGGTTGCAGGGTTAGCAGTACCGTTAGCTAAAGGTGAAAGGGCGGTATCAACAATGTCAACACCGGCCTGTGCTGCCATTAAATAGGTCATATCACCGGTACCTGTTGTGTTATGTGTATGAAGGTGAATGGGAACCTTAACATTTTCTTTCAGTTTCTTAACGAGAGAATATGCATCATAGGGTAGCAAAAGGTTTGCCATATCCTTAATGCAGATAACATCGGCACCCATGCTTTCCAGTTCCTTTGCGAGGTTAACAAAATATTCCTCGTTATGAACAGGGCTTATTGTATAGCTCATACCTGCTTCGCAAATACCGCCGTACTTTTTGCAGGCCTCCATTGCGGCTCTCATATTTCTGGTGTCATTAAGGGCATCAAAAATACGGATAACATCAATACCGTTTTCAATAGATTTCTTAACAAAAGCATCAACAACATCATCAGAATAATGCTTGTAGCCAAGCAGGTTCTGACCGCGGAGAAGCATTTGAAGCTTTGTGTTGGGCATTGCCTTTCTGATTTTACGAAGGCGCTCCCAGGGGTCTTCATTTAAAAAGCGCATACAAACATCAAAGGTAGCGCCGCCCCAGCACTCAACCGACCAATAGCCAATTTTGTCAAGCTTTTCAAGGGCAGGAAGCATATCATCAATGCGCATACGTGTTGCCGCCTGTGACTGGTGGGCATCACGTAAAATTGTATCTGTAATATTTAATTTAGCCATTTAAAAATTTCTCCTTAACCAAATAAAGCTATAAGCACACCTGCTGCAATTGCAGAGCCTATAACGCCTGCAACGTTGGGTCCCATAGCGTGCATAAGCAGGAAGTTTGAGGGATTTTCCTTTTGACCGACCATTTGTGAAACGCGGGCAGCCATAGGAACTGCCGAAACACCCGCAGAGCCGATTAAAGGATTGATTTTATTCTTTGTAAACAAATTCATAATCTTTGCAAAAAGAACACCGCAGGCTGTTGCAACGCCAAATGCCACAACACCCATAAAAATGATTTCAATTGTAGGCAGGCGTAGCAGAGTTATTTCGTTACCGCCGAGATTTATAACGGTATCTCTGTTTGTTTGCAGGAAGGTTGAAGCTGTTGCAGTTGCACCAACGGAAATTCCCAGGAAAATGGTTACAATGTTCATAAGCTCGTTTTGAGCTGTTTTGCAAAGGCGCTCTGCAACGCCCGATTCTTTCCAGAGGTTACCGAGCATAAGGCAACCAACGAGAGGAGTTGCCGAAGGAACAAGGAGAGAAACGAAAATTGTAACAGCGATGGGGAAAATGATTTTTTCGGTCTTTGAAACGCTGCGCAGAGGCTTCATAACAATTTGGCGTTCCTTCTTGGTTGTAAGCAGCTTCATAATAGGGGGCTGAATTACAGGAACCAGCGCCATATAGGAATAAGCCGCAACGGCAATTGCACCAAGCAAATGAGGAGCAAGCTGTGTTGTTACAAAAATTGCGGTAGGACCATCGGCGCCGCCGATAATACCAATAGAAGCAGATTCGTTACCGGTAAAACCTATAAGACCGGTACCTACGAAGGTTGCAAAAATACCGATTTGAGCAGCTGCGCCTAAAAGCAGGCTCTTGGGGTTGGAAATAAGGGGACTGAAATCGGTCATAGCGCCGATGCCAATAAAGATAAGACAGGGATAAACACAGGTTTTAACACCTATATATAAAATATCCAAAAGCCCACCATTTGCAAGGATAAAGCCATAATCGTGGTAATAATCAGAGCCTTTAGTCATAAACTCGGTCCAAAGGTCACCATTATACATTCCTGCACCGGGAAGGTTGGTAAGGAGCATACCGAAGGCGATACCAATTAAAAGTAGGGGTTCGAACTGCTTCTTAATGGCAAGCCAAAGGAGAAGTAGGGATACAAGAATCATAACAAGGCTTTTCCAGCCCGCTGCAATAACAACCTCTCTTTGGAGCACTTCATTAAAAACAGTTGTGTCATTTAAAAAGTTTGCACCAAGCAAATAAAATCCCATTTGCTTGATGAAATTCATAATTTGTTCTAACATATCCATTCACCAAAACAAGAAAAATTAAGCAATTGTGCAAAGAACAGTTCCTGTTTCAACAGATGCGCCCTTAGAAACATTAACTGCATTTACGGTACCATCAGCGGGAGACATAATTTCGTTCTCCATTTTCATTGCTTCAAGAACCATAAGAACATCGCCTTTTTTTACCGCCTGTCCTACTGCTACATTAACAGCAAGAATGTTGCCGGGCATGGGGCTTGTAACGGTTTCGCCGCCTGCTGCAGGGGCTGCTGCGGGTGCAGGGGCTGCGGCAGGTGCAGGAGCAGGAGCTGCGGCAGGAGCTGCTGCAATTTCAGCACCATTAACCTCTTCAATAACTACTTCATAATTTGTTCCGTTTACGTTAACATTATATTTTTTCATTTTTATCACCTTTATATTTTTTTAATTGATACAATTCTAATGCCCGTTACCTCAGTTCCGAGCTCCTCAGCAATGGCTGCAGATATTGCCGCAACAATCTCGCCGCGGTTAGCCGTAACCGCTTTGGCGTTGCCGGCAGGCGCCACATTGGACTGTTGACTAATTACCTCATTTTTGTTTGGCTTTCTTACACCGCAAATAAAGCCTATAATTTTACAAAGCAGAACAATGCAAATAAGGCCGGTAAAAACGGTGCCAATTCCAAGCGCGCAAACAAATGCAATGGAAACTTCTCCCATATTTTTCTTCGCTCCTTCCCGAAAAATATATTATTTTTTGTATTTTAGTGCAAAAAGCCTAAATCAAAGTCATTATACTATAATCCCCAAAAATTATCAATACGTTTTTATAAAATAATGTAAAAATTTATTTATATATAGTTATATTATAAATAAACTCTTGAAAATAAGCGCTATATATTGTATAATATGCTAGTATCCCTATAAGGAGGAATATGTGTGGAGAAAAAAGAGACTATTTTGCATAGTGTCGGCAGGTCTTTAGGTGGCGCATCGCTGCCCCATTTTAAAGGCACGGCTGAATTTGAAACAGTTATTATGCCGCCACCAAAAAGTGTAGCAATCCCCCTTCAACAGCACATTGGTGTTCCCTGCGAGCCCACTGTTAAAGTGGGTGACAAGGTTTACGTTGGAACAAAAATCGGTGACAGTGAAAAGTTTATTTGCGCACCTGTTCATTCCAGCGTTTCGGGAACGGTTACCAAAATTGCCGATGTTATTCCCGCAAACGGAAGACCTGTTAAAATGGTGTTTATTGAGTCTGACGGTCTTATGGAGCCCGACCCCCAAATTGCACCTATTACGGTTGAAACCGAGGAGGACCTGGTTAAAGCCGCAAGAGAATGTGGTCTTGTTGGTCTTGGCGGTGCAGGCTTCCCTACCCACGTAAAGCTAACAAAGCGCCCCGATGTTGAGCTTGACACCCTTATTATTAACGGTGCCGAGTGTGAGCCCTACATAACTGCTGATTACAGAGAGTGTATGGAAAATACCGAGGATATTTTGAATGGTATTTACCTTGTTAAGCGAATTTTAGGTCTTAAAAAGGTTATTATCGGCGTTGAGGATAATAAACCCAAGGCTCTTAAAAAGCTTGCCGAAATTGCTTCGGAAAAATATGATGCCGAGGATGAGGTTAAGGTTATGCGCCTTAAATCCCGCTATCCGCAAGGCGCTGAAAAGGTGCTCATTTACAGCACAACCAAAAGAAAGCTGCCCCTTGGCAAGCTTCCGAGCGACGTTGGTTGCATTGTAATGAACATTACAAGTATTTCCGCACTTTCAAAATATATTAGAACAGGTATGCCACTTGTTACAAAACGTATTACGGTTGATGGTGATGCAATTAAAAACCCCTGTAATGTTCTTGTGCCAATTGGAACCTCTGCCGAGGAAATTCTTGAATTTTGCGGCGGATTTACTGAGGAGCCTGACAAAATTGTTTTAGGTGGTCCTATGATGGGTAATGCAATTGTTTCAACCGATGTTGTTATTGCAAAACCCAATAACGCTATTTTATGTTTTAAGGAAAAGAAACCTCTAACTTCCACAGCCTGCATTAAATGTGGTCGCTGTATTAATGCCTGCCCTATGAATTTAACCCCTGCGGCGGTTGAGGCAAAGGTTTCAAGAAAAAAGCTTGATGCCGATTTCTTTTCAAAAATGAATGTGAGCTACTGTATGGAATGCGGATGTTGCTCCTTCGTTTGCCCCGCAAGAAGAGAGCTTGTGCAGGCAATGCGAATTGCCAAAAATGAAATGAGGAGGACTTCAAAATGAACAAAAAATTAATTGTTTCCTCCTCCCCTCATATCAGAAACGATGTTTCTACAAGGGATATTATGCTTGATGTTATAATTGCCCTTGCTCCCGCCACTGTTTACGGCGTTATCCTTTTTGGGCTTTCGGCCGCACTTTTAATTGTTTCCTGTGTTTTGGCCGCTGTGCTCAGTGAATTTTTGTGGTGCCTGATAATGAAAAAGCCCCACACCATCGGGGACCTTTCTGCCGTTGTTACAGGACTAATTTTAGCCCTTAACCTGCCGCCGAGGCTCCCAGTTTGGATGGGCATTATCGGCAGTGCAATAGCCATTATAGTTGTTAAGGAAATGTTTGGCGGTCTTGGTCAAAACTTTGCCAACCCTGCAATTACTGCAAGAATTATTTTGCTGGTTTCCTTCCCTGCCGCTATGACAACCTTCTATCCCCCATTTTCGGATGTTGTAAGTAGTGCGACCCCCCTTGCCGCTGAGCCTGCAACCTACACCCTTAGGGAACTGTTTTTGGGCACCCACGCAGGTTCAATTGGTGAAACAAGTGCACTTATGCTGCTTATTGGCTTTGCTTATCTGCTTGTGCGCCGCATTATTTCCCCCGTTATTCCGCTCTGCTTTATCGGCACAGCAGCACTGTTTACACTGTGCCTTGGCGGAAATCCCTTAACCTGCATTTTATCGGGCGGATTACTCCTTGGTGCCATCTTTATGGCAACCGACTATGTTACAACACCTAAAACTCCTTGGGGAATGGCTGTTTTCGGTGTAGGTTGTGGTATTTTAACCGTTATAATAAGGGAATTTGCTTCCCTGCCGGAGGGTGTTTCATATTCCATACTTATTATGAATATTTTAACCCCTCATATAAATCGTTTGCCCTCTTTCAAACCTTTCGGATGGGAGGACAACAAAAATGCGTAAAATTTGGGATTTAACTGTAAACTTTATTAAGAAAAACAAAGAAATTATTGTTCCCAGCGCAACCCTGCTTGTTATCTGCCTTGTGGCAACCCTGCTTTTAGGTGTTACAAACCTTTTAACCGCAGGTCAAATTGCAAAATTAGAGGAAGAAACACAGATTGCCGCAATGAATGAGGTACTTCCTGCAGAGGGTTACACAAAAACCGAAGGCAAGGAAATTTACACAGCCGAGAAAAACGGCGCCGTTGCAGGTTATATCTTTGTAACAAGTGCCAAGGGCTATGGTGGCGATATTAATGTTATGACCGCCGTTGACCCCGCAGGAAAAATTCTTGCCGTTTCCATTCTTTCGGCCTCAGATGAAACCCCTGGACTTGGACAAAATGTTACAAAGGAAGGCTTTTACTCACAGTTTTTAGGCTTATCGGGTGATATAACCGTTGTTAAAAACGGTGCAGATGCCACCAAAAATGAAATTAACGCCGTGACAGGCGCAACTATTTCTTCAAAGGCTGTAACCAAGGCTGTTAACGAAGCACTAACACTTTATAGTGAAAATTTCGGTGATGCCGAGGTTGAGGCAACATCAGAACAGGAGGGAACCGAAAATGCGTAATAAAAACCTTAAATATTTCACCAATGGTCTCATTAAGGAAAATCCTGTTTTACGTTTGATGCTTGGCACCTGCCCCACACTTGCAATAACCACAGCCGCCATTAACGGCATTGGCATGGGTGTTGCGGCAACACTTGTTCTTGTTGGCTCAAACCTTGTTATTTCTCTGCTACGCAATGTTATTCCCGACAAGGTTAGAATTCCCGCATTTATCACCATTATCGCAAGCTTTGTTACAATTATTCAAATGCTTGTTAAGGCATTTTTACCCGATATTGATGCGGCTCTCGGTATTTACCTGCCGCTTATTGTTGTTAACTGCATCATTTTGGCCAGGGCCGAAATGTTCGCCTGCAAAAATCCCGTTTTACCCAGCATTTTAGATGGTCTTGGAATGGGCGTAGGCTTTACTGCAGTTATTACCCTTATGGGCGCAATCAGAGAGCTTATTGGCGCAGGCTCGGTTTTCGGTCTGCCCATCACCTCATCCTTTATTGACCCCATGATTGTTATGATTTTGCCTCCCGGTGGCTTCTTTGTTTTCGGCGTTTTGGTCGCCGTTTCAAATAAGCTTGCCACTGCCATGGGCAAAAAGCCTGTGAAGAGCCTTGGCTGCACTAACTGCCCCGGAAACTGCAACGGCTGCACAGAAAATTGCGGCGAAGCAATTGCGCAAGAGGCTACCGAGCAGGTCAAGGAGCCCGAAACAGAGGCTCAAGCTCAAGCAGAAAAAGAGGAGGTAAGCGAAAATGAGTAGTTTTATTTCTATTTTACTTGCAGGTCTCCTTACCGAGAATATGATTTTATCAAAATTCCTCGGTATTTGCCCCTTCCTCGGCGTTTCCAAAAAGGTACCGACTGCGGCCTCAATGGGTGTGGCAGTTACAGCGGTTATGCTTATTTCCACCGCCGCTACATATCCTATTTACGCCTATATTTTAGTGCCCTGTGGTCTTGCCTATCTTCAAACAATTGTATTCATTCTTATAATTGCCGCCATTGTTCAGCTTTTGGAAATTGCAATTAAGAAATTCTCCCCTCCCCTGTACTCGGCACTTGGTATTTACCTGCCCCTTATCACCACCAACTGTGCAGTTCTCGGTATTACAATTCTTAACTTTACAAAGGAACTCACCTTTTTAGAATCACTTGTAAATGCCCTTTCTGCAGGACTAGGCTTCCTGCTTGCAATGGTAATTTTTGCAGGGGTAAGGGAAAAGCTTGATGAAGCCGACATTCCCGAGGGACTTAAGGGTCTGCCAATTACCCTTATTGCGGCAGCCATTGTTTCCCTCTCCTTCCTCGGCTTTGCGGGAATAGGAGGCAAATAATATGGTAGAGATTTTATTAGCCGCCGCTGTTGTTGGCGTTATAGCCCTTGTGGCGGGTGTTGGCCTTTCCTTTGCTTCAAAGTTTTTTGCTGTTCCAACCGATGAAAAGTTTGAGGCTGTTCGTGCAGCTTTACCCGGTGCCAACTGCGGCGCCTGTGGTTATTCGGGCTGTGATGGCTACGCCGAAGCCATTGCCAAGGGCGAAGCTGAATGCAATAAATGTCCTGTTGGCGGAGAAAAAACTGCCGCTGAACTTTCAGAAATTCTCGGTGTTGAGGTCACTATAACAAAGCAGGTTGCCTTTGTTGCCTGCGGCAAGACCGATGAAAAAACCGTTTTAAAATACCGTTATGATGGCATTAACACCTGCGCCGCCGCGGCACTTCTTTATAACGGCCCACTTGCCTGTCAATATGGTTGTATTGGCCTTGGTGACTGCGCCGCCGCCTGCGACCAAAAGGCAATTTCACTGGAGGGTGGTGTTGCAAAGGTTGATAAGGACCTTTGCGGTGCCTGTGGCCTTTGTGCAAAGGCCTGCCCCAAAGGGCTTATCTCCATTTTGCCTGCCGATTATAAATTTGCCGTTGCTTGCTCTAATAAAGATAAGGGTGGCGTTGCAATGAAGGCCTGCAAAAACGCCTGCATTGGTTGCACAAAGTGTGCTAAAGCCTGCCCCACGGGCGCTATAACAATTACCGATAACCTTGCCTCCATCAATCAAGAACTCTGCTCTGGTTGCGGTGAGTGTGCAAAGGTTTGCCCCAACGGCTGCATTATTGCTTAAAACAAAATAAACAAAAAGTCCGTTACAGTTTAGACTGTAACGGACTTTTTTCAGTTTTCTTCAATTATTGCAAGACAACCGCGTTTAACCGATATGCGGCTCTCACACCCTATAAATTCATTACTAACCCCAAGGGGAACGCTGCTTTTTAAAACGGCATCTCTTAGTGTGTAGGAAAGCCCCTCAATGGTAACACCTATGCTTTCATCGCTAAGGGACAGCACCGAAACCCTACCCTGTTTTTTGGCATCAAAGTAAACCTTGTCATCTGAAAGCAGTGTAATAATTTCTTTTCCTCCGTAAAGTTTTACACTACAGCCGCTTTCGCATAAATCCTTAGCAATTTGCAAATTGGCAAGTGTGTGGCTTAAATTGCCGCCAACACAACCATAAATCACAAAATCCCTATAGCCTTTATTAACTGCTGTTTTCACAGCAAAGCCTACATCGGTATCGTCCTTGCGAACACTTAGCGTTATGACATTTTTTCCCTTTGGCACAAAGCCGAGAGAATCAAAATCGCCAACAATGAAGTCGGGAATAATATTAAATTTTTCGGTGGTTAAAACCCCTTTATCCGCAGCGATAACAAGGTCATTTTCTGTTGGTATTTCGGGCAAAGCTAAAACACTTAAGGCGCCGAAAATAAAGCAACGGCTCAAAAAAACACCCTCTAAATTTTAATGAATTTATTAATTGCCGGCACCTTGAAAAGCGCCACTGCACCTACAAGGGTAAGGCCAAGCTCAGGCAGCATAAAGGTACCGTTATAAGCAAGCGACCACATGTAGGGATTGTTAAACAGCTCATAACTTCTAAAGAAAATACAGCCCGAAGCAAAGTGGAATAAAAACCTTACAACACAAACAAGTAAAATTCCAAAAACAATGCCCCAAAGACCTTTTTTCCTAAAAGCGCCTGCAAAGCAAAGGCAGGTAAAGGGTGCTAAATAATCAAATATAATGGCACCAACCAAAACAGCGGGTGTAAGACCCCAACCGAAAACACCGCTTACAGCCATTTGAATGGCGGCATAGACAAAGCAAGGCAGTGCTGACCATTTTACGCCATACATAACAGACAGCAGGCACATAGGAAGCATTGAAAGCAGTGTTACTGCACCGCCTAAAGGCATTTCCCAAAGCTTTACAAAGCTTAATGCTGTGGCAAGGGCAATCATAACTGCGCTTACCGTTAATTTCTGAGTTTTTTCGTTCATTTTTTCTACCCTCTTTAAAAGATTACTTTTAAGGGCACGCTGTGTCGACCCGGCCCACCCTTGTTTTGACAAAAGGAGCACTCATCGACAGCGCTTAAAGTTTACCATAATAAAAAACCGCAGAAACAAAATGCTCTGCGGTTTTAAACGGTACGTTAATTATCCTACGTCGGTATTATCCGCATCAGGTTATAGGTCGAAGCAGAATGGCTTCCTCTCAGCCCGAGTCAATCGAGCTCCCTTTTGTCGAAACTAATTTTAGCACTGCCCTTTTATTTTGTCAAGGGTTAGTTTTCCTTATCCTCAAAATCGCCGAAATCAAGCTTGAAGCCATTTTCGAACTTATTGTTAATAGGAATATCGTTTTTCTCAGGCAGGTCATCAAGGATAGATTTATTCTCCTCTTCGCTGGCAATTTGTGCTTCCCTCTGCTCTAAGAATTCAGCATCACGCCATTTAAGCACCAGGGCATCGCCCTCAGGGTACTCCTGCATATCGGAATCTATCTGCTTATTCTTAATAACAAAGTTTGCAATTACAGCATAAATCAGTAAAACAACTGCACAGCCTACCGTTGTGTAAAGGCCTGTTATAAGACCGGGGGTTTCATAATTAAAACGGATTATGCTTGTTCCCTCAGGCACAACAACCGCCATAAAGCCTTTGTTTACCTTTATAATTTCTGCCTCTTTATCGTTAACGGTTGCCGACCAGCCTGCCTCATAAGGCACCGAGAAAAACACAAGGTTCGCCTTTTCTCTTATAACCGTTGCGGTAAAGCCGTTAATATCACGCTCAAAGGAAACGGCCGAGGTTGCGGCAAGTTTTTGACAATCCTCCCTAAGAGCATCATCATTTGTAATAGAAACGCTGAAATCATAAGAATTTTCGCTTCTGAGCTCATCAATGGAGGTAAGCATATGGCTGTACCTGAGTGCATCATAATCACTGAGCAGAATGGCTTTCAGCATCATTCTGACAAGTGTATCACCTGTATAGCCTGCACAGTCCTCCTCGGTCATATAGTAATCATAAGAAAAGCCGTAAGGAATATAATTCTTATTTTCATAAATATAATATCCGCTTTGGCTTTCCCTATATTCAAAGCCTGTTATAACGGGCTCATTAAGAGAATTCAAAAAGCTATTTCCGTTATCACGGTTAAGCAGATATTTAACCGATAAAAAGCTTCTTAACGATTCATAGCTTTCTTCAGGACGGCTTGCAACATCTCGGGTAATGCCGATAAACTCATAAAACTCCATAATAGAAGCAGGCACAACCGAATGGAAGGCATTAATTGTGGGAAGTCCCAAATACATTGCGGTATTATCAACGCCATCGTAAACATCTACACGGCAGTTATCGCTGTCGGGCAAATTAACCTCACCTTCAATAAGCTGAGGTATCATAACCTCTTTACTGCTAAACGAGTGGGTTTTGCCTGTGCCCACAAAAATTGCAGAGTAGGTAACGGTGATTACGCAAAGCAGTACCAGGGCAGCCCTATAGAAGGTTTTAAGCCTTCCGCTGCTTCTAATCTTCATTAAAAGCCTTACAAAGAGCAGGGAGAGAATCGAAATGGCGCAGGTTATAAAGAACCTTACAACATACATAAGGCTATCATCCTGAGAATAAAGGCCAAAAACAATCTTCTCCTCTTCCCCACTGCCAACCCTTTGCGGGAAGAAGCCGATAACAAGGGTAAAGGCAAGGGTTATAAAGCCTACCCATTTCCAGGCGGAATCCCAGTTTATATCGGCATCCTCAATAGCCACGGCCGTTGCAAGACACATCATTAAAATGGGCATATAGAACCAGCGGGCATAATAGGAGGTGTTAAAGGCATAAAAGGCGCTGTTCAAAATTGGGAACATTGCCATTACAAAGCAGACACAGATAATGCGTTTTATCCAGTGGCCCTTTCTTGCACCGCAGAATGCAAAAACGCCAACCATACCAAAAAGGGGCAGCCAGCCGCCAAGGGAGGACCACTTTACATCGGCACCCGGGAAAAATACAGGGCGGGCGGGCAAATCGGGTGGGAAGAAAAAGCACTCGATAATGTTGAGGTAAATTTGCTCTTTACCATACATAATTGCGTTCCAGCCCATATTGATGCTTGAAACGCGGGAGTTATCAGCAATTGAAAGAATTGCAGGCAACAGAATAACAGCCGACATTGCAAGACCCAGCACTGCCTCGAAAAGCATAACAAGGAATCTGGAAAAACGAGGTTTAATGCAGTTTGAGAAAACGCGAACAAAGAAATAAATAATGGCGAAAACCACCATTCCAAAAAAGAAAAAGTAGTTTGTAACAGCGCAAATGCAAACCATAAAAGCAAAGAAGCCACGTTTATTTTCGGTTATAAGCAGCTCAAGGCTTAAAAGCAGCAGCGGGAAAACAATAAGAGCCTCGTGAAAATGGTTAAAGAAAATGTTATAAATTGAAAATCCCGAAAAGGCATAAAGCAGGGCGCCTATTTGTGCCGAAAAGGGATTTCGCACAAATCTTCTTAAAAAGGCGTAGGCCGCAAGGGCTGCAAAGGCAAATTTTAAAATGAGGAGCGGGCCCATAAGGTAGGGCACAAAATCGGTTGGGAAAGGAATGGTAAGCCAGAAAAAGGGACTGCCCAAAAGATAAAAGCTATAGGAGCCGATAAAGTTTGCTCCAAGGTCGGTTTCCCAGCTCCAAAAAATATTACCGCTTCTTACCGCCTCGTGGGCAAGCTTATAAAAAGGGATTTGTTGGGCGTTGAAATCACCAAAGAAAATAAAATAGCCATTGTCATAAACAATAAAGGGCACCAAAAACGCCGCGGCAACGCCCAGCGCAATAAAAAAGGTGCTTAAATATTTATCCTTTTGGGGCTTTAACAAAATTTTTCTGTTTTGTGAAAAAACCATACCTTAAACTTCTCCCACATTCTTTTTAAAATACTCTTGCTTTATTATAACAAATAATGATATAATATGCTACACAAAAATTATTAATTTTTTATAAATGAGGAAATTTTATGCAAAGTCATTTTTACGCAATGCTTTCCCGAATGAAAAATATCTACCGTTGGGGTCTTATGCGCAACACCAAAACCGAGAATTTAAGCGAGCACAGCTTTGAAACGGCCTATATAGCCCACGCCCTTGGTGTTATTGCCAAGGTGCGTTTAAACAAGAATGTTGACCCCGAGAAAATCGCCGTTGCGGCGCTTTTCCACGATGCAAGTGAAATTATAACAGGTGATATGCCCACCCCTGTTAAATATGACAATCCCGAAATTAAGGCCGCTTATAAAAAAATGGAAACTGCGGCTGAGGAAAAGCTCTATTCCCTGCTACCTGATGATTTAAGGGGCGAAATGATTAACGCCTTTGCTTCAAAGGACAGTGAAATTAAGTGTTATGTTAAGGCGGCGGATAAAATTTCTGCCCTTGTTAAATGCATAGAGGAGCTAAACATGGGGAACAAGGAGTTTGCCGTTGCAAAGAAAAGCCTTTTAAAGGCAATAAAAGAGCTTAAAATGGAGGAAGCCGATATTTTCCTTAAGGAATTTATAGGCAGCTTTGAACTTTCTATTGATGAACAACATTAAAAGGTGTGACCGTTTGGTCACACCTTTTTTAAATTTCCAAATCCTCTTCGGCAATTATAGCAACACCAAGATTTTTTGCCTTTTCCAGCTTACTGCCTGCATTTTCGCCCACAAGGACAAAATCGGTCTTTTTAGAAACCGAGCCTGTAACCTTGGCGCCAAAGCCTTCCAGTATTTCGGTAAGCTCATCGCGGGTAAATTTTGCGAATGTACCTGTTATTACTACGGTTTTGCCTGTAAACATATTCTCTTTGGTTTCGCCCTTTTCCTGCTTCTCAAAGGTTAAAAAGGGCAAAAGGCTCTCTATTTCGGCAATGTTTTGCTCGTTATCAAAAAAGCGGTGGATTTCCTCGTTCATAATTTCGCCGAAGCCATCAATTTCGGTAAAATCATAACGGTTATTAATTGCCGCCTTAAGCTTTTCATAATCGCCGCCGAATAAATCGGAAATTACCTTTGCGGCGCTTTTGCCCAGTAAACCAATATTAAGAGCCACAAGGAAATTTGCAAGGGGCACGGTTTGCGCTTTTTTAATTGCGGCGCAAAGATTTTCAAAGGATTTTTCGCCAAAGCCCTCAAGGTCTTTAATTTCGGTTTTTTCACTCAAACGGAAAATATCCGAAAGGCTGTGAAGAAAGCCGAGGGATAAAAATTTTTCTAAGGTTGCTTCGCTGAGTCCCTCAATATTCATTGCAGGCTTGCTTACAAAATGGGTGAATTTCTTAATCTGTTTGCCGGGGCAGCTTTCATTATCACAATAAAGCACCTGCACGGTTTTTTCCGCCGAAACAGTGGTTTTAACGGCAGTTTCGCTGCCGCAAATGGGGCAATACTTTGGATATTCTAAAACATATTCCCTGCTTTGCTCCTCTTTTAAGGAGAGGTTCTCCTCAATGTGAGGAATAATCATATTTCTCTTTGAAACATAGATTTCGTCCCCCTCTTTTAATTTGAGGGCCTCTACAAAGGTCATATTATGGAGAGAAGCGCGGGAAACCTCGGTGTTATCAATTTCTACAGTGTCAAACTCGGCAATAGGGGTAAGCTGGCCTGTTCGGGAAATGTTCCAGGTTATTTTTTGAAGGTGGGAAACAGCACCGGGGTCACCGAATTTAAAGGCAATGCCATCCTTAAAATGGTGGGAGGTTCTGCCCTGTGCTTTACAAAAATCAACATCATCAAAGGAGAAAACAACGCCATCAATGGGCAGATTGTTTTTTTGCGCCGTATCCTTTAAGGCAAACAGCTTTTCCTCAACCTCACTAGCCGATTCCTGCCCTGAAAGAGACGTTGTGAACAGTCGCTCAAAGCCTAATTCCTTTAAGAAATCAAGGCGTTTTTGCTTTGATTTTATATCATCAAAACCAACAAGCACATTAAATGGGAAAAAGCGAACGCCGCGGCTTTTGCAAACGGCAGAATCAAGCTGTCTTACAGTGCCTGATGCCAAATTTCGAGGGGTTGAATATTTATCCTCATCGTTTTCAATCTGCTCGTTAATTTCACCAAAGGTGGCAATATCAATAAAGGCTTCGCCTGTTATTTCGAGAGGCTCGGTATATTTAATTTTTTTAGGCACATTAACAAAGGTTTTGGCGTTGTGGGTTATAACCTCGCCAACGCTGCCGTCCCCTCTTGTTGCGGCGGCAGTGAGATTTCCGTTTTCATAGGTTAGTTTAACGGTCAGCCCGTCCATTTTAAGGCCTAAATAGCCCTCGCCTTTTTTAAGAAAATCGCATATATCGGCGGGGTCTTTAGTTTTTGCAAGACTTAAAAGGGGAATGTTATGTTCAACCTTTTCGAGGGCACTTAGCACTTCATAACCCACATTTTTAGTCGGTGAGTTATCAAGCTGAACGCCAAGCTCGTTTTCAAGGGCGGTCAGTTCATCAAAGAGCGCATCAAACTGCGCATCGGAAATGATGGGTTCATTTTTATTATAGTAAGCATCGGCGCAAAGATTGAGATAACTTACAAGTTCCTCCATTTTTGCCTGCTTTTTAGCCCTTTCCATAACACAACTCCTAACATATAATAAACCAAAGTACTTTGAATTAAATTCTGTGCAATTTTATTTTTGTATTTTTTCCAAAATATATTCTGTGATTATATCTTGAATTCCTTCAAGGCTTATGCTCGGCTCCAAAGAGTTGTGCACCTTTTCAAAGCAGTGTCCACCGAAATGAGAAAGCACAAGTTTACAATCAGCGCCAGCCTCTTTAAGTTCGTTATACAGTTTTTCCGAAGCTGTGGAAAAAACCAAATAATCGCTTGTTCCGGCGCACAGCAGCGTTGGAGGACAGTTTTTGCCGACATAATTTATTGGGCTGGTTCGTTTTCTTTCCTCTAAGGTATCGCAGCCCACGAATAAATCAGATGAATCCTTTAATTTGTTGGCTCCACAATCATATAAATTTGTTACAGGACTCATTGCCGCAACACTTTTAACCGAAAATTCATCATTAAACTCATAATTATCACTAAACTCTTCCGGCGAAGCAAAGCCCAGCATCAACGCCAGGTGGGCACCTGCCGAATGACCCGACAGCACAAAGCTGCTTTTGTCAACGCCGAGAACATCTGCAAAATGAGCTACATACCGCATTGCATCAAAACAGTCTGTTATTATCTCGGCCATAGCGACGCCTTCGGTGCACACGCGATAATCAATGCTGACAACCGCAAAACCCTCATTAAGCAAAGAATCAACGGAACGAGCGGAAAAGCTTATCATAGATTGTCTATCTTCTACATGCCAACCGCCGCCCGGTATAATAAAGTATATTGGGGCAGAATCATATTTCTTTTGAGCAGGCGGAAAAAAAGTGAGCTTTAAGTCTCTTGCTGAGGTGTTTTTATAAACCAAATCCTCTTTTATTCCCTTAGGTATATCCATTTGACCATAACCTCACTATTTCGGATATTTTGCATATTATATTATAATCCTTTTACCATATTTTTTCAAGTTTAACTTGCTTTAAAGACCCAAATGTTTTACAATATATTTTGGGTGAATAAAATGTTAGTTAAAGTTAAAAAATTAAACGATAAAGCAGTTATCCCGACATACGGTTCTTTAGGTGCCGCAGGTGCTGACCTTTATGCCCTTACAGACAGTGCCGTTACCATTGAATCCGGCGCTACCGTTTTAGTTGGCACAGGCGTGGCTATGGCAATTCCTGAGGGTTACGTTGGACTTATTTTTGCTCGCAGCGGCCTTTCAACAAAGCAAGGCCTTGCCCCTGCAAACAAGGTTGGCGTTATTGACAGCGATTATCGCGGCGAAATTAAAGTGCCCCTTTTTAATCAATCAAAGGAAACCCGTGTTATTGAATCGGGTGAAAGAATTGCCCAAATTGCAATTGTTCCCTTTGTTCAGGCTGAATTTGATGAATGCATTGAACTTGATGACACAAGCCGCGGCGAAGGCGGCTTCGGCTCAACCGGAAGGAAATAAGCAATGAGAATGCGCCGAAAGAAAAACCTTGATGCAAGACTTAACGAAGCCTCGGAATATTTAATAAGCATTGAGGCACAGGAAAAGAACACAACCCTTTCAAAGGAAATAAAGAATTATCTGAACATCAAAGAAATTTTTTGCAACGATAATCCCCTATTCCTTGAAATCGGCTGCGGAAAGGGTGGCTTTGCCTGTGAGTTTGCAAGGCAAAACCCCAATATAAATCTGCTTGCCGTTGAAAAAACGGCTAATGTTATTGTTACTGCCGCAGAAACTGCACAAAAAATGGAACTCAAAAACCTTAGGTTTGTTAACTGCCCTGCGGAATATCTTTCTTCATATATAAAAGAAAGCTCGGTTGAAAGAATTTTTCTTAACTTTTCCTGCCCCTTTCCTAAAAAGAAGTACGCCAACCACCGTTTAACCGCGCCACGCTTTTTAGAAATTTATAAAGAAATTCTAGTGGAAAACGGCGAAATTCATCAAAAGACCGATAATATGGGCCTTTTTGAGTTTTCCATTGAAAATTTATCACAAAACGGCTTTGCCCTTAAAAACATATCCTTAAATCTCCACGAAAGCGATTTTGAGGGCAATATTATGACCGAATATGAAAAGCGCTTCACCGATTTAGGGCAGCCTATTTATCGCCTTGAAGCTGTTAATAAAAAATTTTAAAAAAAAACTATTGACAAAGCATTTTTATAGTGCTACAATAACAAAAAAATATTAAAGGCTATGACGAAGACGGCTGAGAATCCCCGTTTACAGAGAGTCGGTGTTTGGTGTGAACCGATAACGTGAGTTCTGAATAAAGCCTATCACTTCCGAGCCGGAAATCCCAAAGACAAAAGGTTTAGTAGGTTTTCCCGTGATTGCTGCGTAAAGGCATAGGAATTGTTAGATTCCGAGAGTGGCAGTTTTTAACTGCAATTTGAGTGGTACCGCGGATGTGATTTATCACACTCGTCTCAAAGAAATTGAGACGGGTGTTTTTTTATTTTTAACTCGTCGACAAAATAAACTTCACTAAGAAAGGGTGAAAATTATGTCAACAGCAGAAAACAACAAGCTTTTAGAGGTGGCGGCACGTATTCGTGAGATGCGCGAGATTTGCGGACTTTCCTTTGAGGAAATGGCCGAGAAAACCGAAGTCAGCGTAGTGGAATACAGAAATTACGAAGCCGGCAAAAAAGACTTCCCCTTCACCTTTATTCACAAATGTGCTTTGGCATTTAATTTAGGAATTTCCGATTTGCTGGAAGGACACAGTGCAAATCTTTCCTCCTACACCGTAACTCGTAAGGGTCAGGGTCAGGAAACCGCAAAGGAGGAGGGCATTAGCATTCAAAACCTTGCTCCCCTTTTCAGAAAAAAGATTGCCGAGCCCTACTGGGTTCGCTATGAATATGATGAAAGCCTTCAAAACAAGCCTATTCATTTAACCAAGCATTCGGGCCAAGAATTTGACTTTGTTATGAGCGGCCGCCTTAAGGTTCAAATTGGTGACAATGTTGAATATTTAAGCGAGGGTGACAGCATTTACTATAACTCCTCCACCCCTCACGGTATGGTTGCCGTTGGCGGCGAGGACTGCCTTTTCGTTGCCGTTGTTCTGCCCGGTGAAGATACGGAAGAACCCGAGGTTAGAGATAACCTTATGGCAATGCATTCCTCGGCCAAAAAGCTTGTAAGCGATGATTTCATCACCACCGTTGAAAATGAAAAGGGCTACCTTGAAAAAATCGACTTTAAAAACGAGGATAAATTCAACTTTGCATTTGACGTTGTTGATGCCATTGCTAAAAAAGAGCCGGATAAGCTTGCAATGATTCACCTTGATAAAAACAAGGTGGAACGCCGCTTCACATTTAACGATATGAAGCGCGCTTCTAACCAGTGCGCTAACTATTTTAAATCATTGGGCATTAAAAGGGGCGACAAGGTTATGCTTGTTCTTAAGCGCCACTATCAGTTCTGGTATGCAATTCTTGCCCTTCACAAACTTGGCGCCGTTGCAATTCCTGCAACAAACCAGCTGGTTGCCCACGATTTTGAATATCGCTTTAATTCTGCCGATGTTTCGGCAATTGTTTGCACAGCAGACGGCGATGTTTCAAATCAGGTTGATTTAGCGCAAACCTCCTCCCCAACCCTTACAACCAAAATTCTTGTTGGTGGCGAAAAAGAGGGCTGGAAAAACTTTGATGAGGAATATCCCCTTTATTCCGCCCACTATTATCGTGATGAGAACACCGCCTGCGGCGATGACCTTATGCTTATGTTCTTTACCTCGGGCACCACAGGTTATCCTAAAATTGCGGCACACTCTTACAAATATGCTTTAGGTCATTATATCACCGCCAAATATTGGCACGGAGTCAGCGAAAACGGCCTGCACTTTACAATTTCCGAAACAGGCTGGGGTAAAGCCCTTTGGGGCAAGCTTTACGGCCAATGGCTGTGCGAGGGTGCAGTGTTTACCTACGACTTTGACCGTTTCTCGGCTTCCGATATTTTGCCTATGTTTGCAAAATACAACATTACCACCTTCTGCGCTCCTCCCACAATGCTTAGAATGATGATTAAAGAGGATATCTCAAAATACGATTTATCATCAATCAAGCATATGACAACGGCAGGCGAAGCCCTTAACCCCGAGGTTTATCGCCAGTTTGAAAAGGCTACGGGACTGCAGATTATGGAAGGCTTCGGTCAGACCGAGCTTACCCTTGTTATTGCAAACCTTATGGGCGGCTCACACAAGCTCGGCTCAATGGGTAAACCCACACCTCTTTATGATGTTGACATTCTCGACCCCGACGGCAACCCCCTGCCCGATGGTGAAACAGGCGAAATCGTTGTTAAAACAAGCGACAAGGTTCCTTGCGGACTGTTCAGAGGTTACTATAAAAATCAGGAAAAAACCGATGAAGTTTGGCACGATGGCTATTACCACACAGGCGACACCGCCTGGCGCGATGAGGATGGCTTTATCTGGTATGTTGGCCGTGTTGATGATGTAATTAAATCATCCGGCTACCGCATCGGACCCTTTGAAATTGAAAGCGTTATTATGGAGCTTCCTTATGTTCTTGAGTGTGGCGTTTGCGCCGCTCCCGATGAGGTTCGCGGTCAGGTTGTTAAGGCAAGCATAGTGCTTGTTAAGGGAACCGAGCCCACCGACGAGCTTAAAAAGGAAATTCAGAATTACGTTAAAACCCATACAGCTCCCTACAAATATCCCAGAATTGTTGAGTTCAGGGACTCCCTGCCCAAGACAATAAGCGGTAAAATCCAAAGAAATAAACTTTAAAAAGGTATTGACATCCCCTTTAATTAGTGATAAAATTATATAAATTTTAAAAAAGGCTTTGACGAAGAGGGCACAATTTTGTTTGGTCTTCAGAGAGGCGGCGTTTGGTGAAAGCCGTCGGCTGACTTTTGTGTTGTAACTTTCGAGCCGGAAGAAAGAAAGCAGGTTTTGTTAGTAGAATCTTCCCGTGATTGCTGCGTAAAGGCATAGGAATTGTTGGATTCCGAGAGGGGCGGCTGAATTTCGGCTGCAATTTGAGTGGTACCGCGGATGTGATTTTCACACTCGTCTCAAAGTCATTATCTTTGGGACGGGTGTTTTTTAGTCCCACAAAAAACACGAGGTGTAATTTTATGGAACAAATGACAGGGCTTGATTTTAAAATTCAGGAGATGGCGGCGCGTATTCGCGAGCTTAGAGAGCTTGAAGGGCTGACAACGGCTCAGATGGCGCAAAAAACTGATGTTAGCGAAGCCGAATATATTCAGTGCGAAGCAGGTAAAAGCGATTTGAACTTTGCCTTTATTTACCGCTGCGCAATGGCTCTTAGCGTTAACGTTACCGACATTATTGAGGGTCACTCCCCCACCCTTAAATCCTACACCGTTACCCGCGTTGGCTCGGGACAAAAGGTTTCCCAGGCACACGGTATGACCTATTATAACCTTGCCTACGCTTTTAAAGACAGAATTGCCGAGCCCCTTTATGTTCGCAGTGTTTATGATGAATCGGCGCAACAAAAGGATATTGAGCTTACCACCCACTCGGGCCAGGAGCTTGATATTGTTGTTGAAGGTAACCTTATGGTTCAAATCGGCGAGCATAAGGAGATTTTAGGCCCCGGAGACACCATTTATTTTGACTCCGATAAGCCCCACGGAATGATTGCCGTTAACGGCAAGGACTGCGTTTTCTACGCCATTGTTCTAAATCCCACAGGCGAGCCCATTCCCGAGCTTACAGGAACCACCAAAACTGTAAGAGAAAACCACAACGCCAAAAAGGACACCAAGGACCGTATTTACAAAAAATACATAGACATAACCGAGGACCAAAACGGCACCCCCACCTCTATTACATTTAAAAACACCGAAAGGTTTAACTTTGCCTTTGATTTGGTAGATGAATTAAGCCGCAAGGAGCCCGAAAAGCTGGCAATGCTCCACATTTCCCGCGATGGCACCGAGCGCCCCTTTACATTTACCGATATGCGAAAGGCATCAAACCAGTGCGCTAACTATTTTAAATCCTTAGGTATTAAAAAGGGCGACCGCGTTATGCTCATTTTAAAGCGCCATTATCAGTTCTGGTTTGCAATGCTGGGTCTTAATAAGCTGGGCGCTGTTGCAATTCCGGCGCCTAATCAGTTGCTGGCTCACGACCTTGAATATCGTTTCAAGGCCGCAGGCGTTAACACTATTCTCTGCACTGCCGACGGCGATGTTGCAAGCGAGGTTGACCTTGCCGCCGCAAATTGCGATGAGCTAAAAAACAAGCTTATTGTAAACGGTGAAAAAGAGGGCTGGCGCTCCTTTGACGAGGAATACACTCTTTACAGCACCCATTTTAACCGCACCGATGATTCCCCCTGCGGCGAAGACACAATGCTTATGTTCTTTACCTCGGGCACAACGGGTTACCCGAAAATTGCAACACATAATCATAAATATCCTTTAGGCCATTTCCACACCGCCAAATATTGGCACGATGTTGACCCCGATGGACTTCACTTTACCATTTCCGACACAGGCTGGGCAAAGGCAATGTGGGGCAAGCTTTACGGTCAGTGGCTTTGCGAGGCCGCAACCTTTGTTTTCGATTTTGACCGTTTTGATGCGGCTGAAATTCTGCCTATGTTTGCTAAACATAAGATAACCACCTTCTGCGCACCGCCTACTATGCTTAGAATGATGATTAAGCAGGATATTTCAAAATACGATTTCTCATCTGTTAAGCATATGACAACTGCCGGCGAAGCCCTTAACCCTGAGGTTTACCGCCAATTTGAAAAGGCAACGGGACTTCAAATTATCGAAGGCTTCGGTCAGACCGAAAGCACAATGATAATCGGCAATATGGTTGGCGCATCCCACAAAATCGGCTCTATGGGCAAGCCTGCCCCCATTTACAAGGTTGAGCTGCTTGATGCCGACGGAAACGAGGTTCCCGCAGGTGAGGTTGGCGAAATCGTTGTTAATGTTAAGGATGGCGCACCCTGCGGACTTTTCACAGGCTACTACCGAGACGAGGAAAGAACCAAAGAGGTTTGGCACGATGGCTATTACCACACGGGAGATACCGCCTGGCGCGATGAGGACGGCTTCTTCTGGTACGTTGGCAGAGTTGATGATGTTATTAAATCATCGGGCTACCGCATTGGACCATTTGAAATTGAAAGCGTTATTATGGAACTGCCCTATGTTCTTGAATGCGGTGTTTCTGCCGCTCCCGATGAGGTTCGCGGTCAGGTTGTTAAGGCAAGCATTGTTTTAGTTGACGGAACTAAGGCTTCTGATGAGCTTAAAAAGGAAATTCAGGACTATGTTAAAACACACACAGCGCCCTACAAATATCCGAGAATTGTTGAATTTAAGGACAGCCTGCCTAAAACAGTAAGCGGTAAAATTCAGCGTAATAAGCTATAACTGGTAAATAAAATGGATTTTAAAAGAATAACTTTACTTTGTGGACATTACGGCAGCGGTAAAACAAATGTTGCCGTAAACATTGCATTTAATTTAAAAAAGCAGTATAATAATGTTTGCATTGCGGATTTGGACATCGTTAACCCCTATTTCAGAGCAAAGGACAGCCTTGATGATTTTAAATCGGCGGGCATTCGCCTTATCTGCTCGGAATATGCCAACTCAAACGTTGACATTCCTGCCCTGCCCCAGGACATTTACACAATAACTGCCGATAAGCAGATGCACTGTGTGCTTGACATTGGCGGCGATGACCGCGGAGCGTTAGCTCTTGGCAGAATAAGGGATGAGATTTTAAGCGAAAACAATTACGAAATGCTGATGGTTATAAACTGCTATCGCCCGCTAACCCCCGATGCGGCTTCAACGCTTGAAGTAATGAGGGAGATTGAAACGGCGGCAAAAATAAAATTCACAGGTCTTGTTAACAACTCAAATTTAGGCGAGCTCACCACCAAAGAGGATGTTTTAGCAAGCATCTCTTATGCAAATGAGGTGGCAAAGGCGGCTGATATTCCCGTTGTTATGACCACTGTGAGTGAAAAACTATTCAACCAATTTGACGGCGAGGTTGAGGACCTTTTTCCCTTAACCCTGCAATCAAAGCTCATATAAGGAGAAATGAATATGGCAAAGCTTTATTTCAAAACAGACAACTGCAAAGGTTGCGGACTGTGCATTGATGCCTGTCCCAAAAAGATTTTGCGCTTGGCACCCGATAAAATTAACAAAAAGGGCCACCATCCTGCAGAAATCACCGACCAGGAGGCCTGCATTGGTTGCGCATTTTGTGCAACAATGTGCCCTGACTGTGTAATTAAGGTAGAAAGATAAGAGGTGTTTTACATATGTCAGATAAGGTTTTAATGAAAGGTAACGAAGCCATTGCCGAAGCCGCTATTATTGCAGGCTGCCGCCATTACTTCGGTTATCCTATTACCCCTCAAACCGAGATTGCCGCTTATATGGCAAAGAAAATGCCCAAAATCGGCGGAACATTTTTACAGGCAGAAAGCGAAATTGCCGCTATTAATATGGTTTACGGCGTTTCCTCTACGGGAAAAAGAGTTATGACATCTTCTTCCAGCCCTGGTATTGCCCTAAAGAGCGAAGGTCTCTCCTATTTGGCAGGCGCCGACCTTCCCGCCCTTGTTGTTAACGTTCAGCGCGGCGGTCCGGGTCTCGGCGGCATTCAGCCCAGCCAGTCGGATTATTTCCAGGCAACAAAGGCAGGCGGACACGGAGACTTCAGAATGATTGTTTTAGCCCCCGCCTCGGTTCAGGAAATGGCAGAGCTTACCATTAAGGGCTTTGAGCTTGCCGATACCTACCGAATGACCTCTATGATTTTGGCCGACGGTACAATGGGACAGATGATGGAGCCTGTTGCTCTTGACCTTGAAGTTAAACCTGCACCCGAAAAACCTTGGGCAACCACAGGTACAAAGTGCAGCCGCCCCCACAACATTGTAAACTCACTTTTCCTTGCTCCCGAGGAGCTTGAAAAGTTTAACTTTGAGCGTTTTGAGCGCTATAAGTACATTGAGGAACACGAAACCATGTATGAAGAATATATGATGGAGGATGCCGAAATCTGCATTGCCGCTTTTGGTATTGCCGCTCGTGTTTCTAAAAATGCCGTTAACGAGGCAAGAAAACAGGGTATTAAGGTTGGTATGATTCGCCCTATCACCCTTTGGCCCTTCCCCACTGCTCCCTTTGCTAAGGCGGCAGAGCAGGTTAAGCAAATAATTACTGTTGAGCTTTCAATGGGACAGATGATTGATGACGTTCGTCTTGCTACAGGCTGCAAGGTTCCTGTAACCCTTTGCAACCGCGTTGGCGGAATGATTCCTTCCCCCGAGCAGGTGCTCGAGGCAATTATTGAGGCAAACAAAAACGGAGGTGCAAAATAATGGTTGTTTTTGATAAACCCAAGGCTTTAGCCGATGTTCCTATGCATTACTGCCCCGGTTGCACCCACGGTATTGTTCACCGCCTTGTTGCCGAGGTTATTGACGAATTAGGCATTGAGGGCAAAACCATTGGTATTGCTCCTGTTGGTTGCTCGGTTATGGCTTATAACTATTTTAACTGCGATATGATTGAGGCGGCTCACGGTCGCGCCCCCGCAGTTGCAACAGGCGTTAAACGCGCTGATCCCGAAAATCACATTGTTTTTACCTACCAGGGCGATGGCGATTTAGCCTCTATCGGTATGGCTGAAACAGTTCATTCGGCAGCAAGAAATGAAAATATCACAGTTATTTTCATTAACAATGCTATTTACGGTATGACAGGCGGTCAGATGGCTCCCACCTCCCTTCCCGGTCAGGTAACACAGACCTCCCCCTACGGCCGCGATGTTAAGCACTGCGGCTACCCCGTTAAGGTTTGCGAAATGCTCAGCGAGCTTGAGGGCCCTGAATATTTAGAGCGCGTTACCGTTAACAATGTTAAGAACATTAAAAATGCCAAAAAGGCCATTAAAAAGGCCTTCCAGAATCAGATTGACGGCAAGGGCTTCTCCCTTGTTGAGGTTGTTTCCAGTTGTCCTACAAACTGGGGTATGACACCTGCAGCGGCACTTAAGTGGATTGATGACAATATGCTTCCCTACTATCCCTTAGGTGTTTATAAGGACCGCAGCGCCGCAAAGGAGGACAAATAAGATGAGCACAAGAAATTTCCTTTTTTCAGGCTTCGGCGGCCAGGGTATTTTGTTCGCAGGAAAGTTCCTTGCATATAAAGGTCTGACAGAAGACAAAAATGTCAGCTGGCTTCCCTCCTACGGTCCCGAAATGCGCGGCGGCACAGCAAGCTGTTCGGTTATTGTCAGCGATGAGGCTGTTGGCTCTCCCATTGTTTCAAACCCCGATGTTCTGGTAGCAATGAATCTGCCCTCCCTTGATAAATTTGAGCCCGATGTTGCAAAGGGCGGCATCGTTTTTGCCGACTCTACCCTTATTGAGCGCAAGGTTAACCGCGATGATATTACCGCTTACTATGTTCCTGCAACCCGCCTTGCAGGCGAAAACGGTATTCCCACCCTTGCTAATATGATTTTAATGGGCAAAATTCTTAAAGTTCTCGGCGAGTATGATGAGGAAAGCCTTAAGGCAACAATGTCTAAGGTTATCCCCGCAAAGCGTGCCGATATGCTTGATGTAAACCTTAAAGCGCTGAAACTCGGCGCAAATTATGAGGAGTAATATTATGAATATTTCTATTACAAAAACTCAAAACCCAAAGGTAAAGCCCGAAGCCTCAACCTTAGGCTTTGGTAAATTCTTTACCGACCATATGTTTATGATGGACTATAGCCGCGAAAAGGGCTGGTATGATGCAAGGATTATTCCCTTTGCAAACCTTTCCCTCCATCCCGCTTCCACCGTTTTGCACTATGGCTCCGAAATTTTTGAAGGTCTTAAGGCCTATCGCCGAAAGGATGGCGAGGTTCAGCTATTCAGACCCATGGAAAACATTCGCAGAATGAATAATTCTGCCGAGCGCCTTTGCCTGCCTACAATTCCTGAGGATTTGGCATTTGAGGTGCTGACAAAATTTGTTCAAATGGAAAAGGAATGGACTCCGTCTGCTGAAGGCACCTCCCTTTACCTTCGCCCCTTTATGTTCGGCAACGATGAAACCTTAGGTGTTCACGCTGTTCATAACGCAACCTTCGTTATTATTGCATCCCCTGTTGGAAGCTATTATAAAGAGGGCATTAACCCTGTTAAAATTATGATAGAAGATGAAGATGTTCGCGCAGTTCGCGGCGGCACAGGCTATGCAAAATGCGGCGGCAACTACGCTGCATCAAATAGAGCAGGAGAACGCGCAGAGCAAAAGGGCTATTCTCAGGTTCTCTGGCTTGACGGCGTTGAGAGAAAGTATATTGAAGAGGTTGGCGCCATGAACGTTATGTTCAAAATAAACGGCGAAATCATCACTCCTATGCTTTCGGGCTCCATTCTCCCCGGAATTACCAGAAAATCCTGTATTGAGGTGCTTAAAAAGGCAGGCTACACCGTAACCGAGCGTCTGCTTTCCGTTGATGAGCTTTCCGCCGCTATGGAAAACGGCACTTTAGAGGAAGCCTGGGGCTGCGGAACAGCAGCTGTTGTTTCCCCCATTGGCGAGCTTTGCTATAAGGGCGTTAAGTACGCCGTTAACGATGGCAAAATCGGCGAGGTTACTCAAAAGCTTTACGACACCTTAACGGGAATTCAGTGGGGTAAAACCCCCGACACCTTCGGCTGGACCGTTCAAATCTAAAAGTTTAAAAAATTTTTTATACCACATATTTTGGTTTGGCCTAATATGTGGTATAATTTTTATAAATTACTCAAACTCAACCAACAGTATGTAGACTTCCCCGCTGCATTTGGTTACACTGATTACGAAAGGAGAAAGAACTATGGACCAAATTAAAATCGGCAAATTTATTGCAGAATGTCGTAAAAAAGAAAATTTGACCCAAGCACAGCTTGCCGAAAGACTTAATATTACCGACAGAGCTGTTTCAAAATGGGAAAACGGGGTTTCCCACAGTTAAGGAAACAGTGGGCTGAATCAATCCGTGCGATACATTGCTTACAACAAAAATCAAGTATTGCGAGGAATGAACATGAACACTATCAAATGCAAGT
>SVPI01000009.1 GCA_015065935.1 Oscillospiraceae bacterium
ATAAGCTTTTTAGCTCATTCTTACTTTAATGCTGACGCATTTAATTTGTCCTTGATTTATAAGATTTCTCTTAAGAATCGTCGGGTCCTTTTTTATCTCGTTGTTTAATTTTCAAGGTCCGTTTTTGACACCCCTTTTTAAGGGTGCCCGATTATAATACCACAATGCGAAAAATTTGTCAACAGTTTTTTTCAAAAAAGTTTCAAAAATTTTTCATAAATTTTGTGCATTATTTATATAGTATATTTTACCTATTATAAAACACAATATATAGTTTTTAAATCAGGCACTCCCGAAGGGAAATTAGTATTTTTTTCTCTTTTCTTGACACCTGAACCTGTGTCATTCCAAGAGTTTTTGCGGTTTGGCTTTGGGTAAGACCGCCGAAATAGCGCAGTTTTATTATATCACGTTCGATTTTCTCAAGTTTTTCCAGCGCCACCTCTAAATCAAGTTTATCCGAAAACTCCTCCTCTATACTAAGGGTGGGCAAATTTAATTCCTTAATCCCATCGGCGCTTTCATAGGTTAGCGACACCGTGGGCTGTGCGGCGCAAAAGGCTTCGGCCAGTTCCTCACTGTTCACCTGAAGCCTTACGGCAAGCTCTGAAACGGTGACCTGGCGGCAAAGCTCATTCTCCATTTTTTCCTTTTCTCTTGATGCCTTTAAAAAAAGCTCCTTAAGGCTTCGGGATACCTTTACGGCGCCGCCATCTCTAAACAGTCTTTTTATTTCGCCGAGAATTACAGGCACAGCGTAGGTAGAAAAGCAAAGGCCGCGGGATTCATCAAAACCATCCACCGCCTTAATTAGCCCCACACAACCTGCCTGAAACAAATCATCGTAATCGGTACCGCGCTTGGTAAAATGCTTGCAGCAGGAATGGACAAGCCCCAAATTTTCGGTTATAAAGGAATCCTTATCTTTCATGGGATTTTACCCTGACGCTTATCCTCTTTTTCATTGTAACTGTGGTGCCCTTGCCCACCTTGGAGGTTACCTTAAGGCTATCCATAAAGCTTTCCATAACCGCAAAGCCAAGGCCTGCCCTCTCCCCGCCTGCGGTGGTAAAAAGGGGCTCCTTTGCCTTTTCAATATCCTCAATACCGCAGCCTGTATCCCTCACCTTAACCGAAACCACATTATCGGGGAAAATTTGAACGGTTATGTAAATTTTACCGATGGTATCCCTATAGCCGTGTACAATACAGTTGGTTACCGCCTCAGACACGGCAGTTTTAATATCGTTTATTTCTTCAAGGGTGGGGTCAAGGCAGGTGACAAACGCCGAAACGGCACTGCGGGCAAAGGCTTCGTTTGTGGACCTTGACAGCATTGTAAGTGTGAAACTGTTTATTGCTTTCATAATTTTGTTGCATCTCCTTTTTCAAGTCTTGCAAGGCGTTCAATACCCGCAAGGCGCATTACTTTATATAATGTTTCGCTGGCACCGCTAACATGCAAAACGGCGCCCTTCTTTCTTGCCGCGGCATAGCGCCCCATAACAAGGCCAATACCTGAGCTATCCATAAATGTTACTCCGCTGAAATCAAGCACAAGCAGGGTTAGCACGCTGTTTTCAACCGCAGCATCAATTTCCTTTCTTATGCCTGCAGCGGTGTGGTGGTCAATTTCGCCGCTCAAAAAGGCGGTGACAACCTCACCTGTTACATCAATTTTTACCAATTTTTTCACCTCTTTCAAAAATAAAAAATCAAGCCGCTATTACATATAATATAATAACGGCTTGTCCTTAAATAATTTGTCGTATTCAGTTGTCGAATTTTTAAATATTAAAAAGTTTGTTTCTGATAGCCGAGGCAAGGTAGAGCGAGCCAAAAACAAAAACCGGTTTTCCGCCTGACAGCGCCACCGCCTTTTTTATAGCCTCATCGTAATCTTTAGCAGTAAAACAGTTTTTACAATGCGGCTTTGCATGGCTCATTAGAGCCTCGGCTGAAATTGAGCGGGGATTTTCCCGAACGGTTACGGTAATAACATTTTCGCAGTGGGGCAAAAGTGTTTTAAGCACCTCGCCGCAGTCCTTATCTGCCATCATTCCAACAATGGCGGTAATTTCGCCCGAATAATTTTCCATAACCCTTTTAAGAGCCACCGCACCATCGGGATTGTGGGCGCCATCCAGCACGACAAGAGGATTTTTGGAAATTATTTCGCACCTCGCAGGGAAAACGGTTTCCTTTATTGCCGCTTTAAGAGTTTCTTCCTTTACAGGCAGAGTATTTTTAACCGTTTCAATAACACTTACGGCATTGCTCACCTGGTGAAGCCCTGCAAGGGTGGTTTCATATTTTTCGCCCTTATATATAAATGTATTGCCGAAAATATCAACCGACAAAATTCTTAAATCCTCTTTACTGGGAACAACAAGGCTATCCGAGTGTGCTTTTATCACTTTAACTACCTCGGGCTCCTGGTTCATATCACTAACCGTCAGCCCACGATTTTTAATAATACCGCATTTTTCGGTGGCAATTTGCTCTATAGTATCGCCAAGCACCCCTGTGTGGTCAAGGGAAATGTGGGTTATAACCGAGCAAAGGGGGTTTTCAATAATATTGGTGGCATCGAGCCTGCCGCCGAGCCCTGTTTCAAGAATTACAATATCACACTGCTTTTCGGCAAAATAGCAAAATGCCACAGCGGTTATAAACTCAAATTCCGTAAGGGTAACGCCTGTATCCTTAACCCTTTGGGCAGAGCGGGCAAAATCGGTTTTATCTATCATTTTTCCGTTTAGCTGAATTCGCTCCCTGAAATCGATAACAAAGGGAGAAATGTAAAGCCCCACCCGAAGCCCGGCTTTAATATACACATTTGAAAGCATTGTAGCAGTGGAGCCCTTGCCGTTGGTGCCTGCAATGTGAATGAATTTTAAATTGTTTTGAGGGTTACCGAGCTTTTCCATAACCCGGCTCATTCGTTTGAGTCCCGGTTTTGAACCGAAAACGAGAAGGGAATGAACATAGCTTAAAGCTTCATTATAATTCACTTTGGACACCTGCCTTTTTAAACGGATTTTTTGAATTTTTTTAGTAAAACTAATTTTTGAGGTGATAAAAATGAAAGACAAAAGCAAAAAGAACAAGGCCTGGAGTATTGAGCGCGAGGCAGACTTATCCAGTCGCGGTGTGTTTTACTATAAGCCAATTTGCCGCCCTGCCGTTACCGATGAAAACGGCACCATTCTTACCCCTTATAAAAGCGTTAAAGAGGAGGAGCGTGAGCTTCATCGGCATCACCTTTAACACAAAAGTTTTTGGGCGGCAAAACTTGCCGCCCTTTTTGTTACATTTTAGATTTAATGTTATTGATACTGTTCTCTAACAGTTCGATTTTTGCAAGCACCTTTTGAAGCTGCTCTCTCTGCTCGCTAACCAGCTTTTCGGGGGCCTTTGCAAGGAAGCCGGGGTTGTTAAGCTTTTTCTCAAAGAATTCCTTGTCAACCAAGGTTTTTTCCATATCTTTTTGGAGGCGCTTAAGCTCTGCCTCAAAGTCAACAAGGTCAGCAAGAGGAATATAGATGGTTGCATAATCCGTTACAACCTGAATGGCATCGGCAACATCGAGACCATCGGCTGTGGCGCTTACCTCAACAGAGGAAGCGAATGCAAGCTTGCAAATGTAGGGCGCACCGAGGCGGAAAACCTCCTCGCTTTCGCTTACAACAAATACCTTTGCCTTTTTAGAGGGAGGAACATTCATTTCAGCACGGCGGTTACGGATTGCGCGAATTGCCTGCATAATGCGCTCGAACTCCTCACTCTCGGTGGGGAAATTAAGCTTTTCATCATAAATAGGCCAATCGGAAACCATAATAGACTTGCCACTGTGGGGCAGTGACTGCCAAATTTCCTCGGTAATAAACGGCATAAAGGGATGGAGAAGTTTTAGGAGACCTGAGAAAACATAGATAAGCACCGAGCGGGCAGAATCGGCAAGTTCCTTTTCCATTGAAAGGCGGGATTTTGCAATTTCAATGTACCAATCGCAGAAAATATCCCAAATGAAATCGTAAAGCTTTTGAATGGCAAGGCCAAGCTCATATTTTTCCAGGTTATCGGTAACCTCTGCAACTAAATCGTTATATTTTGATAAAATCCACTTATCCTCAAGGGATAACTCCTTGGGCAGAGGCATTTCATCTGTGCTTTCAAGATTCATAAGAAGGAATCTTGCGGCGTTCCAAATTTTGTTGGCAAAGTTACGGCTTGCCTCAACACGCTCAGGGATATATCGCATATCGTTACCCGGGCTGTTGCCTGTTGCAAGGGAGAACCGCAGAGCATCGGCGCCGTAGGTGTCAATAACCTCAAGGGGGTCAACACCATTGCCAAGGGATTTTGACATTTTTCTGCCCTGGGAATCACGAACAAGTCCGTGGATAAGAACGGTGTCAAAGGGAACCTGACCTGTTTGCTCAATACCGGAGAACATCATTCGCATTACCCAGAAGGGGATAATATCATAACCTGTAACCAGGGTGTTTGTGGGATAATAGTGCTTAAAATCGGCGGTTTCTTCGGGCCAACCAAGGGTTGAAAAAGGCCAAAGAGCAGAGGAGAACCAGGTATCGAGCGTGTCGGGGTCCTGGGTTATATTCTTGCTGCCGCAATGCTTACAAGCACCCGGCTCGGTTTTAGCAACGGTGATTTCGCCGCAATCGGCACAATACCAAGCGGGAATACGGTGGCCCCACCAAAGCTGGCGAGAGATGCACCAATCGCGAATGTTCTCAAGCCAATGGAAATAAACCTTTTCAAAGCGCTGGGGAACAAACTTGGTTTCGCCATTTTTAACGGCATCAATAGCAGGGGTTGCCAGGGGCTTCATTTTAACAAACCACTGTTTGGAAATGCGGGGCTCAACTGTGGAGGAACAACGGTAGCAGGTGCCAACATTGTGGGTGTAATCCTCAACGCGAACAAGTGCGCCCTCTTTTTCTAAATCGGCAACAATGGCCTTTCTTGCCTCATAGCGGTCCATACCTGCATATTTAGGATAATCAGAGACGATTTTTGCATCGTCGGTCATAACGTTAATAACAGGAAGGTTATGGCGAAGACCAACCTCAAAGTCGTTGGGGTCGTGAGCGGGGGTAATTTTAACAACGCCTGTTCCGAAATCCATCTCAACATAGTCATCAGCAACAACAGGAATTTCCCTGCCAACAAGGGGCAGAACTATAGTTTTGCCAATAACATTTTTATATCTTTCATCACCGGGATTAACAGCAACAGCGGTATCGCCAAGCAATGTTTCGGGGCGGGTGGTTGCCAGCTCTAAATAGCCACTGCCATCCTTAAAGGGATAGCGAAGATGCCAGAAATGGCCTGCCTGCTCCTCGTATTCAACCTCGGCATCGGAAATGGAGGTTTTGCAGTGGGGGCACCAGTTGATAATGCGCTCGCCTCTATAGATAAGACCCTTTTCATAAAGGCGAACAAACACCTCGTTAACGGCCTTGTTACAGCCCTCATCAAGGGTAAAGCGTTCTCTTTCCCAGTCGCAGGAGGAGCCCATTTTCTTAAGCTGTTCAATAATTCTGCCGCCGTACTGCTTTTTCCATTCCCAGGCGCGTTTTAAAAATTCCTCGCGGCCGATGTCCTCTTTAGAAACACCCTCCTCGCGCATTTTCTCAACAATTTTAGCCTCGGTTGCAATGGAAGCGTGGTCGGTACCGGGTAGCCACAGGGTATCATAGCCCTGCATACGCTTAAAACGGATAAGAATATCCTGCAAGGTGTTATCAAGGGCATGGCCCATGTGGAGCTGACCTGTAATGTTTGGTGGCGGTATAACAATGGTAAAAGGCTTCTTTTCCTCATCTATAACAGCGTGGAAAAAGTTGCCGTCTAACCAGAATTTATAGGTTCTGTCCTCAACCTCTTTTGGGTCGTAGGTCTTTGCAAGTTCCTTTGCCAATTAAATTCCTCCCAAAGGTTATATATACTTAATGAGTATATCACATTACTTTAATTTGTCAAATATTTCCTCAAATATTAAATTAAATAATGCGCATTATAATTTTAGTCGATAAGAATTTGCGTTTGGTTATTATCGGCTTGGGTTGCCCCGCGGCTTTTTCATAAAGCCCCGAGGCAACTTTTGTTTTTTAAAGGTCCATTTGGGCCTGTTGTGCCTGGTTTTTTGCAGGCAGCGCACCGGCTGCAGGCAGATTTCTTGTGCGATAGCGGTGCTCGTTATCTAATGTTCCCTTTTCGTAAATACTAACCGAATAAACCTTGTGTCCCTTTTTCTGGGTCATGCCCGCAATACCACTGTTATTTTTAGTAGTTTTTGCAGGAATAGCACCGGTATTAACAAGTAACTTTCTGCCGTTGGTTGAGGAAATAAGAATATCCTTTTCCTCGGTTAGATAAAGTATGGTGTGAACGGGGAACTTTTCACAATAAGCATTTATAAGCTTTTTGCGGTTGGTCTTGGTTTCGTAGGCGCTCATTGGCACCTTGGCAATTCTGCCGTTTTCAAACACAAAGACCATATATCCCTTATAGTCCTTGGTTTCTGCCATATAAATTGCCATTTCGCCGTCAATATCGAACTGAAGCTTTGAGGGTATATAATCACCCAGCAGGCTTGCCTTGCCATCGGAAAAATCGGTGGCCTTGGCTTTGTAAACCTGGCATTTATCGGTAAAGAAAAGCAACTCATAAGCATTGCTTGCCTCAACCGTTTTTGTAATTTCATCCCCCTCTTTAAGCTTCTGCTCGCCACTCATTCTAAGGGACTGAGGTGTTATTTTCTTGAAATAGCCTTCCTTTGTAAAGAAGAAGGTAACAGGAGAATCATCAACAATCTCCTCTTCCCTTTCATCCTCATCGTTTTCGGGGGTAATAATAACGGTGCGGCGGGGCTGGCCGTGCTTTTTTATAACATCCTCAAGCTCGTTAATGATGATTCTGGAAATTTTAGAACGGCTGGATAAAATACCCTCCATTTCCTCAATGCTTTTTTCTAAGTTTTCAATGTCATCAAGGCGCTTTAAAATGTATTCGCGGTTTAAATGGCGAAGTTTAATTTCAGCAACATATTCGGCCTGAATTTCATCAATGCCAAAGCCTATCATAAGGTTTGGAACAACCTCTTTTTCCTCGGCTGTTTCACGAACAATTTTAATAGCCTTGTCAATGTCCAAAAGAATTTTCTGAAGGCCCTTTAAAAGGTGGAGCCTGTCCTTTGCCTTGCTAAGGTCAAAATAAACCCTGCGGCGAACGCACTCTCTTCTGAAGGCAACCCATTCATCAATTATTTCCTTAACACCCATAACTCTAGGCGAGCCTGCGATAAGAATATTAAAGTTGCAGGAGAAATTTTCCTGCAAAGGGGTATGCCTGAATAACTTTTTCATAAAGCGGTCGGGGTCAACACCGCGCTTTAAATCAATGGTAATTTTTAAACCGTTTAAGCCTGTTTCATCACGAATATCGTTAATTTCGGTAATCTTTTTTGCCTTTACAAGCTCAATAACCTTTTCAATAATCGCCTCACTTGTTGTGGTGGGCGGAATTTCGGTTATATCAATGCAGTTTGCCGATTTATCGTAAGAATAAACACCGCGGATTTTAAAGCTGCCGCGACCTGTTTCGTAAATCTTTTCAACCTCTTCCCTGTTATAAAGCAGCTGGCCGCCAATGGGGAAATCGGGGGCTAAAAGCGTATCGGCAACATTAATGTCGTTATCCTTAATGTATTCAATGGTTGTGCGGCAAACCTCCTCAAGATTAAAGGGGCAAATGGAGCTTGCCATACCAACCGCAATACCTGTATTAGCGTTAACCAAAACCGAGGGGAAGGTAACAGGAAATAAGGTGGGCTCTTTAAGGGTTGCATCGTAGTTATCAACAAAATCTACGGTGTCCTTATCAATATCGGCAAAAAGCTCGGCGGCAATGGGGGCTAGCTTTGCCTCGGTATAACGGGAAGCGGCATAGGCCATATCGCGGGAATATGCCTTACCGAAGGAGCCCTTTGATTTAACATAAGGGTGTAAAAGTGCCTGATAGCCTTCGGATAAACGCACCATTGTTTCGTAAATTGCGGCATCACCGTGGGGGTTAAGTTGCATTGTGCGGCCCACAATGTTTGCCGATTTAATGGTAGAGGAATTAAGCAATCCCATCATATACATTGTGTATAAAAGTTTTCGGTGAGAGGGCTTAAAACCATCAATTTCGGGAATTGCGCGGGAAACAATAACGCTCATTGCATAGGGCATATAGTTGGTTTCCAGCGTTGTTACAATGGGCTGTTCAACGGTTATACCTGCGCCTGCAATGTAGGTTTTATCGGTATTCGGTGTTATTTGCGGCTTTGCCGCGGCTTTCTTTCTCGGAGCCATTTACTTTTTCTCCTATATTTCTAAAATTAGCTTAAATCAGCGTCATCAATGTACATATATCCATATTCCGCAATGAAATCCTTTCGGCCCTGAAGGTTATCGCCCAGCAGCAGGTCAAACATTTCGCTTGTTTTCTCGGCATCGGAGGGCATAACCTTAATAAGGCGGCGGGTGGCGGGGTTCATTGTGGTAAGGTTCATCATATCGGGTTGGTTTTCACCAAGACCCTTTGAACGCTGTAATGTGTATTTCTGACCCTCAATTTTACCTAGAATTTCGTTTTTCTCATTCTCATCATAGGCAAAGTAGGTCATTTCCTTTGTGGTAATCTCATAAAGAGGCGTTTCGGCAATATAAACCATTCCCTCATTTATAAGGGTGGGCATAACGCGGTAAATCATTGTTAAAATAAGGGTTCTAATCTGGAAGCCGTCCACATCGGCATCGGTGCAAATAATGATTTTGTTCCAGCGAAGGTTGGATAAATTAAAGGTTGATAAATCCTTATTAGCCTTTGATTTAACCTCAACACCACAGCCAAGAACCTTAATTAAATCGGTGATTATTTCGCTTTTAAATACCTTGTCATATTCAGCCTTCAGGCAGTTAAGAATTTTACCGCGCACCGGCATAATAGCCTGGAAATCGGGGTCACGCGCCAGCTTACAAGAGCCAAGAGCCGAATCACCCTCAACAATAAAGATTTCCCTTTTCTCAATATCCTTAGTGCGGCAGTCAACAAACTTTTGAATTCTGTCTACCATTGAGTTACTGCTTTGCAGGGTTTTCTTTAGGTTGAGGCGTTCCTTTTCGCTGCGCTCGCGGGAGCGCTTGTTAATTAAAATCTGGTCGGCAATTTTATCGGCCTCGGCCTTGTTTTCGATGAAATAAACCTCAAGCTGATGGCGGATAAACTCATTCATTGCCTCATAAATAAACTTGTTTGTTACCGATTTTTTGGTTTGGTTTTCATAAGAAGCAATACCCGAAAAACAGTTGGTTACAAGAACAAGGCTTTCCTGAACATCGGAAAAGGTTATGCGGCTTTCATTGTTTTTATATTTATTGGTTTGCTTAATGTAGTTATCAATTTGATAAACAAAGGCGCTTTTAACCGCCTTATCGGGCGAGCCGCCGTTTTCAAGCCAGGAGGAGTTGTGATAGTATTCAAGGAGCTTGTGCTTGTTGGAAAAGCAAAAAGCGAGGTTGATTTTAACGGTGTATTCGGGTCGGTCATCACGGTCACGGCCCTTTCTTTCTCCTGACCAAAACTGAACCGAGGTGATTTTCTCATCGCCAATGTTGCCGTTTAGGTATTCGGTGATACCATCCTTATAAATAAACTCGCTTGTTTCAAAGCGGGAGCCAACCTGCTCGCGGAACTGGAAGAGCAGCCCTGCATTAACAATTGCCTGGCGGCGCAAAGTGTCCTTTAAAAGCTCGGCAGAAATATCAATTTCGGTGAAAACATCAATATCAGGGCGCCACTTAATTTTGGTGCCTGTATCACGGCCCGAATAGGGTTCTTTTTGAAGCCCGCCAACATTGTAGCCCTTTTCGAAATGGAGGTTGTATTTAAAACCATCACGCTTAATTTCAACATCCATATATTCACTGGCAAACTGTGTAGCGCAAAGGCCAAGACCGTTTAAACCTATGGAATACTCATAGTTAGAGCCGCCGTTTTTATTGTACTTACCGCCTGCATAAAGCTCGCAGAAAAGCAGCTCCCAGTTATAGCAGTTTTGCTTTGTGTTAAAATCAACAGGGGCGCCTCGGGCAAAGTCCTGTACCTCGTAGGAATTGTCGGAATATTTGGTAACAATAATCTTGTTACCATAACCCTCTCTTGCCTCATCAATAGAGTTTGAAACAATTTCAAAAACCGAATGGCTGCAGCCATCAATTCCATCGGAACCGAAAATAACCCCGGGGCGCTTGCGCACCCTATCGGGACCCTCTAGTTTTTCAATGCTTTCGTTTGTATATTCAGTAGTCTTTTTCGGCATTACACCTACTCCTTAAACTTTAATATAAATATAATTATGATTATTATACACCACATTTTGTGGTTTAGTCAAGGGCAAAGGCTAATTTCTTGTGTACTGAATAGACATAATATTGTTTAATTGCCGCCTTCTTGACAGGAGGTGGTCGCTATGTTACAATCAGCGTAAAGTTTATTGGTCTTATATACCTTTGGAGGTTATTATGGAGAGCATCAAGAAAAAAATAGAATCAACCCTTGCCGAAATGGTAAAAGAAAATGAGAAACTCGGCGCCGCCCTTACCGATAAAGTTAAACTCACGGACTACACTCCAAACGGTGATATATGGACCGAGGCGTTAGAGACGGCTCTTTTTGAACACGAGATAGTCTTAATACCCGAAAAGGATACGCCTTACCTTATTGACAGAACGGTAGTTATTCCCCCAAACCGCCGTATAATTGCCGATAAAAATGCGGTGATTCGCCTGGCTGACTCAACCAAAACCATTATGTTCCGCAACAAACACACCCTTAACGGAACACACGCGCCTATTCAGGCCCTTGCCAAAGATACCAATATCACCATTGAGGGCGGTATATGGGTGGATTGTCAGTCGGTTCGCCTAGGTTACGGACAAAGCGGAATGTATGATGAGAAGCGTAGCTTTTTCGGTGTTTCCACCCTATTTTTCTTTGACAATATAAACCACCTTACATTAAAGAACATAACCTTCAAAAACTGCTCAGGCTTTGCCGTTCAGTGCGGCGACATAACCAATCTCCACATAGAAAACATATTTTTTGACACCTGCTTTGCCGATGGACTTCACATAAACGGAAACGTTGAAAAGGTATTCGTTAAAAACATTCGCGGCGAGGTTGGAGATGACCTTGTGGCATTTAATATGTTTGACTGGCAAAACTCATCGGTAAACTTCGGCCCTGCCAAGACCGTTATCTGCGAAGACGTTTCCCTGACCCGCGGCGGTTTCGGTGCCAGAATTCAGCCCGGTGTTTATACCTATGCCGATGGAAGTGAAATCGACTGCTCGATTGAGGATGCTATTTTCAGAAGAATTGAAAATATCAGCACCTTTAAGCTCTATTGCCAGACCCCTGCCTACCACGTGGGTGAAACGCCCGAAAAGGTTTCGGTAGGAAGCGGTAACAACATTATTTTTGAGGATATAAAGGTGGATTTAAATAGTCCTATAGACCTTTTTAAGGAATATACCGAAAGCGACCCCGTTGCAGGAAGCATTGCCGCTTTTGAACTTGGGCTTAATGCAAAAAATATGTATTTTAAAAACATTGACCTTATTCTGCACCGTGACAAATATCCCTACTCCTATCTTGTGTGCATAGGACCAAAGTCGGCAAGGCGCGGTGACCTTCAGATTTTTGACCCTTATTTCTCATCCCACACCGAAAAAATTTATTTTGAGAATATAACGGTAAACGGCGAGAAAGTATCAGACGTTACACCCTACATCAGAGAAATAGTTTTTGACCGTTTGTTTGACGATATGCCCTCCACCGCCAAGGGAAGTATCGGCCAAATCATTTGTAAATAAGCGCCTTTTCTTGCCCAAAAAATTCAAAGCAAATAAAAAACACCGAACGCTCAAACGTTCGGTGTTTTTGTGTTTAATAACTATTAGTATGCAATACCCTGAGCAATCATTGCCTCAGCAACCTTTTCAAAGCCGGCAATGTTGGCACCTGCAACAAGGTCACCCTCCATACCGTACTTCTTGGAAGCCTCGTAGGAGTTCTTGTAGATATCAGCCATAATCTGGTGAAGCTTTGCATCAACCTCTTCGGCAGTCCAGGAATAACGCATTGAGTTCTGGCTCATCTCTAAGCCCGATACTGCAACGCCGCCTGCATTTACTGCCTTTGAAGGAGCAATGAGAACCTTGTTTTCACGCAGATACTGAACGGCTTCATCGGTGGTGGGCATATTAGCAACCTCTATGTAGTACTTAACGCCGTTGGCTACGATGTTTTTAGCATCCTCTAAGCCAACTTCGTTCTGGGTAGCGCAAGGCATAACAACATCAACCTTCTGCTCCCAGGGGCGCTTGCCCTCGAAATACTGTGCACCGAACTTATCGGCATAATCCTTAACCTTATCGCGGCCGGAAGCGCGCATCTCAAGGAGGAAATCAATCTTCTCCTCGGTGTTGATGCCGTCCTTATCATAAACATAACCATCGGGACCCGAAATGGTAACAACCTTACCGCCAAGCTCGGTAACCTTTTTAACGGTACCCCAAGCAACGTTACCGAAGCCGGAAACTGCGAAGGTCTTGCCCTTAATGTCCTCACCTGCGGTTTTTAAAACCTCAGCGGTGTAGTAAACTGCACCAAAGCCGGTAGCCTCGGGGCGGATAAGAGAACCGCCGAAGGAGCGACCCTTACCGGTTAAAACGCCGGTAAATTCGTTGCGAAGGCGCTTGTACTGGCCATAGAGATAGCCAACCTCACGGGCACCTACGCCGATATCACCTGCAGGAACGTCGGTATCGGCACCGATGTGCTTTGCAAGCTCGGTCATAAAGCTCTGGCAGAAGCGCATAATTTCACCATCGGAACGGCCTCTGGGGTCAAAGTCAGAGCCGCCCTTACCGCCGCCCATAGGAAGACCGGTAAGGCTGTTTTTAAAGGTCTGCTCAAAGCCTAAGAACTTCATAATTGAAGCGTTAACGCTGGGATGGAAGCGAAGGCCGCCCTTGTAGGGACCAATGGCAGAGTTAAACTGAACGCGGAAGCCGCGGTTGCACTGAACCTTGCCGTTGTCATCAACCCAGGAAACACGGAAGCTGATCATACGCTCGGGCTCGCACATACGCTCAATAATACCGCACTCCTCAAATTTGGGGTTCTGCGCAATAACGGGCTCTAAAGATTCCAAAACATCTCTTACTGCCTGTAAAAATTCAGGCTCGCCTGCATTGCGGGCGCTTACATCACTGTAAACGCGATTTAAATACTCACTTTTAAACACTGTAAATTCCTCCTCAGGAAATAAAATTTAAAAAAATATGATTTATTTTAACATTTCAGCGCGCTAAAGTCAATAATTTCGACAAGATTTTTTACTCAAAAGACTTAATTTTTTTAATCCACTTACCGCCCTTAAGCCTTATAACGCACCAAATGGCTTTTATCACCTGGTCGCTTCTAAGACCGAAATAGAACCAAAAAGCAGGCAGGTGCAAAATGTGTCCCGCCAAAAGTCCCAATGGAATTCCTATAACCCAAAGGAAAATATTGTCGGTAAGCATCAGCATCTTGGTGTCCCCGCCGCCGCGCAGCACGCCCTTGGTCATTATGGAATTTGTCGCCTGGAAGAAAATGATTATAGCGTTTGCCGCCATAAACTGTTTGGCAAGCTCCACCGTTTCGCCGGATAAATCATAGGCCGAAATTAAGGGGGCGCTTATAAGGGTTATAATGGTTGCGGCGACAACGCCGAAAACAAGGCCAATTCCGAGAAATGCCCAGCCCTGATTTTGGGCCTTTTGCCTTTGTCCTTCACCAAGGGTTTTGCCTGTTACAATGCACCCTGCCTGGGAAAAGCCCTGAATCATAACTGTGCTTAACTGCTGCGCAACTCCGGTTACCGCATTGGCGGCAACAAAGCCACCGCCCAAATGGCTTATTATCATAGCGGCGGTATTGTTACCAAGGGCTAAAATACCGTCACTTATCAAAACGGGGATGCTTACCCTTATGTACTCTCGCCAAAGGGGGCCCACCTTTTTAAATATATGTTTAACTTTAAAGCCTATTTCCTTTTCAAAAATGAAAAGATATCCGCAAATTATGGCAAACTCAAAGGCTCTTGAAATAAGGGTTCCCACCGCGGCGCCTGCAACACCCATTTGAGGGGCGCCCAGTTTTCCGAAAATAAAGGCGTAGTTAGCGGCAATATTTACAAAAAATGCGCCAATAGAGGTGTAAAGGGGAATTTTAACCTGCCCCACGTTTCTAAGCACAATGGTGCAGGTGGTGGAAAGGCCAAACACGAAATAGGTTGCAACCGAATAGTTAAGATATTCTATACCGTAACCTATTATATCGGCTTCATCGGTGTAAATTCGCATTATGGTTTCGGGGCAAAAGGCGGTAAAAACACTAAACCCCAAGGATAGACCGAGGCAAAGCCGCAGCATTACATTTACCGTACCCCTTAGGGATTTTTGCTCCTTCATACCAAAATAACGGGCAACCAAAACCGAGGCGCCCATTCCTATTCCCATACAAAAAATATGGAAAATGGCAATAAACTGGTTGGCAAGGGAAACTGCCGATAACTGCCTTTCACCAACAGCGCCCACCATAACGGTGTCCATCATATTAACACCTGTTGTTATAAGACCCTGAAGGGCAATGGGAATGGCAATAGCGCACACCGTTTTATAAAAATTTTTATCCTTTGAAATAAGCCTGTTCATTTTAAAATTTCCTTTAAAAACACGGTGGGTTTTACCCCACCGTGTTAAAATAAAATATTAAAGTCCTTCGTAAACTCCGCTTTCAACAAGGGCGCCAAGTGCCTTTACAACTGCAGGCTTATCCTCCTTGTATGTAACGCCATACCATCTATCCTCAGCAACCAAAACCTTAACAGCCTTTTCGCCGTTTTTAACAAGGTCGCCAATAACAATGGGAATATAAAACTCGCTTTTTGGAACATTAATTTTTTCGTTTAAGAATGCCTTAAATTCTCTTTCAAGGAAATCAAAAATATCAGGATTAAGACCCCAGAAGTTCATGGAAACAACGGTATCCTCCGGCATCTCTACCCAAGTCTCACCATCGTCCTCGGTGTACTTGCAGTCCCTAATCTTGGTGCGCTCATCAATTTTCTTTAAGAAGCCGTCCTCAACAACACAAACACCTCTTGAAACGGTGCCGTTTTCGGTTAAGGTGTTGGCAAGGCGGTAACCAACAACACAGTAGTTTTCGCTATCTGCTTTAAGCTGGTTATAAATCTGTTTAAATGCACTTTGGCCATAGTAATCATCGGCATTGATAATAGCAAAGGGCTCTTTGACAACGTCCTTGCAGCAAAGAATTGCCTGGCCTGTTCCCCAAGGCTTGGTTCTGCCCTCGGGGCAGGTAAAGCCCTCGGGTAAATCGTTAACCTCTTGGAAAACATACTCGGTGGGCAAAACCTTTTCAACGCGTTTGCCAACAATTTCCTTAAAGTCTTTTTCTATTTCGTGTTTAATTACGAAAACCACCTTGGTAAAGCCGGCTTTTTTTGCATCGTAAACCGAAAAGTCTAAAAGGGCTTCGCCTTTAGGACCAATTGGTTCAATTTGCTTAAGACCGCCAAAACGGCTGCCCATACCTGCTGCCATAACTACAAGTGTTGCATTAAAGCTCATTTGACTCAACTTCCTTCTTACTTTTTTTCAAAACAACATTGTTTTTCTCTGTAAAGCCCTCGGTAGACTCCTTCATAAACAAAATCTTAATTGTCATTAAAATAAGTTTAATATCCATTAAAAGAGAATACTGCTCAATATAAATTAAGTCCATATTAAGCTTGTCCTCAGGGCTTGTGTTATACTTACCGTAAATTTGAGCGTAGCCTGTAAGACCGCCCTTAACACGGTGTCTTAAATCAAAATCGGGGTAGGCTTTTGTATACTCATAAACGTTTTCAATTCTTTCGGGACGGGGGCCAACAAGGGACATATCGCCGAAAAGAATGTTAAACAGCTGGGGCAGCTCATCAACCCTTATAGGGCGCATAATTTTACCAACAGGGGTAATGCGGTCATCGTTGTCGGTGGTGCCCTTAACCTCGTTTTTATCGGCATCGGGAATCATTGAACGGAATTTTAAAACGTTAAACACCTTGCCGTCCTTTGTGATGCGGTTTTGCTTAAACAGCACAGGTCCGCCATCGCAAAGCTTAATGGCAATCGCAAAGCCCAGCATAATGGGCCAGGTAATAAGAATACCCACAGCCGCCACAAAAATATCCATTGCACGTTTAATCATTGCCTGCTCGGTTGTAAGACCGCGGGCACGGCACATTAAAACAGGGGTATCGAAAATTTGAATGATTGCCGAATTATTAACAATAATATCGGTAGATGAGGGTAGCAGATAAACACGCTTGCCACTACTGTAGCAGTAACGCAGCAGCTCATCCTTAGCGGATTTTTCAAACTCGCTTAAAATAACCGCCTCATAGGAATCAATAAGCTCTTTAATTTCCTCAACCGAATGGCGGGTTAGGGAAACACCGCGCTCAATTTTAAAGCGCTCGGGAATTTTGCTCATTTTACGAATAAGGGTTTTGCCCTGCGCATCATCAGCAAAAACAGCCAGCATCTTTCGCGCCGCATAAAGGGAGAAATAAATTCTGTTACAGCAGTAGGACATTATGAACACAACGCCTATCTGATAAACAATTCCAAGTAAAAACGGCGGAATTACAATAAGGTCGCCTAAAATAAGGCTCAGCGCCAGGTACATTATAAAGTTTGTGAAAACCACCGCCAGGGAAAGGCTGTAAATTATTTCGTGCAAACGATTTATGCCTATTCTAAAGCCACCGTAAAGGTTGGCAAAAACCACAAACAGCACAAGGTACATAAAAAGAACAATGTAATTTCCCTTGCCGCTCATAAGGGTGTTTGGGTAAGCCGATTGCCAAACCTCAACAAAGCCGCAGGTAACGGCTAAAACGGTTAGAATTTTGGCACAAAGCATTATCGATTTTCTGAATTTAATTAAATGTTTCATTTTTTCAGCAGTTCCTTAAATCTACGCATTGCTTCCACGGTGTTTTCGTGGCTTGAAAATGCGGTTAATCTGAAAAAGCCTTCGCCGTTTTTGCCAAAGCCCTCACCCGGGGTGCCTACAACGCCAATGTTTTCGAGCATATAGTCGAAAAATTCCCAAGAGGACATTTTATTCGGGCACTTAAACCAAACATAGGGGGAATTTTTTCCGCCTGTGTAGAAAATGCCCAGCTCATCCATTGTATCTGCAATAATTTTTGCATTCTCACGGTAGTAGCTGAGGTTTTCTTCAACCTGGCGCCTTCCCTCCTTTGTGAACACAGCCGCCGCAGCGCACTGAACAGGCCAGGAAACACCGTTAAACTTGGTTGCCTGGCGGCGGTACCAAAGCTTATAAAGGCTAACGCCCTCCCTCTCTAATTCCTTGGGCACAACGGTGTAGCCGCAACGAGTACCTGTGAAGCCTGCGGTTTTTGAAAGCGAGCAGATTTCAATGGCGCATTTTTTGGCGCCCTCAATACAGTAAATGCTGCGGGGTAAATCCTCTGTTATAAAGGCTTCGTAAGCGCTGTCGTAAATAATAACAGCGTCGTTTTTAAGGGCATAATCAACCCAGGCTTTAAGCTGCTCACTATTATAGGCACTGCCTGTTGGGTTGTTAGGGGAGCAAAGATAGATAATATCTGCCTTTATACTATCATCAGGCATAGCGGCAAAGCCGTTTGCCTCATTTGAATCGGCATAAATAATCTTTCTGCCCGACATTAAGTTTGTGTCAACATAAACAGGGTAAACAGGGTCGGTAACAAGCACCGTATTATCCTGAGCGAAGATATCGCCAATGTTTCCGCAGTCACTCTTAGCGCCATCCGAAACAAAGATTTCATCAGCACTTACCTCGGCGCCGTTTTCCTTATAATAATCGCTTATAGCGTTTCTTACAAAATCATAGCCCTCGTAATCGGGGTAGCCCTTAAAGGTTTCCTTTTTACTTAAATCCTCAGCGCCCTTCTTTAAAGCCTCGGTAGCAACAGCAGGAAGGGGCAAAGTTACATCGCCGATACCCATTTTAATAATACTTTTTTCGGGATGCTCGGCGGCAAATTTGCTTACCCTTTTAGCAACCTCGGCAAAAAGGTAGTTTTGCTTAATATCAGAAAAATAGGGGTTAATTTTAGCCATTGATAAGTTCTCCTTCAAAAACAAATTCGGCAGGGCCTGTCATAAACACGGTTTTATCGTTTTTAACAACAATTTTAAGGTCGCCGCCCAAAAGCTTAACCGTTATCTCGGTTTCTGCCTTGCATATTCCGTTCTTAACTGCGGCGGCAGCGGTGGCACAGGCGCCCGTTCCGCAGGCCATTGTTTCGCCGCTTCCCCGCTCCCAAACACGCATTTGAAGTGTTGTTTCATCAATTATTTTAACAAATTCGGTGTTAATGCGCTCGGGGAAAAGGGGGTGGTTTTCAAATTTAGGGCCAACGGTGTGCAGGGGGAAAGAATCGGTGTCATTAACAAAAACAACACAGTGTGGATTTCCCACATTAACACCTGTTGCCTCATAGGTTTTACCGTCAACAATAATTTCTCTCTTTACAAACTCGCCATCGGCATCAATGGGAATTTCGGTCGACTCAAAAGAAACCTTGCCCATATCAACCGTGACCTCTTTAACCTTACCGTTTTCGGTTTTTAGGGTTAGATATTTAATTCCGCTCAAGGTTTCAAGGGTTATTTCCTTTTTATTGGTTAAGCCCTTATCATAAACAAATTTTCCAATGCAGCGGGTTGCGTTGCCGCACATTTTGCCCTCGCTTCCATCAGCATTGAACATTCTCATTCTAAAATCGGCAATGTCACTTTTCATAATAAGCACAATGCCATCGCCCCCAACGCCCTTGTGGCGGTCGGAAAGCCTTACTGATAATTCCTCAGGATTATCTATAACCTTTTCGGTACAGTCAAAATAAATGTAATCATTGCCTATACCGTGCATTTTGGTAAATTTCAATTTCATCACCTTTAATATGTTGGCATTACATTACATAATATAGTATATATATTTGAGCCGAAAAGTCAAGGTTTTAAACATTTATCCGACAGGCGGTGCTGATAATTTTTGCCCTTATTGTAAAAGAAGAAAATTATAAAAAATATTCCAAAAACAGGGTTTATTTTGAACAAATAAAGGAAAACGGTATTTCTTTTTCGGTCTACCACCTTACATATAATAACAAGCGGTTTTTAAAAAAGGCAAAAAAACTTTCTGAAAAAACTCCCACTAAACCCTTTTTAGGCAGCGTTGCTCTCCCAAACACACTTTATGAAAGCTATCGTCGGCTTCTTGAATATAACCTGTTTCTATCTCTTTGCAAAAATAAAAAAATAAGTGAGGCTACAGTTTGTGACCCTGAGGGTAAGCTCTGCCTAAAACTTAATTCTGCGGTTAAAAATTTGGCGCACCTTAAAATTTTAACAAATAACACCGATTTTTACGAGGAGTATTGCGACAGCCTTTTATCCCTTTTTGGCACCTGCCCTGTGGTTTGTGCCAAAAATACCACAGGCATTTCCTACCGCTTTAAAACAAAAAACAGGGACCTTGTTTTGGGTGAGGGCGGCTTTCGGGCAGATATTGCGTCGGTTTTCTGCCCCGAGGCACAGTGCCTTTGCCCGGGCGGTGTGCAAAAAGCGGCATTTTTCACCCTTGTCGCAAATTTTTGCGGCTTTCCTCCCCTGCTGAGCGCTGTGCCCCAGCGCCTTATTTTAAACGATTTGAGCCTTGATATTAACAGTATTTTTTAATTATATTAAAAAATACATTTTACCCCTTGACTTTAGCGCACTAATGTGATATCATAGTGAAATCAAATACAAGTGAGGTATTTTGCTATGGCTAAATGGCACAACGAAACCACCGACCGTCTTATTAAAACCATTGTTGATTTAAAGGACTCCGATGAGGCTTATATGTTTTTAGAGGACCTTTGCACCGTTAAAGAAATTAAGGAGATGGCACAGCGCCTGCAGGTTGCCTCCCTTTTAAAGCAAAATAAAAGCTACCAGGAAATATCCGCAATAACAGGGGTAAGCGCCGCAACCATAAGCAGGGTTAGCCGCTGCCTTAATTACGGCACGGGCGGCTATGAGGCTGTTCTTTTAAAGGAGGAAACAAAATAATGCTTTCTTCCCTTTCAAGCCTTTATGAGCAAAACGGCTACAACCGTTTTAAAATGAGCAAGTTTGAGGAATATGATTTATATGTTAAAAATAAAGATTTCCTCATTTCCGATAATATTATCACCTTTAACGACATCGGCGGCAAGCTCCTTGCCCTAAAGCCCGATGTTACCCTTTCCATTGTTAAAAATGTGCGGGATGAGGATACCCTCAAAAAGGTTTATTATAACGAAAATGTTTACCGTGTAAGCGGGGCTACAGGCGCCTTTAAGGAAATTATGCAGGTGGGCCTTGAATGCATCGGCGACATTGACACTTATCTTACCTTTGAGGTTATTTCCCTGGCGGTTAAAAGCCTGCTTAAAATAAGTGAAGCCAGCGTTCTTGACCTTTCGGATTTAAAGGTGCTCTCCGCCCTTCTTGATAAGGCTACCGAAAGCGCCGAGGTTAAAAAGCAAATTTTTAAGCTCATCGGCACCAAAAGCGCCCACGAAATGGACAAGTTCTCCAGTCAGATTGATGCGCCTTACCTTGCCGCAATTAAGGAAATTGCCCTGCTTTCGGGCAGTCCCGATGCCGTTTTAGGCAAACTAAAAGACATTTTAAACGGTCTTGTTGACACCTCGGTGCTTAGTGACCTTGAAAGTCTTTGCGCATTGCTTAAAGCAAACGCCCTTGATAAAAATGTGAGAATTGATTTCTCGGTTGTTAACGACATTAAATATTATAACGGCATTGTGTTTAAGGGCTTTGTCAGCGGTATTAGCAAGGATATTTTATCGGGTGGCAGATATGATAATCTGCTTTATAAAATGGGTAAAGCTAAAGGCGCTATCGGTTTTGCAATTTATCTCGATTTGCTGGAGGACCTGCAAAACGAAACACAGCCCTTTGATATTGACGCCGCCGTTTTATACGATGAAAACAGCGATTTGGTTACCCTTTCAAATTTAATTGCAAAGCTTAACGGCGAAAATTTAAGCGCTACTGCTATAAAATCCCTTCCCGAAAAGCTTAAATGCCGCAAGGTTTATAAAATAAACGGCTCGGAGGTGAGCATTCTTGAAGACAACGCTTAACATTGCCCTGCCTAAGGGCAGACTTGGCGAAAAGGTTTATGCCATGTTCGAAAAGGCGGGCTTCCCCTGCCCCGAAATTAAGGAAAATTCAAGAAAACTCATTTTCGAAAACGAGGAGCTTTCAATTCGCTATTTTTGGGTTAAGCCCAGCGATGTTGCAATTTATGTTGAGCGCGCCGCCGCAGATATCGGCGTTGCGGGAAAGGATATTTTGCTTGAATATTCCCCCGATGTTTACGAGCTTTTAGACCTTAAAACAGGGATTTGCAAAATGGCGGTTGCCGCTAAAAAGGAGTTCAGGGACAACCCTAAAAAAACCCTTAAGGTTGCAACAAAGTTTACAAACATTGCAAAAAATTACTATGACACCCTCGGCCGTGACATTGACATTATCCACTTAAACGGCTCAATAGAAATTGCCCCCATTTTAAACCTTTCCGATGTTATTGTTGACATTGTTGAAACGGGCACAACCCTTAAAGAAAACGGCCTTGAGGTTAAGGAAAAAATTGTTGATATAAGCGCAAGGCTCATTGCAAATAAGGCAAGCTACAAATTTAAAAACGAAAAAATTGATGCCCTCGTAAAAGGCCTTTGCAAAATTCTGGAGGAAAACAGCAATGATTAAAATTATGAAATACGGAGAAATTTCAGAGGATGAAATTTTCGCCCGTGTTACCCCTCAATTTGATGTAAGCGGAATTGTTAGCGGTATTTTAGCCGATGTTAAAGAAAACGGCGATAAGGCACTGCTTGCCTACACCGAAAAATTTGACGGCGCAAAACTTGATAGTTTAGCCGTTACAAAAGAGGAAATTGATGAGGCGTTAGGCCTTGTTGAGCCGGAGTTTTTGAGAATTCTCAAAACCGCCGCCGAAAACATAACAAAATTCCACAAGCTGCAGGTGCGCGAGCCCTTTGTTATTGACGAAGGAAACGGCGTTATAATGGGTCAAAAAATTACCCCTGTTGATGCGGCAGGCCTTTATGTTCCGGGAGGAACCGCCGCCTACCCCTCAACCGTTTTAATGGATGCCATTCCTGCAAAAATTGCAGGGGTTAGACAGGTTGTTATGGTTACCCCGCCCCAGAAAAACGGCAAGGTAAACCCCGCTATTTTAGCCGCCGCCGCAGTTGCAGGCATTGATAAAATTTTCAAGGTTGGCGGCGCCCAGGCTATTGCCGCTTTAAGCTTCGGCACCGAAAGCGTTCCGAAGGTTGATAAAATCGTAGGCCCCGGTAATGCCTTTGTGGCAGAGGCCAAAAAGCAGGTTTTCGGCACCGTTTCCATTGATATGATTGCAGGGCCAAGTGAGATTTTAATTGTGGCCGACGGCAAATCGGACCCCAAATGTGTTGCCGCCGATTTACTCTCCCAGGCCGAGCACGACAAATTAGCAAGCGCAGTTTTAGTTACCGATAGTTCTGCTTTGGCTCAGGCTGTAAGCGAGGAGCTTGAAAGGCAAATTCCCCTTTTGGAAAGGCAGGAAATTGCCCGCGCCTCCATTGATGCAAACGGCAAAATCATTGTGGCTGAAAATCTTTCGGCAGCCATTGAAATTGCCAATGAAATTGCTCCCGAACACCTTGAGCTTTGCGTAGACAACCCCTTTGATTACCTTGATTCCATTCGCCACGCAGGAAGCATTTTTATGGGCAGAAATTGCCCCGAGGCGCTGGGCGATTATATGGCAGGCCCCAACCACACCCTGCCCACCTCAGGCACGGCAAAATTCTCATCCCCTTTATCGGTTGATGATTTTGTTAAGAAAACACAGTACACCTATTTTACAAAAGAGGCGCTAGGAGGTATTGCAAGAGACGTTGAGTTCTTTGCCAAAAAGGAGGGGCTTACTGCCCACGCTAAAAGCGCCGTTATAAGATTAGAGGAAAACAATGAGTAAGTTTTTAAGCGAGAAACTAAGGGCTCTCACCCCCTATACACCGGGGGAACAGCCGCAGGATATGAAATATATTAAGCTTAACACCAATGAATCCCCCTTTGCACCCGAAAGAAACGTTGTTAAGGCGGCGGCAAGGGCGGCAAAGCGCCTTAACCTTTACAGCGACCCTGAGTGCAAAAAGCTTGTTTCAAGGCTTGCTGAAACCTATGGTGTAAAAAACGAAAATATTATTGTAACAAACGGCTCGGATGAGGTTTTAAACTTCGCCTTTATGGCTTTTTGCGACAGCGAAAACGGCGCCGCCGCACCCGATATTTCCTATGGCTTTTATCCTGTTTTTGCGGCAGTAAACGGCGTTCCGTTTACTAAAATCCCCCTAAAAGATGATTTTACTATTGACATAAAGGATTATTTGGGGCTTAATAAAACTATCTTTATTGCCAACCCCAACGCCCCAACAGGCTTTGCTTTAACACTTGACCAAATCGAGCAAATCCTTGAAAGCAACAAGGAAACGGTTGTTGTTATTGATGAAGCCTATGTTGATTTCGGCGCAAGCTCGGCTGTAAAGCTCATAGAAAAATATGATAATCTCCTTGTTACAATGACCTTTTCAAAATCAAGGAGTTTAGCCGGCGGAAGACTGGGCTTTGGTATTGCCTCAAAGGAGATTATCAGGGATTTAAACACAATAAGATACTCAACCAACCCCTATAACGTTAACTCTATGACCCTTGCGGCAGGTCTTGCCACCCTAAAAAACGAAAAAAAGGTGAGAAAAAACTGCGAGACCATTATTAAAAACCGCGAATACACCGCCAATGCTTTAAGGAATTTAGGCTTTTATTTAACCGATTCCAAGGCAAATTTCATTTTTGCCAAAAGCGATAAAATAGGCGGCGAGGAGCTTTACCTTAAATTAAAGGCGCGCGGCGTTCTTGTTCGCCACTTTAAACTCCCAAGAATTAAAGATTTTGTGCGCATTACCATTGGCACTAAAAAACAAATGGACATTCTCATTAAAACTGTGGAGGAAATATTATGAGAACTGCAACAATAAACCGCAAAACAAACGAAACCGAAATTTCCCTCGCCTTAAATCTTGACGGCAAGGGCAACTGCGAAATAAACAGTGGCTGTGGCTTTCTTGACCATATGCTGACCCTTTTCGCCCGCCACGCAAGGTTTGACCTTAATCTTTCCTGCAAAGGGGATGTCTTCGTTGATGACCACCACACGGTAGAGGACATAGGCATTTGCTTGGGTCTTGCCTTTGATGAGGCTTTAGGGGATAAAAAAGGTATTGTGCGCTATGGGGATATTACCCTGCCTATGGATGAGGCCTTAATTTTAGCCGCAACCGACATTTCGGGCAGAAGCCTTCTTTGCTATAATCTTGTGCCCGGCAAAGAAAAGGTCGGCACCTTCGACACCGAGCTTGTTGAGGAGTTTTTCTACGGCTTTACAAGAAACGCTAATATAACCCTTCACATAAATCAGCTTAGCGGCTCCAATGCTCATCACATTATTGAGGGCGCCTTTAAGGCTGTTGCCCGCGCGCTTAAAGCGGCTGTAAAAATTGATGAAGCCTTTGCCGATGAGGTTATGTCCACGAAGGGAGTTTTATAGCTTTGATTGCCATTGTTGATTATGGTGTGGGTAACCTTTTCTCCCTTAAAAGCTCTTTTTTATCGGTAGGGGCAGATGTTAAAATCTGCAAAACGGCAGATGAGCTCCTCGCCGCCGATAAAATTATTCTGCCCGGTGTCGGTGCCTTCCGCGATGCCGCAAAAAAGCTTGCCGCTTCGGGGCTTAAAGAGGTTATCATAAATGAGGCCAAAAACGGCAAGCCCCTGCTTGGAATCTGCCTTGGAATGCAGCTGCTTTTTGAAAAGAGCTTTGAATATGGCGAGCACGAAGGACTAGGCCTTATAAAGGGCGAAATTGTGCCCCTTTTGGGTGAAATAAAAAGCGACCTTAAAATTCCCCACATGGGCTGGAATGCCCTTAATTTTACCGAAAACGAAACCCCTATTTTTAAAAACATTAAAAATGGGGACCACGTTTATTTTGTTCATTCGTTTTATGCCAAAACCGCTGCCCGGAATATTACTGCCACCGCGGAATACGACATAAATGTTACCGCAAGCGTTCAGTGTGGCAATGTTTTCGGCTGTCAGTTCCACCCCGAAAAAAGCGGGGACACGGGACTTAATATTTTAAAAGCGTTTTGCGATTTGGAGGACTAAAAAATGCTTTTATTCCCTGCGATTGATTTGTTTGACGGCAAGGCTGTCCGCCTGTTAAAGGGCGATTACAGTAAAATGACCGTTTACAGCGAAACCCCCCTTGAAATTGCTTTAGATTTCGAAAAAAGCGGAGCAAAATGCCTGCACCTTGTTGACCTGCAGGGTGCAAAAACGGGCGACACACCAAACCTTGAAACGGTTAGAAAGCTTATTGAAGGCACCTCCCTTTTTACCGAAATCGGCGGAGGAATAAGGAATATGGCTACCGTTGACACCTATATTTCCCTTGGGGCCGACCGCGTTATTTTAGGCACCGCCGCCGTTAAGGATGAGGCATTTTTAAAAGAGGCACTTTCAAAACACGGCGAAAAAATTGCCGTGGGCGTTGACATTAAAAACGGTGAGGTTGCCGTTTCGGGCTGGACCGAAACAGGGGGCATTGATGCCTTTAAATTTTGCAAAAAGCTTGAAAATTTAGGTGTTAAAACCGTTATTTGCACCGATATTTCAAAGGATGGCGCAATGCAGGGCACCAACCATAGCCTATATAAAGAGCTTAAAGCCCGCTTTTCCTTTAACACTATTGCTTCGGGCGGCGTTTCCTCCCTTGATGATGTTAAAAAACTGCGCGAGCAAAATATTTACGGCGCCATAATAGGCAAAGCCTATTACACCGGTGCCATTGACCTTAAAGAGGCTTTAGAGGTGGCAAAATAAATGATAACCAAACGAATTATCCCCTGTCTTGATGTTAAAGACGGCAGGGTGGTTAAGGGCGTTAACTTTGAGGACTTAAGCGACGTTTCCTCCCCTGTTGATTTGGCCCGATATTATAGCAGTGCCGGTGCCGATGAGCTTGTGTTTTATGACATTACCGCTTCTGCCGAAGGCAGGCGCCTTTTTACCGATATTTTAACCGAGGTAGCAAGTCAGATATTTATTCCCCTAACCGTTGGCGGCGGCATTAACACGGTAGCTGATTTTGACCGTGTTTTAAAATGCGGCGCCGATAAGGTAAGTGTTAATTCGGGCGCCATTAAAAACCCCGCCTTAATAGGCGAGGCGGCAAAGCTTTATGGCGACCAATGCGTTGTGCTTTCGGTTGATATTAAGCGTGTTGACGGCGTTTTCCGCGTTTTTGCCCGCGGCGGCAGAGATAACACAGGGCTGGAAGCCATAGACTGGATAAAGCGCTGCACTCAAAACGGTGCAGGTGAAGTAGTTGTTAACTCTATTGATACCGATGGCGTTAAAAAAGGCTTCGATTTAGAAATGCTCGATGCCGTATGCAACGCCGTAAGCGTTCCTGTTATAGCCTCAGGTGGAGCGGGCAATATTGCCCATTTTACCGAGCTTTTTAAAGCATTACCTAAGGTAGATGCAGGTCTTGCCGCTTCAATTTTCCATTTTGGCGAGGTTAAAATTTCCGACCTTAAACAGAACTTAAAACAAAACGGAATTTCCGTTAGATTATAGGGAGATAAAAATGTTAGATATTAACGCTTTAAAATTTGATGAAAAGGGTCTTATCCCTGCTATTGTTGTTGATGCACACTCTAAAAAGGTGCTGACTTTAGCCTATATGAACAAGGAAAGCCTTAAAATTTCTATGGAAAAGGGGCTTACCTGCTTTTACAGTAGGTCAAGGCAAGAGTTATGGCTTAAAGGGGAAACCAGCGGAAACTTCCAGCACATTGTTTCCATTACTGCCGACTGTGACGGCGATGCCTTAACGGTGGTTGTTGAAAAGGATGGCCCCGCCTGCCACAAGGGGACCGACTCCTGCTTTACAAACACTGTTTATGAAAGCGAAACCCTAAAGGAATTTTCCCTTGATGCCCTTATGGAGATGCTGGTTGGCAGAAAAACCGATAAAAAGGAAGGCTCCTACACCTCATACCTTTTTGAAAAGGGAATTGATAAAATTCTCAAAAAGGTGGGCGAAGAATCAACCGAGGTTATTATTGCAGGCAAGGCGGATGATAAAAAAGAGACAGTTTACGAAATTGCCGACCTTACCTACCATATTTTAGTGCTTATGATTGAAATGGGCATTTCCCTTGAGGATGTTCGGCGCGAGCTTGCCTCCCGCCACATTATTGACCACAAGGTTAAACAGGAGAAAATGACAAAATGATTTTAACCGATTTCCACACCCACACCCAGTTTTGCGACGGCAAAGACACCGCCGAGGAAATGGTTAATGCCGCTATATCTTTGGGACTTTCAAAAATCGGTTTTTCGGGTCATTCCTTTGCCCCATTTGATAGGGACTATTCAATGAGTGAGGAAGGCACCGAAAAATATTTTAAGGAAATAAACGCCTTAAAGGAAAAATATAAGGACAAAATTCAAATCCTTTGCGGCATTGAGCTTGACCTTTTATCCGATGAGCCAAAGCTGCCCTTTGACTACCGCATCGGCTCGGTGCATTACCTGAAACTCGGCGATGAAATTATAACCGTTGATGCAGGTAAGGAAATTTTAATTAAGGCGGCAAAAAAATATTTCGGCGGCGATATGATTTCCCTTGCCGAGGAATACTACCGCTGTGTTGCCGACCTCAAAAACAGGGACATTGACATTGTCGGTCACATTGACCTTATTACAAAGTTAAATAAAGATAACTGTCTTTTTGATGAGGCCTGCCCCCGCTATAAAAACGCGGCAATTTCTGCCGCCGATGAAATGCTTACAAAAAACATTCCCTTTGAAATTAACACAGGCGCCATCTCACGCGGTTATAAAGACAGCCCCTACCCTGCCGATTTTATATTAAAGCACATTAAGGAAAAGGGTGGCAGCGTTATTTTCAGTTCCGATGCCCACAGTAAGGATAGTTTATGCTTTGAATTTGACAAATGGCACAAAATTTTAAGGGATAAGGACATTTTACCCAGAGTTATTACCCTTTAAATGCATATTTTTTGCATAAAATTTTCTCCAAAACCATAAATTTAAGGATTTTATGTGGTGATTTTGCCCAAAAGCAAAGTCGCCACTTTGTCTTTTGCATATAATTTGCATAAAGTTATGAATTTTATGAATATTTATGAATAAAACCTTGACAATTACCTTTAAATATTATATAATTGCTGCATAATTATTCAGGAGGTCACTGATATGAATAAAGAAAATATTAAAAAGGTTGTTCTTGCCTACTCCGGCGGACTTGATACATCCATCATTATTCCTTGGCTTAAGGAAAACTATAATAACTGCGAGGTTATTGCCGTTTCGGGTAACGTTGGCCAGGCAGATGAGCTTGAGGGCCTTGAGGAAAAGGCGCTTAAAACAGGCGCATCAAAGCTTTACGTTCTCGATTTAACCGAGGAGTATGTTGATGATTACATTATCCCCTGCGTAAAGGCAGGCGCAGTTTATGAGGAGTATCTCCTCGGCACCAGCCACGCTCGCCCCTGCATTGCAAAGGGCCTTGTTGATATTGCCATTAAAGAAAATGCCGATGCTATTTGCCACGGCTGCACAGGCAAGGGTAACGACCAGGTTCGTTTTGAGCTTACCATTAAGCATTTTGCCCCCGATATGCCCATTATCGCCCCCTGGCGTGAGTGGGATATTAAATCCCGCGAAGAGGAAATTGAGTATGCCGAGGCACACAACATTCCCCTTAAAATTAACAGAGAAACAAACTATTCAAAGGATAAAAACCTTTGGCATTTATCCCACGAGGGTATGGATTTAGAGGATACAGGCAACGAGCCTATGTACGAAAAGGAAGGCTTCCTTGAAATGGGTGTTTCCCCCATTCAGGCACCCGATAAGCCCACCTATGTTACCTTGGATTTTGAAAAGGGCGTTCCCGTTGCTCTTGACGGTGAAAAGATGTCGGCTAAAAACATCATCTTAAAGCTTAACGAGCTTGGCGGCGCAAACGGTATCGGTATTATTGACATTGTTGAAAACCGCCTTGTTGGTATGAAATGCCGCGGCGTTTACGAGACCCCCGGCGGCACCATTCTTTATAAGGCTCACAGCGTGCTTGAATCCATTTGTCTTGACAAAATGACCCTGCACGAAAAACAGCGCCTTTCCATAACCTTTGCAGAGCTGGTTTATAACGGCCAGTGGTTTACTCCTTTAAGAGAAGCCCTTTCCGCCTTTGTTGATAAAACTCAGGAGACCGTTACAGGTAAGGTAAGGTTAAAGCTCTACAAGGGCAACATTATTAACGCAGGCGTTTGGAGCGATTATTCTCTTTACAGCGAGGAAATTGCAACCTTTGGTGAGAGTGATTACGACCAAAAGGATTCCGCAGGCTTTATCAATCTTTACGGTCTTCCCATTAAAGTTCAGGCAATGGTTGATAAGGCTAACGAGAGTCGAACCCGTCACGCCTGACAAATAATAATTTTCCGTTTTTTCTTGTCTCATCACTTGTAATACGTTAGTATTACTGCGTTCTTCGACTTCGCCCTCCCAAAAAATTATTTATTTGGCAGGTCGTAGAGTTTCTCTCTGCCGCATTTTTTCGGAAGGCGAAGCGTGAAATTTGCAGTAAGGCTGCCGCCTTACAAAAATGAGCGCAAGAAAGGCGGTAAAAGGCGGCGAGCGAAACCGTAATGGGTTCGACTCTCGTTAGCCTAAAGAACAAAAAATAAAATTATTACCGAGAGGAACATTTTAAAATGGCTAAAATGTGGGCCGGCAGAACTGACGGCGTAACCGAAAAAATCGCTGACGATTTTAATTCATCCATCCATTTTGACAGCCGAATGGCAAGCCAGGATATTCAGGGCAGTATGGCGCACGCCGCAATGCTTGCCGCAAAAGGTATAATTTCAAATGACGAGGCCGACACACTCATTGTCGGCCTTGAAGCCATTTTAAACGACCTTAAAAGCGGTGCCCTTCAAATTGATTTAACCTGTGAGGACATTCATATGTTTGTTGAGCAGGAGCTGACCGCTCGCCTTGGGGATGTTGGCAAAAAACTGCACACCGCAAGGAGCAGAAACGACCAGGTTGCCCTTGATATAAGAATGTACTTAAGGGCCGAAACCGATGAGATAAGCGGCCTTGTTAAAAAACTTATTGCCGCTGTTGTTAATCAGGCAGAAAAGAACAAGGGCGTTATTATGCCGGGCTACACCCATCTTCAAAGGGCACAGCCTATAACCTTCGGCCACCACTTAATGGCCTATGCCTTTATGCTGCTTCGTGATTTGGAAAGGCTTTCAGATACCAGAAAAAGAATGAACATAAGCCCCATAGGCTGTTGTGCCCTTGCCGGCACCACCTATGACACCGATAGATATTTTGAGGCGGAAAAACTGGGCTTTGATGATATTTGCCTAAACTCCCTTGATGGCGTTTCGGACAGGGATTTTGTTGTAGAGCTGGGCAGTGCCCTTTCCATTTTAATGATGCATTTATCCCGCTTCAGCGAGGAAATCATTTTGTGGTCAAGCTGGGAGTTTAAGTTTATTGAGTTATCCGATGCCTACACAACAGGCTCCTCAATTATGCCCCAAAAGAAAAACCCCGATATGGCAGAGCTGGTTCGCGGCAAAACAGGCAGAGTTTACGGCAATTTAATGTCCATTCTAACCGTGTTAAAGGGTCTGCCCCTTGCCTACAACAAGGATATGCAGGAGGATAAGGAAGGCATTTTTGATACCTGCGACACAGTAAAAATGTGCCTTAAGGTTTTCGAGGGTATGATTTCCACCCTTACCGTTTGCGAGGATAATATGAAGGCGGCGGCAGGCAAGGGCTTTATTAACGCCACCGACCTTGCCGACTATCTTGTTAAAAAGGGTCTGCCCTTTAGAACCGCCTATAAAATTTCGGGCGAAATTGTGGCACAGTGTATAAAGGAAAATAAAATCCTTGAAACACTGACCCTGGAGGAATATAAAAAACACAGCAATTTGTTCGAAAATGATTTATATAATGAAATCTCCCTTGAAGCCTGCGTTAACAAGCGCATTTCAAAGGGCGGCACCTCGGTTAAATCGGTGGAGGAACAAATTGAGGCAGTAAAGGAAAAAATAAAGTAATGACAAAGGTTTTTATTGATGGCAGTGCAGGCACCACAGGGCTTCGCATTCACGACCGTTTAAAAAACAGAAACGACATTGAGCTTATTACCTTAAGTGGGGAGCTTAGAAAGGATACGGCGGCAAGAAAGGAAGCGCTGAACAGCGCCGATATTGCCTTTTTATGCCTGCCCGATGCCGCGGCAATAGAGGCAGTAAGCCTTATTGAAAACAGCCACACCGCCGTTATTGATACATCAACCGCACACAGAACAAATGACGCCTGGGCTTATGGTTTTAGCGAGTTTAAGGGCTACAAAGAAAAAATCAAAAACTCCCTTAGAATTGCAAACCCCGGCTGTCACGCAAGCGGCTTTATAGCCCTTGTTAAGCCTTTAATTGATGAGGGGATTTTAAAAAGCGATACTCCCCTTTCCTGCTTTTCCCTTACAGGCTATTCGGGCGGCGGTAAGAAAATGATTGCCGAATATGAGGATGAAAACCGCTCACCCTTACTTGCCGCTCCAAGGCAGTATGGCCTAACCCAGGAGCACAAGCACCTAAAGGAAATGGTTAAAATTTCGGGACTACTTTCTGCCCCTGCATTTTGCCCCATTGTTGCCCCTTTTTACAGTGGTATGCAGGTTAGCGTTCCCATTTTCAAAAAGGATATTAAGGGCGACCTTTGTGATATTAAAAACATTTATAAAAATTATTATAAAGCTGGCCTTGTTCACTTTTTGGATAACGCCGATGACGGCGGATTTTTATCTGCCGCAAAATTAAGCGGCCGAGATGATATGCTCCTTACCCTTTCGGGAAATAATGAGAGAATTATCCTCACCGCAATTTATGATAATTTAGGAAAAGGCGCTTCGGGCGCCGCCATTCAGAATATGAACATTTTACTGGGTGTTAAAGAGAACACAGGTCTTGTGGAGGAATAAGAAAAATGAATATTATTAAGGGCGGCGTGTGTGCCGCCAAAGGCTTTAAGGCAAACGGAATTCATTGCGGAATAAGAAAAAACCAGTCTAAAAAGGATTTGGCTCTTATTGTAAGCGATACCCCCGCCACAGCCGCCGCTGTTTACACAACAAATCTGGTTAAGGGCGCACCCCTTTTGGTTACTAAAAAGCACATTGAAAACGGCATAGCAAGGGCGGTTATCTGCAACAGCGGAAACGCCAACACCTGTAATGCAAACGGTTGTGAGATTGCCGAGGAAATGAGCCGCCTTGTTGAAAAGGCAGTGGGTGTTAAGGCTGACGATGTTGTTGTCGCTTCCACCGGCGTTATCGGCCAGCCCCTTAATTTAGAACCTATAAAAAACGGTATGCCTGAACTTGTGAAAGGGCTATCCTGTGATAACGGTTTATCCGCCGCACAGGCGATTATGACCACCGACACTATACATAAGGAAATTGCCGTTGAGTTTAAAATTGGTGGCAAAACCTGCCGCCTTGGCGGAATTGCCAAGGGAAGCGGAATGATTCATCCCAATATGGCAACAATGCTTGTGTTCTTAACAAGCGATGTCAGCATTTCAAGGGATATGCTTCAAAAGGCCCTTTCAGGCGACATTGCCGACACCTTTAATATGATTAGCATCGATGGCGACACCTCCACAAACGATATGGTTGTTATTCTCGCTAACGGCAAGGCGGAAAACGCCGAAATCACCGCCGAGGGCGAGGATTTCGACACCTTTATGAAGGCTCTTAACACCGTTACCGTTCACCTTTGTAGAATGATTGCAGGGGATGGCGAGGGCGCAACAAAGCTCCTTGAATGCAAGGTAAGCGGCGCCGCCGATAAAGAAACTGCAAAGACCGTTGCAAAGAGCGTTATCTGCTCCTCCCTTTTAAAGGCGGCAATGTTCGGCGCCGATGCCAACTGGGGCAGAGTGCTGTGCGCCATCGGTTATTCGGGCGCTACGGTTGACATTAATAAAATTGATGTTTCCTTTAAATCGGCAAAGGGCGAAATTGCCGTTTGCAAAATGGGAAGCGGCATAGAGTTCAGCGAGGAAAAGGCAAAAGAAATTTTGCTGGAGAGCGAAATTGAAATCCTTGTAAATCTTAATTCGGGTGATTTCTGCTCCACCGCCTGGGGCTGTGACCTCACCTATGATTATGTTAAAATTAACGGTGACTATCGCACCTAAAACGGAGAAAAAATATGACAGATAATAATTTTTCAAACCACGAACGTGCCGAGGTTTTAACCCAGGCCCTGCCCTATATTAAAAGATACAACGGCGAAATCGTTGTTATCAAATACGGCGGCAACGCTATGATTAACGAGGAGCTTAAAAAGCAGGTTATGGAGGACATTGTTCTTTTATGGCTTATTGGCGTTAAGGTTGTTCTCGTTCACGGCGGTGGCCCCGAAATTACCGAAACAATGGCCAGACTTGGCAAAGAGGCCGAGTTTGTTGATGGCCTCAGAGTTACCGATAAGGAAACCGTTGACATTGTTCAAATGGTTTTAGCAGGCAAGGTTAACAAAACCCTGGTTAACCTCCTTGAATCCAAGGGCGGCAAGGCTATGGGAATTTCGGGAATGGACGGAATGCTTATTGAAGCCAAAATGAAGGATGAGCGACTGGGCTTTGTAGGCAAAATCACAAAGGTTAACATTGCCCCTGTTAACGACCTTTTGGAAAAGGGCTATATCCCTGTTATTTCCACCATCGGCTGTGATAAGGAGGGCAATGTTTATAACATTAACGGCGACACCGCCGCCGCCTTTGTTGCAGGCGCCCTTGGTGCAAAACGCCTCATTATGATGACCGATATTGCAGGCATTTTAAAGGATAAGGACGACCCCAGCACCCTTATCCCCAGCGTTACAATTAAGGAAGCCGAGCAGCTTAAGAAGGACGGCGTTGTTTCGGGCGGAATGATTCCCAAGGTTGATTGCTGTATTGAGGCAATTTCCCACGGCGTTAAAAAGGTTATTATTATGGACGGCCGCGTTCCCCATTCAATTCTTATGGAAATTTTAACCGATGAGGGTGCCGGCACAATGGTGAGTGAAAAATAAATGAGCAATATTTTTGAAATTGACAACACCTTCGTTGCCTCAACCTACAAGCGCTTCCCCCTTAACATTGTAAAGGGCAAAGGCAGCCTTGTTTATGATGAAAATGGCAAAGAATATATTGATATGGGCTCAGGCATAGGCGTTACCGCCTTCGGCATTGCCGATGAGGATTGGATAGCCGCCGTAACAAAGCAGTTAACCTCTTTACAGCATATGTCAAACCTTTATTACACCGACCCCTGCGCTCTGCTGGCCCGAACACTGTGCGAGAAAACAGGCTTTAAAAAGGTGTTTTTTAGCAATTCGGGAGCCGAGGCAAATGAGTGCGCAATTAAGGTGGCGAGGAAATATGCACAAAACACAAAGGGTAAAGATTATTACACAATTATAACCCTTAAAAACTCCTTCCACGGCAGAACTCTTACCACCTTAGCCGCAACGGGACAGGATGTTTTCCACAGTCAGTTTACCCCCTTAACCGAGGGCTTTGTTCACGTTCCCGCCAACGATATCGCCGCTTTAGAAAAAGCAGTTAAAGCTAATAAAACCGCCGCCGTAATGATAGAATGCATTCAGGGCGAGGGCGGCGTTTTGCCCCTTGATGCAGATTATATTAAGGCGGCAAGAGATATTTGTGATGAAAATGACTGCCTTTTAATTGTTGATGAGGTTCAAACAGGCAACGGCAGAACAGGCGAGCTTTACTCTTATATGAATTTCGGCATTATGCCCGATATCATTTCAACCGCAAAGGGTCTTGGCGGCGGCCTCCCCATTGGCGCAACATTGCTGGGCGAAAAGGTAAAGGATGTTTTCACTTATTCCGACCACGGTTCCACCTTCGGCGGCAACCCTGTTTGTGCCGCAGGCGCCCTTAACATTATAAACCGCTTAACACCTCGGTTTTTAAATTCTGTTAAAGCAAAAAGCGATTTTATTTTCAGCGAACTTAATGGCGCAAAGGGCATTGAAAGTGTAACTGGAATGGGCCTTATGATTGGCATTAAAACGGTGCGCCCTGTTACTGACGTTATAAAGGAATGTATGGAAAAGGGCGTTTTGCCCCTAACGGCTAAAGATAAGCTTCGCCTGCTTCCCGCACTTAATATCCCTATGGACACCCTTAAAAAAGCCATAGAAATTATTAAAAACGTTTGCGCAAAAGAGGACTGATTTTATGAACCTAAAAGGAAAAAGTTTCTTAAAACTTCTTGATTTTACACCTAGTGAAATTGAATATTTAATCGACCTTGCCGCAGATTTAAAGGCAAAAAAGAAGGCGGGAATTCCCCATAAAATGTGTGAAGGCAAAAGCATTGCCTTGGTTTTTGAAAAGACAAGTACCAGAACCCGCTGTGCCTTTGAGGTTGCGGCAAACGACCTTGGAATGCACCCTGTGTATTTAGACCCCGCCTCCTCACAAATCGGCAAAAAGGAAAGCATTAAGGACACCGCCCGAGTGCTGGGTAGAATGTTCGATGCTATTGAGTACCGCGGATTTGGTCAGGAAATTGTGCAAATGCTATCGGACTTTTCAGGTGTTCCCGTTTTCAACGGTCTTACAAACGAATTCCACCCCACCCAGATTTTAGCCGATTTTTTAACTATTAAAGAGCATTTCGGCTCTTTGAAGGCTAAAAAGCTTGTTTATATGGGCGATGCCCGCTATAATATGGGCAATTCCCTAATGGTTGGCGCCGCTAAAATGGGAATGCATTTTGTCGCCTGCGCACCTGAAAAATATTTCCCCGATAGTGCGCTTATTGCCGAGTGTCAAGCCATCGCCAAAGAGACAGGCGCTGTTTTAGAGTTTATATCTGACCCCATTGCCGCCACAAAGGGCGCCGATGTTATCTACACCGATGTTTGGGTTTCAATGGGCGAGCCAGAGGAAGTTTGGGCAGAAAGAATTAAGGATTTATCCCCCTACCGCGTTACCAAAGCGCTTATGGAAAACGCAGGTGAAAATTGCCGCTTTATGCACTGCCTGCCCGCCTTCCACAACCTTGAAACCGCTGTTGGCAAGGAGATTTATGATAAATTCGGTATAACTGAAATGGAGGTTACCGATGAGGTAATTGAAGGAAAGGCTTCCATTGTTTTTGATGAGGCCGAAAACCGAATGCACACAATTAAAGCCGTTATGGCGGCAACACTTTAAAAAACAAGGCGCAACTTTTGTTGCGCCTAATTTTTTTCTTGAATTCTCCCGCATAATGGTTATAATATAAATATATATACCCTTATTGGAGGTAAAACATTATGAATAAACATACAATCGGTACAAAATGTGTGCAGGGAGGCTACACTCCCGGTAACGGCGAGCCGAGGCAGGTTCCCATTATCCAAAGCACCACCTTTAAATATGCCACAAGTGAGGAGATGGGCAAGCTCTTTGATTTAGAGGCAAGCGGATATTTTTATTCCCGCCTCCAAAACCCCACCTGCGACACCGTTGCCGCAAAGATTTGCGAGCTTGAGGGCGGCACCGCCGCAATGCTTACTTCTTCGGGTATGGCGGCAAGCTTTTTATCCGTTTTTAACCTTTGCTCTGCAGGCGACCATTTTATTTCCTGCTCAGCAATTTATGGTGGCACCTTTAACCTTTTCTCAGTAACCTTAAAGAGAATGGGAATTGAATGCACCTTCGTTTCTCCCGACTGCTCTGATGAGGAGTTTAACGCCGCATTTAAGGAAAACACAAAGCTTGTTTTCGGCGAAACCATTGCCAACCCCGCTCTTCGCGTTTTGGATATTGAGCGTTTTGCCAACATAGCCCACGCCCACGGTGTTCCCCTTATTATTGATAACACCTTCCCCACCCCTGTTCACTGCCGCCCCTTTGAGTGGGGTGCAGATATTGTAACCCACGCCACCACAAAATATATGGACGGCCACGGCTCTGCAGTTGGCGGCGCCATTGTTGATTCAGGTAAATTTGACTGGACCAAGTATGCCGAAAAGTTCCCCGGCCTTTGCACACCCGATGAAAGCTACCACGGCGTTACCTACACCGAGCGTTTTGGTATTGAGGGCGCCTACATTACAAAGGCAACCGCACAGTTAATGCGCGATTTAGGCGTTACCCCCGCTCCTATGAGCGCCTACCTTTTAAACCTTGGCCTTGAAAGCCTGCACGTTAGAATGAAGCGCCATTCCGATAACGGTCTTGCCGTTGCTAAATTCCTTAAAAATAACGATAAAATCGGTTGGGTTAAGTTCCCCGCTTTAGAGGGCGATGAGGACTATGAGCTGACTAAAAAATACCTGCCTGACGGCACCTGCGGCGTTATCAGCTTCGGTGTTAAGGGCGGCAGGCAGGCAGCCTCTAAATTTATGGCAGCCTTAAAGCTTATTGCCATTGAAACCCACGTTGCCGATGCTCGCTCCTGCTGCCTGCACCCCGCAACCGCAACCCACAGGCAGTTAAGCGATGCCGAGCTTATTGCCGCCGGCGTTGGACCCGACCTTATCCGCCTTTCCTGCGGTCTTGAGGATGCAAACGACCTTATTGCCGACATTGAGCAGGCACTTGCCGCTATCTAAAAATATAACTTTTAACGAGGTAATTAAATGCCTATTAAAATTCCTAACGACCTTCCTGCAGTTCAGACCCTTGCCGATGAAAACATTTTTGCCATTACAGAGACAAGGGCTATAACACAGGATATAAGGCCTCTTAAAATTCTGCTTCTTAATTTAATGCCGAAGAAAATCGAAACCGAAACACAAATTTCTCGTATCCTCGGCAACACACCCCTTCAAATTGAGCTGACCTTAATCAGAACCAGCACACATCAGTCCCAAAACACCTCGGCTGAGCATCTGCTTGCCTTTTACAAGACCTTTGAGGATGTAAAGGACGAAACCTTTGACGGAATGATTATAACAGGTGCTCCCGTTGAGCTGATGAAATTTGAAGAGGTTGATTATTGGGAGGAGCTTTGCCGGATTATGGACTGGTCATCAACCCACGTTCACAGCACACTTCACATTTGCTGGGGCGCGCAGGCGGGGCTTTACCACCATTTCGGCATTGATAAATATAATTTGGGCGAAAAGCTTTTTGGCGTTTTTCCCCACGTTTGCGAGCATCCGAAATCAATGCTCCTGCGCGGCTTTGACAGCGTTTTCTATGCTCCCCATTCCCGCTACACCGCAGTAAAACGCGAGGATATTGAGGCAAACGAAAACCTGAAAATTCTCGCTTCCTCAAAGGAGGCAGGGGTTCACATTGTAGCCCAGAACGGCGGCAAAAGATTTTTCGTTATGGGTCACAGCGAATATGACCCACTAACCCTTGATGCCGAATACCGCCGCGACCAAAAGGCGGGCCTCGGCACAGCAATTCCGAAAAATTATTACCCTGATGATAACCCCGAAAACGAGCCGAATGTTACCTGGCGCGCCCACGGAAGCCTGCTTTTTATCAATTGGCTTAACTACTTTGTTTATCAGTCAACACCCTATGATTTAAAGGAAATAAAATAATAAAAACGGCGAGGAAACTCGCCGTTTTTTCTTGTAGGGGTTGATGCCCACATCGACCCGCTATTTTACATACCTTTCATAGCCAAGTCTGAAGGCCTCGTCAAACACGTTGCCCTCATTTCCTATAACCTCATATTCATATTTACTAATCCAAAGCCACATTTTTCCCTTGCCGCTTACGGCGTTAAACTTAAACTCGCCCTTTTCGGTGGTCAAGGTCACATAGTCCCCACCGCCGCCGTTCATATTTGTTTGGTCGGGAACCAGGCCTATGCAACTAAACTTTGAATTATTAAGAAAATCGTTGACACTTTGCAAAATGTCCTCATCGGTCAAGGGATTTTTTAACCCTGCCGAAACCAAATCTCTGATTTCAACCGCCGTTACGGGAGATGCCAAAATTTCTTCAAAACCTTCAATTTCATTTATCTTTTTAGGGGTCGAATCAATATTTGCGCCGGCAGGCTTTGGCGGATTAAGGCAAACAATGAGCAGCACCGCCGCTAAAATAAAAACAACAGCAAAAACACCAATAACTATACCTTTATTTTTCATAAAGCCCACCTCTTTCTTTTTTTCTAATTTAATTTTATCATAAAAAACAGGTTCTGTAAACCTTTTACCTATTGGCAGGCAGGAGCGCAAAAACATAATCAAAACACTAAAAAAATCCTCTTTATTCTCATTGATTTTTTGTATCTCTTATGTTAATATATATAGTGTATTACTAAATTTAGGGGAGGATGAACCGTTTGGGTAAGATTATTTCGGTTGTAAACCAAAAGGGCGGCGTGGGCAAAACCACATCGGCCGTTAATCTTGCGGCAGGTCTGGGGCTCCTTGGCAAAAAGATTTTGCTCCTTGATATTGACCCCCAGGGCAACACAACCAGCGGCTACGGCATTGACCGCAGAAATGTTAAGGCCTCATCCTATGACCTGCTTGTAGGGGATAAAACGGTAAGTGATGCCGCTATCGCTACAAAGTTTAAAAATGTTACCGTTGTGCCATCAAGTATGGACCTTGCAGGCGCCGAAATTGAGCTTATTGATTTGGATAATCGCAACGAAAAGCTAAAGCAAAAGCTGCTGCCCATACGAAACGATTATGATTTTATTTTAATTGACTGCCCGCCTTCTTTAGGTCTTATAACCATAAACGCTTTAACCGTTTCGGACAGCGTTATGGTGCCCATACAGTGCGAATATTACGCCCTTGAGGGACTATCCCAGCTTATCTCCTCCATTCGCCAGGTTAAAAGAATTTATAACCCTAACCTTGAGGTTGAGGGAATTTTACTTACAATGTACGATGGCAGGCTGAACCTCACACAGCAGGTGGTAGGCGAAATAAAAAAATATTTTAAGGACAAGCTTTATTCAACGGTTATCCCCCGCGCAGTAAGGCTTTCCGAGGCGCCGAGCTACGGCGAGCCTATTCAGTACTACGATAAGCACTCAAAGGGTGCCGATGCCTACAATAATCTGGCAAAAGAATTTTTAAAGAAAAACAAGGGGTGGAACTAAATGGCTAAAAAAGGCGGCCTTGGAAAAGGCTTTAACTTGCTGCTTGATGAAAACGCAACCGATAACGAGCAGATTGTAACCGTTAACATTAACGAAATTGAACCTAATCGCGACCAGCCCCGAAAGGTTTTTGATGAGGCGGCTTTAAATGAGCTTGCCGACAGCATTTCGGTTCACGGTCTCATTCAGCCCATTCTCGTTCGCCCGCTTTTAAACGGCAGATATTCAATTATCGCGGGAGAACGCCGCTGGCGCGCCTGCCGCATTGCAGGAATTGACGACATTCCTGTTATTGTTAAAGCGCTGGATGAAAAAAGCGGTGAAGAAATTGCAATGATAGAAAACCTTCAGCGTGAGGATTTAAACCCCATTGAGGAGGCGCTTGGTTATAAAAACCTTATTGAGCGCCATAGTCTGACGCAGGAGGATTTAAGCGCCCGCGTCGGTAAATCGAGAAGTGCCATTGCAAACTCTCTGCGCCTTTTAAATCTCCCCGAAAATATGCTTGAGGCATTGTCTCTCGGGCAAATAACCGCAGGGCACGCCAGAGCAATTCTTTCTACCGATAATGAGTCCCATAGAAGCTTGCTTTTTAAAATGGCGCTGGAAGGCAACAATGTAAGAACGCTGGAGGCCGCCGCAAAAAGTCTTTCTAAAGGCGGCAGCGGCAAGGTTAAACCTCAGCCCGCTTTAAAACCCACATTTTTTAGTGAGGTTGAGCTATCACTTAAAAACGAGCTTGGCCGCAAGGTTACCGTGAAATCAAGTGGCGGCGAACGGGGAACAATAACTCTTGAATTTTATAACGCCGATGAGCTTAAAAGCTTTGCCAACAAGCTTGCAGGCAAAAAATAAGGAACCGAGGAAAAATTATGTTAGACATTAAGACAATCAGAAATAATCCCGATATGGTAAAACAGGCCGTTCGTAACCGTAACGGCAATTTAGATGCCGTTATTGATGAACTGCTTTCCATTGATGCCGAGCGCCTGAAGCTCACCTCACAGGTTGAGTCCTTAAGGGCCGAGCAGAACGCCGCTTCAAAACAAATTCCCGCTCTGAAAAAGCAGGGCCAAAGCACCGATGAGCTTATGGCCCGAATGAAGGAAATCTCCGAGAAAATCAAGGAGGACGGTAAGCTTCAATCAGAGCTTGAGGCCAAGCAGAGGGAGCTAATTCTGTGCATTCCCAACATTCCTCACGAAAGCGTTCCCGTTGGCCACGACGATTCCGACAACGTTGAAATCCGCCGCTTCGGCGAGCCTAAAGCCTTCGAGTATGAGCCCAAGGCTCACTGGGACATTGGCGCAGACCTCGGCATTTTAGACCCCGAAACCGCCGCCAAGGTTACAGGCACCCGCTTCCATTTCTATAAGGGCCTCGGCGCAAGGCTTGAAAGAAGTATTATTAACTACTTCCTTAACACCCATGCTGACAACGGCTACACCGAAATTCTGCCACCCTTTATGGCAAACCGCGCCTCTATGACTGCAACAGGTCAGCTGCCGAAATTTGAGGAGGACGCATTTAAGCTTACAAATGATTATTTCCTTATTCCCACCGCTGAGGTACCTGTTACAAATATGCACCGTGAGGAAATTTTAGACGGCAAACTGCTTCCCATTTCCTACGCCGCATATTCTGCCTGCTTTAGAGCAGAGGCAGGAAGCGCAGGCCGAGATACCCGCGGTCTTATCCGTCAGCATCAGTTTAACAAGGTTGAGCTTGTTAAGTTTGCCGACCCCGAAAACTCCTACGAACAGCTTGAAAAGCTGACAAACGATGCCGAGCGAGTGCTTCAGGGCTTAGGCCTTCCCTACCGCGTTGTTTGCCTTTGCAGCGGCGACCTTGGTTTTTCCTCTGCAAAAACCTATGACATTGAGGTTTGGATGCCTTCTTACGGCCGCTATGTTGAAATCTCCAGCTGCTCTAACTTTGAGGATTATCAGGCACGCCGCGGCTCCATCCGCTTTAAAAAGGATGTTAAGGATAAGGCTCAGCTTGTTCACACATTAAACGGCTCGGGCGTTGCTGTCGGCCGTACCGTTGCCGCAATTCTCGAAAACTACCAGAATGCCGATGGCTCCGTTACCATCCCCGATGCCCTTGTTCCCTATATGGGCTGCGATAAAATTACAAAATAAAAGCTAAAACTCTCGGAAAAATCCGAGAGTTTTTTGTTCATTTTTTATTAAAATTCTTGTCAAAATTTGTTGACTTTAAGGGCGGTTTTATGGTATTATTATGATGTAGTAATTTTTTCTAATTGGAGGCGGCAAAATGCGGGCGTTAGAGGAAAAGATTGTTAAGGAAGGCAAGGTCCTTCCCGGCCATATTCTAAAGGTCAACTCTTTTCTTAACCACCGAATTGATGCCGCTTTTGTTATGGAAATGGGCGAGGAAATTGCCCGCCTTTTTTACGAGGACAAGCCTTCTCTCATTTTCACCATAGAAACCTCAGGCATCCCCATTGCTTTTGCCGCGGCTGTAAAACTTAATATTCCCCTTGTTTTTGCCAAAAAGCACAAATCTGGAAACCTGTCGGGCGACCTTTATAAAACAACGGTTCACTCCTACACCCACGGCACCGATTACACCGTTGTGGCAGAAAAACAATTCATTAATAGCACCGACCGTGTTTTAATTGTTGATGATTTTCTTGCCAACGGCAAGGCACTGGAGGGCTTAATTGATATCGTAAACCAGGCAGGTGCCACGGTTGTCGGCGCATCGGCAGCCATTGAAAAGGGCTTCCAGCACGGTGGTGACAGTTTAAGGGAAAAGGGCTATAAGGTCCGCTCCCTCGCTATAGTCGAGTCAATGGACGACAGCGGAAATATCACATTCCGCGAGCAATAATTTAGTATGTAAAAAAATTTACATAAAAATTTTTCGGGAGGAAAAGAAAAATGAAAAAGATTCTCGCAATTCTCTTAGCAGCAGTAATGCTCTTTGGTCTTACTGCCTGCGGCGGCACAGAAGATGTTACTCTTGGCATGAGTGATTCTCCTCTTGCAGCACCTACAATCACACCTGATTATGAAGTTCCTGAGGACTTCAAGGTTGGTTTTATCTGCCTGCATGATGAAAAATCCACCTATGACAAAAACTTCCTCAATGCTGTTGACACCATTAAAAAGGCTCTTAAACTCAAGGATGAGCAGGTTCTCACCAAAATCAACGTTCCTGAGACCAACGATTGCTACGAAGCAGCAAAAGACCTTGTAACCCAGGGTTGTGACATCATCTTTGCTAACTCCTTCGGTCATGAAGATTTCATGATTAAGGCAGCAAGAGAGTTTACCGATGTTCAGTTCTGCCACGCTACCGGTACAAAGGCTCACACCGAAGGCCTTGCTAACTACCACAACGCTTTCGCTTCTATCTACGAAGGTCGTTACCTTGCAGGTGTTGTTGCCGGTCTTAAGCTCAACGAAATGATTGAAGAAAAGAAAATCACCGCTAGTGAGGCTAAAATCGGTTATGTTGGTGCTTTCACCTATGCCGAAGTTATCTCCGGTTACACCTCTTTCTATCTTGGCGCAAAATCCGTTTGCCCCTCTGCTACAATGTCTGTTCAGTTCACCGGTTCTTGGTATGACCCCACCGCTGAAAAGAGTGCCGCTGAAGCTTTAATCGCTGACAAGTGCGTTCTTATTTCTCAGCACGCTGACTCTATGGGCGCTCCCTCTGCTTGTGAAAACGCAGGCGTTCCCAACGTTTCCTACAACGGCAGCACCTATGAATCCTGCCCCGAAACCTTCCTTGTTTCTTCTGCAATCAACTGGGCTCCTTACTACAACTACATGATTAGATGCGTTGTTAAGGGCGAGGCTATTGCAGCTGACTGGTGCGGCGGCATCGAAGAAGGCTCTGTTGTTCTTTCCGGTATCAACCAGGATGCAGCAGCCGAAGGCACTGTTGACGCTATTAAGAAGGCTATTGCTGACCTTAAGGCCGGCACCGTTAAAGTTTTTGACACCAAGAACTTTGCTGTAAAGGGCGCTGCTCTTACAACCTACACTGCTGACGTTGACACCGACGCTGCCTTCACACCCGACACCGAAGCTATCAAAGACGGCGCATTCGAGGAATCCGTTCATCGTTCTGCTCCTTACTTCGATGTTCGTATCGATGGCATCACCCTCGTTAACGAGAAGTTCTAATTTTTAGAAAATAAATCTTTTGATATAGGCGGAGGCTCACCCTTCGCCTATATCTTGATTTTAACCCCATAAGCACAAAGAACTTCCTTTGTTTTTATGGGATTAAAGTCTATTATGGGAGGTAAAAAAGAATGGCTCAACAAATTGCCCTTGAATGCAGGAACATAACCAAAACCTTCGGCAAGGTTTATGCGAACAAAAACTGTAATCTTGATGTTCGCAAGGGCGAAATTCTTGCAATTCTCGGCGAAAACGGAAGCGGCAAAACAACCCTTATGAATATGGTTGCGGGAATTTATTTCCCCGATGAAGGCCAGATTTTTGTTGACGGAAAAGAGGTTGTTATTAAATCTCCTAAGGATGCATTCCGTTATAAAATCGGTATGATTCACCAGCATTTTAAACTTGTTGATGTTTTTTCCGCAACAGAAAACATAACCCTTGGCATAAACGAGGGAAAATATAAATTAAGCGAGGTTAAGCGCAAGGTGGTTGAAATCACCCAGCGTTACGGCTTTGTTATTGACCCCGATAAACACATTTATGATATGGCTGTTTCGGAAAAGCAGACGGTTGAAATTCTAAAGGTGCTTTACCGTGGCGCCGACATTCTTATTCTTGATGAGCCTACCGCAGTTTTAACCCCCCAAGAAACCGAGAAATTGTTTAATGTTCTTCGCAGAATGCGTGAGGATGGCAAATCCATTGTTATTATCACCCATAAGATGCACGAGGTGCTCTCCATTTCCGACCGTGTTGCTATTCTTAGAAAAGGTGAGCACGTTGCAACGGTTAACACAAGTGAGACAAATGAGGCAGAGCTTACTGAACTTATGATGGGCAAAAAGGTTGATCTTAACATTCAGCGAAGCGAGCCTAAGAACTGTGTAGACCGCCTTACCGTTAAAAATGTTACAAGCGTTGATGAAAACGGCAGAAAGGTGCTGGATAATGTTTCCTTCACTGCAAAATCAGGTGAAATCCTCGGTATTGCGGGAATTGCAGGTTCGGGCCAGAGAGAATTGCTCGAATCTATAGCAGGCCTTCACCATTTAGCTTCGGGTGAAATCGTTTATCTTGACCCCAAAACAGGCGAGGAGGAAAACCTTCGAGATAAAACCCCCATTCAAATTCGCGATTTAGGCGTTCGCCTCTCTTTTGTTCCTGAGGATAGACTCGGTATGGGCCTTGTTGGTAATATGGACATTATTGATAATATGATGCTCCGTTCCTACCAAAAGGGTAAATCCGCATTCCTGCAAAGAAAAGAGCCCAAGGACCTTGCCGAGCATATTATTAAGGAGCTTGAGGTTTCCACCCCCGGCGCTACAACCCCTGTTCGCCAGCTTTCGGGCGGTAACGTTCAAAAGGTTCTTGTTGGTCGAGAGATTGCCTCTGCCCCCAGCGTTCTTATGGCGGCATACCCTGTAAGAGGTCTCGATGTTAACGCCTCCTACACCATTTATAATCTTTTAAACCAGCAAAAGGAAAACGGCGTTGCCGTTATCTTTGTAGGTGAGGATTTAGACGTTCTAATTGAACTTTGTGACCGAATTCTTGTTATTAACTCGGGTAAGGTTACAGGCCTTGTTGATGGCAGAACTGCCAAAAAGGACGACATTGGCTTTATGATGACCATGTCAACCGAAAATGATAGTGAGGAGGCTTAAAAATGGAAAAAAGTGATAAGAAAATTCGCACTCCCCTTTTCCACATTGCAAAGCGTGAAGCAATGCCGTGGTATTTTGGCGTTATAGTTCGCGCAGTTGCCGTTGTAGCCGCCCTCATTGTGGCAGGTGTGCTTGTAGCCGTTTTAACAGGCAAAAACCCCATTCAGGTTTATGCTACAATGTTTGATGGTGTTTTCGGCCATTCCGACCGAATTTGGAATATGGGTCAAAAGGTGGCTATACTCCTTGGTATTTCCCTTGCCGTTACCCCCGCCTTTAAAATGAAATTCTGGAACTGCGGCGCCGAAGGTCAGGTTATCATCGGCGGTCTTGCTACCATTTGCGTTATGGTGTTTTTAGGCGGCAAAATTCCAACACCGCTGCTGCTTGTTATAATGCTTGTCGCCAGTGTTTTGGCAGGCGTTATCTGGGCGGTTATTCCCGCAGTGTTTAAAGCCCTTTTTAACACAAATGAAACGCTGTTTACCCTTATGATGAACTATGTTGCAATTCATCTTGTTGCCTATTTCCTAAAGCTGGTTGCAAAGGATGGCTCCGGTGTTTTATCCCCCCTGCCGCAGTACGGTCTGCCTGTTATTGCAGATAAGGCATTTTTACTTAACATTTTAATTGTTGCAGCCGTTACCGTTGCCATTTACATTTACCTTAAATCCAGCAAGCAGGGCTATGAAATCAGCGTTGTAGGTGAAAGTGAAAACACCGCTAAATACATTGGTATTAACGTTAAAAAGGTTATTATCAGAACACTGGTTGTTTCGGGTGCCATTTGCGGTCTTATGGGTCTGCTCATTGTTGGCGGTACCGACCACACCATTAACACCGCCGTTGTTGGCGGCAGAGGCTTTACCGCCATTATGGTTTCCTGGCTTGCTAAATTTAATCCCCTAGTTATGGTGCTTACCTCCTTCCTCATTGTTTTCCTTGAGGTTGGCTCCGACCAGCTGAACACCATGTTCGGTATCTCCTCCTCCATTGCAGATATTTTAACAGGAATTATCCTTTTCTTTATAATTGGTTGTGAATTTTTCCTTCGCTACAAAATTGTGCCGAATAAAAACAGAAAGGAGAATGCCTAATGTCACCAATAGTCAGCTTTATTGTTAGTGCCATCGGTCTTGGAATGACCCTGCTTTATGGTTCCACCGGTGAAACCCTCACCGAAAAATCGGGACATTTAAACCTTGGCATTCCCGGTGTTATGTGCGTTGGCGCCGCCTGCGGCTGCTTTGCAGAATCGGTTTATTTTGCCGCCGTTGGCATTAAAGGCACCATTCCTGTTTTGGCTGTTTTAATTCCTATGCTTGCCACAATTTTAGGCGGTGCTCTTTGCGGACTGATTTTCAGCTTCCTAACCGTTACCCTGCGTGCCAACCAAAATGTTACAGGTCTTGCCCTTACCACCTTTGGCGTTGGCGTTTCGGAATACATTATCGCTCAGGCAGATGTTGTTGGCCCCTTTGTTAGAGGTAATAAATATTTCAAAGCCTCTCTCCCCTTTGCCGATGACCTTGGCTGGTTTGGCGAAATTTTCCTCTCCCACGGAATTTTAATCTATCTCTCCATTGCCGTTGCCCTGGCTGTCACCTTCTTCCTCAACCGCACCCGCGTAGGTCTTAACCTTCGTGCAGTTGGCGAGAATCCTGCCACAGCCGATGCGGCAGGTATCAACGTTTCCCTTTATCGCTATCTTGCAACCTGCATTGGTTGCGGTATTGCAGGCCTTGGCGGTCTTACATTTATTATGGACTATTTAAACGGCACCTGGGAGTATATGATTGATGATTTAGGCTGGCTTGCCGTTGCCCTTGTTATCTTCACCGTTTGGAAGCCAAACCTAGGTATTATCGGCTCCTTCATTTTCGGTGCACTATATGTTGCCAGCAGCTTCTTTGCAAAGTACGGAATTTCCCTTTCCGACCAGGAGCTTTTCAAAATGCTTCCCTACCTTGTAACAATAATTGTTCTTATTATTACAAGTGCCAGAAGCCGTAAGAAAAATCAGCCCCCTGCAGCACTGGGTCTGCCCTATTTCCGTGAGGAACGATAAAAAGCAAAAACAAAAAACCTCGATGAAAATTTCATCGAGGTTTTTCTTTTTTATTCTTATTCCTGTGCCATTGGGCGGTTCATTAGATTTTCCACCGCTAAATTTATATCCATATCCTCATACAAAACGCGGTAGCATTGCTCGGTTATGGGCATTTCCACACCGTGCTCCTCAGCAAGCTCGAAAACCAGCTTTGTGGCGTAATAACCCTCAACCGTACCCACGGTTTTAAGGGCCTCTTTTACGCTTATTCCCTTGCCTACCAAATCGCCAAAGCGGCCGTTTCGGCTGTGGCGGGAGGTGCAGGTAACAATTAAATCTCCAATGCCTGCAAGACCTAAAAATGTGTGCTCCTTGGCGCCCATTTTAACACCAAGGCGAGCTATTTCTGCCGCTCCCCTTGTTATAAGTGCGGCCTTTGTGTTGTCGCCTAAGCCAATGCCATCACAGAATCCTGCGGCAACGGCAATAACATTTTTAAGGGCGCCCCCAAGCTCCACACCAATAAGGTCATCACTTGTATAAATGCGCAGTGCTGTATCGGAAAAAATCTCCTGAACAAATGCGGCGGCAGATTTATTTTTTGATGCCGAAACAATGGAGGTAGGAATATTAAGGGCAACCTCCTCAGCGTGGGAGGGACCCGATAGTGTAACCACATCGGCCTCGGGCAGTTCCCTTTCAATAACCTGAGAAAGGCGAAGTTTAGTGCCGCTTTCAAAACCCTTTGCCACATTTACAACTATTCCCTTTTTGCCAATTTCGCGAAGTTTTGCGGCAGTCTCAGCCACCGCGAAGGAGGGGGTTGCAATTATGGTGACATCGGCATCCTTTGAAACCGCAATATCACTTGTGATTTTAATTTCCCGAGGCAGCTGAACACCGCGCAGGAGCTTATCATTCCTGCGGGTTTTGCAAAGGGCTTCTACCTCGGCCTCAAATGGAGACCAAAGAGTAACCTCGTGACCGGTTCTAAAGGCCACAAGACCCAGTGCCATACCCCAGCCGCCTGAACCTAAAACAACAATTTTAGCCATATCTTTTATCCTTTTTTAATGGTGAATTTATTTTCCTCACCGTGAACTAGTCGCACAATGTTATCCTTATGCTTTAGGAACACAATGACGCCCATAATAATAGTGCAAACCGCCTGGGGCCAAAAAAGCGCCGACTTATCATAGAAAATCAGGCTGGCGCCCACAACAACAACCGTCGCCGAAAGACTGCTTATAGACATAACCTTAACCGTTGCAAGCAGTATGCCGAAAATAACAAGCCCCGAAATAATAGCAATGGGACAGCACACGGCAAAAATACCAACGCTTATTGCAACACCCTTGCCACCCTTAAAGCCAAAAAATATGGGGAAAACGTGGCCCAGCATACAGGCAACGCCGCAAACAAAGGCACCGTAGGTTCCTAAAAACAAAAGGGACTCGGGCTCAGCAGCGTGCAGGTAATTAAATATCTGCTTGCCTATAAAGCAGGCAACAAAGCCCTTTAAGGCATCAAAAACAAAGGTAAGCAGTCCCGGAAGAGCACCTGCAACACGCATAACATTGGTCATACCTGCGTTGCCGCTTCCAACTTCTCTGATGTCTTTCTTAATAAATATTTTAGAAAAAATAACGGCAAAATTAATGCTTCCTATAAGGTATGCCAAGATAACGGCGGCAAAAGCCAAAAGAATTTTAGTGTTTATCATAAACTATTTATCTCCTCTTTCCCTTATGACAAAGCGCACAGGTGTGCCCTCAAGGCCAAAGGTGGAACGGATTTGATTTTCCAGATATCGCTGATAGGAAAAATGGAAAAGCTCGGCGCGGTTGCAAAAGCAAACAAATGTTGGGGGCTTGGTTGAGGCCTGGGTCATATAATAAATCTTAAGCCTCTTACCCTTGTCCGATGGCGGCTGCACGCGGGCAGTGGCATCGGCCAAAATATCATTAAGCATTCCGGTTGAAATGCGCATTGTGTTCTGGGAATGAACATAGGTTATAAGCTCAAAAAGGCGGTCAATCCTCTGCCCTGTTTTGGCAGAAATGAAAACAATGGGGGCATAGGGCATAAAGGAAAAGTCCTTCATAAGCTTCTTTCTGTAGGAGTCCATTGTGGTGCCATCCTTAATAACGGCATCCCATTTATTAACGGCAATAATACAGGCCTTTCCCTGCTCTAAAGCAAGGCCCGCAACCTTGGAATCCTGCTCGGTAAAGCCCTCTACACCATCAATCATAATAACGCATACATCGGCGCGCTCAATGGACATCTGCGCCCTTAAAATGCTGTATTTTTCAATTTTATCATCAACGCGGCTTTTCCTTCTAAGCCCCGCAGTATCAATAAAATTAAATTTACCCTTTTCGTTCTCAACGTAAGTATCAATGGCATCCCTTGTTGTTCCCGCAATGTCGGAAACAATAGAGCGCTCCTCCCCTGCAATCTGGTTAACCAGGGATGATTTGCCGGCATTAGGCTTACCGATAACGGCAACCTGAATAACATCATCATCTTCCTCAGCAAAATCGCTGTCGGGAAGGTATTTAAACACCTCATCAAGCAGGTCACCTGTGCCGTGACCGTGAACCGAGGAAACAGGAATGGGGTCTCCTAGGCCTAAATTATAAAACTCGTAAAACTCCATCGGTGTTTCGCCAACGGTGTCGCACTTGTTAACGCACAGAACAATAGGCTTGCCACTTTTTTGAAGCATTGAGGCAATTTCGCTGTCCGCCGCTGTAACACCGCACTTTAAATCGGTTACAAAAATTATAACCTGAGCTGTGTCAATGGCGAGCTGTGCCTGGTGGCGCATACCGCTTAAAATAATATCATCGGTTTTAGGCTCGATACCGCCTGTATCAACAAGCATAATTTTCTTGTTTTCCCACTCGGCATCACCGTAAATTCGGTCTCTGGTAACACCCGGAGTGTCATCAACAATAGAAAGGCGCTTGCCTATCAGTTTATTAAAAAGCGTGGATTTTCCAACATTGGGACGGCCCACAACCGCAACAATGGGTTTAGACATTTTACTGCACCTTTCCTAAAATTTTATAAGTGAGCTCATAGCCGTCATTATTAACAGCCGTTACCTTAACACCCAGCTTAACACTCAGTGTATCAATATGCATATCATCAAGGAATAAATCGTTCTCATGTCGGAGCATACTTGAAGGGATAAGCAGTTCATCGCCGAGTGTCTTACCTTCAAGCTGATTTAAAATATCCCCACCGGTTATAAGACCGCTAACGGTTATCTGCTCACCAAAAAACTCGTTTTTAATAGGATATACATTTACAGTTAAATTATGGCATTTTTCCTTTATTTTGTCAACAATTTCGACTATTAGCGGATATGCCGAAACACCCGTTGCAATGGATACCGTTCTCGCGTTTTCTAATCCTTCGGCATCCTCAATAGCGCTGTTTGCCTCGCTTTTTAAAAGCGCCCAAAGGCCAACGCCGTTTTCAAGCTGAAGGAAATCCTCATAAAAATCAGCCTCGGGAATGGGCTTTTCAGCAAGAATATAAAATTCATCAGAGGCAAAAACCTTCCTTTGCCCTGTGGCCTTTTTGGTTTCCGCGCCAAAATGCTCCAAAATTTCAACGGTTTTTAAAGCTCTTTCCTTATCAAAGGGTTTTAATTCGGGCAGACCCTCACGGTGCTTTGTAAGCCCAACAGGCACCGCCGCAATGCAACCAATATTCTCCTTTGCCGTTAAATCGGCAAGGGTTTTTTTGAGTTCCTCCCCATCGTTATAATCGGGGCACAGCACCAGCTGGCAGTTCATCCTAATGCCCGCCTCGTTTAAGCGGTCAATAATGCTGAGAACTTCACCGGCGTGCTTGTTTTTCATCATTTGAACTCGCAGTTCGGGGTTTGTTGTATGCACCGAAATATTAACAGGGGAAATGTGCATTTTAATTATTCTGGAAATTTCGTGCTCGGTCAGGTTTGTAAGGGTTATGTAGTTGCCGAAAAGGAAGGAAAGGCGGGAGTCATCATCCTTAAAATAAAGGCTCTGGCGCATTCCTTTAGGCAGCTGGTCAATAAAACAGAAAACGCACTTGTTTTTACAGGAGCGCTGAGAATCCATAAGGTAGGTTTCAAAACAAAGGCCCAATTCGTCCTCCGCATTTTTCTTTACGGTTTTTGCCTTAAGCCTTCCCTTGGCATTTAAAAATTCAATTTTAACCTTGCTGTCGTTTTGATAAAAACGATAGTCGAGAACATCAACAATTTCCTCACCGTTTAAAGAAATAAGCGTATCCCCCGCTTTAATTCCGGCGCGGCAAGCAGGCGAGCCTTTTATCACTTCACCTATAACAACCGACATCTTCTCTTACCCCCTTTTCAAAAAAAATAGAGAAGGATTCCTCCCCCTCTATCTCTCGTGCTTTTAAAAATTTAAGCCTCGGTCTTAACAACCTCACGACCGTCATAATGGCCGCAGGCAGCGCAAAGACGGTGCGGTCTCTTATACTCGCCGCAGTTTGAACACTTAACTAAAGTAGGAGCAGTAAGCTTCCAAACGTTAGAACGTCTCTTATCTCTTCTTGCTTTTGAAGTTTTTCTCTTCGGTACTGCCATTTTCAGCACCTCCTTGTTAGATTACATTTATTATGTTATTTTTTAAAAAATTATTCGGAACAACGGCACTCGCCATCATTCAGGTTTTGTCCGCAGCCAAAACAGATTCCCTTGCAGTCCTCTTTACATAAATGCTTCATAGGAACATCAAGAATAACCTCATCGCGGAAAATCTCATCAAGATTAAGCTTGTAATCGGGCACGGTTAAAATGCTGTCGGAGTCCTCATTTTCAATATGCGTTGCGAGATTTCTTACATAGGAAAATGAGTTCTCTGCCGTGCACTCCTTGGTGCAACGGTCACAAGGGGCTGTGTAGCTGTAGGAAACATTTACACTTAGCGTTACAAGGCCTGCCTTGTTTTTAACCTGACCCTCGATGCTCACAGGTTGTTTGAGCGGAAATTCACCTGCAAACTCAACATCGCTTAAATCAAGTGAATACGAAATCGGCAAACTCATATTCTCGGTTACAAAAAGTTTTTTTAAATCAAGAATCATAAGCCTTTTCCTCTTTCGTTACAAAGTTCATTATATCTAAAGTGGATATAATTGTCAAGTTTTTTATTTTTAATTTTACTAATAAGGCAAATTAAGCGCCGCTAAGCAAAGCGGCGCGTTAATGTTATTTAAGGTTAGCCTTTAAATTATCAAGCTGAGCGCGGAGTTCTGCAGGGAGTTTGTCGCCAAACTTCTTGTAGTGCTCCTCAATTTCCTCGGCCTCTTTGGTCCAGATGTCCTTGTCAACGGTAAGGATATCTTTAAGGGTTTCCATATCCATATCAAGGTCGGTAAGGTCAATATCCTCAGGCTTCGGAACATAACCGATAGCGGTTTCGGTAGCATCAGCCTTGCCCTCACAGCGGTCGATAATCCAGTTAAGAACTCTCATATTATCGCCAAATCCGGGCCATACAAAGTTACCCTCGTCATCGGTACGGAACCAGTTAACGTTAAAGATTTTGGGAGCCTTGTCGCCAAGCTTCTTGCCCATTTCCAGCCAGTGGCGGAAGTAATCACCCATATGATAGCCGCAGAAGGGAAGCATTGCCATGGGGTCACGGCGAACAACGCCAACTGCACCGGCTGCTGCTGCTGTTGTTTCAGAAGCCATTGCAGAGCCTACGAACACACCGTTCTCCCAGTTCTTTGATTGATAAACAAGGGGTGCGCACTTTGCGCGGCGGCCGCCGAATACGATAGCGGAAATTCTAACACCCTGACCCTTGTTGAACTCATCAGAGATGCAGGGGCAGTTTTCAGCAGGAGCTGTGAAGCGTGAGTTGGGATGAGCAGCACAGGTTGTTTTATCAGCCTTGTTAAACTTTGCAGGGTCCCAAGGATTGCCCTTCCAGTCAAGTGCATTTTCAGGCAGATTTTTATTAAGACCTTCCCACCAAACGGTGTTGTCGTTTAGGTCAAGAGCAACGTTTGTGAAGATGGTGTTTTTCTTGGTGGACTCAAGAGCATTGAAGTTGGAATGCTCGTTGGTGCCGGGGGCAACGCCAAAGAAGCCGTTTTCGGGGTTGATAGCATAGAGATAACCATCGGGGCCTATTCTCATCCAGGAAATGTCATCGCCAACGGTCCAGATTTTGTAACCCTTGTCGCGGAGATATTTGGGGGGAATAAGCATTGCCAGGTTGGTTTTACCGCAAGCAGAGGGGAAAGCGGCGGCGATGTATTTAACCTCGCCCTTGGGATTCTGAAGGCCAAGAATAAGCATATGCTCAGCCATCCAGCCCTCTTTCCAGCCCTGGTAGGAAGCAATACGAAGTGCAAAGCACTTTTTGCCGAGAAGCACGTTTCCGCCGTAACCCGAGTTTACGGAAATAATGGTGTTATCCTGGGGGAAGTGGCAGATGTAACGGTTTTCGGGGTCGATATCACAGCGGGAGTGAAGACCTCTTACCCAGTCGTTGCTGTCTCCCAAAACTTCCATAACCTTATCGCTTACTCTGGTCATAATAAGCATATTAAGAACAACGTAAACCGAGTCGGTTACCTCAATACCGATTTTGGCAAGAGGAGAGCCGATGGGGCCCATGGAATAAGGGATAACGTACATTGTTCTGCCCTTATAGCTACCGCGAGCGATGTCATAAAGCTTTTTATACATTTTTGCAGGGTCTTCCCAGTTGTTTGTGGGGCCTGCTTCTTCCTTAGTTGTGGTACAGATAAAGGTTCTGTCCTCAACGCGGGCAACATCGTTAGGCTTTGTTCTGTGAAGGTAGCAGCCGGGAAGCTTTTCCTCGTTAAGCTTTGTAAGCTCGCCGAGCTCAACCGCCAGCTTTCTGAGCTCTTCGGTTTGCTCTTCGCTGCCGTTAATCCAAACAACCTTGTCGGGAGTAAGGAGCTCTTCCATTTCGCCGAGCCATTTAATTACGGTTTCGTTCTTTGTCATTTTCTTTTCTCCTTAAATATTTGTGAAAGGAGCAAAAATTTTGCTCCAAATTTTGCCGTTTACATTATACTTTATTTTTTGTCAAAAATCAACCGAATTTGTTATTTTTTAAACAAAATTTAAAAGTTTGTTCATTTTGTCAAAATCTTTTCAATTTTTCCGAAAATCATGTTATGATAGTCACCCTTATACCACCTTAAATTGTCCTTGTCTACAAAGGATTCCTCGTTCATTGCCTGAACATATTCCTTTTTGCAAAAGATAACAAGCCTTGCCTCCTCAAAATAAACACCCTTTTCATCATAAACAGGGGTAAGGCCGCAGGCCTCGGTTTTGTTAATATCGCGGCCCGATTTGCTGCCGCAGATTTTGTGAATGTCCTTTAGCTCCTCGCCGTAAAAGGAAAGGGTAAAATAATCGCTTTTATTAATAAAATCCATTGTGTAACGCTGTGGGCGAACAACAACCATAGCTGTGTGGTGACCCCACATTTCGCCGAAAAAGCCCCAGGAGGCGGTCATCATATTGTGGGATTTTTCATCCCCCGCGGTTATGAGCATATATTCCTTTGACACAGCCTCAAAAATGTTATCGTTCCAGTTTTCTGCCGTTATTTCTCTGAATGCCATAAAAAAACACCTCGGATTAAATTTATTATATATTATTTTATATGAAAATATCCCTTAAAACAACCTTTAAATTATAAAATTGTTAAAATTTTATCTTTTTGCCCTTTTACCTATTGTGTTTTTTCTCGTTTTTGGTATAATATTAGTTGGTGAATTTTGCAATTCCGCTTATTTTTGAAAGGAGAAAGAAAAATGAACTATTCTCACGAAGTAGAAAAAATGTGCCCCCTCGCTAAGGGTACATACCACGGTCCCGCTCCTATTCCTCAGGAGGGCAAATGGACCCAGGTTAAAGAAGTTAAAGACATTTCGGGCCTCACCCACGGTGTGGGCTGGTGTGCACCTCAGCAGGGCGCTTGTAAGCTTACCCTTAATGTTAAGGATGGCGTTATTGAGGAAGCCTTGGTTGAAACCCTCGGCTGCTCGGGTATGACCCACTCGGCTGCAATGGCTTCTGAAATTCTTGTTGGCAAAACCATTCTTGAAGCCCTTAATACCGACCTCGTTTGCGATGCTATTAACACCGCAATGAGAGAGCTTTTCCTCCAGATTGTTTACGGTCGTACACAAACTGCCTTCTCTGAAGATGGTCTGCCCATCGGCGCAGGTATGGAGGACCTCGGCAAGGGTCTTCGCTCTCAGGTTGGTACAACCTATGCCACAAAGGCAAAGGGCCCCCGCTATTTAGAGCTTGCTGAAGGCTATATCACAAAGATTGCCGTTGATAAGAACGACCAGATTACCGGTTACAAGTTCGTACACCTCGGTAAAATGATGGATATGATTAAAAAGGGTATGGACGCTAACGAGGCTCTCGCCAAGGCTAGCGGACAGTACGGCCGCGTTGATGATGCTGCAAAGCTTATCGACCCCAGAGAAGAATAATTAAGGAGGAAACTAAAATGGCATTATTTGAAAGTTATGAAAGACGCATTGACCAAATCAATGCTGAACTTAAAAAGCACGGCATTTCCTCCCTTGAGGAAGCTAAAAAAATCTGCGATGATGCAGGTGTTGACGCTTATAAAATCGTTAAAGACACTCAGCCTATCTGCTTTGAGAACGCTTGCTGGGCCTACATTGTAGGTTGCGCAATCGCTATTAAGGATGAGGTTAAATCTGCTGCTGAGGCTGCTGAAAAAATCGGTCTTGGCCTTCAGTCCTTCTGCATTCCCGGCTCCGTTGCTGATGACCGTAAGGTTGGTCTTGGCCACGGTAACCTGGGTGCAATGCTTCTCAGAGATGAAACCAAATGCTTCGCATTCTTAGCAGGTCACGAATCCTTCGCCGCTGCTGAAGGCGCAATCGGTCTTGCAAAGAGCGCTAATAAGGCTAGAAAAGAGCCCCTCCGCGTTATCCTTAACGGTCTCGGCAAGGATGCCGCTAAAATCATCTCCCGCATCAACGGCTTCACCTATGTTCAGACTAAGTTTGACTACTATACCGGTAAGGTTTCTATTGTAGAAGAAATCGCTTATTCTGATGGAGAGCGCGCAAAGGTTCGCTGCTACGGCGCTGACGATGTTCGTGAAGGCGTTGCTATTATGCACCTTGAGGGCGTTGACGTTTCTATTACAGGTAACTCTACTAACCCCACCCGCTTCCAGCACCCCGTTGCAGGTACCTACAAGAAGGAATGCATCGAGCAGGGTAAGAAATACTTCTCCGTAGCAAGCGGCGGCGGTACAGGCAGAACACTCCACCCCGATAATATGGCAGCTGGCCCCGCTTCCTATGGTATGACCGACACAATGGGTCGTATGCACTCTGATGCTCAGTTTGCAGGCTCCTCCTCCGTTCCCGCCCACGTTGAAATGATGGGCCTTATCGGTGCAGGTAACAACCCAATGGTTGGTATGACCGTTGCTTGTGCAGTTGCAGTTAACGAAGCGCTGAATAAATAGTCTCGTTTGAAATGATAAACAGGTGTTTTC
>SVPI01000010.1 GCA_015065935.1 Oscillospiraceae bacterium
TACCAGAACAAGGCTTAGCTTTGAGGCCGCAATGTATGAGCTGGGTGGCAATGTTATCGGTTTTAGTGAGGCTAACAGCTCCTCTGCCGCAAAGGGCGAGAGCGTTGCCGACACCGCTAAAACCATTAGCTGCTATGCCGATATTATTGCTATGCGTCACCCTAAAGAGGGCGCACCTTTAGTTGCGGCAAACAATGCCACAATTCCTGTTATTAATGCAGGTGATGGTGGTCACTGCCATCCAACACAAACCCTTGCTGACCTGCTGACAATTTACAGAGAAAAGGGTGGCTTTAATAACCTAACCGTTGGCTTTTGCGGCGACCTTAAGTTTGGTAGAACGGTTCATTCTCTTATAAATGCCTTGTCAAGATACAGCGGAATTAAGGTAGTGCTCATTTCGCCCGAGGAATTAAAACTCCCAAGCTATATTAAAAAGGACACCTTAAAGAAAAATAATATTCCCTATGTTCAAACTACAAATCTTGAAGAGGTAATAGGGGAGCTGGATATTCTTTATATGACACGCGTTCAAAGAGAGCGTTTCTTTAACGAGGAAGATTATTTAAGACTTAAGGACAGCTATATTTTAGAGCCCTCAAAGCTTAAAAACGCAAAGGCAGATTTGAGCATTATGCATCCACTGCCGAGGGTTAACGAAATCAGCGTTGCCATTGACTCCGACTCCAGGGCCTGTTATTTTAAGCAGGTGCTTAACGGTAAGTTTATGAGAATGGCACTCATCTTAAAACTTCTCGAGGAGGCAAAAAGATGAATATTGATTCAATAACAAACGGAATTGTAATTGACCATATTACAGCAGGTCGCGGAATGCGCCTTTATGAGCTTTTGGGCCTTGACAGCATTGATTGTTCGGTTGCAATTATAAAAAATGTTAACAGCAAAAAGCAGGGCAAAAAGGATATTATTAAAATTGATGCAGACATAACCGTTGATTTTGATGTTATTGGCTTTGTTGACCCTGATGCTACTGTTAATATTATTAAAAACGGCGAGCTTGTAGAAAAGCGCTCAATTGCAATGCCCGAAACCTTAACCAATGTAATTAGATGTAAAAATCCTCGTTGCATAACAACAACCGAGCAGGAGCTTGACCACGTTTTCAGGCTTACCGATAAAGAAAACAAGGTCTATCGTTGTTTATATTGCGAAACCAAGGCGGGAATATAGCTTTTTTGCACAATAAAGTTTGTTTTTTTGCGGCAAAATGTAACAATTAGCGCCTTGACACAAAATGGCCTATATGCTATAATTGTAACGTCAAAAACACTATATCTAGTCCCTGTGACTGACGGATTTAAGTGGAGCACCACATGGAGCAGGGGAATTTGGGTTTAAAAACCCTTTCAGTCGACCGTCTGGGCATAGTTAAACTCAAAACTTGGGTTTAATTGTGCCTATTTTGATTTTTTGGAGGAAGGAAAAATGAAAAAAGTCGGTATTGTTATGGGAAGCGACTCCGATATGCCTATTATTGAGAAGGCAATCGCTGTTTTAAAGGAGTTTGAAATTCCTTACGAGGTGCATATTTACTCGGCTCATCGAACCCCTGAGCAGGCAAGAGATTTTGCTGTTAATGCTCGCAAAAACGGTTTTGGCGCTATTGTTGCCGCCGCAGGAATGGCTGCACATTTAGCAGGTGCCATTGCCGCTAACACAACACTTCCTGTTGTGGGAATTCCTTGCAGTAGCGGTGGTCTTGGTGGTCTTGATGCTCTTCTTTCCACCGTTCAAATGCCTTCCGGTATTCCTGTTGCAACCGTTGCTGTTGGCGGCGGTGCTAATGCAGCAATTCTTTGCGCGCAGATTTTAGCCGTTGAAGACAAAGAACTTGCTGAAAAATTGAATAAAAAACGTGAAAAAGATGCGGCTGTTGTTCTATCCAAGGATGCAGCGCTTCAATAAATTTATCTTTCAAATTTTTTAAGGAGAAAAAAGCTATGGAAAACAAATTACTTTACAGAGGAAAAACAAAGGATGTATTTGCACTTGAAAACGGCAACTGCCTCTTAAAATTTAAGGATGATTGCACCGGTAAAGATGGTGTCTTTGACCCCGGTGAAAATTCGGTTGGTCTTACCATTGACGGCGTTGGCGATGTTAACCTTCGTATGTCAATTTATTTCTTTGAGAAAATCAATGCCGCAGGCATTAAAACTCACTATGTTAGTGCCGACCTTGAAAACACTACAATGGAGGTCTTAAAGGCAAAGGTTTTCGGCCATGGTCTTGAGGTTATCTGCCGTTATAAGGCTGTTGGTAGCTTTATTCGCCGCTATGGTGCTTACATTGAAGATGGCGCTGACCTTGATGCTTATGTTGAAACTACCCTTAAAGATGATGCAAAGGGCGACCCGCTTATCACTAAGGATGGTCTTGTTGCCATCGGTGTTATGACCGAAAAACAGTATGATGATATTAAGGATATGACCCGCAAGATTACAAAAATTGTTGCCGATGACCTTAAAGAAAAGGGTCTTGACCTTTATGATATTAAGTTTGAGTTTGGCTATGACGCTAACGGCGATGTAATGCTCATTGATGAAATCGCATCCGGCAATATGCGCGTTTATAAAAACGGCGAATATATTGACCCTATGACACTTTCTAAACTTTTCTTCGCATAATTTTTAAAGGAGTAAATTAAATGGGCGGATTTTTCGGCGTTGTAAGCCATAACGATGCCATTGCCGATGTTTTCTTCGGCACTGATTATCATTCACATCTAGGTACCCGCCGAGGCGGTATTGCCGCATGGGATAAAGAACTTGGCTTACAAAGAGAAATACATAACATTCAAAATTCACCTTTCAGAACAAAGTTTGAAAAGGTTTTTGATGAAATGCAGGGCACCTCGGCAATCGGTTGCATTAGCGACTTTGACCCACAACCCCTTATTATCAGCTCAAACCTTGGCACCTATGCCATTTGTGTTATCGGCGCAGTAACAAACGCTAAACAACTGATTGATAACTTTCTTTCGTTTAGCGGCGGCCATTTTTGTGCAATGACGGGCGGCGCTGTCAACAGCACCGAGCTTGTTGCCGCACTTATCAATCAGAAGAGCGATTTTGTTGATGGCATTAAGTTTGCGCAAAAGGAAATTAAAGGCAGTGCTAATATTTTAATTTTGAAGGATAACGGCGCTGTTATAGCCGCAAGAGACCGCCTTGGCAGGCTTCCTATCCTTGTAGGCAAAAACGAAAACGGCTACTGCGTTACCTTTGAATCCTTTGCTTCAATGAAGCTGGGATATGCTGATGTTAAAGAGCTAGGCCCCGGCGAAATTGTTGAAATCACTGCCGATTCCTGCGAACAGCTGGCAGCCCCGGGAAAGAAAAAGCGAATTTGCTCATTCCTTTGGAGTTATTACGGCTATCCTACCTCGACCTATGAGGGCGTCAATGTTGAAATGATGCGTTTCAAAAACGGCGCAATAATGGCAGAAAACGATGCAAAACAATGCCTTTCAACGGATATTGATTATGTGGGTGGCGTTCCTGATTCGGGTATTCCTCATGCCATTGGCTATGCTAACGCAAGCCGTACCCCTTACGCCCGTGCTTTTATTAAGTACACCCCAACCTGGTCAAGAAGCTTTATTCCTGCAAGTCAGACTGAGCGTAATAGGGTAGCGAAAATGAAACAAATCCCCGTTCACGACTTTATTAAGGATAAAAAACTGCTTTTTGTGGATGATTCCATTGTTCGCGGAACACAGCTTAAGGAAACTGTTGATTTTCTTTATGATAACGGCGCTAAAGAGGTGCATATGCGCTCCGCTTGTCCTCCTATTATGTACGCTTGTAAGTATCTTAACTTCTCCCGCGCTACAAACGATAACGAGCTTATTGCACGCAGGGTTATTCTTGAACTTGAGGGTGAAGAGGGCTTTAATCACATTGATGAGTATACTGATTCCTCCACCGAGCGCGGTCAAAAACTGAGAAAAGCTATTGCTGAAAAATTCAATTTTGCTTCTCTTGAATTCCAGACCCTCGAGGGTATCATAAAGGCAATCGGTATTGATGAATGTGAGCTTTGCACCTATTGCTGGAACGGAAAGGAATAAAAAAATATGCATAATAAATCTAAATCTGACAGCTATGCAGCCGCAGGTGTTGATATTACTGCAGGCTACAAATCTGTTGAACTTATGAAAAAGCACATTGCTCGCACAAAAAATGAGGGATGCCTTGATGATGTCGGCGGCTTCGGCGGTTGCTTCGGTCTTAACCTTGAGGGTATTTCCGAGCCCGTTCTTGTTGCGGGAACTGATGGCTGCGGCACCAAGGTTAAACTTGCCCAGCTTCTTGATAAGCACGACACCATTGGTATTGATGCCGTTGCAATGTGTGTTAACGATATTATCTGCTGCGGAGCAAAACCTCTTTTCTTTCTTGATTACATTGCTTGCGGCAAAAACTTCCCTGAAAAGATTGCTGATATCGTAGGCGGCGTTGCAGAGGGCTGTGTTCAGGCAGGGTGCGCTCTTATTGGCGGCGAAACTGCAGAGCATCCCGGTCTTATGCCCGAAGAGGATTATGACCTTGCAGGCTACTGCACCGGTATTGTTGATAAAAAGAAAATGCTTGATAATAAAAAGGTTGCCGAGGGCGATGCAATTATTGCTTTGGCTTCAACCGGTGTTCATTCAAACGGCTTTTCTTTAGTTCGAAAGGTGTTCGATATTGAATCGGCAGACCTTAACGCTTATAAGGATGAACTTGGCGGTAAGACACTTGGTGAAACATTACTTACACCTACCAAAATCTATGTTAAATCTATGCTTGCTTTAATGAAAGAGGTTGAGGTAAGGGCAGTTTCTCATATCACAGGCGGCGGCTTCTATGAAAACATTCCGAGAAGCCTGCCTGAAGGATTTTCAGCCAAAATTAAGAAGAGTGATGTTCGCGTGCTTCCTATTTTCAACCTTATTGCAAAGGTTGGCAATATTCCCGAACGCGATATGTTTAACACATTTAATATGGGTGTTGGAATGAGCGTTATAGTTCCCGCCGCAGATGCCGAAAAGGCGGTTGAAATTTTAAATGCAAACGGCGAAACGGCTTATATCCTCGGTAGCATTGTTAAGAGCGACGAGGGCGTTATTTTAGAATAATAAATAAACTCGGTGGTGTAATTATGCTTCATGCTCGTATTGCCGTTTTGGTTTCAGGTGGCGGCACAAATTTGCAGGCGCTTATTGATGCACAGCACAGCGGAATTATTAAAAGCGGTGAGATTTCTCTTGTTGTTTCTAATAAAAGTGATGCTTATGCTCTTACTCGTGCCGCAAATGCCGACATAAAAACGGTGGTTATTGAGAAAAAGGGTAATCCTTTCTTTGAGGAACAGCTAATAGAAAAACTTGATAACGAAAAAATCGATATAATTGTTCTTGCAGGCTTTATGTGCATTTTATCGGAAAGGTTTACAAGACATTTTGAAAACCGAATTATCAATGTTCATCCATCCCTTATTCCATCCTTTTGCGGCGAGGGCTTTTATGGCCTTAAAGTTCATGAGGCTGCCCTTAATTATGGCGTAAAGGTAACAGGTGCTACGGTACATTTTGTAAACGAAATTCCCGATGGCGGCAAGATTATTTTACAAAAGGCTGTTGAAATTAAGGAAGGGGATACCCCCGAGGTTTTGCAGAAAAGAGTTATGGAACAGGCCGAATGGAAAATTTTACCCGAGGCCTGCGAAATGGTATGTAAAGAAATTTTAAAAGGTGAGGAAAAATAAATGAAGGTTTCAAATATAGAAAAGGAATTAAATTCACTGGCATATCATGGCAGAGGTATTATAATCGGCAAGAGTGCTGATTCCAAAAAGGCTGTAACTGCTTATTTTATTATGGGCAGAAGCGAAAATAGCCGCAACCGCGTTTTTGTGCTTGAAGGCGATGCTATGAGAACAAAGGCCTTTGATGAATCCAAAATGACCGACCCTCATCTTATAATTTATTATCCTGTTCGCGTGCTTGGTAATAAAACCATTGTTACCAACGGCGACCAAACCGACACTATTTATGACCTTATGGACAAGCAGATGACCTTTGAACAGGCTCTCCGCACCCGCGAATTTGAGGATGATAAGCCTAATTTCACTCCCCGCATTTCGGGCATCATTCGTCGTGAGACCGATGGAATGAATTTTGCAATGTCAATTTTAAAATCTGCCGAGGGCGATGATTCCTCCTGCGAGAGATTTACCTATGCTTATTCAAATCCTAAAGCAGGATTTGCTAAATTTATCCACACATATAATGGCGACGGAAACCCGCTTCCTTCCTTTGAGGGAGAGCCTAAAACATTAGAACTTCCCGATGTTTCCATTGATGAACTTACCGACCTTATCTGGACTAATTTAAACGAAGACAACAAGGTTTCTCTTTTTGTAAGATATATTGATATCGAAACAGGCGAATATGAAACCAGAGTTGTTAACAAAAATAAATAATTGGAGTTAAAGAAAATGAAAGAATTTGAACTTAAATATGGCTGTAACCCTAACCAAAAGCCTGCAAAAATCTTTATGCACGATGGAAGCGAGCTACCCATTGAAATTCTAAACGGCAGACCCGGTTTTATTAACTTTCTCGATGCCTTTAACTCCTGGCAGCTTGTAAAGGAGCTAAAGGAAGCTCTCGGTATGCCGGCTGTAACCTCTTTTAAGCACGTTAGCCCCACCTCGGCTGCTATCGGTTTACCCCTTTCTGATAAGCTTAAAAAGGCCTGCTTTGTTGATGATGTCAAGGGCCTTGATGAATCGCCCCTTGCCTGCGCCTATGCCAGAGCACGCGGAACCGACCGTATGTGCTCCTTTGGCGACTGGGTAGCGCTTTCTGATGTTTGTGATGTTGCAACTGCAAACCTTATTAAGCGCGAGGTTTCTGATGGCGTTATTGCCCCCGGTTACGAGCCCGAGGCCCTTGAAATTTTAAAATCAAAGAGAAAGGGCACCTATAATATAGTTAAAATTGACCCCGAATATGTTCCCACACCAACCGAACATAAGCAGGTTTATGGCATTACCTTTGAACAGGGAAGAAACGAGTTTAAAATTAACCGCGAACTTCTTTCAAATATTGTTACCGAGAAAAAGGATATGCCCGAAAGTGCTGTACGCGACCTTATCGTTGCTCTTATTACTCTTAAATACACACAGTCCAATTCCGTTTGCTATGCAGTTGATGGCCAGGCAATCGGTGTAGGAGCAGGTCAGCAGTCCCGCGTTCATTGTACTCGTCTTGCAGGCGGCAAGGCAGATACCTGGCAGCTTCGCCAGCACGACAAGGTTTTAAACCTGCCTTTTAAAGATACGCTCGGTCGCCCCGACAGAGATAACGTTATTGACGGATATATTAACCAAAACGAAGAGGATGTTTGTGCAGAGGGTAATTGGCAGAAGTACTTTACCGTTCGCCCCGAACCCTTTACCCGTGAGGAGCAAAGAGCCTATCTTGATACCATTACAGGCGTTGCCCTGGGCTCCGATGCGTTTTTCCCCTTTGATGACAACATTGAAAGAGCTAAAAAGAGCGGTGTTTCCTACATTGCAGAGCCCGGTGGCTCCATTCGCGATGATATTGTTATTGATTGCTGCAATAAGTACGGAATGTCAATGGCATTCACAGGAATGCGCCTTTTCCATCACTAATTTTTTGGAGATTTATAAATGAAGGTTTTAGTTGTAGGTGGCGGCGGCAGAGAACACGCCATTATTAAAAAAATCAAAGAAAACAAGGCAGTTGAGCAGATTTTCGCCCTTCCCGGAAACGCCGGAATGAGTGATGATGCCGTTTGCGTAAATATCGGGGCAAAGGAAATTGATAAAATCGCTGAGTTTGCCTGCGATAATAAAATTGATTATGCCGTTGTCGCTCCCGATGACCCCCTGGTGCTGGGTGCTGTTGATGCCCTCACAGAAAAGGGAATTCCTTGTTTTGGTCCCAAGGCTAATGCGGCAATTATTGAGGGTAGTAAGGTTTTTTCTAAAAATCTTATGAAAAAATATTCCATTCCCACCGCAGCATATGAAGTGTTTAACGATATGGAAAAGGCACTCGAGTACCTTGAAACCGCACCAATTCCTACCGTTATTAAGGCTGATGGACTTGCTCTCGGTAAGGGTGTTATTATTGCTATGACAAGGGATGAGGCAAAAAATGCCGTTCGTTCAATGATGGAGGACAAGGTTTTCGGTAAAAGCGGAGATAACATTGTTATTGAAGAGTTTTTAACAGGTCCCGAGGTTTCGGTGCTCGCCTTTACCGATGGTGAAACCCTCGTTCCAATGGTTTCTTCAATGGACCATAAACGTGCAGGGGATAACGATACAGGTCTTAACACCGGCGGTATGGGAACGGTTGCACCAAACCCTTATTACACTGATGACATTGCAAAAGAATGTATGGAAACAATCTTTTTGCCTACAATGAACGCAATGAATAAAGAGGGAAGAACCTTTAGGGGCTGCCTTTATTTTGGACTTATGCTAACCCCAAACGGCCCCAAGGTTATTGAATATAACTGTCGTTTCGGCGACCCCGAAACTCAGGTTGTTTTACCCCTTTTAAAAAGCGACCTTCTAACCGTTATGCAGGCCGTTACAAACGGTACCTTAAAGGATACTGCAGTTGAGTTCAGCGATGACAGCGCCTGCTGTGTTATTATGGCTTCAAAGGGTTATCCCGAGGCCTATGAAAAAGGCTATGAGCTTAAAATCGGCGAATCGGTTAAAAATGACACCTATGTTGCGGGTGCCGCAAATAAGGATGGCAAGCTTGTAACAAACGGCGGCCGAGTCCTGGGCGTTACGGCTGTTGCAAAGGATTTAAAATCTGCAATCGGTGGCGCCTACGAAAAGGTTAAAGAAATTGAGTTTGCAAATGCGTTTTATCGCAGTGACATCGGCAAACGCGCACTTAAAGCTTTGGAGGAGAAATAGTAAAAATGGTATATCGCATTTTTGTTGAAAAGAAAAAAGAACTTGCTAATGAAGCGAAAGCGCTTTTAAACGATGCTAATACACTCCTTGGCATCACCTCACTTAAGGATGTTCGCATTATTAACCGTTATGATGCTGAAAACATAACCGAGGAGCTTTTTGATTACGCCGTTAAAACCGTATTTTCCGAGCCTCAGCTTGATGTTGCAAGCAAAGAGATTTTTCTTGACGGCGCAACCGTTTTTGCTGTTGAGTTTTTGCCCGGCCAATTTGACCAGCGCGCCGATTCTGCCGCACAATGTATTCAGATTATCTCTCAAGGCGAACGCCCCACAGTTCGCTCCGCAAAGGTTTATGCTCTTTATGGCGAATTAAATGAGAGCGAAATCGCAGAAATTAAAAAATATGTTATCAACCCCGTTGAAGCAAGGGAAGCTACAATGGAGAAGTATGATACATTAAAAACTAACTACGAAATTCCGACAACCGTTAAAACTCTTGAAGGGTTTATTGACCTTGACAGAAGCGGACTTGAAGCATTTGTTAATGAATACGGCCTTGCAATGGATGCTGATGACATCGCATTTTGTCAGGATTACTTTAAATCTGAGCACAGAGACCCCACAATCACTGAAATTCGTATGATTGATACATATTGGTCTGACCACTGCCGCCATACCACCTTCTTAACCGTTATTGATGATGTTAAGTTTGAGGATGAGCTTCTCCAAAACGCATATAACGATTATATCGCAGTAAGAAAAGAACTGGGCAGAACAAAGCCTATTTGTCTTATGGACCTTGCAACTATTGCCGTTAAGCATTTAAAGGCAAATGGTAAGCTTGATAAGCTTGATGAATCGGAAGAAATTAACGCCTGCACCGTTAAAATGGACGTTGAGGTTGACGGCGTTAAGGAGCCTTGGCTTCTTCTTTTCAAAAATGAAACACATAACCATCCCACCGAAATTGAGCCCTTTGGCGGTGCCGCAACCTGTATCGGCGGTGCAATTCGTGATCCCCTTTCAGGTCGTGCTTATGTTTACGGCGCAATGCGTGTTACTGGCGCTGCTGATCCTCTAAAGCCCGTAAGTGAAACTATTAAGGGTAAATTACCCCAAAGAAAAATCGTTACAACCGCCGCTGCAGGTTATTCCTCTTACGGTAACCAAATCGGTCTTGCAACGGGTATTGTTGATGAAATTTATCATCCCGGCTATGCCGCAAAGCGTATGGAAATCGGCGCCGTTATCGCTGCCGCTCCTGCCGAAAACGTAAGGCGCGAGGTTCCCGCTCCCGGGGATATCGTTATCTTGCTTGGCGGCTCTACCGGTCGTGATGGATGCGGCGGTGCAACAGGTTCCTCAAAATCTCACACCGTTTCTTCCATTGAAACCTGCGGTGCAGAGGTTCAAAAGGGTAACGCCCCGGAAGAGAGAAAACTGCAGCGCCTTTTCAGAAACAAGGAAGCAACCTTAATGATTAAACGCTGTAACGACTTTGGTGCAGGCGGTGTTTCGGTTGCTATCGGCGAACTTGCCGATGGCCTTGAAATTGACCTTAATGCCGTTCCCAAAAAATATGACGGTCTTGACGGCACCGAGCTTGCAATTAGTGAATCGCAGGAGCGTATGGCTGTTGTTGTTGAAAAAGAAAATGTTGAAAAATTCTTGAAATTGGCAGGGGAAGAGAACCTTCAAGCCTGCCCCGTTGCCGTTATCAAGGCCGAGCCTCGCCTTGTTATGAACTGGAATGGTAAGAAAATCGTTGATATCAGCCGCGAGTTCTTAAACTCTAACGGCGCAGATAAGCATATTAAAATCACTCCTGCCGCCCCCGCTATTAAGGAAAAGGAAATTGTTGGTGGCTTCGCAGAAAACCTCAACAAAATAGCAGGCGACCTTAACATCTGCTCAAAACGCGGCCTTTCCGAGCGCTTTGACTCCACCATCGGTGCCGGCACAGTGCTTATGCCCTTTGGCGGTAAAAATCAGTTAACCCCCATTCAGGCAATGGTTCAGAAGATTTCGGTTGAGAAAAAGCATACCGATAACTGCTCCTTTATGTCTTGGGGCTATAACCCCTTTATCACCGAGCAAAGCCCCTACCACGGCGCTTATCTTGCCGTTGTTGAATCTGTTGCAAAGCTTATTGCAACGGGCGCTTCCTTTGAGGATGTTTATTTAACCTTCCAGGAATATTTTGAACATCCCGGAAAGGACGGCAAGCGTTGGGGCAAGCCTTTAGCAGCTCTCCTTGGTGCCTTTAAGGCGCAAATGGAGCTCGGCATCGGCTCTATCGGCGGTAAGGACTCAATGAGTGGCTCTTTTGAGGACTTAGACGTTCCGCCAACCCTTGTTTCCTTTGCTGTTACCACAGGAAAAACAAGCGATGTTGTTTCCAATGAATTCAAAAAGGCAGGAAGCAAGGTTATTAAACTTTCACCCGAAATGGATGCTAACGGTCTGCCTGTAACGGTATCTCTCATTGACCTGTTTAATACAGTTACTACCCTTATGCGTGATGGTCAGGTGCTTTCTTGCTATACTCTTGGTATGGGTGGCATTGGGGAAGCAGTTATGAAAATGGCTATGGGTAACGGCTTCGGCTTTAAATTTAATGACGAGCTTTCCCTTAAAGATATCTTTGGATATTCTTATGGCTCCTTTATTTTAGAGGTTACCGAGGATGTTGAAATTGGAACCGTTGTCGGCACAGTTACAAATGATGAATTTATCATCTATAAGTCTGAAAAGGTTGATACCGGCGCACTGCTTGGAGTTTATGAGGATAAGCTGGAAAGCGTTTATTCCTGCAACATTAAAAACACTGCAAAGAACGTTCAAAACTTTAGCTTCAACTGCAGTGAACGTGTAGCTCCTGCAATTAAGGTTGCTAAACCTAAAATTCTTATTCCTGCATTCCCCGGCACAAACTGCGAATTTGACTCCGCAAAGGCCGTTCGCGATGCAGGCGCCGAGCCCGAAATTGTTGTCATCAACAACCTAAGCGCCGCAGGAATTAGTCGCAGTGTTGAAACCTTTGCCAACAAGCTTAAGGATGCCCAGATGATTTTCATTCCCGGCGGATTCTCGGGCGGCGATGAGCCTGATGGAAGCGGTAAGTTTATTACTGCATTCTTCAGAAATGCTCAAATTAAAGAGGGTGTTTCTGACCTTCTTGATAACCGTGACGGTCTAATGTGTGGTATTTGCAACGGCTTCCAGGCTCTTATTAAGCTTGGTCTTGTGCCTTACGGCAAGATTATTGATACCGATGAAAACTGCCCCACACTAACCTACAACACCATTTCAAGACACCAGTCCAGAATTGTTTACACCCGCGTTGCATCTAATAAATCTCCCTGGCTTGCAGATACTAACGTAGGCGATGTTTTTGCCGTTCCCATTTCCCATGGCGAAGGCCGATTCCTTGCAAGCGAGGAGCTTGTTAAACAGCTTGCGGCTAACGGTCAAATTGCAACACAGTATGTTGATTTAAACGGCAACGCCACTGCCGATATCCACTTTAACCCCAACGATTCAATTTACGCTATTGAGGGAATTACCTCGCCCGATGGCCGCGTATTTGGTAAAATGGGTCACAGTGAGAGAATCGGCGCAGGCCTCTATAAAAATGTTCCCGGTAATTATGACATTGGTATGTTTAAATCTGCAGTTAAATATTTTAAATAGGAGGAAATCAAATGAACTTTTTTGAGGAGCTTAAAAATTACGACAGTGAGGTTGCTGCCGCTTGTGATTTAGAACTTAAGCGCCAGCGCCACAACATTGAACTTATTGCCTCCGAAAACATTGTTTCTCCCGCAGTATTACTTGCTGCAGGCGGTGTGCTTACTAATAAATACGCCGAAGGTTATCCCGACAAGCGTTATTATGGCGGCTGTCAGTGCGTTGACATTGTGGAAAATATTGCCCGCGAACGGGCTAAAAGGGTTTTTGGTGCGGAGCACGCAAACGTTCAGCCCCACGCCGGCGCAAATGCAAACCTTGCAGTTTTCTTTGCCCTTTTAAACCCCGGCGATACCGTTATGGGTATGAACCTCCAACAGGGCGGTCATCTTTCTCATGGTTCTCCCGTTAATATTTCGGGTAAGTACTTTAACATTGTACCTTACGGCGTTAACGAAATCACCGAAATGATTGACTATGACGAAATGAGAAAAATTGCTCTTGAGTGCAAACCCAAGCTCATAGTTGTAGGAGCCAGCGCCTATTCGAGAATTATTGATTTCCCTCGTTGCAGAGAAATTGCCGATGAGGTTGGCGCCTATTTAATGGTTGATATGGCTCACATTGCAGGTCTTGTTGCCGCAGGTGTTCATCCTTCTCCCATTCCTTATGCTGATGTTGTTACAACCACAACCCACAAAACTCTGCGCGGCCCCAGAGGCGGTCTTATCCTTTGCAAAAAGGAGCTTGCCGCACAAATTGATAAGGCGATTTTCCCCGGTACACAGGGCGGCCCCTTAATGCATATTATCGCCGCAAAGGCTGTTGCTTTAGGCGAAGCACTAACCGATGATTTTAAAACCTATCAGCAACAAATTGTTAAAAATGCAAAGGTTTTGTGCTCAAGCCTTATGGATAACGGAATTGAAATTGTTTCAGGCGGCACCGATAATCATCTTATGCTCTTAAAACTTCTGAACTTCGATGTTACCGGTAAAGAACTCGAGCATAGACTTGATGAAGTTCATATAACTGCTAACAAAAACACAATTCCTAACGACCCTAGAAGCCCCTTTGTTACAAGCGGTCTGCGCATCGGCACACCTGCTGTAACCTCCCGCGGCTTTAAGGAAAACGAAATGAAACTTATCGCAAACTGGCTTACCGCCATTATTACCGATTTTGAGGGTAATAAAGAGCGAGTAAGCGATGAAGTACAGGAGCTTTGCGCAAAGTTCCCCATTTATTAAAATAAACGGAGGGTTTAAAAATGGCCTATAAAACTGACATTGAAATTGCCCAGGAATGTAAAATGCTTCCCATTACCGAAATTGCTAAAATCGCCCATCTTGATGAGGATATGATTGAGCAGTACGGTAAATATAAGGCGAAGGTTGATTTGTCAATTCTAAAGGATGAAACCCGCAAAAACGGTAAGCTTGTCCTTGTAACTGCTATCACTCCCACCCCTGCAGGCGAGGGTAAAACAACTACCACAATCGGTCTTGCAGATGGTCTTAAAAGAATCGGCAAGAATGTTACCGTTGCTCTGCGCGAGCCCTCTTTGGGCCCTGTTTTCGGCGTTAAGGGTGGTGCTGCAGGCGGCGGTTATGCACAGGTTGTTCCTATGGAAGATATTAACCTGCATTTCACAGGCGATTTCCACGCTATCGGCGCTGCAAATAACCTGCTTGCCGCAATGCTTGATAACCACATTCAGCAGGGAAATGCTTTAGGCATTGATGTTCGCAAAATAACCTGGAAGCGCTGTGTTGATATGAACGACCGCCAGCTTCGTTTTATAACCGACGGTCTCGGCGGCAAGGCAAACGGCGTGCCCAGGGAAGACGGATTCGATATAACAGTTGCCAGTGAAATTATGGCTGTTTTATGCCTTTCAAATTCTATTTCCGATTTAAAGGAACGTCTTTCAAGAATTATCGTTGGCTACACCTATGATGATAAACCCGTAACCTGTGGAGAATTAAAGGCGGCAGGCGCAATGACTGCTCTTTTAAAGGATGCAATTCGCCCGAACCTTGTTCAGACTTTAGAAGGTACCCCGGCCTTTGTTCACGGCGGACCTTTCGCAAACATCGCCCACGGCTGTAACTCAGTTATGGCAACAAAAATTGCCCTTAAAATGGGTGATTATGCTATAACAGAGGCAGGCTTCGGTGCTGATTTGGGTGCGGAAAAATTCCTTGATATCAAATGCCGTATGGCAGGTCTTACCCCCGATGCCGTCGTGGTTGTTGCCACGGTTCGCGCCCTTAAAATGCACGGCGGAAAGGCTAAAAACGATTTAGGTACCGAGGATATTGCCGCTCTTGAAAAGGGCATTCCAAACCTTTTAAGACATGTTTCTAATATGAAAAATGTTTATAAGCTACCCTGTGTTGTTGCAGTTAACCGTTTCCCAACCGACACCGATAACGAAATTGATTTTATTATCAAAAAGTGTCGTGAGCTTGGTGTTAACACCGTTCTTTCAACCGTTTGGGCCGATGGCGGCAAGGGCGGCGAGGAACTGGCAAAAGAGGTTGTTCGTCTTTGCGATGAGGAAAAGGGTGATTTCACCTTCTCCTATGAACTTGATTCTACTATTGAGGAAAAGATAGAATCGGTTGTTAAAAAGGTTTATGGCGGCGATGGAATTATTGTTACTCCCGCAGCTAAAAAACAAATTGAATCTTTAACTGCTTTGGGCTTTGATAAATGCCCTGTTTGCATTGCTAAAACACAGTACAGCTTTTCTGATGACCCCACAAAGCTGGGCGCACCCGAGGGTTTTAAGGTAACTGTAAGAAATGTTAAGATTTCGGCAGGAGCAGGCTTTATCGTTGTCTTAACGGGTGATATTTTAACTATGCCCGGTCTGCCAAAGCTTCCCGCAGCCGAAAGAATTGATGTTGATGAAAACGGCAAAATTTCGGGACTTTTCTAAAAAAATTTAAAGGCAAGGAAAATTTCCTTGCCTTTTTCTTTATTTTTGTTTAAATTTATGTTAAAATAATCGTATCAAGCTCTGAAAGGAAATTTAAATGCAGATTACAAATGATGTAAAATATGTCGGTGTTAACGACAGAATAACCGATTTGTTTGAGGGACAGTATATCATTCCAAATGGTATTTCCTATAATTCCTATGCTGTTATTGATGAAAAAATTGCCGTTTTTGACAGCGTCGATGCTCGTTTTGCAAATGAGTGGCTTTCAAATATTGAAAACACCCTTAACGGCAGAAGCCCCGATTATCTTATTGTTCAGCATATGGAGCCCGACCATTCATCCAGCATTTCAATTTTTGCAGAAAAATATCCCGATGCAAAAATTGTATCCTCGGCAAAATCCTTTGTTATGATGAAAAACTTTTTTGGCAACGATTTTGCCGATAAACAAATTGTTGTGGGCGAAGGGGATGGCCTGTCTCTCGGAAAACACGAATTTAAGTTTATAACCGCTCCAATGGTTCATTGGCCCGAGGTTATAATGACCTATGACACAGCCGATAAAATCCTTTTTTCTGCCGATGCATTCGGTAAATTCGGCGCTCTTGATGAACAGGAGGATTGGGCCTGCGAAGCCAGAAGGTACTATATAGGCATTGTTGGAAAATATGGTGTGCAGGTGCAATCGGTGCTTAAAAAGGCCGCAAGTCTTGATATTAAAATTATTTGCCCCTTGCATGGTCCTGTATTAAACGAAAATCTTGAATATTATCTTAACCTTTATAACATCTGGTCCTCTTATCAAAGTGAAAGCAAGGGTGTCCTAATTGCCTACACCTCGGTTTACGGTAACACTAAAAAAGCCGTTGAACTTTTAAAAGAAAAACTGCTGGAAAACGGCTGCGAAAAGGTTGCCGTTAACGATTTAGCTCGTTGCGATATGGCTGAGGCGGTTGAGGATGCTTTTCGTTACGATAGAATCGTTTTTGCAACAACAACCTACAACGCTGATATTTTCCCATTTATGCGAACCTTTATTGACCATTTAACCGAACGTAATTTTTCAAATAAAAGGGTTGCATTTATTGAAAACGGTAGCTGGGCGCCAATGGCAACTAAGGTTATGAAAGTAATGCTTGAAAAAAGCAAAAATTTAACCTACTGCGAAAATGAGGTTAAAATCTTTTCGGCATTAAACGATGAAAGCAAGGAGAAAATTTTACTTTTAGCAAAAGAACTTTGTAATTAGGGAGCGATAATAATGACCATTGTTTTGCTTACTGCGCTTGGTGTGGGCGGAGCCACAATTATTGGCTCGGTTATTGGCTTTTTCTTTAAAAAATTATCCCATAAATTTTCTGATATCATTCTATCCTTTGCGGCGGGGGTTATGCTCGCTGCCGCCGTTTTAGGTCTAATTTTACCTTCATTGGAATATGGCGGTGAATTTGGAATTCTTATAACAATAGCGGGTGTTTTTGTGGGTGCAGTGTGCCTTAATCTTATTGATAAACTGGTGCCGCACCTTCATAAATTAGTTGGTGCCGAGTCAGAAACGGCAAGTCTTAACAAGGTTTTACTTTTTGTGTCAGCCATTGCAATTCATAATTTGCCTGAAGGTATTGCCGCAGGCGTTGGCTTCGGCTCGGGGGATAACTCGCAGGCATTGCTTATTGCAGGCGGTATAGCCCTTCAGAATATCCCTGAGGGTATGGTTATTATCGGTCCAATGCTTGCCGCAGGTATTTCTCCGAAACGCACCTTTATTGCCGCTCTTGCAACGGGTCTTGTTGAGGTTGTCGGAACACTGCTCGGCTATTTTGCTGTTTCGGTTTCAACACTTATTTTACCCTTTGCCCTTGCTTTTGCAGGCGGAACAATGCTATATGTTATAAGCAACGATATGATTCCCGAAACCCACGCCCACGGAAGCGAGAGAGGGGCAACCTATGCGCTGCTTTTCGGCTTCTGCCTTATGCTGGCAGTGGATGTTCTGCTGTAAAAAAGAGAGCCGCTCGGCTCTCTTTAATTTTTCTTGCAAATTTGGCAAATTATGTTATAATTAAGAAAAAACAAAGGAGAACTTAAAATGGAAAACAATAAGAACATTTATGCCGGTACCAAAACCGAAAAAAATCTTTGGGAAGCATTTGCAGGTGAATCCCAGGCAAGAAATAAGTATACATATTTTGCATCTGTTGCAAAGAAGCAGGGCTTCGAGCAAATTGCCGAGCTTTTCCTTAAAACTGCTGAAAACGAAAAGGAACACGCAAAGCTTTGGTTTAAAGCGCTTGGCGAAATGGGCGACACACCCGAAAACCTTTTGCACGCTGCCGAAGGCGAAAACTATGAATGGACCGATATGTACGACAAAATGGCAAGAGAGGCCGAGGAGGAAGGCTTTTTTGAATTAGCTGCTCAGTTCAGAGGCGTTGCTGCCATTGAAAAGGCTCACGAAGAACGCTATCGTGCACTGCTTAATAACGTTGAAACCGCCGCCGTTTTTGAAAAGAGCGAGATTCAGGTTTGGGAATGCAGAAATTGCGGCCACATTGTTGTTGGCAAAAAGGCTCCTGAGCTTTGCCCCGTTTGCAAACACCCCAGAAGTTTCTTTGAGATTAAAAAGGAAAACTATTAATTCAAAATTTAAAGCACTTGGCACAAAATGTGCCAAGTGCTTTTTTTATAATGTGAATTCAGTGCAAAGGGAGGAAGAACTATCGTGTCCCATCCAAAGGGTGAAACTGCCGGGCTCAACAACATATTTCATTTTTGCGTTGTAAAATCCGAGGGTGTTTTTATCAACCTCGATAGTAACTTGTTTTTCTTCGCCGGCTTTAAGTTCAACCTTCTTAAATCCTTTGAGTTCTTTAACAGGGCGAACTAAGCTTGCTACCTTATCACGAACATAAAGCTGAACCGTTTCGGTGCCATTAACCGTGCCTGTGTTTTTAACCGAAACTGTGGCAATGATTTTATCACCGAGAACCCGAACCTTTAAATCGCTGTAATCATATTCGGTGTAGGAAAGTCCGAAACCAAAGGGGAAAACAGGCTCAACAGGGATATCATAATATTTACATGAGTGTTGCACTGCCGAAGCGGGGCGACCCGTGGGCACGTGGTTATAATAAAGGGGACACTGACCTGTATGGCGGGGGAAGGTAGTAGTTAGGCGACCTGTGGGGTTATAATCGCCGAATAAAACCTTTGTAACGGCGTTTCCGGCTTCGTTTCCAAGATGCCAGGCTTCAACAATGGCATCGGCAGTGTCGTTTAGTTCTTCAATGGCAAGGGGTCTGCCGTTAAAGAGAACCGAAACCAGAGGCTTTCCTGCTGCTTTTATAAGTTTTGCTGCCTCATTTTGTCTGCCGTGAAGCCCAATATCAGCAAGGGAGGAGGCTTCGCCACTCATATCCTTTGTTTCGCCCATTGCGGCAATAACAACATCCGCATCAGCGATTGCTTTTAAAATTGCGTCGCCATCAAATTCTCCACTAACATTAAAGCCGCGCTCATAGATTATCTCACAGCCTTGATTTTTAAGACCATCAAGAAGGGAAACACAGTCCTCTGCCTGACCCATTGCGGCCCAGGTTCCAAGCATATCGGAACGGCTTTCGGCAAGCTCGCCAATAACAGCAATTTTTGCTTTTTTACTTAGAGGCAGAACGCCGTTGTTTTTAAGTAAAACAATGCTCTTAAGGGCAGCATCAAGGGCTGCGGCTCGGTGTTCCTTACAAAGCAGTACCTTTTCGGGGAGTGCTTCATCAACAAAGGGATGGTCAAATAGTCCTGCGGCGAATTTAATGCGTAAAACATTTCTTACAGCCTTGTCAAGGGTTTCGGTTGAAACTTTACCGGCTAAAACAAGGTCTTTTAGATTTTCAATAAAACACTTTGAATGCATATCCATATCAAGACCTGCATTGATAGTTTCCATTGCCGCATCAGCGCGGGTTTCAACATTTCCGTGAAGCAGGCATTCCGAAACGGCGCAGGAATCGCTGACAACCATTCCGTCATAATCCCACATATTTCTTAATACTTCATTATAAAGATAGGGGTTAGTTGTGCAGGGAATACCGTTAATGTCGTTAAAGGCGCCCATTATTGTTGCAACGCCTGCATCAACCGCCGCCTTAAAGGGAGGCATATAGGTATCCCAAAGGGTTTGCAGGCTCATATTAGCGCTGTTATAATCTCTGCCGCCCTCGGCTGCACCGTAGGCTGCGAAATGCTTTGCACAAGCCACAATTCTATCGGGTGCGGATAAATCCTTACCCTGGAATCCGCGCACCTTTGCGGCGGCAAAACGGGAGGTTAAATATGTATCCTCGCCTGCGCCTTCGGCAATTCTGCCCCAGCGGGCATCGCGGGCAATGTCAACCATCGGTGCAAAGGTCCAGTTAATTCCCATTGAGGCTGTTTCTCTGGCGGCAATTTCGGCAGATTTTTCATAAACCTCATCATCCCAGGCACAGGATTCTGCTAAAGGAATAGGGAAAATGGTGCGCAGTCCGTGAACAACATCAAGACCAATTAAAAGAGGGATACCAAGGCGGGATTCTTCAGTGGCAATTTTTTGGAATCGGTTAACCTTTTTAACATCTCTGATGCTTAAAAAAGAGCCGATTTTGCCCTCTCTTATGTCATCCTCGCGGTCATCCCATTTCATTTCGGAAACTTCGGCTTCAAACTCCTCTTTAGTTATGCGGCCTGCTTCAAGCATTTGCTTTTTTTCTTTAAGAGAAATTTCAAAGCCACCAAGAGGGGAGGGGCCCAGCTGATTTAACTGACCGATTTTTTCATCCAGGGTCATTTTGTTAATAAGCTCGGTAATTTTTTCTTCAATTTCTAACTTTTTAAGCGGATATTTACTCATAAAAATCAATCTCCCTTTGGTGGCAAAAGTTTACATTTTGAGTTTACTATAACATTTTTAATAAATCAAGCAATTTATAAGAAAAAGTGTACATTTTTTATTGAGTTATTTGGCTCAATGTTTTATAATAATTTAGAAAGAGGGTGCTTTTATGAAAAGAGAAAAATGGTTGTTAAAAAACACCCGCTCTCTTTCGGGAAAAACTGTAGCGGTAACAGGGACAACAGGCGGCATTGGCAAAGAATTGTGCTGTTATTTAGCGCAGCTCGGCGCTAATCTTATCCTACTTGACCGCAATCCGAATTTGAGCCAAGCGTTCAGCCAAGAGCTTAAATGCAAATTTCCCAATATAGATATTAAATGCATAAATGTTAATCTTGAGGATTTTGATTCCGTTAAAGCCGCAACCGAAAGTTTAAAAAAAGAAAACATAGATATATTTATCCATAATGCAGGCGCCTATAGTATTCCGAGGAAAACCTGCAAAACAGGCTTTGATAATGTGTTTCAGATTAACTTTTTGTCACCTTATTATATAATAAGACAGCTTTTGCCACAGCTTAGTAGCAAAAACGGTAGAGTTGTTGCAGTTTCCAGCATTGCTCATAACTATTCTAAAATTGATGCGCAGGATATAGATTTTAAAACGCGAAAAAAGTCATCACTGGTTTACGGTAATGCAAAGCGGTTTTTAACATTTTCGCTATTTGAACTTTTTGAAAAGGAAAAAAATGTGTCGCTGTCCATTGCCCATCCGGGCATCAGCTTTACAAAAATAACAAATCACTATCCTAAACTGATTTTCGCTCTTATAAAGCATCCTATGAAACTGATTTTTATGAAACCGAAAAAAGCCTGCCTTTCGGTGCTTAAAGGTGTTTTTACCCCCTGCGGTTATCATTGCTGGATAGGACCAAGGCTTTTTGATATTTGGGGAATACCAAAACTTAAAAAGCTTAACACCTGCACAAAATCCGAAAGCAACGTTATCGGTAAAATTGCCGATAAAATATATAACGACTTATTAAACTCCCTGGAGGAATAAAATGAATTTTTCTGAAATCGCCCAAAACCGACAGTCCTGTCGAAATTATGATGCAAAAAAAGCAGTTGAACAGGAAAAGCTTGATAAAATTTTGGAAACGGCGAGGCTGTCGCCCTCAGCCTGCAACGGTCAACCATATTTAATAACCGTTTGTAAAGGCGATGCGGCCAAAGAGGTTGCAAAGGCCACCATGGGAATGGGTATGAACAAGTTTGCCGCCGATGCTCCCATAATGCTTGTTATTTCCGAAATGCCTTATGTTAAATCCGCCGCCCTTGGTTCAAAGCTAAAACATAATGATTACCGTTCTATTGACATTGGCATTTTATCTGCCTATATAACTGCCGAGGCAACGGTGCAAAATCTCGGCACCTGTATTCTCGGCTGGTTTGATAATAACAAAATTCGCCAAATTTGCTCTTTAGAAGGCGATGCCAGATTAGTAATAACTTTAGGCTACCCACACGAACAAGACAGTTTACGCGCCAAAAAACGCAAGGATTTAAGTGAACTGGTAAAATTTAAGGAAGAGCTATAATTCGCTATCATAAAACACCTGAATTTTCGGGTGTTTTTCCTTTTAAATCGAAATAAATACCGAACACTTTAAAACACTTGAAATTATTTTTTGAAAAAATTATTATAAAACTTGCAAGGAGGTAAATTATGAAAATCCAAATTTTTATCGATAAAAACAGGGAAGAGCAGGTCATTGTTTATGCTAAGGAGAGAAACGAGCTTGTAGAAAAAATTGAAAGCCTGGTAAAGGGCGATGATAAGCTTATCGGTTTTAAGGAAAGGGAAATGATTCCCATTTCGCAACAGGAAATTTATTGCTTTGTTGCAGAAGAAAACAAAATTTTTGCAATAACCGAAAATGACAGCTTTCAGCTTAAATGCAGGCTCTATGAGTTGGAAAAGCAGCTGCCGGAGGATTTTATTAAAATTAACAAATCTTGCATTGCTAATTTAAAAAAGATTAAAAAATTCAGCGCTGCCTTTTCGGGTTCCTTGCAGGTTGTTTTTAAAAACGGACGCACCGATTATGTCTCCCGAAGAAATTTAAAAAACGTTAAAGAAAGGTTAGGTATTTAAAATGAATGTTTATTTGAAAAAGTTTTTATTAAGAGGCCTTGCTTTTGGCGGCTTCGGTCCTATAATTCTTGGTATTATTTATGCTGTTTTGCAGAAAACGGTTGAAGGTTTTACACTAACAGGAAGTGAGGTGCTTTTAGGTGTTGTTTCAACCTATATTTTAGCCTTTGTTCAGGCGGGGGCAAGTGTCTTTAACCAAATTGAGGAATGGCCTGTTACCAAATCCCTTCTTTGCCATTTTTCGCTTATTTATGTTGCCTATTCGCTCTGCTACGTTTTTAACACATGGATTCCCTTTGTGCCGGAAGTGCTCGCTATCTTTACTACAATTTTTATTGTGGCATATTTTGTAATTTGGTTTACGGTTTATCTTTGTGTAAAGGCGACAAGCAAAAAAATTAACGAAAAGCTAAAATAAAGCAAAGCGCTCAAATTTGAGCGCTTTTTTTATTAAATGTCAATTGAACTTTAATTTGCTCGGTGGTATAATAAATGTAATTACAAATTATTTAAGGAGTTACTTATGAATTTTTCAGGTTTTCAGAAACTTACCTTGCTTGATTTCCCGGGACACGTTGCCTGCACTTTGTTTTCTCACGGTTGTAATTTCCGTTGCCCTTATTGCCATAATGCTATGCTTGTGACCGAGGAAAAATCGGGGGATGTTTTTTCAGATGAGGAGATTCTTTCTTATCTTAAAAAAAGAAAGGGCATTCTTGATGGAGTTTGCTTTACAGGCGGCGAGCCTTTAATTCAAAAAGAGCTGCCTGATTTTATTCGTAAGGTCAAGGAACTGGGATTTCTTGTAAAACTTGATACCAACGGCAGCTTTCCCGAAAGACTTAAAGAGCTTGTAAACGAAGGCCTTATTGACTATGTTGCAATGGATATAAAAAATTCCCTCGCTAGATATGGCGAAACTATTGATATTAAAAACTTTTCCACCGAAAATGTTGAACAAAGTATTGATTTTTTAATTGGTAGCTCTATCGATTTTGAGTTCCGTACTACAATTGTGGCGGAATACCATACTATACAAGATATAGAGGACATCGCAAAAAGAATTAAGGGCGCTAAAAAATATTTTTTGCAAAATTTTGTCGATTCAGGCAATTTAATTGGCGAAAATTTACACGCTGTAAGCCGCGAAACCCTTGATGAAATGCGGAAAACAGCTCAAAAACACCTACAAAATGTAGAGGTTCGCGGTATTTAAAAAAACACAATATCTAGTATTTTTTACTATTGACAAACCTATATATGTGTGTTACAATTGCTTCGACGCCATAAAAAAAGGTAAAAAATTAAAGAAAAATGAGGGAGGAAAAAGTCATGTATAAGGTAATTAAACGTGACGGAAAAGTTGTTGATTTTGATTTAAGCAAAATCAGTACCGCTATTACACAGGCTTTCGAAGCATGCCAAATTGAATTCCACAGTGATGTTGTTGATTTCTTGGCTCTTAAAGTAACTGCAGAATTTGCACCAAAGGTTGAGGACCAGAAAATCTCTGTTGAACATATTCAGGACAGCGTTGAATCTGTTCTTATTAAGGCTGGCTATAGCGATGTTGCTAAGGCTTACATTATTTACAGACGCCAAAGAGAAAAAATCCGTAACCTTAATGCAACAATGGTTGACTATAAAACCATCGTTGATAACTATCTTAACATTAACGACTGGCGCGTTAAGGAGAACTCCACCGTTACCTATTCGGTAGGTGGCTTAATTCTCAGTAACTCCGGTGCTGTTACTGCTAACTATTGGCTTTCTGAAATTTATGATGATGAAATCGGCAACGCTCACAGAAATGCTGATATCCATCTCCACGACCTTTCCATGCTTACCGGTTACTGTGCAGGTTGGTCATTAAAACAGCTTATTCAGGAAGGCCTCGGTGGCGTTCCCGGCAAGATTACATCTGCCCCCGCAAGCCATCTTTCTACCCTTTGTAATCAGATGGTAAACTTCCTTGGCATTATGCAGAATGAATGGGCAGGCGCTCAGGCATTCTCATCCTTTGATACCTATCTTGCACCTTTTGTTAAGGTTGATAACCTTACCCAAAAAGAGGTTAAGCAGTGCATTCAGTCCTTCGTTTACGGCGTTAACACACCTTCTCGTTGGGGTACCCAGGCGCCTTTCTCTAACATTACTCTTGACTGGGTTGTACCGAATGACCTTGCCGAGCTTAACTGTATTGTTGGCGGTAAAGAGGTTGACTTCAAGTATAAAGACTGTCAAAAAGAAATGGATATGGTTAATAAGGCCTTCATTGAAATTATGATTGAGGGCGATGCTAACGGCCGTGGCTTCCAGTATCCCATTCCTACCTATTCCATTACCCAAAATTTTGACTGGTCTGATACCGAGAATAACAGACTTTTATTTGAGATGACCGCTAAATACGGCACTCCTTATTTCTCTAACTATATTAACTCCGATATGGAGCCCTCTGATGTTCGCTCAATGTGCTGCAGACTTCGCCTTGACCTTCGCGAGCTTCGCAAAAAGTCCGGCGGCTTCTTCGGCAGCGGCGAGTCCACCGGTTCTATCGGTGTTGTAACCATCAACATTCCCAGAATCGCTTATCTTGCTGAAAACGAGACCGATTTCTATGCCCGTCTTGACCATATGATGGACATTGCCGCTCGATCTCTGCGCGTTAAGCGTACTGTTATCACAAAGCTTCTTGACGCAGGTCTTTATCCTTACACCAAGCGTTACCTCGGCTCCTTTGATAACCACTTCTCAACCATCGGCCTTGTAGGTATGAACGAAGCCTGCCTTAATGCTAAGTGGATTCGCGCCGACCTTACAAACGAGCGTGCTCAGGAGTTCACAAAGAACGTTCTCAACCACATGCGAGACAGACTCTCTGACTACCAGGTTGAGTACGGCGACCTCTATAACCTTGAGGCAACACCTGCTGAGTCTACCGCTTTCCGTCTTGCAAAGCACGACCTTAAGCATTATCCCGACATTATTACTGCAGCAAAATCCTGCGATGACACTCCTTACTACACCAACAGTTCACACCTTCCTGTTGGCTACACCGAGGATATTTTCACTGCTCTTGACATTCAGGATGAGCTTCAGACCCTTTACACCTCAGGTACTGTTTTCCACGCTTTCCTTGGCGAAAAACTGCCTGACTGGAAGGCTGCGGCTGACCTTGTAAGAAAGATTGCAGAAAACTACAAGCTTCCTTACTACACTATGTCTCCCACATATTCCGTTTGTAAGAACCACGGTTATATTTCCGGTGAGGAATACACCTGTCCTGATTGCGGCAACGCAACCGAGGTTTACAGCCGTATTACCGGTTACTATCGTCCTGTTCAAAACTGGAATGATGGTAAGTCTCAGGAATATAAGGACCGCAAGGTTTATGATATTGGAAATTCCAAGCTTAACAAAGAGCCTAAGGCTGAAGAGGTTGAGGAAGCTCCTGCTTGCAATTGCTGTGAGGCAGTTAAAGATGGTGTTTATCTTTTCACCACCGCAACCTGCCCCAACTGCAAAATTGCTTGCTCCCTTCTTGATAAAGAGGGCGTAGCCTATGAAAAGCTTCTTGCAAACGAGAATGCAGAGCTTGCAACCGCTCTCGGCATTAAGCAGGCTCCCACTCTTGTTGTTATCAAGAATGGCGAGGCTACAAAATACGGCGGCGTTTCCGACATTAAGAAGTTTCTTCAGGCTTAAGGAAAACGAAAAATGTATGATATAATTATTATTGGCGGCGGCCCTGCGGGGCTGACCGCCGCTGTATATGCCCGCAGGGCAAACAAGACTGTTCTTGTTATTGAAAAATCCACCTTCGGCGGTCAAATAACCTTTTCCCCCAAGGTTGAAAACATTCCCGGTTTTGCTCAGATAACCGGCAATGAATTTGCCGAAAAATTAGTTGAGCAGGCTCTAGGTTTAGAGGCTGAGGTTGAATGCGCCGAGGTGCTGTCTGTAAAGGACGGCGATATTAAAACCGTTGTGACCGACAGTGGCGAATTTCAGTGTAAGGCTCTTATTATCGCTACAGGCGCAAAACACCGTATGCTGGGCCTTGAAAAGGAAGAGCAAATGGTTGGAAACGGTATTTCCTTCTGCGCTGTTTGCGACGGCGCTTTTTATGAAGGCAAAACCGTTGCAGTTATCGGCGGTGGTAACTCTGCCCTTCAAGAGGCATTGCTTCTTGCCGAAACCTCAAAAAAGGTTTATGTTGTTCAAAACCTTGACTTCTTCACAGGGGAGGAAAAGCTTGTTGAGCAACTTAAAACAAAAAGCAATGTTGAAATCATTTTAGGAACAGTTGTTGAGGGCCTTGTAGGCGATGATGAGCTTACTGCTATTAACCTCTGCCGCGTAGCCGATAATGATAAATCAACCCTCAAAATTGACGGAATGTTTGTTGCTATCGGTTTAATTCCTCAAAATGAGGCGTTTGCCGATATAATTAAACTAAATCAGTTCGGTTATGCCGAGGCCGATGAAACCTGTGTAACCACCGCAGAGGGCGTTTTCGTTGCCGGTGATTGCCGCTCAAAGGCTATCCGTCAGGTTGCTACCGCTGCGGCTGATGGTGCCGTTGCAGCACTTGCCGCTTGTAATTATATTGGATAAGAAAAAACTTTTATAATTAAAAAACCTCCCCTTTTGGGGAGGTTTTGTTAATTGAAAATGGAATAATATAATTTAAAATTATCTATAGAACGTTTTTTATGCTGTTGGCATAATGTTTCAAAATCTCTATTTAATTCATCTAAAAGTTTTTTGTCCTCAGGTAATATTTCTAAATCATAAATTTTATGTAAATCGTAAAAAACATTTGTGATTATATAAAACAACATTTTTGATATTTCAAAATATTGCGCAATCGGATATAAAATACAATTTGCGCTTCCATGAACATACCCGTGACATACTTTGTAAAGAATTCTTAAATCATTTAAAGCATGATAAAAATTATTATCGGCATCTCCCATCAAATAATCAAACAATCCATAAACTGTGTATCTTTTGCTGTTTACCACATTATACGCTGGCACGCTGTCAAGCCAACCGAAATGCAAATATGCATTTCGGGATGCAGATTTATTTTTGTATAGCCTGTTTTCGTATAATTCGATAAATTCTTCAGGATATTTTTGACTACAACATGATTGTTCTATTTCAAAAACAGCGAATTTAGCGTACGTTTTATAAGAATTGGGATGTTTGTTTATGATTGATAATTTTAAATATAGTTCAATCATTCCACGACAAAGCGAATAAGCACTGTTTAAAAAAGAGTTTTCCATTAGTGTTAAAACCGAAAAACAACCTTTTATTATTTCGGTATAATCTTTAATGGGGCTAAAATTAGAAGAATTTTTAGCAATTAAATTTACTAACTTTACGCTAAGTGTAAAAAGTTCACACGGAACAGGAAAAAACAAGAAATTATCTCCAGTAAATAATTGTTCTTTACGAAAAAATTTGACACTTAAATCTTTAAGATAAACTTTTTCAGTCACTTCATTTGCGATTTGTTCTTGATAAATTTCGTCTTTTTCGTTTTTTTTGATTTTTTCTTGAGTTAAAAAAATGGAATGATGTCGATGGACGCCTATAATTAAGCGGCAAATATCATATTCGGCAGTTTCGTTTGTTCCTGTTATTATTGATTTATTATCAAAATAATTATTGATAGGGTAAAGGCTTATAATATCCATTTGAATTTTTTCAAAAACTTTTGTTTTAATATTAATTAAAAAATTGCCGTTGATTTTGCCTTTAAAGAAATTTTTAATTTCTTTATTATGCTTTTTTATATAAGCATATCGACCAGTATTATCAGCGATTTTTGGTGGATTTATATTCATGCAACCACCTCCTATTTTTTATAATTATATCATATTTAAGAAAAATAAGCAATAAAATGGCTTTTTATGTTGATAACAAAAAAGGATAATGATATAATTTATAAAAATTATAAGGGGAAAAACTATGATATTCGAAACACAGCGCCTTATTCTTCGCCCTTGGAGAGAAGAGGATGCCGAAAATTTATTCTTTTATGCCAAGGACCCCGACATTGGCTATCCTGCAGGCTGGCCTGCTCATACAAGCGTTCAAAACAGTAGAGAAATTATTAAAAAAGTTTTATCCGCCCCCGAAACCTATGCTGTTTGTTTAAAAGAGGATGACAGGGCAATCGGCTCGGTCGGGCTTAAAATGGGCACCGCCACAGATTTAACTGATAGGGAAGACGAATGCGAGCTTGGTTACTGGATTGGCAAACCCTTTTGGGGACAAAGTCTTATTCCCGAAGCCGCGCGTGAAATCCTTCACCACGCCTTTGAAGAGCTAAAAATGCAAACGATTTGGTGCGGTTATTATGATGGCAATCTGAAATCGCGTAGGGTGCAAGAAAAACTGGGATTTATCTATCACCATACTATCGAAAATGTAGAAGTTACGCTTTTAAACGAAATCCGAAAAGGACACGTTATGGTGCTGAAAAGGGAAAATTTCTCGTTTTAAAATCCTTTATATTTGTTGAGAAAAATATGGAAATGTGATATAATTGTTAAAAAATCTAATGAGGTGTACTATGAGTAGCTTTGAAAATTTAAGAATTGTAGATAATTTCTATCAGACGTCGTTGTTCTTTCCTATGCCCACCGTAATTATCAGCACCCTTTGTGAGGATGGCTCCACAAATCTTGGCCCATATTCCTTGGTGCAGCCTTATTATGTTGCCGGTAAGGATTATTATGCCATGCTGCTTTGCTGCAGAAATTCATCAAACACTGCGCAAAACATTTTGCGCAACGGTAAATGCGCCCTTAACTTTATCGATGACAAGCCCTCAACCTTTAAAGAGGCTGTCAAACTCTCCTGGCCCGGAGATAAACCAAGTGAAAAAATGCCAAAGTGCAAATTTAAACTTGAAAAAAGTCTTTTAGAGGAGGAAACAGGAGAGGCCAGACCAATGGTTTTAACCGATGCCATTGAAGCTATTGAATGCACTTGGATGAGAGAGCTTGATGGAGCCGATAAGGATTTACCCGGTGAGCTTAACGGCTATGAGGCACCCTATCACGATTTTAACGGTATCACAAGCAAGTTCGGCGCGCACTTCATTTTGCGCATTGATAAAATTCTAATGAAGAAGAAATACCGTGATGCTATCATTAACGGTGTTCGTTCAAAGGATTTTCCCGCCCTTCCTGTTGACTACGGCTATCGCGATAGCAAAAACTTCTGGTTCCATAGAAAAACAAAAATGCGCGCTGAGCTTTTGCAAATGCGCCAGGCATCTCTTGAATCGGTGCGTTATGCTGCCGACCGTGTGGATGACAAGGTAAAATTCACCGATGATGCTCTTAAAACAGTTCTTGCCGTGCCGCGTGTTTTCCTCCCCCTTGTTCTTAAGGGCTGTGTTGATTGGGCTAAGGAAAACGGCGTTGAGCTTATAACGCAGGAGCATATGCAAATCATTAACGATAAGCGTGCGAAAGAGAAGAATAAAAAGTAATGAAAAATTATGATTTAGAGGTTAAAGAGCGTTTTTGTGAAACCGGGGTTTACTCTGAGTACGCTAATAAAACTGCAAATTACACAAGTGAAAATTGGCAAAATGTGACCGAAGGGTTAAATGCAATATTTAATAAATTTTCTGTATGTATGCAAAACGGCTACACTGCTCAATCAGCCAACGCCCAAGAGCTTGTAAAAGAACTTCAGCTTTTCATAACGGAAAATTTTTATACCTGCACTAGCGAAATTTTAACCGGTCTTGGTCAAATTTATGTTGCCGATGAACGGTTTAAAGAAAACATTGATAAGCAGGGAAGTGGAACCACAAAGTTTGTAAGTGAAGCAATTAAGACTTATTGCAGTAAATAGAATCTATTTTTTGGGAGAATCACGATGACCTTAAAATTGTTTATATCGGCAATAACAAAATTTATATTAGGTGTGGCTTTAGTAACTCTACTCATATTCTTGCCCGCAGGCAGTTTGTCTTTTTTTAACGGTTGGCTACTTTTGGGGATTTTGTTTATACCGATGTTCTTTGCGGGAATTGTAATGATGCTCAAGAACCCTAATCTCTTAAAAAGCAGACTAAACGCAAAAGAGAAAAGGCAAGAACAAAGTCTTGTTGTAAAATTAAGCGGTCTTATGTTTTTGTTTGGGTTTGTTGTTGCAGGGCTTGGCTTTCGCTTTAAACTATACACCTTGCCGAAAGGTATTTCTATCGGTGCGGCAGTGGTGTTTCTGATAGCATACATTCTCTATGCCGAGGTTCTTAGAGAAAATACATATTTAAGCCGTACTATCGAAGTTCAGGAAAACCAAAAGGTAATAGATACGGGGCTTTATGGAATTGTCAGACACCCAATGTATAGCATAACCTTGCTTTTGTTTTTATCAATGCCGTTAGTGCTCGGATCGTTATATTCGTTTTTGATTTTTCTCGCATATCCTTTTATCATAACAAAAAGGATTAAGGACGAGGAAAAACTCCTCGAAAAAGAACTCAACGGTTACCATGAGTATAAACAAAAAGTTAAATATCGCTTGATACCGTTTATTTGGTAAAATTTGCTTTTAAGGAGATGTAAGACTTTGTGTCGTAACATCTCTTTTTTAGAATAGCCAAAAGAAATAACCTTAAATTATTTCCTTTAAAATAGCATTTCAGCGATTAGTTAATAAAAAATTCCAAGAACAAAATGTTCTTGGAATTTTTGGTCGAGGTGACAGGACTCGAACCTGCGGCATCTTGCTCCCAAAGCAAGCGCCCTACCAACTGGGCGACACCTCGATAGTTAATTATTACGACCTGTCAATTATATATAATTTTCGAAATTTTGTCAATAGGTATACTAGGGTCTTTCCTAATTTTTTTGCCTTTTCTCCATTTGAAGCCAACTGACAAAACCGTATAAATCATTGATTAGAAACACGACAAAGCAGATAACAACTCCAATATATGAGATTTTAATAAATGATGCCATTATCCAAAGGATTATAAGCACAACATCGTTTGCTGCATAAACCAAAGCAAAATACGGACTTCGGCGAAAGGTTAAATATGCCGCGATAAAGCTTGTTGAAACCGAAAGTGTGCTGAAAAACATATTTGCAGTGTTAAAATAGTCTAAAATAAAATAAAAAACAAAAGTGACAAAAACAGTTAATAAAAGCAAAAAAAGGGATTCCTTAACGCTGATACTGTTAACCTTAACCTCGGATTTTTTGCCTTTGTACGGATTTCTAAGCCAAGCAACAAGGGCAAAAACGGCCATTGGCATTGTCATTCCGAGATAGGTTATCATTTCGCCGTAGTAAAAGCAGGAAAAGGAAATAATACCATAAAGAAAACTGAAAATAATCATCAAAATTTGTCCAAAAGGATTTCCTTTTGCATTGAAAATAAGAGAGGTAACACCGATTATTGATGCAAAAAGAGTTAATAAGTTTTCGCGGTCAAACATTATGAAGGCTGTGATAATCAACACAACTGAAGAACACCACAACACTTTTTCAAGCACGGAAAAATAGCCCAAGGCCTTTTTAAGCACAACAAATTCCTCCAAAAAAATTAGCACCCGAAACACATCTTCAAAGACCTAACGATGTGGTACGAATGCAACGCATTCTCTACCCGGTGGCAGATAATATTCAGTTTGATTGTATTTTATCATTAAAGTTCTATAAAGTCAATATAAAGAAAAGCACCATCTTTCGATGATGCTTTTACTTTTGAAGGGGGTGCATTTTTAGGACAAGGGGGTGCAAATAAATTACTGCAAATAATTGGGCGTACGATAAAACTTCACTTTATCATATTTGTAATCTTCTTGTAGTACGATAGCCACATCATCTGCATTCTCGATATAACGACCTTCCTCGAGGACTTTCCACTGCTTCGAATTCAGATCATATTCTTTAATAGATATCCATAGCCCACTCTGCGATTCCGACCGACAACAAGCGCGTTTAAATTCGTTGTGGTCGAAAACAAGAAATTCTGTACTAAAGTCTATATCGGCAAATTTCCTGTTTTTTACATAATCCATCAAGGCGGGGTATTTCCATATCATCGGTATTATTATAATCAGCGCAAAAGCTAAAGTCGATACGCCGGAAACGATAATGATCGAGAGTGGTAGCATAGCTATTGACCAATCATCGTGAGTATACTCTGAAAACTCTTTATCACCCAACAAACCATCCGTAGCATAGAAAACGATAAGCAGAATCGCCAAGCTAATTAACATTCCTACGAAACAAATTCTTGATTTTTTATTCTTGAAGTCAAACATTTTTCCACCACCTCGTTGACAGTATAACATAAATGTTCTAATCTTTCAACGATTACCGCCCGCAATTTAACGATTACCCCTATAAATCAACGATTATACCTACATTTTAACGATTATCAATCTTTCAACGATTTGAAGGACATCTAATTGGATGAATCATTGTTTATCCCGTTCATAAGTTTGAAAAATGCTGATTTTAGGCATAAAATAACCGTCATTCCGTTGTATCAGAATGACGGTTATTATTTGGCGGAGAAGAGGAGACTCGCCCACTTCGCTTCGCTAGTGGCACGCACGCGGATAACAAAACAGTCCACCGGACTGTTTTTAACACTGCGTGTTTATCCTGTTCGAGTCTGTCTCCAAACAAAACTAAAAGCACCATCTTTCGATGATGCTTTTACTTTTGGCGGAGAAGAGGAGACTCGAACTCCTGCGCCGGTTACCCGACCTACGCCCTTAGCAGGGGCGCCTCGTCACCAACTTGAGTACTTCTCCGAATTTGGTAACAAATTTATTTTTATTAACCTTTTGAATGGCGGAGAGGAAGGGATTCGAACCCTTGGCTCTTGCGAGTCACTGGTTTTCAAGACCAGCTCCTTAAACCGCTCGGACACCTCTCCAAAAGACTAAATCATTTTATCACAACAAAATAATCTTGTCAACCATAAAAAAATAAAAAAATCCGATGTTGATCGGATTTTTTAACGGTTTAGCAAATATATACCAAAATTCAGGTATCCTGCAAACGCCACCCAGATTAAATAGGGTATCATTAAAAGTCCTGCGGTTTTATTAATTTTATAAAATGAAACTGTTGTCCATAAAATTAGCAGCCAAAGGGCTATAAGCCAGACAAATGCAAATAGATAGGCTTCCATATTAAAGAAAATTATTGACCAAAAGAAATTAAAAACAAGTTGTAAAGCATAAATAGCAAGGGCTGAATCGGATAAGGTTTTCGGTCCTTTTGATATGCTTACAAGATAAGAAGCAATTCCCATTAGAATGTATAGTATTGTCCATACAACAGGAAAAAGCCAGCCGGGCGGGGATAGAGGAGGCTTTGCAACACTTTCAAAGGTTGCCATAGAATTCCTTGTAAGAAAAGCTGAAACGCCGCCTACAAGAAGTGGAATAAGAATGCTGATTATTAGTTTTTTATAATTGATTTTCAAAATTAACACCTCAAGAAAAATATATGTTTTTTTAAAGAAATTATGTGTTTTTATTGCTTTAGTGTAAAAAAGTCTTTATTTTTTGTGAGAATGAATGTATAATTAATTTAATTATTATCTTTTTTTACATAAGGGGATATTAAAATGCGTGTTGTAATTAAAATTGGAACAAGCACCTTGGCACATTCTACAGGCCACCTTAACATTCGCCGCGTGGAGGAAATTTGCAAGGTTGTTAGTGATATAAAAAACGCCGGCAATGAGGTTATTATGGTTTCTTCAGGCGCTATCGGTATGGGTGTTGGAAAGCTTGGTCTTGCAAAGCGCCCTGATGATATTCCCACAAAGCAGGCAGCAGCTGCGGTTGGACAATGCGAGCTTATGTACACCTATGATAAGCTTTTTTCTGAATATAATCACACTGTGGCACAGCTTCTTATCACCGGTGCCGATGTTGAGGCGGCCGACCGCTATGAGAATTTTTCCAACACGTTAAATCGTCTTTTAGAACTTGATGCAATTCCCGTTATCAACGAAAACGATACCGTTGCAACCGAAGAAATCGTTATCGGTGATAATGACACTTTGGCGGCTATCGTTGCCAAAAGCACCAATGCCGACCTTTTAATTCTTCTTTCCGACATAGATGGTCTTTACACTGCTGACCCACACAAATGTCCCGATGCAAAGATAATTGAAAAGGTTACCAAAATTGATGAAAAAATTACCGCTCTTGCAGGCGGAAAGGGAACAAGCCTTGGAACAGGCGGAATGGTTACAAAGCTTAATGCTGCTAAAATTTGCCTTAATTCAGGCTGTGATATGGTTATCGCCAACGGAAATAATCCGCTTAATATTTATGATATTTTAGAAGGTAAGCCTGTAGGCACAAGATTTACGGAGAAAAACTAAAATGGAACAAATGCTTAAAGCCGCAAAGGCGGCTAAAAATGAAGTTGCAAATCTTACAACAGAGCAAAAAAATAAAGCGCTTATTTCAATGGCGGATGCTCTTGTTGCTGAGGAAAAGAATATTCTCACTGCTAATGAAATGGATGTTAACAATGCCAAAGGCGTTGTCAGCGATGTTATGATTGACCGTTTAAGGTTAAATCACGAGCGTATTTTAGGTATGGCAAAGGGAATTAAAGAGGTAGCCGAGCTTTCTGACCCTGTTGGCCGTGTTTTAGAGGAACACACAAGGGAAGATGGTCTTAACATTAAAAAGATTTCGGTTCCCATGGGTGTTGTTGCAATAATTTATGAAAGCCGCCCAAATGTTACAAGTGATGCCGCGGCTCTTGCCCTTAAAAGCGGTAATGTTTGTGTGCTTCGCGGAGGTAAAGAGGCTTTTAATTCTGCCAATGCAATAGTTAAAGCGCTGAAAATTGGTTTGAATAAGGCTGGCGTTTGCGAAAATGCCGTTAACCTTGTAACCGATATAACAAGAGAAAGCGCAAAAGCTCTTATGACAGCGGATAGGTATGTTGATTTACTTATTCCTCGCGGCGGAGCGGGCCTTATAAATGCCTGCGTTAAAAACGCAACGGTGCCCTGCATTGCAACAGGAACGGGCATTTGCCATGTTTATGTGGAAAAAACTGCAGATTTTGATATGGCACTTAATATAATTGAAAACGCCAAAACAAGCCGTCCCAGCGTTTGTAATGCCGAGGAGGTTTTGCTTGTTGATAAAGCGATTGCAAGCGAATTCTTACCCCTTTTAAAGCAAAGGCTAGTTGATGATAGAGCCAGTAAAAATCTTGTTCCGGTTGAACTTCGCCTTGATGCTTTTGCCGCAGGCATAATTAAAGGAACAAAAGCGGGCGAAAATGATTTTGACACTGAGTTTTTAGATTATATCCTCGCCGTTAAATGCGTTGACAATGTTAATGAAGCAACCGAGCATATCTCTCTCCATTCGACAGGACACAGCGAGGCGGTTATCACAAACGATGAAGCTGTAAAACAGTTTTTTGTTCAAAACATTGATTCTGCTGCGGTTTACGTTAACACCTCAACCCGCTTTACAGATGGCGGCGAATTTGGCCTTGGCTGTGAAATGGGTATTTCAACTCAAAAGCTTCATGCAAGAGGACCTATGGGTCTTAGGGAACTAAATACCTACAAGTATGTTATTTCTTCAAACGGAAATGTAAGGTGATTTTAAATGAAATATGGCTTTATTGGTTGCGGAAATATGGGCGGTGCCTTAGCAACTGCACTTTCTAAAACAACAAAAGATATTATGCTTGCCGATTACAATGAAAGCAAGGCGCGTGACTTGGCTCAAAAACTTGGCTGCAAATACGGCACAAACGATGATGTTGTTTTAAACTGTGAAAGAATTTTTCTAGGCGTAAAACCCCAGGTTATGGAAAATGTTTTAGCACCTCTTAAAGAAAAATTCAACAATAAAAAGCCACTGATTGTTACAATGGCTGCAGGAATTAAAATTAAAACCTTCGAGGAACTTTGCGGAGTAAAGCTTCCCACAATTCGCATTATGCCAAATACTCCTGTCAGCGTTGGCAAGGGTATGGTGCTTTTTTGCGCAAATGAGCTTGTAAGTGAGGAGCAGATTAGCGATTTCTTATCTGATATGCGTTTTTCAGGTGAGTTTGACCATTTACCCGAGGAGCTTATCGATGCAGGTTGCTCGGTTTCAGGCTGTGGTCCCGCATTTATGTATATGTTCATTGATGCTTTAGCCGAGGGCGGTGTTGCCTGCGGGCTCAGCCGTGAACAGGCGGTTAAGTATGCCGCAATCACTATGCAGGGCGCCGCTGAACTGGCTCTTAAATCAGGTAAAGAGCCCGAACAACTGCGAATTGAGGTTTGCTCTCCGGGAGGTAGCACAATTGAAGGTGTTAAGACCTTTGAAAACGGTGGTCTTAAAGAATGTGCCATTAATGCAGTTAAGGCTTCCTATAAAAGAAATAAGGAACTTGGAAACTAGTTTTTAAAGGCTTTTTCCATTTCCTTTATAAAATTTTTGGTTGTAATATCAATGTCACAAAGTAATGGTGTCAGCGGGTTGCAGTCCTCAAACTCCATTTTTAAAAGGGTAAGATTTCTCACTGCTTTTAAAACTATCAAAAGCTGTTTTATGTGCAGTTTTTCGATAAAGTTTGTTGCGGCGGCATGCCTTAATTCTGACACTGTTTTTTTGTGAATTTTTTCCGCTTCGTTCATAAATTCGGAATGCTTTTTATCATCCGTTTGTGCATTACATTTAACATAAACTTCATCTAACAGTAATGCGGTATAATTATAGTATTCGGTGATTTTTCGCAGCTTCTCAATTAAAATTTCATTTAAAGTAAAACGTAAAAAACTGTCATTCATAGAAATGATTGTAAAAAACATTGGCGTTATTAGCGTAATATAAGTGTGTGAGGGATTTTTGCCGTTTTCAGCGTTTTTAAAAAACCGTTCCAACTCATTTGCAATGTGGAAATGAGTGCCTAAAAATTTGTGTGAATTAATAGTTAAGGTGTTTTTGGCCATAAATTTTCCTCCAATTATTTTAAGACCCAATTTTTTAAATTGCGGTCTTTTTTGTTTTTAAGGATGAAATAAGTACAACTGCTGAACAAATAAAGCAAACCGAAGCGCCAAGGGAAAGCGATGAAAGGGAAGGAGCAAATGACTGATTGTTTGACAGCACGGGCAGGGTTAATTTTAGAATTTTAATGAACCCGAAGGTTAATGCCGCTGATATGGCACCGTGCAAAATGCGAAAAAGGAAAAATTTTATTTTATTAACTTTAAAGCTGGTTATAACCGATAAAACCTGAAGCTGAATACTAATTCCACCAAAGCCCAATAGGAATGCAGTGAAATATAAATTTTTTGTGGTAATAATTCCTGTAGTTATTTCAAAAAAGGGGAGAATAAGTTTTAGATTATATTCTTTTAAAACCTCACATATAACCGAAAACAAAACAACAAAAGCACAAATGTTAATAATGCTGTGGGTTGCATCAGACACTGAACTAACAAAAGTATCACCCCAATTTTGCGGGCTATCTTTTTCGGCAATTTTTGTGTTTGTTATTTTTGACCTTAAGAAAACAGCAAATATTATTGATGTTAAAACATGTGATAAAAGCAGAACATATCCTAAATTTTTTGATAAAAAAACTTTTTCACCTACAGCCAGCACAACAAACGCAGGGCCTGCATTTACACAGTAGCAAAGTATGGTGTTAGCTGTGCTTTCATCAATTTCCTTATTCTTAACCGAATTATCTATGAGCTTTGCACCAATAGGGTAACCCGAAAAAAGTGAAATTAAAAAGATAAAAAATAAATTACCGCCAAGTCCAAATGCAAATTTTGAAAAAGGTGTTATAAGTTTATTTAAGGATGACAGACAGTTAGATGAAACCAAAAAAATTCCAATAACCGAAAATATAAAAAGTGAAGGTATAATTATTTCTGCGCAAACGACAAGACCTTTAAATGCCCCTAAATTAACGCTTTTTGAATTTATAAATAAAAGTATGAGCATTACTGCTAAAAGGGTGCAAAGTGTTAAATTTTTAATTTTTTGCCACAAATAAACACCCCCTCATAATTATATTTATATGCCTTAACGAATTATTGTAGAAAAGAAAACATACTTTTTACTATAATTAAATTTTGGGTGATTATGTGGCTAAAAAAATAAAACTACCAAAACAAAAAACAAAGGAAAAACTTCATTTATTTGATTATAACGACACACCAACATTGGATGAGGTTAAATCAGCACATATTGAACTTTTTTCAAACCAAAGGGCGCTGGTGGAGAGATGTAAAGGTGTTTTTGAATATAACGATACCTTAATTAAGTTGAATCTCGGTGGTAAAAGTGGAATTTTTATTGGAAAAAACCTAAAAATATCATCGCTTGAGGGCAAAAACCTAGTTATTACAGGTGAAATTGAAACCATTAATTTTTTAGACTGATTCAAAACGGTGAAATTATGTTTTTTATACATTTATTCAGGTACATTAAGGGATATTTACGCGTTATTTTTAGCGGAGATTTCAGTGAGCGAATTCTTAACCTTTCTGCAAGAAATTCGGCAACACTATGGGGAATTGAAAAGGGTGGCAGTGGAGCGATACTAGCAAATATTTCTGTTAAGGATTTCAGAAAAATACGAACAATCAGAGCAAAAAGCGGAATAAAGGTGAAAATAGTAAAAAAAATTGGTGCGCCGTTTATAATTAAAAAATATTCAAAACGTATTGGTTTTGCCATAGGAATTATTGTTTTCTTTGTAATATTAAATTTTTTAAGCGGTTATGTTTGGAAAATTGAGGTTGCGGGAAACGAAAAGATGAGCGAAGCCCTTATTTTAAACGCCTGCAATGAACTTGGAATTAATGAAGGTACCAGAATTAAAAGTATTGATACAAGCGTTGCGAAAGAACAGCTTTTAATAAAACTTAACGGTCTTGCCTGGGCTTCATTTAACATTGAAGGTTGCAGGCTAACTGTTGAGGTCAGCGAGATAAAAAACAGCACTATAAATGAAAGCGAGCCCTCAAATTTAATAGCTAAGGTTGATGGCGTAATTCGGCATATAGATGTAAAATCAGGCAACTGCCTTGTTAAGGTTGGTGATGCGGTTTTAAAAGATGATGTGCTTGTAAGCGGAACCATTGAGCTTGCAGAATCAGGAATAATCAGCAAAGTGAAATCTAAGGGCGAAATTATTGCCGAAACCGAAAGAATTTTCACGGTTAAGGTTCCAAAAAAACAAATAAAAACGGTGACAAGCGAAAAGCAAATAACAAAGCGGGTACTTTCCTTTTTTTCGGTTAAAATACCTCTTTATTTAGGCGAAACAAAAAAGCCTTTTATTTGTAAAACCGAACTTAAGGAATTAAAATTGTTTAATGAAAAAATCCCAATTTCAATAACAAAAAAGATTTTTTATCCCACAAAAGAGGTTGAGATTAACCTTAGTGAAAATGAAGCGAAAGAGATTGCTACAGAGAAGATAAACAATGCATTAAAAAATGGAAATTTTAAAGATTTTAGCCTTATAAAAGAAGGTTTAAAAAGTACAAAGGATGAGTTTATCCTAACTCAAATCTTTAAATGTCAGGAAAATATTGTTTATGAGGAGAAAATTGAAGAAAATATTTTGCAATAACGGATAATTATGTTATAATAAATTATATATAACCATTTGGGAGTTGAAATTTTGAAGGAACGCCAAATTACCCTTGAAAACACAAGTCAGGCATTTTCGCTTTTTGGCAGCTTTGATGCTAACATTAACATTTTGGAAGAGGCCTTTTCGGTTACCGTAACCCAGCACGGAAACATAATTAAAATTAACGGTAGCGATGGCAACACAAAAAAGTGTGAGCGGGCAATAACACAGCTTCTTAATATGATTTCGCGTGGTGAAACGGTAACAGAGCAAACTATTGATTATGTTGTTTCTCTCGTTAACACCGATAATGAAAGCTTTGTTAAAACAATTATTGATTCAAACTGTGTTTGCATAAGCGCTAAGGGTGTGCCTATAAAGCCAAAAACCCAAGGTCAAAAGAAATATCTTGATGCGATTAACGCCAACACAATAACAATAGGCGTTGGCCCTGCCGGAACAGGTAAAACCTATTTAGCGGTTGCCGCCGCAGTTACCGCTTATAGAAATAAAGATGTTTCCCGAATCATTCTAACCCGCCCTGCAGTTGAAGCAGGCGAAAAGCTTGGATTTTTGCCTGGTGATTTACAGCAAAAAATTGACCCATATTTGAGACCGCTTTACGATGCCCTTTTTGATATGCTGGGCTCCGAATCCTTTGCAAAATGTCAGGAGCGGGGCGATATTGAAGTGGCACCCCTTGCATATATGCGTGGCAGAACGCTTGATGATTCGTTTATTATTCTTGATGAGGCGCAAAACACAACGGGCGAACAAATGAAAATGTTTTTAACCCGCCTTGGTAACCGCTCGAAAATTATTGTTAACGGCGATATTACCCAAATCGATTTACCTGATGGCAAGAAATCAGGTTTAAAGGAAGCGCTGGCAGTTTTAAAAAATGTTGAGGACATTGCAATTGTGCGTTTTAACGAGAGCGATGTTGTTCGCCATAGACTTGTTCAAAGAATTATAAAGGCTTATGAAAAGCACGGAGAGAAAAAGCAAAGAAATGAAAACAAAAATTAATATTATAAACAGTCAAAAAATTATTAAAATCCCGCAGGAATGGCGAAGCCTTGTAAGAAAGGCCTGCAAAACCACGCTGGATTTTGAAAAATTTCCTACTGATGCCGAAATAAATATTACCTTTGTGGATGATGAAAAAATTAAAGAGATTAACCGAGATTTCAGAAATATTGATTCTTCAACCGACGTTTTATCCTTCCCCCTTGGTGAAGGCGGCGAATTTGAGTTTAATCCCGAAAACGGTTGCGCAATGCTTGGTGATGTTATAATTTCCACTGAGCACGCCTTAAACCAGGCTGACCTTTACGGCCACGGCACAGATAGGGAAATTGCTTTTCTAACCGTTCATTCGGTTTTGCATCTGCTGGGCTATGACCATGTAAATAATGAGGCAGAGCGCAAAGAAATGCGAAAAAGGGAAGAAGAGGTCCTAAAAATTATGGGCCTTGAAATTAGAAAGGAAGACTAAAATGGCAGAAAATAAAACGGCATTTATAACCATTCTCGGCCGCCCAAATGTTGGAAAGTCTTCACTACTTAACAAAATCCTTGGTCAAAAGGTTTCCATTGTTTCGGACAAGCCCCAAACCACCCGCACACGAATTATGGGTGTATATACAAAGGCTGAGGACCAAATTGTTTTTATTGATACACCTGGTTTTCATAAACCTCGCAACACCCTTGGTGAAAAAATGATTAAGGCCGTGGGTGAAGGTATGACTGATGTTGATGGAGCAGTTTTGGTTGTTGAGGCATCTACAAAGTTTAACCTTGAGGAAGGCAAGCTGCCTGCCGCTGAGGAGGCACTTTTAGAGCATATTTCAAAGCGAAACCTTAAAACTGTTTTGGTTATAAACAAAATTGATATGCTGACAGAAAAATCCGATTTATTATCGGTAATAACCGCCTACACAAACAAATATAATTTTGCCGCAGTTGTGCCGCTAAGTGCCAAAACAGGGGATGGCGTTGAATTTTTGCTTGAGGAACTTTTAAAATTCACCAAACCCTCGGCTCATTTTTTTGAGGACGGCGTTCTAAGTGACCAACCTGATAGCGTTATGGTTTCGGAAATCATTCGTGAAAAGGCTTTATACCGTTTGGATAAGGAAATTCCACACGGCATTGCAGTGGGCATTGACCGCTTTTTTGAACGTGATGATGCAAACGGTGAGCCAATTATTGAAATTTATGCCACAATTTACACCGAGCGTGATTCCCACAAAGGGATTATAATCGGCAAAAACGGTGCAATGCTTAAAAGAATTGGCATTGATTCCCGCTTTGAACTTGAAAAATTCTTTGGTACAAAGGTGCTTTTACAGCTTTGGGTAAAGGTTAAAAAGGATTGGAGAAACTCGGTTTCCCTTATCCATAACTTTGGTTTAGACTAATAATTTCCTATTATATAAAATTTAATTTTGGAAACATTAAATACATCACCTGAAGGGGCGTGTTTTTAATGGAACAGGAAAGATATTGGAAACTTTTTTCAAAGACCGGAAAGGTTGAGGACTACCTAAAATTTGTCCAAAGTAAAAACAGATTTTCGGAGGTGAAGGTTGGTGAAATTTTCAGCGGAAGCGCTGGTAATAAGGGAAAAGAATATCGGTGAGAGCGATAGACTACTCACCCTTTTAACAAAGGAGCAGGGAATAATTAAAGCATTTGCTTCGGGTGTTAAAAACTATAAAAGCAAAAAATCCGCAGGAACTAGCCTTCTTTCATTTTCAAACTTCCTTCTTGAGGAAAAAGGCGATACATACAGAGTTCGTGAGGTTTCACCAATTAGGGTGTTTTTTGGTGCGGGTGACAACATTAAAAAATTAGCACTTTCACAATATTTTTGTGAGTTGGCGCTTGTGCTGGCACCTATAGACACCGAATCGGCCGAAATTTTGAGGCTAATTCTTAATTCCTTGCATTTTTTATCAGCAGGCGATAAGAACATTAACCTGCTTAAAGCCGTTACAGAGCTTAAAATTATTGCTTTATCGGGCTATTCACCAGAGCTTGTTGGCTGTGAAGGCTGCGGTTGCTTTGAAAGCGATATGATGTATTTTAATTTGAGTGATGGCTCGCTTTGGTGTGATAAGTGTAAAACAGGTGGGAATTTAAGACCAATTAGTAAAACCGAATTATCGGCGATGCGCCACATTTTGTTTTCGCCCTTTGATAAAATTTACAATTTTTCGGTGCCTGATGAAAGCGCCGCTTATCTTACAAAAATTACCGAAGATTATTTGGTCACACAAACCGAGCATAAGTTTGCCACACTAGATTTTTATAACAGTATTCCGGAGGACTAAATGGAATATAACGCAGAAAAACATTCAAATGTTTTGGAACTTGATAAGGTGCTCAACCTTCTTTCAAACGAAGCCACTATGCCTGATGTTGCGCAAATGGCACAAAAAATTGTTCCATCATTTAATTTTTATGAGGTTCAGCGCCTGCAAAATCAAACACGTGCCGCCTATGATTTAATGGGAAAATTCGCCGCCCCAACCTTTTCGGGTGCAGTTAACTTTGTTCCGCTTATTAAAAAGGCCGAGCTTGGCAGCTGTCTTACAATCAAAGAACTTCTTGATGTTGCAAAAACACTTAAAATTATTCGCGGTGTTAAAACCTGGCGCAAGGAAAACGGCGCCGAGGAAGTTACCTGTATAGATGAGTTTTTTGAGGTGCTTACCCCAAATAAATTCCTTGAGGATAAAATTTTCGCAGCCATTAAAAACGAAACCGAACTTAATGATAACGCCTCTGCTAAGCTTGCCGCCCTTCGCCGTAAAATGATTAATGCGGCACAAAGCATTAGAGAAAAGCTTGAAAAAATTGTGCGCGGTGGAGAGCGCTCTAAATTTTTACAGGATGCAATTATCACTCAGCGTGACGGCAGATTTGTTGTGCCGGTTAAATCAGAATTTAAGGGTGAATTCCCCGGAATTGTGCACGATACCTCAGGCTCCGGCTCAACCCTTTTTATTGAGCCTATGGCTGTTGTCGAGGTAAATAACGAGCTTCGCGTTTTGGAAAACGAGGAGCGTGAAGAGGTTCACAGAATTCTTTTTGAATTATCAGCCGATGCCGCCTCAATTTACGAGAGCGCCGTTGTATCGTTTACAGCACTGGTTAATTTGGCACTTATCTTTTCTAAAGCATCGCTTGGTTATAAAATGCGTGGTGTAACACCCAGGCTCAATAATGAGGGCAGGGTAATTTTAAATAATGCGCGCCATCCTTTAATTGATGCAAAAAAGGTTGTACCCATAAGTCTTAGCCTTGGTGCTGAATATGATTCACTTATTATTACGGGTCCAAATACAGGCGGTAAAACAGTTAGTATTAAAACTCTTGGCCTTTTAACACTTATGGCTATGTGCGGTTTAATGATTCCTGCTGATTTTGACAGTGAAATTGCTGTTTTCGACCGTATTCTTTCAGATATTGGTGATGAGCAGAGCATCGAGCAGTCCCTTTCAACCTTTTCATCACATATGGTTAATCTGGTTTCTATACTTAAACTTACAACCAATAATTCTCTTGTTTTACTTGATGAGGTTGGGGCCGGCACCGACCCTGTTGAGGGCGCGGCGCTTGCCAAGGCAATTCTTATAGAGCTAAAAAACAAAGGTGCAAAAACCGTCGCAACTACCCACTATGCAGAGCTTAAGGCTTATGCCCTTCAAGGTGACAGGGTTGAAAATGCTTCCTGCGAATTCAGCGTTTCCGATTTAAAACCCACCTACCGTTTGCTTATCGGTGTTCCGGGTAGTTCTAATGCCTTTGCAATTTCAAAAAGATTGGGACTAAGTGAAGATATTATAGAAAACGCCAGGACCCATATAAGTGAAGATAACAGAAGATTTGATGAGGTTATTGCATCACTTGAAAAATCACAGCTTGAAACCGAAAATGAAAAGCGAAACGTTTTAAAGCTTAAAGATGAACTTAAAAAAGAAAAAGAAAAAAGCGAAAAAATTCTTGCAGATTTAGAATTACAAAGTCAAAAATCAGCAGAGGAACTTAGTGTTAAATCACAAAGAATCCTTGACCAGGCACGTGCTAAGGCTAATGCAATTCTTAACGAACTTGAGGAAACAAAAAAATCTTTTAGTTCTGATAATGCGGCAGAAATGCTTCGCAGGGCAAAAAACTCGGTTAAAACAGGTATTAGTGATATTGAAAAAATTTCCGACCCTGTTGTTAAAAAGAGTGATGATGCTTATACGCTTCCTCGTAAACTTGTAGTTGGTGATGATGTTTTAATTTTTGATTTGGGAAAAGCAGCAAGCATTGTAAGCCTAGATGAACAAAAGGGCAAGGCATATGTAACCGCCGGAAATATGAACCTTTGGGTTGACATTAAAAACCTTAGATTAATTGAAAAGAAAAAAGAAAATCTAAAGGTACCTAAACAAAAGAAGGTTAGCGGAGTAGCATCTCGCCTTGAACGGAATGCCGCAATGGAACTTGATATCCGCGGTATGAGTGTTGATGAGGGTATTATTGAACTTGACAAGTACATTGATAATGCTGTTTTATCAGGCGTGCCATCTTTTTCAATAATTCACGGAAAAGGAACGGGAGTTTTAAGAAAAGCCGTTCAGGAGCATTTAAGGCATCATAAAAACATTAAAAGTTTTCGCCTCGGCGTTTTTGGTGAGGGCGAAGCCGGTGTTACTATTGCTGAGCTAAAATAATAAAAGAGCGTTGCTGAATTAGCAACGCTCTTAATTTTGTTATATTTTATTCAACTGTTAAAACAACCTTACCAACGTTTTGGCCTTTGTAAAGTATATCGTGGGCGGCTTCGGCTTCGGTTATGGGAAGCACCTTATAAATGGTGGGTTTAACCTCACCGGTTTCAACCTTGGGCCAAACATTTTTAACAAGGTCAGCAAGAATTTGAGCCTTAACTGCAGGTGTTCTTGAACGAAGTGTGCTGCCTATAATTCTTACATTTCTTACATAAATGTTCTTTAGGTCGATTTCGGTTTTTGTGCCTGCGAGTGCGGCAATCATAATCCAGCGTGCACCGTGTTTTAGGTAGTGAATACATTTACCCATAATTTCGCCGCCGAGGCAGTCGATAGCAACATCAACAGGGTGACCGTTATCAAGCTCCTCTTTTAGAACATCTGCAATGTTTTCTTTTGTTGTTACAACAACTCTATCAGCATTTAAATGTTTAATAGATGTGGCGATTTCATCGGTTAAAACTGTTGTGATAACGCGAATTCCAAAGGCCTTTGCCATAGGAATTATAACGCTTGCAAGGCCGCTGGCGCCTGCGTTCATTAGAAGGGTATCACCTGATTTGATGTTACCCTCAATAAATAGGTTTAGATAAGCGGTAGCAAATGCTTCGGGAATTGCGGCTGCTTCAACCATTGAGCAGTTGTTGGGAACAGGCATTAACATATCGTACTTAATGTTTGCGTATTGTGCATAGCCACCGCCACCAAGAAGGGCACAAACCTTATCGCCGATTTTCCAGTTTGATTTTTCCTTTGCAACGGCGCCGATTTCGGTAATTGTGCCTGCAATTTCAAGGCCCATCCATTCGGGGCAACCTGGAGGAGGAGGATAATCACCCTCTCTTTGCATAAGGTCGGCACGGTTAAGGGCAGCAGCCTCAATTTTTACAAGACAGTCCTCATCGCCGCAAATAGGGTCGGGAACATTGTCCCAGCGTAGACTTTTGTCATCATTTACAAGTATAGCTTTCATTTTGTTTGCTCCTTAATCTTTTTTTATTACAAAAGAAAAATCAATAATTTCACTTCTCAGAGAAACATTGGCTTTCGTTATGTCTGAGGTCATGGCATAACAGGTGTCCTGCACAGCAACAGGGATAACAGAAAAATTACCTAAAACTAAATTTTGCGCCTTTTGTAGGTCGTTTTCAGTAACTGAAAACTGTTTTAAATAGTCCGAAAGGCTTGAATCCTTTGCAGTAATAGGGAAAAGGCACATATCATAGGTTTTGTTTTTTAGCTGATTTTGCAGGTCAATTAAATTGCCGGAGGGAACAAGATTGATTGTTACACCAAAAAGCTGTTGCCAGTTTCCTGCAATGTCAACCAGTGCATTTCTTATAACAGGGTCATCATAATAAACAATGCTGATTTTATCAAGAGCTTTGCCGCCGGTTGCGTTTTTAAAGGCGGTTTGCGGAGAAACAGTGCTAAAGGAAATAGGGCTCAGCACAGTGTCTTTACCCTTAACAACAGCAGGGAAAATATCACTTGTAATGCGGTATCCATCAACTAAACTTTTGCTGTATTTTTCACGGTTAAAGGTCATTGCAAAAACGCTTCGCAAATCCTTTGAAAATTTCGTATCATTAACGGTAAGAAGCCAAAGGGTGTTTTCAAAGGTTAAACAATTTAGTCCCAATTCCTTTGCTTTTGAAATGCTAAGCGAATCAATTTGCGCCATATCAACGTTTTCATTTTCAAGGCGCTGTATGGGGCTTAGTTCCTCATCCTTGGTTAAAATTACAGAGGTGTTATTTGGAACAAAATTTCCACTATAATTTGGGTTTTTGGTAATACGCATTTTACCGTTTTCAAAATCCCAAAGGCGGATTCGGTAGCTGCCGTTTGAAAGAATTGTGCTTGCCGTCATTCCGTATTCACCGGCGCATTTGTTAAAAAACTCCTCATTACAAGGCATTGCCGCAAGACCGGTAAGTGTTTTGAGAAGTTGTGCGCTGTTTACAGTTTCTATAACAACCGTTTTATCATCAGGTGCCGAAACCGCAAGATTTTTAACAGGAAGCTTACCACTTATAATTTCGCTTGCATTTTTAATGCAGGAAAGCCTTTGAGCGGAAGGAGAATTAGTTTTCGGATCAACACTGCGCTGTAGCCCAAAAACAAAATCTTTTGCGGTAAGCGGGTCACCATTGCTCCATTTTAAATTATCCCTTAAAGTGAAGGTATAGGTGTTTCCTGAAACCGAATAACTTTCGGCTGCGCCGCAAACAACATTTAAATCATAATCGAGACGCATAAGACCTTCGTATATGTTTGAGGAAATCATTGTTGCTGTGCTGTCACTTACAACCGAAGGGTCAAGGGTTGTCGGGAATGCGGCAAGCTCATAGTAAACCGTAGCATTTTTATAATCCTCACCGCAACCGCAAAGTGTGGTTATGAGAATGAAAATTGAAACAAAAAAGGTTAAAAACTTTTTCACTTTATTTATCCTTTCAAATTATAAAAATATTTTAGCATAGCAAATGTTGCTTTTCAAGTGTAATATTCTTTAAAAAATTATAACAAATGTAAAGAAAAATGCTTGACAGCAGGCAGTTGCTTTGCTATAATAGCAGATGTAAAGTGATTTTCTTTACAGTTGAGGTGTAAAAAATGCCCGATAAATTTGAAATTTCTGTTTTAATTGATAACTACGGTGTCTTGTTAACCGAAAAGCAGCGCCTTATTATGGAATATTATTTCAACGATGACCTTTCTCTTGCGGAAATTGCCGAGAATGAGGGAATAACCAGGCAGGGCGTGCTGGATATAATTAAGCGCTGTAAGCAAATGCTCTTTGAATATGAGGAAAAATTACAGCTGGTTAAAAAAATCGGTATTTTAAAAGAAAAAATGAATTCGGTTGACCAAAATATAAAATCTAATGAAAAAGTTTCAGAACTTGTAGAGTTTATTGATAATTTGTAAGAAGGAGGCGAGCGCATGGCTTTTGATAATTTGAGTGATAAACTAAATGCTGTTTTTAAACGCCTGCGTTCGAGAGGAAAGCTTACAGAGGCCGATGTTAAACAGGCAATGCGTGAGGTTCGTTTAGCTCTTTTAGAGGCTGATGTTAACTACAAGGTTGCTAAAGATTTCACAAATTCTGTTTCTGAAAAATGCATTGGTGCCAATGTTATGGAAAGTCTTACAGCCCCTCAAATGGTTGTTAAAATTGTTCGTGATGAGCTTACAGCTTTAATGGGCAGTGAACAGGCAAGACTTAAAACCGCATCTAAAATTCCAACGGTTATTATGCTGTGCGGCTTACAGGGCTCCGGTAAAACGACCCACGCCGCAAAGCTTGCAAAATTTTTAAAATCTCAAGGTCATAGACCTATGCTTGTTGGCTGCGATATTTATCGTCCTGCCGCCATTGAACAGTTAAAGGTTGTAGGCAGCGCAGTTAATGTCCCTGTTTTTGAAAAGGGAACCGCAAAACCCGAAAAAACTGCTGCCGAAGCAATTAAGTATGCCCGCGACTACGGTCACGATTTTGTTATTCTTGACACAGCAGGTCGTTTGCATATTGACACCGAGCTTATGGATGAGCTCAAACGCATCACCGAGGCCGTTGAGGTCAACAACATTCTTCTCGTTGTTGATTCAATGGTGGGTCAGGATGCCGTTAACATTGCAAAATCCTTTAATGATATATTAGAAATTGATGGTATTATCCTAACAAAGCTTGATGGCGATACCCGCGGCGGTGCGGCACTTTCGGTTCGCGCTGTTACAGGCAAACCAATAATGTTTACCGGTGTTGGTGAAAAGCTGGATGAGCTTGATGAATTTCATCCCGACCGAATGGCCTCGAGAATTCTCGGAATGGGCGATATGCTATCTTTAATTGAACGCGTTGAAAGCGAAATTGATGAGAAAAAAGCCGCTGAAACCGCTAAACGCCTTCAAGAGAATAAATTTGATATGAACGATTTGCTTGAGCAGTTCCAGAGCATTAAAAAAATGGGCAGTCTTAAAAGTGTTCTTTCAATGCTTCCGGGAATGGAAAGGCAGCTTAAAGATGCCGATATTGACGATAGACAGCTTTTAAGGGTTGAGGCAATTATTTACTCGATGACCAAAAAAGAACGCGCAAAGCCCGATATAATCAACGCTTCCCGCAAGCGTAGAATTGCCGCAGGCTGCGGAATGAGTGTTGAAGAGGTAAATAAGCTTCTACGCCAATATGAGCAAATGAAAAAAATGTTTAAACAAATGTCGGGCAAAAACGGCAAACGCAGAATGCCGAGAGGTATGATGAATATGCCCGGTGGCTTTGGTTTTTAAAGAGGTTAATCCCTTTTTATAAATAAAAATTCCTTTTATGGAGGTGTAATAAAAATGGCAGTTAAAATCAGACTTCGTCGTATGGGCGCTAAAAAGGCTCCTTTCTACCGTGTTGTTGTTGCTGATTCTCGTTTCCCCCGCGATGGTCGTTTCATCGAGGAAATCGGTTACTTTAACCCCAACACCGACCCCGCCGATGTAAAAATTGATGGCGACAAGGCAAAGGATTGGATTGCAAAGGGCGCACAGCCTACCGATACCGTTAAGGCCTTACTTAAGAAGAACGGTGTTCTTTAATTTTCGGAGGAAAATCTATTATGCAAGAACTTTTAGTAGCAATTGCTTCGGGACTTGTTGAAAATCCCGAACAGGTTACAGCAACAGTTGATGAGCCTAACGAGGAGGGCGTGGTTGTTTACCACCTTCACGTGGCCGCAGATGATATGGGACGCGTTATCGGCAAGCAGGGCAGAATTGCAAAAGCAATTCGTACAGTTATGCGCGCCGCAGCAAACCGCAACAATCAGAAGATTGCTGTTGAAATTGACTAATTTTAGTCTTGATTTAATGCTCCCAAAACCTATTGGGAGCATTTATCTTTTTAAAGTTATAGGTGTATTATGAAAAAAGAGTTTTTAGAGGCCGGCAAAATTGTTGGCACACACGGCGTTGCAGGAATGGTCAGAATCCAGTCCTGGTGCGATTCGAATGAATTTTTTTGTAAATTCAAAAAGCTGTTTTTAAATGAAAACGGCACAGGGGAAATTATTGTTTCCTCCTCAAAGCCCCACGGCAATGTAGTTATAGCAAAACTAAAGGGTTATGACAGCATTGATGCTGCCGAAACGCTTCGAAATAAGGTTGTATATGTTAACCGCAATCAAATGAATCTTGAAAAAGGTGCTTACCTTATTCAGGATTTAATAGGTTGTTCGGTTTTTGATATAGAAAGTGGTGCTTTTTTAGGAAAAATCTCTGATGTTTCCAAAACAGGCGCAAACGATGTTTGGCACATTGAAAACGACGGTAGGGAATATCTGATTCCTAAAATTGATGATATTGTAAAACTAGTTGATATTGATAACGAAAAGATAATGATTAAACCTATTAAAGGAATTTTTGATGATGAAAATTGACATTTTAACCCTTTTTCCCGATATGTGCAATACGGTTGTTAATGAGAGTATTATTGGCCGCGCACTAAGGGCGGGGAAAATTGATATTAAATGTACTAATATACGCGATTTTGCGGGCAACAAGCACAATAAGGTTGATGATGCACCTTACGGCGGAGGTATGGGTATGATAATGAGTGCCGAGCCGATTTATAACTGCTTTATGAGCCTTTATAATGCCGAAGCTGAACAAAAGCCGCATCTGATTTATCTATCACCCAAAGGCGAAACCTTTACCCAAAAAAAGGCGGTTGAGCTTTCAAAAAAGGAGCATATCGTTCTTTTGTGCGGCCATTATGAGGGGATTGACCAGCGTGTTATTGATGAAATAGTTGATGAGGAAATCTCAATTGGTGATTATGTGCTAACAGGCGGTGAGCTGCCTGCTTTGGTTGTTGCCGACGCTGTTTGCCGAATGCTGCCCGGAGTTTTATCTGATGACATTTGTTTTGAGGAAGAAAGCCATTTTGCAGGAACCTTAGAATATCCTCAGTTTACCCGCCCACCCGTTTGGAAAGGAAGAGCTGTGCCCGATGTTTTACTTTCGGGAAATCACGCCGAAATTGATAAATGGCGCAGTATAAAAAGCATTGAGGAAACATTTGAGCGCCGACAGGATATAATAGATAGAAGCTCTTTAAACAAGCATCAAATAAAAAGACTTGATGAGCTTATTGCCGAAAAGCAAAAATAGTAAAATTTCTTTTTGCGAAATAAACAAATCCCGACATTTAAAAACGATTTTTTTGACAAAATGTGAAAATTTTATTTTTTCCAATTGACTATTTAAAGTTATGAGGTATAATATTATTGTATTATTTTGTTGAAACTTAAGTTTTTTATAAGGAGTCATAAACATGTGCGTTAAAGATGTTGTTATTCAAAACCAAGTTGGTCTTCATGCTCGTCCTGCTACATTTTTCATCCAAAAAGCAAATGAGTTTAAATCCTCCATTTGGGTTGAAAGAAATGAACGTCGCGTTAATGCAAAGAGCCTTTTAGGTGTTCTTTCTCTCGGCATCGTTGGCGGTTATTCAATTAAAATCATTGCTGATGGTTCTGATGAAAAAGAGGCTGTTGATGCTTTGATTCAGTTGGTTGAGTCCGGCTTCAACGATTAATTTTAGGGATTTAAAGCCGTCCCTTTGGGGCGGCTTTAATTTTTTTAAAATAATACTTGATTTTTTAGTACAATAGTGTTAAAATGTCAATGTTGTCAATTTAACAGTATATTTATCCGGGTGTGGCTCAGTTTGGTAGAGCGCTTGAATGGGGTTCAAGAGGCCGCTGGTTCGACTCCAGTCACTCGGACCAAAGACCAAATCATTTGATTTGGTCTTTTTCTTTTTTTTACATTTTTATTGTCTTTTTTTACATTTACATTACTTTTATTACACCCTATAATTATTAAAAGGGAGGTATGTAAAATGAAGAATTTTTTCAATTTAGTTTTAACACTAATCTTTTTCTTTTCTCTATGCGTGCCGTTTGCATCATTTAATGCATCAGCCACAAATTACAATGGTGCGGCAAAAAAAGATATGACAACAGGTGCCGATATCTGAGCTATGTCTTTTAACACCTTGGTTGATAATGATGCGGTTAGCGGTTTTAATTGGGGAACTCCTCAAAATACACAAGGCGTTAATCGTTTTGAAAATGGTGCCGCAGTTATTGCATATTATAAACCGGATGTCATTGCCCTTCAGGAATGCACAAAAAATTGGCATGTTTATTTTAGAAATAACCTGTCGAGTTATGACATAGTGAATGTCGATGTTCCAAGTAATTCTAGTGTTTATGACAGATTTCGCGGTATGAAAGATGCCATGTGCACTACAATTATGTACAATAAAACAAAACTTGAACTTGTACATAATGAAATAGTAGCTTATTCCGAAGATTATTATGGAGACCTTCAAGGAATGCGTTATGCCAGCGCAGCTGTTTTTAAGATTAAATCTTCGGGTCAAAAATTCATTTTTTCTTCAACACATCCCGAGTCTCAAACTGATGAAAGAGCAAAAGGAATTCGCAATAAACAAATGGGTGAACTCGCGGCAGCTCTCAATCGTTTAAAGCAGGAGTATAGTTGTCCTATCGTTGCAGGTGGCGACTATAATTCCACTTATAATGAAGAGTCGCTTTCAACTCTTAGAAGCGCGGCGAATATTGATTGTGCCGCTGAAAATAAATCTGTCATGACCGCTGTGCTGGGCGGATTTGATATTAACGGTACTGCAACGAAGGGTATAGATTTCTTGTTCTATACAAACGATGCAAAATGTAAGTATTTTGCTGTTATTGAAGATATTGCTGCAAAACGTGCATCCGACCATAGACCTATTATCGCTGATATTGATTTTAAACCTTTCGCACCCGACACAACATCTTCGTCACCAACAAGCGCCACTTCTTCAACAAAACCAACCTCAAGCGCTCCTATAAGTTCTAAAGTTACTTCATCAAGCACTTCCGAAAACAACTCTGTTGTAACTTCAACACAGGATAAAACCTCTTCTAATGCAACCGTTTCACAAACAAATTCAAAGGTTGAAGATTCACAGCAAACTGTTGACAGCATTCCAAAGGCAAATGATGGAAAACTGTTGGTTATCATTGCGATTGTAATAGGTGTTGCTGCATTAGCTGCTGTAGGTTTAGTTGTATTTTTACTAATTAAAAAATAATTTTTAAAGAAGCAGGATAATTTCCTGCTTCTTTTTTTACAAAATCCCCCTTGACATTTTATTTTTACTTGTATATAATGATATGTCCACAACAAAGAAAGGAAGTGATTGGCTGTGGGTGAAAATTTAAAAACGGTTGCCACCAACAAAAAGGCCTTTCACGACTATTTTGTTGAGGAAAGCTTAGAGGCCGGTATTGTTCTATCGGGTACCGAAATTAAATCTATTCGTCAGGGTGGGGTTAATTTAAAGGATGCCTGGTGCACTGTTGAAGAGGGCGAAATGCTTGTAAAGCAAATGCACATAAGTCCCTATGAAAAGGGAAACATTTTTAATAAGCAGCCTTTAAGAGAGCGCAAATTGCTCCTTCATAAAAGGGAGATTATGCGCCTTTTCGGCCTTGTTAAACAGCAGCAGGGTTTAACCCTTATTCCGTTATCAATTTATTTTAAGGGCTCTCTCGTTAAGGTTCAGCTTGGCGTTTGCCGCGGTAAAAAACTCTATGATAAAAGAGCAACTGCCGCAAAGCGTGATGCCGACAGAAACATTCAACGTGCCTTAAAAGAGCAGTCTAGATAAATTATATATGGGGGCGTAAAGGTTTCGACAGGGATTTTAAAGTATGGAAAGCGAGCAGCGGTGCAGAACCGCTATAAAATCTGCAATTTTTAAAATTAACTGACAACAATAAAGTTGCACTTGCTGCCTAATTAAAGGCGGCCGTTCCGCCTCGGAGAACCGCGACCGAGAACGGAGCGTCATTTAGCGGTGAACGTGAACAGGGGAATGCTCCTGCCCTTGTCACGCATTGGAGCTACTAAACCTTACAGTTTGACATTTAACGGTTAGGTGAGGGAATGTAAAGAAATGTCTGCGCTCGGAGATGTCTGTATGGCGAGATTTTTGGACGCGGGTTCGATTCCCGCCGCCTCCACCAGAAAAAGACCTATGCTTTGTATCAAAGCATAGGTCTTTTTCAACGAAATAAATCCCTTACGGGATTTGTGAAATACGCTTCGCGTGTGAAATATTGCTTCGCAATGTGAAATGCCTGCGGGCGTGAGTGGATTTATTTCATTTCACTTGATGCGTAGCATCAAATTTCACAATTCACGAA
>SVPI01000023.1 GCA_015065935.1 Oscillospiraceae bacterium
ATAACATTGCCACCCAGCTCATACATTGCGGCCTCAAAGCTAAGCCTTGTTCTGGTAGATGGTTCAAAAAACAGTGTAGCAAGTTTTTTACCTTTGCAGGCTTCACTGTATTTTTTGGGATTTTCTATAATATCACAGGCCGATTTTATAAGTTCTTCAAGCTCTTCGGTGGTAAAATCGGTGATATCAATTAAGGAACGCATTATTTAAAACTTCCCCTCATATTTAATTTAAGCTTTAGCGCCGTTTACCTCAAGATACTTCTTGATTCTTTCAACGTTTTCTCTGTTCTTTTCGTCCTCTTCAAGGTACTCAATAATGTCATATACATCAACAACCGAATAAACCGGGAAGCCGAACTCCTCGCCTACCTCTGCCATTGCGGATTTTTCGGTTTGGCCCTTTTCCTTGCGGTCAACCATAACGAAGGTTGCGGCAACCTTTGTGCCTTTAAGGCCCGATAAAATGGACATACTCTCTCTTATTGCGGTGCCTGCTGTGATAACATCCTCAACAATAACGATTTCCTCGCCCTCGGTGGGTTTGTAACCAACGAAAACGCCGCCCTCGCCGTGGTCCTTTTCCTCCTTACGGTTAAAGAAGAAAGGAACATCAAGGCCGTTTTTAGCAAGCGCAACGGCAACCGAAACAGCAATGGGAATACCCTTGTAGGCAGGACCGTAAAGAACGGTTTTCTTGTTTCCTACCTTTTCAAAGTATGCTTTTGCATAAAATTCGCCTAATTTGCAAATCTGCTCACCTGTCTTAATATCGCCTGCATTAATAAAATAAGGGATTTTTCTACCCGACTTCGCGGTAAAATCGCCGAATTTAAGAACGCCTGCGCCCTCTAAGAACTGAATAAATTCTCTTTTATAACCTTCCATCTTTTTTTCTCCTAATCAACAAATTCATTAACACAGCGTTCATATGCCGCAACGGGGTCGGCAGCCGCTGTGATAGGACGACCTACAACAATATAATCGGAACCAATTTTCTTTGCCTCGGCAGGGGTCATAACGCGCTTTTGGTCACCAATATCACCATCAGCAAAACGAACGCCGGGGGTAACGGTTAAAAAGCTCTTGCCGCAGGTGTTATGAACCTTTTGGGCCTCTAAGGGAGAGCAAACAACGCCATCAAGGCCGGCCTTTGCGGCGTTAGCGGCATAATGCATAACAACCTTGTCAATAGGCTCCTTAATTAAAAGGTCGCTTTCCATACTTTCCTGGTCGGTTGAGGTGAGCTGTGTAACAGCGATAAGAAGAGGTCTTGTGCCATCCTCGCGGGTAAGACCTTCGAGAGCTGCCTCCATCATACGAACTGTGCCGCCTGCGTGAAGGTTGGTGATATCAACATCAAGATTAGAAAGCACCTTCATTGCCTTTTTAACGGTGTTAGGAATGTCGTGAAGCTTTAAATCGAGGAAAATTTTATGTCCGCGTTTTTTAATTTCCTTTACAATTGCAGGACCCTCAGCATAAAAAAGCTCCATACCGATTTTAACAAAAGGCTTTCTGCCTGTAAACTTATCAAGAAAATCAAATGTTTCCTTTGCACTTGCAAAATCGCAAGCAACAATAACGTCCTTACCCATTATTTACAACCTCCTATGATTTCTTTTAAACTACTAATTCCATATTTCTCCATTGCCTTCGGCAAATCGTTTATAATATCGCGGCAGGCGTAGGGATTAACAAGGTTTGCCGCACCTACCTGAACAGCGGTTGCGCCTGCAAGCATCATTTCGATAACATCCTCTGCTGTTGTTACGCCGCCCATTCCCACAACAGGAATTTTAACGGCATTTGCAACCTGGTAAACCATTCTAACAGCCACAGGGAAAATTGCGCTGCCCGAAAAACCGCCCATTGTGTTAGCAATAACAGGCTTTTTCGTTTTTAAATCAATTCGCATTCCAAGGAGCGTATTAATAAGGCTAATGCCATCAGCCCCTGCCTCCTCGCATGCCTTTGCGACGGAAACAATGTCGGTAACATTCGGGGAAAGCTTAATGATAATAGGCTTTGTCGTAACAGCCTTAACAGCCTTTGTAACCTCGGCTGCAGCTTCGGGTGAGGTGCCAAAGCTCATTCCACCGCCGTGAACATTGGGACAGCTTACGTTTACCTCCAGCCAGCCCACCTGTTCCTCTTTATCAAGTAGCCGGCAGGTGTAGGCATAGTCTTCAATAGCAAAGCCACTAACATTTGCCATAACCTTTTTATTAAAGCATTTAGAAAGTTTAGGAAGTTCCTCACCGATAACCTTATCAACGCCGGGGTTTTGCAGTCCCACAGCGTTAATCATGCCTGCAGTGCATTCGGCAATTCTAGGCGTTGGGTTACCAAAACGAGCATCCTTAGTTGTGCCTTTGAAGGAAAAGGTGCCAAGCATATTAATATCATAAAGCTCTGCAAATTCATAACCAAAGCCAAATGTGCCGGAGGCAGGAATTATGGGATTATCAAGCTGAATTCCGCAGAGATTAACCTTTAAATCTACCATAAAATCTCCTCCTTTAAAAGAACAGGGCCTTCTTTGCAAATGCGCTTATAGCCTGTAACAGTTTTGCAGGAGCAACCCATACAGGCACCAAAGCCACAGCCCATTCTTTCCTCAAAGCTTAAACTGCCCGAGGTTTTAGATGCATTGAAAATCGCTTTAAGCATTGGCTCGGGACCGCAGGTATAAAAATGGGTGTAATCCAAATTTCCCATAGCGTTTGTAACAAAGCCTTTAACGCCGTAAGAGCCATCAACCGTCGTAACGATAACATCGGCGCCAAGGGCTTTAAATTCGTTCTCGTAGAAAATTTCTTCCTTTTTATTGAAGCCGAGAATAACGGTAACCTTTTTGCCCTCTGCAATCAGTTTTTTGCAAAGCATATAAAGGGGTGGAACACCCACACCACCGCCAAGGAGCAGGGGCTTATCCCCCGAAAGAGCAGTGTTATAGCCATTGCCAAGACCTGTTAAAACGTCAAGGCTTCCCTCTTTCATTTGCGCCATAACCTCGGTGCCGTGGCCAACCACTTTATAAATTATGGTAATAATATCGCCTTCACAATCGCACACCGAAATAGGGCGGCGCAAATAAAAGCCGTCAATTTTAATATTTATAAACTGACCGGGGGCGGTAACAGCGCTTGTGTCACCCTTTAATTTCATTCTGAAAATGTCTTTTGTCAAGGCGACATTTTCAATTATTTCAAAAAATCCTTGTTTCATTTTTCACCTATGCATCAATTGTTGAAATTGTAAGTGTGGTTTCCTCTAAAACATCAAGCAAAACTCTGACTGTGTCGAGTGCTGTAAACATTGTTACATTGTTTTCAATTGCACAGCGGCGAATTTCGTGACCATCGTTATTCGAACCTGTTGAATCAATATCACGGGTGTTAATAACATAAGCGATGTGGCCCTGACGAAGTGCGCTGGGGATTTCCTCACTGTCCTCGCTGATTTTTTTAAGCATATGTGTACGGATACCGTTTTTCTTTAAAAATTCGGCTGTTCCCTTTGTTGCCTGAATGTTAAAGCCAAGATTATAGAAACGGCGAATCAGCGGCAGCGCTTCATTTTTATCCTTATCGGAAATGGTAGCGAAAACAGTGCCATAGTTCTGCAAATGCATTCCCGAAGCCTGAAGCGCCTTGAAAAGAGCGCGGTTAAGCTTGTCATCGTAACCGATTGCTTCGCCGGTTGACTTCATTTCGGGAGAAAGATAGGCATCAAGTCCTCTTATTTTATTAAACGAGAAAACAGGCACCTTAACATACCAGCGTTTTTTCTCGGTGGGATAAATATCGAAAATTCCTTGTTCTTTTAGGCTCTTGCCCATTATAACCTCGGTGGCAATATCGGCAAGGCTGTAGCCCGTTGCCTTTGAAAGGAAAGGAACAGTACGGGAAGAACGGGGGTTAACCTCAATAATAAATACATTGTCGTTTTCATCAACGATGAACTGAATGTTGTAAAGACCGATGATACCGATGCCAAGTCCAAGCTTTTTGGCATACTGCAAAATGGTGCCCTTAACCTTATCGGAAATGCTGAAAGTGGGATAAACGCTGATTGAGTCACCCGAGTGAATACCGGTGCGCTCAACAAGCTCCATAATTCCGGGCACGAAAACATCGCGGCCATCGCAAATGGCATCAACCTCAACCTCTTTACCCTGAATGTATTTATCAACGAGAACAGGCTTGTCCTCATCAATTTCAACAGCGGTTTTCAGATAGTGGCGAAGCTGCTCCTCGTTGGCAACAATCTGCATAGCTCTACCACCGAGCACAAAGCTGGGTCGAACAAGAACAGGATAGCCAATTTCCTTTGCGGCGGCAATACCATCCTCAATTTTTGTAACGGCTCTGCCCTTGGGCTGAGGAATGTTAAGCTCGTTTAAAATCTTTTCGAAGCTGTCGCGGTTTTCGGCGCGCTCAATAGCGGCACAATCGGTACCGATAATTTTAACGCCGCGCTGCATTAAGGGCTCTGCAAGGTTAATCGCAGTTTGACCGCCAAGGGAGGCAATAACACCCTCAGGTTTTTCAAACTCGATAATGTTCATAACATCCTCTGGTGTTAAAGGCTCAAAGTAGAGCTTATCAGCCGTTGTATAATCGGTTGAAACGGTTTCGGGGTTATTGTTTATAATAATTGCTTCATAGCCCGAATTTTTAATTGTTGTAACGGCGTGAACGGTTGAATAGTCAAACTCAACACCCTGACCGATACGAATGGGACCTGCGCCCAAAACTACAATCTTTTTCTTATCAGTCAGGCGGGAAGCGTTTTCGCCTGAATATGATGAGTAGAAATAAGGAATATAAGCGCCTGTATGGCAGGTGTCAACCATTTTAAACACAGGGAATAAATTATGCTCCTTGCGGAAATCGTAGACCTTAAGTTCATCACAGTTCCACATTCTTGCCACATATTTATCGGAAAAGCCCATTTTCTTTGCGGTTTTTAAAATCTCAAAGTCAAAGGGATTCTTCTTTAAGGTTTCTTCCATATCAATAATATTCTTTATTGCCTCAAGGAAGAATGGTGTGATTTTTGTAATCTCGTGAATCTGCTGGACAGTTGCGCCGCGATAAAGACTTTCGGCAATGGCGAAAATGTTGTCATCGCGGAATTCACTGATATATTTTAAAATATCCTCATCAGACATATTATCGAACTTGTTGTGGTAAAGGTGGTTAACGCCAACCTCCAGCGAGCGAATACCCTTAAGCAGGCATTCCTCAAGGTTAGAGCCAATGCCCATAACCTCACCCGTTGCCTTCATCTGGGTGCCGAGCACATTGGAGGCAGTTGTAAATTTATCAAATGGGAAACGAGGTAATTTTGCAATAACATAATCAAGCTTCGGCTCAAATGCGGCAGTGGTGTTAGCAATGGCAATATCCTCAAGGGCCATACCAACTGCGATTTTTGCAGTTACCCTGGCAATGGGATAGCCACTTGCCTTTGAAGCAAGAGCAGAAGAACGAGAAACGCGGGGGTTAACCTCAATAAGGTAATATTCACTTGAATGTGGGTTAAGAGCAAACTGAACGTTACAGCCGCCCTCAATTTTTAATTCGCGAATAATTTTAATTGCGCTGTCGTTGAGCATTTTTAAATCGTGGTCGCTAAGGGTCATAATGGGGGCAACAACCAAAGAGTCACCGGTGTGAACACCAACAGGGTCAATGTTTTCCATACCGCAGATGGTTATAGCGTGGTCGTTAGAATCGCGCATAACCTCAAACTCAATTTCCTTATAGCCCTTAACACTCTTTTCAATGAGAACCTGGTGAACCGGAGAAAGCTTGAATGCATTGGTGCCAACCTCAATAAGTTCGGCTTCGTTATAGGCAAAGCCGCCGCCTGTACCGCCTAAAGTAAATGCAGGGCGCAAAACAACAGGATAGCCAATTCTTGCTGCAGCAGCCTTAGCCTCCTCAAGGCTGTATGTGATTTCAGAAGGAATTGTGGGCTCGCCGATTGACTGGCAAAGCTCCTTGAACATTTCGCGGTCCTCTGCCCTTTCAATGCTTTCGCTGCTTGTGCCGAGAAGCTCAACGCCGCATTCCTTTAAAATGCCCTTTTGCTCAAGCTGCATTGCAAGGTTAAGACCTGTCTGACCGCCAATGCCGGGAACAATGGCGTCAGGGCGCTCATAGCGCAGAATTTTTGCCGCATATTCAAGGGTAAGCGGCTCCATATAAACCTTATCGGCAATGGTGGTGTCGGTCATAATTGTTGCAGGGTTAGAGTTACAAAGAACAACCTCATAACCTTCCTCTTTTAGAGCGAGGCAGGCCTGTGTTCCTGCATAGTCAAACTCTGCCGCCTGACCGATAACGATAGGACCTGAGCCGATAATTAAAATCTTTTTAATGTCAGTACGCTTTGCCATTTTTCATTTTCCTCCTGAAAAATCTCTTGTATTCGTTAAATTTCTTTTTTGTAAACAACTTTTCCGCCGCACACAGTTAAAATGCATTCGCCGTAAAGCTCCTGCCCTTCAAAGGGTGTGGCCTTGCCCATTGATAAAAACTCATCGGGGTTAACCTTAGATTTAACGTTTAAATCCCAAACCGAGAAATCCTCGCCGAGAGGAATGTTAAAACGCTGTCTCGGATTTATGCACATAAGTTCAATAAGCCTTTGCATTGTGATAATTCCTGTTTTAACAAGGTGGGTGTACATAACTTTAAATGCCGTTTCAAGACCCACAATTCCAAAGGCGCTTTTTTCGAGACCCTTTGATTTTTCCTCGGCGCTGTGGGGCGCGTGGTCGGTGGCAATCATATCAATGGTGCCGTCCTTTATTCCCTCAATAAGCGCTTTTTTATCCTCAGCGCTTCTAAGGGGCGGGTTCATTTTAAACCTTCCTTCTTCCTTTAAATCGCTGTCATCAAGCACAAGGTAGTGCGGCGCTGTTTCGCAGGTTATATCAACTCCCTGCGCCTTTGCTTTTCTTATTATATCAACGCTTTCCTTTGCAGAAATGTGGCAAACGTGATAGGCGCAGCCTGTCTTTTTAACAAGTTCAATGTCCCTTGCAATCTGCAAAAATTCGCTTTCACTGCAAATGCCTCGGTGGTATGCTCTTTAGCATATTCACCCTTGTGAATGTAGCCGCCAAAAAGCAGGTCGTTAACCTCACAGTGGGCAACAATCATTTTGCCAAGCTCTTTTGCCTTTTTCATTGCGGCTTCCATCAGAGCATCATTTTGCACTCCTCTGCCATCATCCGAAAAAGCTATGGCATTTTTGGAAAGCGCTTCCATGTTAGACAGGCTCTCCCCTTTTTGGCCCACCGTAATTGCGGCGTAGGGGTAGATGTTAATGCTGCCCGATTTTTTAATTAAATCAAGCTGCTCGTTAAGCGCTGCCTCGCAGTCAGGCACAGGGTTTAAATTAGGCATTGTACAAACTGCGGTGTAGCCGCCGTGGGCTGCGGCGTTGCTGCCTGAAGCGATGGTCTCTTTATAAGAAAAACCCGGCTCGCGAAAATGCACATGCACATCGCAAAAACCGGGTAAAAAAACATAATCAGAAATTTTATCAGCAAGTGAAGGGAAAACAGAAACAAAGGCACTGCGGCAAGTGTCAGGAGTAACCATTTGAAGTTTGTCCTTGTTCGCCGAATGCATTGTCATTTTTAAAACCTCACTTACAAAAAAATCCCACCGCAAGGCAGGATAAACACACACAAAGAAAAATGCCCCAAGAGCATTTTAAGTTAATGATATGTTAATCTTGCAGACCTCACGGGATCTAACTTAAAGATTATTTTTAAAAATTATAACATTATATATATTATTTGTCAACGAAAATAATTTAAATTTTTTCAATTTTTTATGCTTGACAATGAAACGGCACTATGCTATAATACATTTCGCGGCGCAAAAGCCAACAACTAAATATGGGAGTGTTCCCGAGTGGCCAAAGGGGGCAGACTGTAAATCTGTTGTCTTCGACTTCGGTGGTTCGAATCCACCCGCTCCCACCAAGTGTTGTGGTCTATTTAGATG
>SVPI01000011.1 GCA_015065935.1 Oscillospiraceae bacterium
CAGCGAAAAGGGCGGCGTTCAACGAGAAAAGCGTTCATTGCAGAACTGGATGAGTTATAACAGAAAATACTTTATGGTAGAAAACCGTGAGGATTTGAGTGAAGACGGTAAAAAGAAAAGAACCGAAACAATCTCTTGGCACAGTCTGAGACACACTTATGCACAAAGGACTTATGAAGAAGCATTAAAAGAAAGACCGAAGAAAGCTCGGAAGATTGTAAGCGAAAACTTGGGTCACCACAGAACCGAAGTGACAAGAATTTACTTGGCTGATAAGCCGAAGAAAAAGTAATTTATTAATTAAAATGATGAAGGAAGAATTTAAATTGACTACAATATCCTGCTAACGAAAATTCACAGGATTGATATATAGGGACAAACAAAGGAAATAAAGGTCGGGCAATTCTGATGCCTGAAGTATATGGCGGTGGCAACTCTGCCACCGCTTGTAAGGAGAATTTATATGTTATATGTTTCGATGCTTGCCTCCGGCGGAAATGGAGGTAATAAAGTTTAAGGAGGTATAGCTCATGAGCGATCCTAAAATTGTTTTTAAGTCGGATGTTCCCGAAGAAGCGCTTAATTCTCTTGCTATGTTAATGTTAGAAGAGATGGATAAGCTTTTTGAAAGCGAAGTTGGGAAAGAAGAGTTTGAAAGATGGATGAGAGAAGCTTCTGAAGAAGACGAATATTAAGATATAAGCGGTACGGTTTTGCCGCCGTACCGCTAAATTAAAACTATTAACGAAAATGGAGTGTATAAAAATTGAATTCCGTATTGACTATAAACTATTTGTGTGTTATAATAAACATAACTCGTTTGGAGGTGAGTTAGAATATGAATATTGTAGGTGAAAGACTAAAAGAACTAAGGGTTAATGCACGTTATTCCCAAAAACAGTTAGCTGAACTGTGCGAGACAACGCAGGCAACTATCGGTCGATATGAGATGGGTGTTGCCGAGCCGCCGTTACAAAAGCTACTGTGGTATGCAGACTTCTTTAATGTATCTTTAGATTATATCTTCGGAAGAACGGATAATCCCAAGGGTATGAGTCAAAGCAAGGAAGCGTTGAAATCCGCACTTGCCGTAGATGGTGGTTTAGAGACTCTAATGACAATGTGCTTTACTCCCGGAACTGTGTTCAATGAAAAACTGAAAGATGCTATCGTTCAGGTTCTTCGGGAGGTGAAGGAAGAATGATTGGAGTTATTTACGCAAGATATTCTTCGGATAGCCAACGTGAAGAAAGCATTGAAGGTCAGCTTCGAGAATGCTATGCTTTTGCCGAAAAGCAAGGTGTTTCAATTATGGATACCTATATTGACCGAGCGTTATCGGCGAAGACGGATAACCGCCCTGCTTTTCAACAAATGATAAAAGATAGCGCCAGGCAAAAGTTTGATTTAATTATCGTATGGAAATTAGACCGATTTGCCCGCAACCGTTATGATTCGGCCCGTTATAAAAACACACTTAAAAAGAATAATGTAAAAGTAGTATCAGCAACCGAAAATATTTCGGATGGTTCAGAAGGCATCCTGCTTGAGTCAGTATTGGAAGGCATGGCGGAATATTATTCCGCAGATCTTTCCGAAAAGGTTACAAGAGGTATGACTGAGAATGCGCTGAAATGCAAATTCAACGGCGGTACTGTTCCTATTGGTTACGTTATTAACAAAGAGCAATACTTCGAGGTGGATCCCGTCAAGGCACCCTATGTGGTACAAGCATTTGAAGCCTATGCAAATGGAAAAACCATAAAAGAAATTGTTGAAATGCTAAATGCAAAAGGTGTCACTACTTCCCACGGAACGAAAATAACCATTAATATCGTAACGGATATGCTGAAAAACCGACGGTATATTGGTGAATATAAGTTCCAAGATATTGTTAATAAGGACGGAATACCAAGGATAGTTCCACAAGCATTATTTGACAAGGTGCAGCGTGAGCGTGCGAAGAATAAGAGAGCAACAGCAAGACATAAAGCCGAAGATGATTACTTACTGACTACAAAGCTGTTTTGCGGTAAATGCGGTGTATATATGACCGGTGAAAGCGGAACCGCCCGAAACGGTACAGTTCATCGATATTACAAATGCAATAACGCTAAGTACAAACACACTTGTGATAAAAAGACGGTTAAAAAAGAATGGATTGAAGACATTGTTGTTAAACACACCCATGAGATGATGATTGATGATAATGTTATTGAGGATATTGCAAGTATCGTATTTAGGAATGCAAAAAAAGAAAATCCCGCAATACAACTACTTAAACAACGGCTTAGTGAAACAGAGAACGCACTTAACAATTTGCTTAGAGCAATAGAAGAAGGAATTATAACTCCAACCACGAAACAAAGAATGATTGAGTTGGAGCAGACGAGAGATGAGATTAAATTAAAGCTCATCAAGGAAGAAATGAAGAAGCCCACCATCACGAAAGAGGGCTTAGTATTATGGCTCAAGCATATTCAGAACATGAGCTTGGAAACGAAGGAACACAAACAAAGACTGATTGACATTTTTGTAAACGCCGTATATCTTTACGACGACAAATTAGTCATAACATTTAATTATAAGGAAGCAAGCAAAACCGTGACTCTAAAAGAGGTAAATGGTTCGATTATAGAATGCTCAGGTGCACCAAAAAGAAAGACACGATGAAAATCGTGTCTTTCTTTTTGTGTTTGTGTCCGCAGGACACAACAACGTTTGCGAGTTTACTCGCAACATCATTTAGCCGAAGGCTAATATCATTCCGCTTAGGGGACACAAAACGAGGTTGCGCTTTGCGCAAACAGTGTTGTGCTTCGCACAAACGATGTGGGCTTACGCCCAATGAAGTTGCACTTCGTGCAAATATGTGGTATAATTTACTTGTTTAAATCAATGTAATCATAAAAATATGGTGTCGATTATTAACAAGGAGATAAGGAAAAAGTGAAATTTTTAAGCGAATGTGAAGAAAACTGCCTGAAATTTTTATTGAATAGAAAAGATAATGTTGGGTTTGGAAATGATGATGAAGTTTGTTTAAAAGATATTTACGGTGAGAATTTCACATTTGCACATTTTGAAACATTAAAAAAAGAAGGATATATTGTTGGGAGTATATTTACAGATACAATTTATTACTACTTAACATCTAAAGCTATTGATTATTTTTCTGAAAAAACTAAACATATTGAATTGATCCGTAAAGAAAAGAGAGTAATTACAATAAGATACTGGTTAGATAAAATTATTCCTTTTTTAGCGTTATTAGTATCGGTAATAGCGCTGTTAAATTCAATATTTAAATGGTGGCAGGGTTGATGATGTTGGATAATACAAAAGTTTGAGGTGGCGGGATTGTTAAAATCGTTTACAAAAAATATATTTTTAAGAGAAAAATATGATTTTCAAACTCTTGAAGGAATAAATAGCATTAAAATTCCAAACTATAAGCCTTTGCAAGGAATGAACAGCCCGGTTAATAATGTTGAGTATATCTTACAAAAGAAAGCAACGGAACATAAGAAGAATGGAAGAATGGATTTAGCCATCGCATGTCTGAGAAAAGCGAACGAAATCTTTCCGCATTCAAATTTTTCGTGGCCTGAAAATGATTATATGCGATTGGTTGAATATTTGAAATTTGATAGGCAATTTGAAGAGGCTAAAATAGAAGAACAAAAAATAAAAGAGTTGTTTGCACAATTCAATAAAGAACAAGAAGCGTACAATACAAAGATGATTAGCGAAGTGTATGGAAATACGGATATTGTTTCTACGAATGAAACATATTTTGTTTGTGAAGAATGTGCTAAATATATTAAGAGGTATTTTAGCGTTAGCGGCAACAGTAAAAAATATCCTAAACTTCCTGAATATCTACTGCATAAATCAGAAAAACACAAATATTGTTCAATAACCCTTTATCCTGTGCTTGATGATATTTCTTTACCTACCTGGGATTATAAGGGAGATTTTATTAAATATTGCAATAGACCGTTTGTTGACGAAAGAACAAAAGAACAAAAGGCAATTTTTGAAAAAGATGTAAAAGAAAAAGAAGAAATGGCAAAAGATAAAGAATTTTACGATTTATTATTTGAAAAGGCTCCTGAAATAGCCCCTAAATCGTTTGGCGGTTATAGACAAATGAAAGCATCTAATTCAGAAAACTATAAAAAGTTATTACTAACAGCAGAGAAATTATTAGGATACAATTTTTATGCTAATTAATAATTAAAAAGGAGAAATACAAATGATTGATTTTCAAAATGCAACTTTTTTCAAATTAAAGAAGGTGACTAACGAAAAATCGGAGTTGTTAGTGGGTCCGTTACTTGTTTCTGATGAAAGCATCATTTCTACATATAAAGGTTTGCGAGACCAAGTCGTTTTTACAAACAAAAGAATAATTTCTATAAATATACAAGGTTTAACTGGTACAAAACAAGATTATACATCTATGCCGTATTCAAGAATTCAAGCTTATTCAGTTGAAACTGCAGGAAGAGAAGAATTGATTGCAGATTGTGAATTGGAACTGTATTTTTCCGGAATTGGAAAAGTTAAATTTGAATTTAAAGGCGATTGCGATATAAAGGAAATTTGCAAAATGATTTCAGAAAGAGTATTATAAATATATTTTTATGAAAATCCTCGGTTTTCAGACGCTTTTAATTCGTGTCATTAAGTTCAAAACACCCAAAAAAAAAGACAGTCTTCGGACTGTCTTATTTTTTATCCAATCCGAAGGATTGGTATGTAATCGCCGATAGGCGTATGTAATCCGTTTGCTTTGCAAACGGTATGTCATCAAGTCGTAAGACTTGTATGTTTCTTCCTTCGGATTGATTACATCCAACACTTCGTGTTGATTACATGCCGCAACAAGTTGCGGATTACATACAATGCTCCGCATTGATTTATCGCCGCTTTTATGCTATAATATCCGCGAGGTGTTTTAATTGGAAACCTATTTATTTGATTTTGACGGAACACTGGTTGATTCTATGCCCACCTATGTTTCCTCAATGCTTCGGATTTTAGATGAAAATGAAATTAAATACGATAGCGAAATCGTTAAGGTTATAACCCCGCTGGGCCTTATCGGCGCGGCGGATTATTTCATAAGGCTGGGGGTTAATAAGCCTCGGGAAGAAATAATTGGGATAATGAAAAAATATATGGGTGAGGCTTATTTTTATCATATTCCCGCCAAGGAAAATGTTATTTCAACTCTTTATGAGCTTAAAAGCAGGGGGGCGAGCCTTAATGTTTTAACGGCCAGCCCGCATCTGACCCTTGACGCCTGCCTTAAACGGTTGGAAATTTATGATTTATTTGATAATGTTTGGTCCTGTGATGACTTTTCTACCACAAAGGCCGACCCCGAAATTTATGTTAAGGCGGCCGAGAGGCTCGGCAAAAAAATCAGCGAGGTTTTATTCCTTGATGATAACTTTAATGCCGACTTAACTGCAAAGAAGGCGGGAATGACGGTTTGCGGTGTTTATGATGCTTCCTCAAAGGAATATGTTGAGGAAATAAAGGCTATCACCGATTATTATATTTACGATTTTTCCGAACTGCTGCATTTGGGCCGACAGAGAGAATAGGGAAAGCCCGATGTAGCACTGATATGATGGTTGTTTTTTTGGAGGAAAGAAAGCGTCAAAGAAACTAATTTCACTATTGCCGGCACTTTGAGTAACAGTGAAGCTACAAGTACAACGACAGGGTCTTCTAAAACCAGCAGTGAATCCGCTATTTTGAGCAAACCTACCTCCCAAATCTCTCTGACTAAACGGAAATTTAACTACAAAAGATGAAGTTGAAAAATATTTCAATAGTTGGAACCAAAGCACAACAAAAGTTTCCTGGACAAAAATCAGTTAAAAATATTTTATACTAGGCGCTTTTTATCCGCGGCTTGTTTAATAAAATTAAAAGAAAAGAAAAGACTATTTCTATAGTCCTTTCTTTTTTCTCTTTATTGCCATTTTTGTTATATTGTGTTATACTAAAAACAATAAGCTGCTTTGGAGGATTGATTATGGGCTACACGGAATATGTTATTGAAAAATGTGAAAACAAACGAGTTGCAATTATAACCGATGTGCATTACTGCCACATTGCTTGGGACGATTTTGATGCCAAGGCAAGAATGGGCTTTTTAACCGAAACCCTTAAAAAGCAATATGATTTAACTCCTTATGATGCTATATTAGGCCTTGGAGATTATTCCCTTGACCATTGGGGCTGGTTAGAGGGCGGCTCTTACCTCTGGGAGCCCTCGGTTTCGAATACCGATAATTTTGTTAAGGAATATGTTTGCCAGTTCCCGGTAAAAACCTATATGCTCCCGGGTAATCACGAGCAGTATGGCGAGGCCAAATGGGAAGCGCTTACAGGTGTTAAAAGGGAATTTGCTCTAGTTTACGGCGACAAGGTTTTCGCTATGTGCGACACCTTCGGCGGCGACCTTGACCCCACCGAAAACAGCGACGGCACCTACACGGGTGTTAATGTTGAGTTCTTAAAAACGGTACTCCAAAAGCACAAGGATAAAAAGATTTATTTATGCATGCACGACCTGCTTACCGATAAAGAGAGCGAAGAGGCAAGGCAGCTAATTTTAGAAAATAAGAACATTGTTTGCGCCTTTGCAGGCCACATTCACCGTTCAATAACCAAGATTTTGCCTGATGCGTGGAGAAATCTCCCTGTTTTCTATTGCGGCGGATTTGGATTCAGCAACAATACAAACTGGGGTATAAGATTAGTTGACTTTAATTTAGAGGGCGGCGAAATTTGCGCCGATTATGTACCTTACATAAAGGGATAGTTAAATGGCTAAGGGTAAAACGCTAAAGAGAATAGGTGTGTTCCTGGTTGTTATACTCGCAATTATTTTAATTCGTGAGGTTGTAAGCGGCGGTATTGATTTAACGAGCACTGCTATAGGGGACTACATTAACGAAAAATACAAGAATGAAATCTTAGAAAAGGTTCCTGAGGAGTTTCGTTCGAATTACTATTTCAGGTGGTTTGGTTTAGGGGACTGCGAATATATGACAGGCGACACTATGGTCACCATTGTGTTTGTTGATGATGAAATCAGCACCTGGGGCGATGTTGATAAAGCCACATTTAAGACAAATGCCGAAAAGGTGTTTTCACAGCTTGAAAGCGATGCCAAAAGCTACGGCGCAACGCTTTCAATCAGCACCCGGTACCTAACCGCTAAAAGTACAGGCAACCTTTCATTGAAGGATTATATGCCCTGGGTAAACAGTGCAATTTCCTCGGCGGGACTACCGAGCTACAATAAAATGGGCGTGGAGCTAGAGAAAAAATACGATGTTGATAACGCCCCGGTTATTTTCTGTGCCAACCGTGATGGCCGCTGTTTTGCAAAGCCTGCAAATGTGGACCGAAGAAGTGAGTTTGCGATAATTTATGAGGACACGAATTCACTTTATCACGAGTTTTGTCACATATTCGGTGCCGATGATTTTTATTATCCCGAAAGCGTTAAGGACCTTGCCGCCACCCATTTGCCCGAAAGCATTATGGGCTCAAACGGCAAAAAAATGGATAGCTTCACGGCATTTTTAATTGGTTGGACCGATACCCTAGACAAAAATGCCACCACATTTTTGGAAAAGACAAATTATCTTACAGATGAATATATGAAAACCCAATATGCTGATGAAACCTACACAGGCTATGTTGAAAACAAGCTTATTGGTGACACCTATTACACAGGAAACCTGGTTGATGGAATTTTAGAGGGCCAGGGTAAGAAAATTAGAGATGGAGCCATTTGGGAGGGCACCTTTAAGGGTGGTCTTTTAGATGGTGAGGGTAGGTTTAAAAGCGCCGAGGGCAACACCTATGTTGGCGATTTCATCAGTGGAAAATGCCACGGCACAGGCACCTACACCTGGGCTAACGGTGATAGCTACACCGGCAGTTTTGTAAAAGGGGTGCGTGAGGGTAAGGGTACCTTCAAGTGGGCCAACGGCACCGTTTACACCGGCGATTTTGCTGAGGGAAAGCGTACCGGTAAGGGCACCTGCAGGTGGACAAACGGTGATACCTACACAGGAGATTTTGTTGATGGTGCCAGAAGCGGTAAAGGTACATACACCTGGGCTAACGGCGACACCTACACAGGAGATTTTCTGGAAGGAAAATTAAACGGCTACGGCACCTTAACCTATGCCAGCGGCAGGGTTAGAAAAGGCAAGTGGTCAAACGGTAAGTTTGTGGGATAAACGGAGGAAGCAAAATGGCAAAAGTAATTTTATTTCAAGGTGATTCTATAACCGATGCGGGGAGAGACCGAAACAATAACGGTCCTGAGGCTACCCGCGGCTTTGGCTATGCCACAATGGTTGCGGGAGAACTGGGCTTTGAAAACCCTAACGAATATGAATTTTACAATCGCGGTGTAAGCGGCAACCGTGTTCTTGACCTTTATGCAAGAATTGTTAACGACACCCTTAATTTAAAGCCTGATTATCTGAGTATTCTGATAGGTGTTAACGATGTGTGGCACGGAATTGACTGGGGCAACGGCACAGGCTATGAGAGGTTTTATAAGGTTTATTCTATGCTTGTAGCCGAGCTTAAAGCCGAACTGCCCAACATTAAAATGATGATTTTGGAGCCCTTTGTTTTAGAGGGCCCTGCAACTGCTAACAGGGAGGACCAGCCCGAAAGGTTTAAAGCCTTTAAAGAGGGTGTTTTGGAAATGGCTCGCCTTGCAAAAAGGGTTGCCGAGGAAAACGGCGTTAAATTTGTTCCCTTGCAGAAAAAATTTGATGAGGCGGCAAAAACCGCCCCCGATACCTACTGGCTTGTTGATGGCGTTCACCCAACGGCTATGGGACACGAGCTTATTAAACGTGAATGGATTAAGGCATTTGGGGAAATAAAATAATAAAGGGATTTTAATAGAGGAGAAATTTTAAATTATGGAATGGTTATTTGATGTTTTTTTGAATAAATATCTTTTAACGGCAACGATTTCCTGGTTTACGGGACAGGTTATTAAAACCCTTATTCATTGGGCTATTTATAAAAAGTTTGATATAAGGCGAATGTTTGGCGATGGTGGTATGCCAAGCTGTCATTCGGCAACGGTTACATCCCTTGCAACAATAACTGCCATAAATTTCGGCCTTGCAAGCTTTGAATTTGGTATGGCGACAATTCTTGCCATTGTTGTTTGCCACGATGCAATGGGCGTTCGACTGGAAACAGGCAAGCAGGCAGTTATTCTTAATGAAATTATTAAAGCCTTTGATGATTTATCGGCCGAAAAGCTGCCCGAGGTTAAACTCAAGGAATTTGTTGGCCACACACCCATTCAGGTTTTAGCGGGAATTATTCTTGGCTTTTGTATGGCGCTTATTCTTCATTTTCTTGTGTTTTAAAAAAACAACCCCAACGCATGAGCGTTGGGGTTTTACTTTTTTATTTTTTTCTCAAATGGTTTTCAAGCACAATTTCGTAGCGTTTAACGGCGGCGGCAACCGAATCCTCCCAAGAATAGTAAACATACTCGGCGGCATTGTTGCCAAGCTTTTCAAATGCAGAGGGGTTTTTACAAAGCTCAGCCAGCTTTTTGGCAAAGTCATCGGCGTTTTCCTCACACATAACGCCTGATAAGCCATCCTCAACACCCTCGGCAGCACAGCTATCCTTAATTAGAATGCTGGGGGTATAGCAGGCGGCTGCCTCTTTTACCACAAGACCTGAGGTATCATAGGTTGAGGGGAACATAAATAAATCAGCGCGGGTGAAAAAGGCACGAAGTCTTTCACGGTCATAAACGGCACCTGTGAAAACCGTGTTTTTATAAATGCCAAGCTCTTTGGTATATTGCTCAATGGCGGGGCGGTCAACACCATCGCCAACAAAGAATGCACGATAGGTAACGCCGGCCTCACTTAATTTTTTAAGTGCATCAAGAATAATTTTAATGTTTTTGTACCACATCATTCTGCCGCAGAAAAGGAACATTGGAACCTGTTTATCTATTAAATACATTCTTTCAAGCTCGGCTATTTCATTTGGGTCTGCTTTGCCTTTTTTAAAATCGGTACCGTTGGGCATTACCAAAATTTCACCCTGGTAGCCTAAATCACGAAGGCTTTCGGTGGCACCCTTAGATACAGCCCAAACCTCATCGGCATAGTTTATATTGCTTAACACAAACTTTCTTGAAATTGTGTTAAGGTGCTTGTTTGGAACATATTTATCAAGGTCAACATCGTATTTGGTGTGGTATGTATAAATAACAGGGGGGTGCTTTTCCTTACCTAAAATAAGCTCGCGCGCCAAAACTGCCGAAGCAAAGGGGCAGTGAACGTGTAAAATATCGAACTCCCTTTTTGATAATTCAAGCAGGGTTTTTGGTGAAAAAGGATTACCTACACGGTAGGGCATTTTGCCGAGGAACTTTGCAGAGGAAAAACGGAAAACATCAAAGGGGTAGTTATCTGTAACATTTGGATATTTAGGGGTTACAACAACTGCCTCACCATAATTCTCGGTGATAATGCGGGCATAGTTTTCAATGGCATTTGCCACACCATCAATGGTGGGCGGAAAAGAATCGTTAAAAAGTGCAACTTTCATAAAACCTCACTCCTTAGTCTAATTCTTTCTGATTTTTAAAAAGTGCTACCGAAATAATGAACAATGAAAGGATAATACTTGTTGGTGAGAAAAGAGAGTTAGCGTGAATTAAGGCTTCCTTTTTTGCAAAATAATTTACGGCGTAGGGTGCAATTTGTGTTAGAATAACAAGTGCGCAAACCACACAAAGCGGGGTAGAAAGACCGACACCCTTTTTATTTTTAATTCCGTTTTCGGCTTTGGCAAAATTAAGTGTAAAAATAAGCATTGCACAAATTGCGAAAAGCTCAAACACGGTTTCGGTGATTGTGGCAACCCCCGCATAGGCAATAAAGGTAGAAACTACCTTTAAAATCATATAAATCACTGGTAAAATGTAGATTTCCTTATAAATGGGCACAAAGAAAAGCCCATTTACGCCGCGCCACACAAAAACAATTCCGCTTAAAACGGCAAAAATTCTAATGAATACCGCAAAGGCGGGTGTGGTGCCCACAAGGGGAGTGAATTTAAATGCCTCGGCCAAAAAGCAAATTCCAAGCACAACACTTAAAATGGCACTAATATAGGGCCAAAATGCAGGTGGATTTAGGCGCCTAATACGAGAAAAAGCCACGGCGCTTAAAATAATGAGGGCGGCAATAATACCTAGCATTAGTACAGCAAGGGAGGAATAACCTGTTCTGAAAAAGCCGCTGCTCGTTTCAATGGTAAAAAACATTACCAGACAGTTGAGTAGTGCGCAAACAGGTGCGGCACAGCCGAGAAAAATAACTGCTTTCTTAAAATTCATAATAAATCCTTTCAAAGCATAACTATTATATATAAGTAATTGTAACTTTATTTAAAAGAAAAGTCAATGAAATTAAGGGAGAGTTTATGAAAAATTCATATCTGATTATTTTAGCGGTTATTATGGCTTCAATGCTCTTTTTGCCCCTTGCGGCAACGGCTTTACCCGCCACACAAGGTAACGCCACACTTACCGTGGCGCCACAAACAGAAGATGCGGTGCGGCTTAAAACTGAGGCGGGAATAACCGAAATCGAAACCGATGAATATTTAGTAGGTGTGGTGGCGGCCGAAATGCCTGCCGAGTACACCGAGGAGGCGCTTAAGGCGCAGGCTGTGGCGGCGAGAACATTTTTAAACTACAAAAAAGCGCAAAATGCTAAAGAGGACTATGACATTACCGCCGATGAAAGCACCGACCAGGCTTTTTTAAGCGAGGAGCAGCTTAAGGAAAAATGGGGAGATAATTTTAGTAAAAATCTTGAAAAAATCGAGGCTGTAGTTAAGGCAACCCAAGATGAAATGATTTTTTATGAAAACAAACCAATTATGGCGGTTTACCACGCCGTATCCTCAGGCAAAACCGAAACGGCAGCAAATGTTTGGGGGGAGGATTACCCTTACCTTACCGTGACCGATAGCATTGGCGACCTGCTTTGCCCCGATTATTTAAGCACCGTTAAGGTATCGGTTGAGGATTTTAAAAAGGGAATGAGCTCTCTTGTGGAGCTTTCGGGCGAGGCGAAGGGTTGGCTTGGCAAAAGTGAGAGCACCGAAAGCGGCACGGTTAGCAAAATTACTTTAGGGGGTAAGGAGTTTAAGGGCAGTGACCTAAGGGAGAAATTTTCCCTTAAAAGCAGCAGCTTTGATTTAACCTTTGACGGAACAAGCTTTATCTTTACCGTGCGGGGCTATGGCCATGGTGTTGGAATGAGCCAATACGGTGCTAACTATATGGCTCAGCAGGGAAGTGACTATAAAGAAATTTTAAACTGGTATTATAAAGATTGCGAAATAAAAAAAGCCCTCGGTTCGGGTGTTGGTCTTAGGGATTAATTGGTTTTTCAGATAAATTTGTATGCTTTCTTGTCGCGAAAACTTGTAAGACACAAAGTATTACTACGTTTTCTTAACTTCGAAATCAAAACAAATTTATTCTTACAAAACTGCAAAGCACCTAAAAAAGAAAAATTTTTAGTGGGATAAAAGGCGAAAAGCCGTGGTAACGCTGACGCGTACCACGACTTTTTAACACATTAGACCGCAAAAATTTACTTTTTTAGGCATTTCATCCCTAAGGCCAACACCCGTAGGGCTTTTGTTTTAAAATTCAATTCCGTTCGCCACTGTTAAGGTGCTGCTTAAAATGTTGTAACCAAAGGCGCTGTCGTTATTCACCTTAAAAACCGTGTTGCAGACAAGCTCGGTGGGTTCACCATCGTGGGAATCGGTTATAGCAAGGGAGGTCACCTCAAAGGTGTCACCGCTTTTAACAATATTAATAACCGTGTGGGTGTACTGGGTAAATCCCCTTGGTACTACATAAACCGCACCCTGCTTTTTGGGGAAGCCTGCGCCAAACTCATCATCAATATAAACCGAAATGCCATAGGCGTTTTCAATAAATGGGAAAAGAATGTCGGTTTCAATAAACTGCTCCTCCATTTTATCAAGGAGGGCAAGGCAGGAATTTTCAATCACGGTGTGCATATTGTTAAAATCGTCATCGTAAAGATAGTTATGATTAAGCATATTTTCAAAGCGTGATTTTATAAGCGCATCCTGCTCGGGGGCTGTCGGCTTTAAAACCTGGGTAACGGGGGGTTGGTGGGTAACAGCCTTTGCCTCAAAATTAAGGCATGAAAAGCCGCTGAGCACAATAACAAAAGCTAAAAGAAATGATAACAAAACCGACTTTTTCATACTGCACCTCCTGAATTTTATAATAGTATTATATTTAAAAAAGTCTTAAAAATAAACACTATTTGGGTTACAGTTTGGTGTCAAAAGGATTACAAAAGTACCCTAATTTATTACAACCCTGAAATTTTTGGAAAACTTGTGCTAATTTCACAAAAGAAGTTAAAAAAGTATAAAAAAACTAGTTGAAATCACAAAAGACGTATGATATAATAAGGCATATACAAAGGCGGGAGTACCCGCTTTAAAAGGAGTGCATTACATTGAGTTCTTATGACAGCAAAAAAATTCTAAATTTAGCCCTGCTTGGTCACGCCGGTTCAGGTAAAACCACATTAGCAGATGCTATTTTATATTATGCAAAGGTAACCGATAGAATCGGAAAGATTGATGATGGCACTACCGTTATGGATTTTGACCCTGAGGAAAAGAAAAGAAAAATTTCGGTTTCCACCTCGGTTTATTCTTTGGATTATAATGGCCGCCATATTAACCTTATTGATGCCCCCGGAATGTTTGACTTTGCCGGCGGCGTTAGTGAGGCTCTTTCTGCTGCCGATGCCGCAATGGTTGTAATTTCGGGTAAATCGGGTCTTACAGTTGGTGCCGAGCTTGCTTTTGAAAAGGCAAGGGCTGCCAAAAAGGCAGTTGCCTTCTTTATTGGTAAGCTCAATTCCACCCACGCCCACTTTAACCGTGTTTTGTCAGCGCTCACCGCACACTACGGTGCCGTTGTTTGCCCTGTTCTTGTTCCTGTTGTTGAGGGTGAGGTTGTTACCTGCTATGTTAACCTTATTGAAAACAAGGCTTACGCTACCGATGGCCTTAACTTTAAGGAGTGCCCCTACACCGAAACCGATGAAATTGCAAATATGAGAAGCATTATGCTTGAGGCAGTGGCTTCGGTTAACGATGAGCTTATGGAAAAATATTTCTCAGGCGAGGAATTTACCCCCGCTGAAATTAAGGGTGCTCTTTTACAGGGTATTAGAGCAGGGGAGATTTGCCCTGTGTTCGGCGGCGTTCAGCAGTCGGGTGATGCAGTTGGCATTACAGTTGACATTTTAACCGATATTATGCCCGGTGCCGATGAGCAAAATCTTATTGTTGATGGCGAGGAGATTAAAAAGGAAATTAGTGAAGGCGATGCTCCCAGCGTTTTCGTTTTCAAAACCGTTGCCGACCCCTTTGTTGGCAAGCTTTCCTACTTTAAGGTTATGGGCGGTAAGGTTACTGCCGATACAAAGCTTAAAAATGCCCGCACAGGCGAAGAGCTTAAGCTTTCAAAGCTTCTCGTTTTAAAGGGCGGCAAGCAGAGCGATGCTAATGAACTTTGCGCAGGTGACATTGGCGCTGCTCAAAAGCTTGGCGATGTTTTAACAGGCGACACCCTTTGTGTTGCCGGCGGTGCCGTTGCGGCCCCTGTGGCATTCGATAGACCCTGCCTTTCGGTTGCGGTTTATCCCCAAAACAAGGGTGATGAGGAAAAGATTGCTTCGGGCATTGCTAAACTTGCCGAAGAGGACCGCACCATTTCTTATTTCACCGATAGAGAAACCCGCGAGCAGATTTTAAGTGCTCTCGGCGAACAGCACATTGATGTTGTTCTTTCAAAGCTAAAGGCAAAGTTCGGTGTTACAGCTCTTACAAAGGCACCTAAGGTTGCTTACAGAGAAAAAATCAGAAAGCCTGTTAAGGTTCAGGGCCGTTATAAGAAACAGTCCGGCGGTCACGGTCAGTTTGGTGATGTTTGGATTGAGTTTGAGCCTTGTGACAGCGATGAAATGATTTTCGAGGAGAAGGTTTTCGGCGGTGCAGTTCCCAAAAACTTCTTCCCTGCAGTTGAAAAGGGTCTTCGCGACAGCGCCCAAAAGGGTGTTCTTGCAGGCTACCCGCTGGTTGGTTTAAAGGCCACATTGGTTGATGGCTCCTACCACCCTGTTGACTCCTCTGAAATGTCCTTTAAGATGGCGGCCTCGGTTGCTTATAAGGATGGTATTCCCAACGCTAACCCTGTTCTTTTAGAGCCAATTGGTACCCTTAAAGCCCTTGTACCCGATGATAACCTTGGCGATGTTATTGGTGATATAAATAAACGCCGCGGTAAGATTATCGGTATGAATCCTGCACAAAACAAGATGCAGGAGGTTGTGGGTGAGGTGCCCATTGCTGAAATGTCTGATTTTGCCACTGCAATGCGTTCTATAACCGGCGGCAGAGCAGTATTTACCCTTGAATTTGAGCGTTATGAGGAAGCTCCCGCACACATTTCCAAAAAGATTATTGAGGAAAACGCACAGCAATAAATTTAAAGCCACCCACGCGGGTGGCTTTTATTTTAAAAAACACTTGCATTTTTATATAATATGTGGTAAACTATGCTATGTTAAGTAAGTATGTTTTAAGGAGAGTGGGTTTTGGCCCGCTCTTTTGTTTTGAAAGGAGAGATTGCTTTATGGCTTCAAACACGGCCGACCGCGTTTGGGCGCTTATAGAGGAAACGGTTAAGGCACAGGGTGTTGACCTTTGGGATGTTCGCTTTGTTAAGGAAGGCGCTTCCTACTATTTGCGTGTGTTTATTGACAGCGAAAACGGTATTGACATTGACAACTGTGTTGATGTTTCCCACGCCATTGACCCTATTTTAGATGAGGCTGACCCCATTAGCCATTCCTACTGCCTGGAGGTTTCATCCCCGGGTTTAGAGAGGGAACTCGTTAGACCTGAGCATTTTGAAAAGATGCTGGGAAACGATGTTAAGGTTAAGCTTTATCGCCAAATAAACGGTGCCAAGGAAATTAGAGGCACGCTCCTTTCCTTTGAAAACGGAAACCTTTCTCTAAATGTAAGCGGTGAGGATATTACCCTTTCTAAGGGCGACTACTCATTGGTACGTTTAGCAGATTTTGATTAGTAAATTAATACGGAGGTATTTTAGAAAAATGGATAAGAAAGAATTTTTTGCAGCACTTGCTGCAATGGAGGAACAAAGGGGAATCCCCAAGGAATCATTAGCCGAAAAAATTGCCGATGCAATCGTTGTTGCCGCAAGAAAGGATTTCGGCGGCAGAGAAATTGTTTCCTGCATTATTGACACCGAAAAGGAAATTTTTGCAGTTTGGGCAAGAAAAGAAATTGTTGATGAGGTTGAGGACCGCTTCTGTCAAATTACAAAGGAGGAGGCCGCTAAAATCGACCCCAAATCTATTGAACAGGGCTTTGTAGACATTCCTCTCGACCCCAAAAAGTTTGGCCGCGTTGTGGCACAAAATTCTAAAAATAACTTCCGTCAGGGTGTGCGCGATGTTGAGCGCGGTCAGACCCTGGCTGAGTTCCAAAGCAAAACTAAGGAACTTGTTACTGCCGTTGTTCAGCGTATTGACCCCAAAACAGGTAACGCTTCTCTTACCATTGGTACAAAGGAAGCTACATTACCTAAGGCTGAGCAGGTGCCTGATGAGGTTTTAAAAGAGGGCGACCACATTAAGGTTTACATTGTTGATGTTAAGGAAACTGAGCGTGGCCCCAGAGTTATGCTTTCCCGCACACACCCCGGCCTTGTAAAGCGCCTTTTTGAAACCGAGGTTCCCGAAATTTTTGATGGAATTATTGAGATTAAATCGGTTTCCCGCCAGGCAGGCTCCAGAACAAAGCTTGCTGTTTACAGTGCTGATGAGGAAATTGATGCTGTCGGCGCTTGTATCGGCCAGCGCGGAGCTCGTGTTAACAAGATTGTAGAAGAGTTAAACGGCGAAAAGATTGATATTGTAAAATATTCTGAGGACCCCACCTTGTTTATTAGCGAGGCACTTTCTCCCGCAAAGGTTCTAACCGTTGAAATTGAAAGTGAAGAGCCCAAGGTTTGCCATGTAACCGTTCCCGATGCTCAGCTTTCCCTTGCCATTGGTAACAAGGGTCAGAACGTTCGCTTGGCAGCAAAGCTTACAGGCTGGAAAATTGATATTCGCCCCGAAAGCGGATATTACGGTGAAGATGAATAGAAGTAGGGTGTTTTAAATGGCAGAAAGAAAAATACCCACCAGAATGTGCGTTGGCTGTGGTGAGCACAAGGCAAAAAGCGAGCTTATTCGCGTTGTTCGCACAAGCAGTGGTGAAATTTGTCTTGATTTTACCGGAAAATTAAACGGTAGAGGCACGTACATTTGTAAATGTGAGGGCTGTCTCAAAAAGGCTATTAAATCAAAAAGAATTGATTCCGCCTTTAAAATGACCGTTCCTGCCGAAATTTATGAAAAACTTGAAAAGGAGCTCGCTAATGGGGCAAAATAAAGTTTTAACCCTTTTAGGCTTTGCCGCAAAGGCAGGTAAACTTTTTTTCGGAATGGATTCATGTGTTAATTCACTTAAAAAGAATCAGGCAAGGCTTATTGTTACGGCAGGAAATTTGTCGGATAAAAGCCGAAAGGAAATTTCATTTTATGCCACAGGTAAAAATGTGCCTGTGATTACTTTACTTGACTGTGACATTGAAACGCTTTCAAAGGCAATTGGCAGAAAAGCAGGAATTGTTGCGGTTAACGACCAAGGCTTCGCAAAGGCAATAAGCGAAGCAGTCGAATAAGGAGGTAGCGCTAATGACAAATAAGGTTAAAGTTAGTGATATTGCAAAAGACTTTGGTGTTGAATCAAAGGAAATTATTGCTATTTTAGGTGAGCACACTGCCGAGGCTAAAAAAGCAGGTGCTGCGCTTAATGAGCAGGAAATTAATATTATTTTCGAGGTTCTTACCCTAAAGCATAAGGTAAAGAGCTTTGATGATTATTTCGCAACGGGCGCCGCTGCACGTGAAGCTGCCCAAAAGGCAAGGCAGGCCGAAAAGGACCAGAAGCTTGCTTCTCAGATGGCTATTCTTGAGCAGTTAAAGGCCGCTGCCGAAGCAGAGGCCGCTGAAAAGAAGGCTACCGAGGAAAAGAAAGCGGCAGAAGAGAAAAAAGCTGCCGAAAAGAAGGCCGCCGAACAAAAGAAGGCAGAAGAGGAGAAAAAGGTTGCCGCTGCTAAAAAGGCAGAGGCTCAAAAGGCTTCCGAGAAGGCCGCAGAGGCTAAAAAGTCAGAGCCTAAAAAGGCAGAAAAGAAGCCCGAAGCCAAGGCTCAGGAGCCCAAGGTGTTTAAGCCCAGTGACCCCCATCCCTTTAAGGCAAGAGAAAAGGCTGAAAAGACCCCCGGTGAGGCACCTAATCGCGGCCCTGCCCAAATTCGCCATGTTGACACCCGCGTTTCTAATGTTAACATTGAACGCTATAATGAAAAATACGAAAATATTGCTCCCGAAAACAGTATGAGGGATAATTTTCAGCGCAAGCAGAAAATCAAGCAAAAATCCCAGGATTATCGCCGTCCTCAAAGCGCAAAGCGCGAAACCGAGGCCGATAAAATGCGCAGAATTCAGCTTGAGCGCATCAAGAAAACCCCGATTACCGTTACCGTTGGCGATGAAATCACTGTCGGCGAGCTTGCCGCGGCAATGAAAAAGACTGCCGCCGAGGTTATTAAAGAACTTTTAAAACTCGGTATGATGGCAACCGTTAATCAGACTATTGATTATGATACTGCCGAAATTGTTGTAACCGAAATGGGTGCTAAAATTGAGCGTCAGGTTGTTGTTACCATTGAAGACAGAATTATGGACGACACCGAGGACACTGCGGATACCTTAAAGCCCCGCGACCCAATTGTTGTTGTTATGGGTCACGTTGACCACGGTAAAACCTCTCTCCTTGATGCTATCCGCCATTCTGCCGTTACCGACACCGAGGCCGGTGGTATTACCCAGCACATTGGTGCTTACAGGGTTAACTGCAACGGTCAGGATATTACCTTCCTTGACACCCCAGGTCACGCCGCATTTACCTCAATGCGCCAGCGCGGTGCAATGGCAACTGATATTGCAGTTTTGGTTGTTGCCGCTGATGACGGTATTATGCCTCAGACCATTGAAGCAATTAACCACGCAAAGGCTGCAAAGGTTCAAATTATTGTTGCAATTAACAAAATGGATAAGCCCGAGGCTAATCCCGATAGAATTATGCAGCAGTTAACCGAGCACTCCCTTGTTCCCGAGGAATGGGGCGGTGACATTATCTGCGTTCCTGTTTCGGCAAAATCGGGTATGGGTATAGATAATCTCCTTTCAAATATCCTTCTTGTTGCCGAGGTTATGGAGCTTAAGGCCAACCCCGACAGAAGGGCAAAGGGTGTTGTTATTGAAGCACGTCTTGATAAGGGTCGCGGCCCTGTTGCCACACTGCTTGTTCAAAGCGGCACCCTTAAAACAGGCGATATTATCGTTGCAGGCACTTCCGTTGGTCGTGTTCGTGTTATGACTAACGAAAACGGTCAGATTATGGATAAAGCGGGCCCCTCTGTTCCTGTTGAAATCACAGGACTTGCAGAAACACCTGCCGCAGGCGATGGCTTTGATGCCGTTAGCGATGAGCGCCTTGCTCGTCAGCTTGTTGAGCAGCGTAAGCAAAAGGCTAAGGATGAGCTCTTTAGCAAAGCTCAGAAGGTTACCCTCGATAATCTGTTTAGTCAACTTAGCGAGGGCGAGCTTAAAGAGCTTGGCATTATTGTTAAGGCTGATGTTCAGGGCTCCGTTGAGGCTATTAAAGAAAACCTTGAAAAGCTTTCAAATGAAGAGGTTCGCGTTAAGGTTATTCACGGTGGCGTTGGTGCCGTTAATGAAACCGATGTTATGCTGGCTCAGGCATCGGGTGCAATTATCGTTGGTTTTAACGTTCGCCCCGACCCCATTGCAAAGGCAAATGCCGAGAGAGATGGTGTTGATGTTCGCCTTTACCGCGTAATTTACGATTGCATTGAAGAAATTGAAGCCGCGATGAAGGGTATGCTGGCTCCCAAATTCCGCGAGGTTGAAATGGGTACCATTGAGGTGCGCAACACCTATAAAATTTCCAACGTTGGCACTATTGCAGGTTGCTATGTAACAAACGGTAAGGTTAACCGTTCCTGCCAGATTCGCGTTGTTCGAGATGGCATTGTTGTAGCTGAGGATAAAATCGATTCGCTTCGCCGATTTAAGGACGATGTGAAAGAGGTTGTTCAGGGCTACGAATGCGGTATTGGTCTTGAAAAGTTCTCTGATATTAAAGAGGGCGACATTTTTGAAGCATTCATTATGGAGGAATACAGAGACTAATGGCAGGATTTAAAATCAACCGTATTACTTCTGATATAAGGCTGACCCTTTCCTCCCTTTTAAGGGAGATTAAGGACCCAAGGGTCAGCAAACTATTAAGCATTGTTAAGGTGGATGTTAGCGGCGACCTTTCCTATGCAACGGTTTATGTAAGCGCTATTGAGGGCAGTGAAAAAACCGCTGAATCGGTTAAGGCCCTTAAAAATGCGGCGGGATTTTTGCGCCGCGAGCTTGGCAGCAGACTAAAGCTTAGAAAGGTTCCCGAGCTTCGCTTTGTGGCTGATGATTCCATTGAGCAAAGCGCTAATATTTCACGTATAATTAAGTCTTTTGACACGGAGGAAAAAGATGGCATGTAAGAAAATTTCCCTTTTGCAAACCGCAAGGTTTTTAAAAAGGAATGACCATTTTGTCATTTTAACCCACGCATCTCCCGATGGCGATACGCTGGGCTCTGCCTGCGCGCTTGCTATGGGACTGCAAAAAATAGGCAAACGAGCCTATGTTATTTGCCCTGACCCGGTGCCGAAAAAGTTTGATTATTTTATGAAAAAGCTTCGCAACAGGGCATTTAAACATAAGAATGTTATTGCCGTTGATATTGCCGATGAGGCTCTGCTGGGCTCACTAAAGGATGAATTCGGAGGTAAGATTAACCTTTGCATTGACCATCACATTTCAAACACGGGTTATGCGGAAAATCTTTTCCTCGATGCCTCTGCATCGGCAACGGCTGAATGTATTTTTGCAATTTTAAAGGTTATCCACGCCGTTATTGATGATAATATGGCGGCGGCGCTTTACACAGGAATCAGCACCGACACAGGCTGTTTTAAATATTCCAATGTAACAGCCCGCACCTTCGATATTGCAGGCAAGCTTTTCGCTTATAACATCAATGCGGCGGAAATCAATCGCATTATGTTTGACACAAAATCCAAAAACCGCATTGAAATGGAAAGGCTTGTTCTTGATACGGCGGAATTCCATTGATGAAAAATGTATGCTTTTATCGGTAACGCAGGAAATTCAGAAGAAGACAAAATGCTCGGGCAGTGAGCTTGAGGGCGTTGCCGCTATTTCCCGCTCGGTTGAGGGGGTTTTGGCAGGTGTTACCATAAAGGAAACCGAAAAGGATGTTTTTAAAATTTCCCTTCGCACCTATGAACCGCTGGATGCCGCAAACATTTGCGGTCGCCTTGGCGGTGGAGGTCACAGGGCCGCCGCAGGCTGCACAGTTAGCGGAACACTTGACGAGGTCAAGGAAAAAATCCTTGCAAGCGTAAAGCAGGAATTGGAGGAAGCAAATGCAGGGGCTTATACTGATTGATAAGCCGCAGGGCATTACCTCTTTCACTGCGGTAAGAAAAATTAAAAAGCTGTCAGGGGAGAAAAGGGTTGGCCACACAGGTACTCTTGACCCCTTGGCAACGGGCGTTTTGCCTGTTTTTATCGGCCGTGCAACGGTGCTGTCTTCCTTTCTTTCCGATGCCGATAAAACCTATGTTGCAACGGTTAAGTTAGGTATTAAAACCGATACCTTTGATATTACAGGCTCGGTTTTAGAGGAAAGGCAAGTAAATATAAGCGAAGCCGAGATTGATGAGGTGCTTAAAACCTTTGAAGGTGAGCAGTTACAAACACCGCCTATGTTTTCGGCAATTAAAAAGGATGGCGTTCGCCTTTACAGCCTTGCAAGGCAGGGCGAAAGTGTTCAAATTGAGCCGAGAAAAATTACAGTTTATTCGGTTTCTCGCATAAGCGATTTTAAGGATAATTCCTTTAAAATTAGGGCGCACTGCTCTAAGGGCACCTACATAAGAAGCCTTTGTAATGACATTGGACTAAAACTTGGTTGCGGTGCCACTATGTCAGAACTTAGAAGGGTAAGTGCTCACGGTTTTGATATAAGTGAGTGTGTGCTACTTGACAGTATTACTGAGGAAAACATTGAAAACTTTTTGTTAAGTGAAGAAAAGGCTGTTGAAAATCTAAGGGTGATTAATGTTACCGAAAAGCAGGCTGTTCGTTTTACAAATGGCGGCGAGCTTGATATAGCACGGCTTAAAATAAACGACCCAAAGGAAAATGAGAAGTTTAGAGTTAAATTTAACGATTTGCTTTTAGGAATAGGTTTTTTTAGTAAAGAAAAAAACAGCATTTGCATTTCTAATATTTTAAATAAAATTTAAAGAATAGGGGGTATGGGAAATGAAGGAATGCGCTTTGGCACTTGGCACCTTTGACGGAATGCACAAGGGACATGTGTCGGTTATAAAGGCTGCCAGAGAAAGCGGCTTTGATGTTATTGCACTTACCTTTTCTATACCACCTAAGTTTATTATTTCAGGTGAGAAGCCTGAGCTTTTAATGACGGCCGAAGCCAAGGAAAGGGCACTTGCCGAGCTTGGTGTTGTTCGTTGTGATTATCTTGATTTTAATGCTGTTTGCCAGCTTTCACCGAAAGAGTTTCTCGATTTTGTTTGCCAAAAATATCCGGTTAAAATGATTTCCTGCGGTTTTAATTATCGCTTCGGAAAGAACGGCGAGGGCGACACTAAATTTTTAAGGGAATATTGTAGGGAAAAGGAAATTACCGTGCATGTTGCACGTGCGCGCCAGGTAGAAAATGAGATAATCAGTTCTTCTCTTTTAAGACAAATGATTAAGGATGGCAGGGTGGCTGATGCCAATAAACTGCTTTATAAGCCCTTTTCTTTCTTTGGCCCTGTTGTTCACGGCGATGCAAGGGGCAGAACACTTGGCTTCCCTACAGTTAATCAGAACTATCCCGAAGAACAACTTGTTTTACCGAAGGCAGGCGTTTATGCAGGGGAGACCTATGTTGGCGGTAAGCGGTATCACTGCGTTACCAATATTGGTTTTCGCCCTACATACGCGGTTAAAAAGGCACTGTGTGAAACCTATATAATTGATTTTGATACAAATCTTTACGATACTGTTTTTGAAATTCGCCTTAAAAGATTTTTGCGCAGTGAAAAACGATTTGCCAGCGTTAAAGAACTGCAAGAGGCAATTGCCGCCGATGTTGAAAAGGTAAGGGAGGACATGCTGTGATAGAAAGTTTTATCACCGTTGCAGGGCAGGTTATTGTTCTTTTTCTGCTTATCGGTGTTGGTTTTGTTTTGACGAAGCTTAATATGCTTAAAGAGTCGGCTATTCCTGCTCTTACAGATATTGCACTTTATATTGCGACTCCAACGGTTATTATCAGAGCCTTTTGCTCTATGGAATATTCACCCTCGGTGCTTGGCGATTTGGGACTCAGCTTTTTAGTAAGCCTTTCCATACACATACTGTTTATCGCTATGAGTATTCTGCTGCTTCGCACAAAGGATATGGATAAACGCAAGGTTATAAGATTTGCCGTTATATTTTCAAATGCAGGGTTTATGTCCCTGCCGCTTCAAGAAGCGCTTCTCGGAAAAGATGGTGTTTTCCACGGCGCAATTTATGTTGCTGTTTTTAACGTTGTGCTCTGGACCTGGGGTATACTGCTTATGAGCGGCGATAAATCAAAAATTTCGGTTAAAAAGTTCTTATTTAATCCGGGACTAATTGGTGTAGTAATTGGTGCGGTTTGCCTTATGGTGCCGCTGCCTGTTCCCGAAATTGTTTCAACCATAGGCTCCTCTACGGTTGACCACCTTGCAAACCTTAACACACCCGTTCCCATGATTGTAATCGGCTATTATCTGGCTAACAGTGATATTTTAAAGGCACTTAAGGATAAAAGCTGTTACTTAACCATTTTCGCAAGGCTGATTTTGTTGCCTCTAATGGTGCTGGGAATTTTGTATCTTGTGGGAATTCGCGGGGCAATGCTCACAGCGTTAACCATTGCCGCTTCGGCGCCAACCGCCGCGGCTACCACAATGTTTGCCGCAAAATTTGGGGGAGATACCGAGCTTTCGGTTAACATTGTATCCCTTTCAACCCTTCTTTCGGTTATAACAATGCCGCTTATTGTGTCCCTGGCACAGTTCTTGGCATAAAAATAAAAGACAAAGACGGATTTTAAAAATCCGTCTTTATTTTTTTTGTTAAAATGTTGACAAAGAAAAATAAATAGTATATAATAAAAGTGTCCCAAATGGGACAGTTTTTACGGAGGAAAAGAAATGCTTGATTTTTTTCTGACCCAAAATCTCACAAACGAGGAAAAGGGGCAAATTAGTAAAATGCTGGGCGAGCCCGCCCTTTATAAAAAGGGTGAACTTGTTTACGGCGAGGGAAACTATAAGCCCGCTATCGGCGTTGTTGTATCGGGACTGCTGTGTGTTAAAACAGCAGGTGACACCGATGTAACGCTGCGCTATTTGAAAGTTGGCGAGACCTTTGGTGTTTCGGCGGTGTTTTCTAAAAGCAGTGAGGAATTTGTAAGTAGGATTTATGCCGAAAAGGACAGTGAGATTTTATTTTTAGGCGAGGAGCTTTTAAAGGAGATTTTCGGGTGTTTCCCGAAAACTGCCGAAAATTATATAAGGCTGCTTTCCTCTAAAATTGAGTTTTTAAACAAAAAAATCAGGCTCCTATCCTGCAAAACGGCGCAGCAGGAGGTTTATGAATTTTTAACCTCTAACTGTGATGAAAACGGCGTTGTCGCCTCCCAAAATATGTCGGCGCTAAGCAGTAGCCTCGGCATTGGGCGCTCAAGCCTTTACCGCTGTCTTGAACAGTTGGAAAAACAAAACCTTATAACAAAAAACGGAAAGGAAATTAAGGTGATTTATTATGAAAAAAATATTTAGTCTTTTACTTGCAGTTTTAATGGTAGTTTTGGTGGTTGCAGGCTGCGCACCAAAGCAGGCCGAAAAAACCACAATGAAAATAGCCGCCATTTCGGGCCCCACGGGAATGGGAATGGTATCCTTAATGGAGGAAACCGCCCTTGGCAATGCTAAACACGATTATAAGTTTACTGTTGTTACCGACCCCACACAAATTGTTGGAAAAATAACCTCCAAGGAATTTGACATTGCCGCAGTGCCCACCAATATGGCATCTGCAATTTACAAAAAGACCTCGGGCGGTGTTAGCGTTCTAGCCCTTAATACAGGCGGAAATTTATTCATTATTGAAAAGAAAAACACCGTTTCTAAAATCGCTGATTTAAAGGGTAAAACCATTTATGCAACGGGTCAGGGCGCAAACCCCGAATTTATTTTAAATTATGTTCTCAAAAGTAACGGTCTGACCGTTGGCACCGATGTTGAGGTTGAGTATGTTGCGGATGCTAAGGCACTTATCGGCGTTGCACAGCAAAACGATGATGCCGTACTACTGGCCCCCCAGCCCGCCGCAACCTCCATTCTCGGCACTATCAAAGGCTCAAAAGCAGTTATTGATATGACCAAGGAATTTGAAACAGCCGCAGGCAAAAAAATGTATATGGGCTGCATCATTGTAAGAAACGAATTCTTAAAGGAAAATGAGCTTGCCGTTAAGGAATTTTTAAAGGAATATGAAGCATCGGTTAATGTTATTTTAAACGATATCGAAAAGGGCGCAGCGCTTTGCGAGAAATATGAAATCATCCCCAAGGCCGCCGTTGCCAAGCAGGCTATTCCCACAAGCGGTGTTTGCTTTGTTGCAGGAGAGGAAATGAAAACAGCCCTTGCCGATTATCTTTCGATTTGCCTTGCAGAAATGCCCAAACTTGTAGGAGGAGAACTGCCCGGTGATGAATTCTATTTTACCGGCAAGTAAAAAACTGCTAAAGGGTCTGGCAGTGCTTGCCTTTTGGGTTGGCGTTTGGTATATTATAGCCCTTGTTATAAATCAGGAGTTGCTTATCCCAACGCCGCATAAGACCATCCTCGTTCTTTTTGAATTTGCGAAAACAAGGGAGTTTTGGCTCTCGGTTCTGTTTTCTACCCTGCGAATTATAGCGGGATTTTTAACGGGTATTGTTATCGGCACATTAGGCGGCGTTTTAAGCGTTAAGATTAAACTGTTTGATGCGGTTTTTTCGCCCCTTTTAACCCTTGCCCGCGCTGTGCCGGTAGCCTCGTTTATATTGCTGGCTTATGTCTGGATAAAAACCAACTTTATTCCCGTTTTTATAACCGCCCTTATGGTGGCGCCCATAATGTGGGCCGCAACAATGACGGGGATAAAAAGCATTGACAAATCTCTCGTTGAAATGGGACAGGTGTTCAGGCTTCCCAAAAAAGAAATTTTACTGAGAATTAAGTTTCCGGGGCTTGCCCCTGCCTATATTTCTTCGGCAGTAACGGCAATGGGACTTGCCTGGAAATCGGGCGTTGCGGCAGAGGTTATCTGCTATCCCCAACAGTCAATCGGTCGCCTCCTTTATAACGCCAAAACCTACCTTGAAACCCCCGAAACCTTTGCGGTAACGCTGGTAATTGTTATTATAAGCCTTGCCCTTGAAAGGGCGGTTAAATATTTCGTTAAGAGGTGGGCGCAAAATGATTAAATTTGATAAGGTCACTTTTGCCTACGGCGAAAAGCAGGTTTTAAAGGATTTTTCCCTTGAAATAAAAGAAGGAGAGCATACTTGCTTCTTTGGCGAGTCGGGAAAGGGCAAAACCACCCTTTTAAGGCTGATTTGCGGTCTTGAAAAGCCACAGGCGGGTGAAATTACGGGTATAGACAAAATGCGCTTCTCGGTTGTTTTTCAGGAGGATAGACTGCTGAAAAATTTGAACGTTAGCGAAAATGTTGCCCTTGTTGGCAGCCGCCAAAAGGGAGATGAGCTGCTTAAAAAGCTGGGGCTCCAAGATTATCTTAACAAAAAAATATCCGATTTAAGCGGGGGAATGCGCAGGCGCGTTGCCATTGCGAGAGCCCTTTGCGGCGATTATGATATTCTGCTTCTGGATGAGGCCTTTAACGGTCTTGATGAAGATAGAATTAAGGACACTGCCGCCCTTATTTTGGAGGAAGCGAAGGGCAAAACGGTTATTATGATTACCCATAATCCAGCTCACGCACAGCTTTTAAATGCAACCGTTATCCATATTTAATATTGATTTTTAAATGATAGTATTATAAAATAGTACTATCATTTTATTTTAGTATAATTTCCCTTTGAGGTGCATAGTATGAAATATCTTGTTGTTCTTTGTGACGGTATGGCCGATGAAAGAAACAAGCTGCTTGGCGGCAAAACACCAATGGAGTGCGCAAAAAAGCCTAACATTGATGCTTTGGCAAGGGTTGGTGTTTGCGGTCTTTGCAAAACCGTGGCTGATGGCCTTAAACCGGGCAGCGATGTTGCAAATCTTTCGGTTATGGGTTATGACCCCCTGGTTTGCTATACAGGCCGTTCTCCTTTAGAGGCGGCAAGCATCGGTGTTGAACTTAAAGAAACCGATGTTGCGCTGCGCTGTAATCTTGTAACATTATCGGATGATGAGCCCTATAATAAAAAGGTTATGGTGGATTACTGCGCAGGGGACATTTCCACCGGTGAAGCCGCTGAAATTATAAAAACTGTTGATGAAAAGCTGGGAAATGAGATTTATAAATTCTACGCGGGCGTGGCATATCGCCACTGCCTTGTTGTAGGAAATGGCACAACCGACCTTGGCGCCCTAACCCCGCCCCACGACATTAGCGGCAGGGTTATAACCGACTATTTAAGTGACAGCGAAAATGCCAAAGGACTTATTTCCTTAATGGAAAAAAGCTATGAAATTTTAAAGGACCATCCTGTAAATCGGGAAAGGGAAAGTAAAGGTCTTCGCCCTGCAAACTCCATTTGGCTTTGGGGAGAGGGCAGAAAGCCGCAGCTTGAGGCTTTTGAGAGCAAATATAACGTTAAAGGCGCCGTTGTTTCGGCGGTGGATTTGCTTAAAGGTATTGGCATCTGTGCCGAGATGGAAACCCCCGAGGTAGAGGGTGCAACGGGTTATATTGATACAAATTTTGAGGGCAAGGCACAAGCCGCAATAAATATGTACGAAAAGGGTAACGACCTGGTTTACGTTCATATTGAGGCCCCTGATGAGTGTGGTCATAGAGGCGAGGCCCAAAACAAGGTTCGGGCAATTGAACTCATTGATGAGAAAATTGTAAAGCCTTTAACCGATTACCTAAAGGGCAAGGGCGATTTCAGGGTTCTAATTATGCCTGACCACCCAACACCCCTTTGCACAAAAACCCACTCCCGCGAGGCTGTCCCTTATCTTATTTATGACAGCCGCAGGCAGGAAAAGGGAGTTGACTGCTTTACAGAGGAGAATGCAAAGCAGGGAGTATTCATTTCCCACGGCCCCGATGTTATGAAAAAGCTGATTGAGGGGTAGAGGGCTTTGGTGAATTGGCTCAGCAAATTAAGTGATGCGCTGTGGGGCTTCCCACTTATTGTAACGCTTTTCTTAGTTGGGCTTTATTTCACCGTGAAACTTCGTTTTATTCAAATTAAATTTTTACCGAAATCCTTTCGGTATATGTTTGAAACAAAAGAGGGCGCCGACGGTGATATAACCGGTTTCGGCGCCCTTTGTACTGAACTGGCCGCAACACTGGGCACAGGGAACATTGTGGGCGTTGCGGCGGCAATTTACCTTGGCGGTGTTGGCTCCCTTTTTTGGATGGTTATAACCGCTGTTTTTATGATGGCCATAAAATACGCCGAAAGCTTTTTAGCCGTTAAATTCCGAATTCAAAAAAACGGCAGTTTTTTGGGTGGACCTTTCTATTATATTGAAAGGGGAATGGGTAAAAAATTTAAACCCCTTGCCAAGGCTTTTGCTCTTTTCGGCAGTCTTGCAGGGCTGCTTGGTATGGGCACTGTTACGCAGATAAAATCGGTAACAAGCGCTGTGCAGGGCTTTTTTGACCCCCATATAAAGGCGGTGGCGTTTAGTATAGGCGGGCAAAAATATTCAGTTTTTACAGTTATTTGCGCAGTTGTTTTTACCATTCTCACATTCTTTGTGCTTGTGGGTGGCATAAAACGCATTGCAAGGGTTTCGGAGCTTTTTATTCCCCTTATGGCGGGGGTTTATATCTTTTTTTGCCTTGTGATTATCCTTACAAATTTTGGAAATTTAGGCACTGCCTTGTCCCTTATTTTAAAGGATGCCTTTAATTTTAAAAGCGCGGCAGGGGGCTTTTTTATTTCCCTTAAGGTTGGAATGTCCAGAGGCATTTTCACGAATGAGGCGGGCCTCGGCACCGCCCCCATCGCCTCTGCCTGTGCTAAAACAAGCTCGCCCTTTAAGCAGGGGGTTGTTTCAATGTGCGGCACATTTATTGACACCGTTATTATGTGCCCCCTAACAGGCCTTGCAATTATTTTAAGCGGCACTAATTTTAGTGGCGACCCCGAAAATGTTATGGCGCAGACCTTTAAAAACGGCGTTAACTTTTTAAGCGATAGGGTAATGGAGGGCATTCTCGCCGCCTGTCTTGTCTTTTTTGCCTTTTCAACCATAATCGGCTGGAACTTTTTTGCTCTTAGCTGTTTTAGATATTTTACAAATGATAAGGGCGTTAAAGCCTATAACGCGCTTTATATTTTGGCAGTTTTCCTAGGTGCCTTTGTGCCCTTTAGCGCAGTGCTTAAACTAGCTGATATTTTCAACGCCTTAATGCTGCTGCCGAATTTAACAGCGCTGATATTTTTGCGAAAAATAGTTATAAATGAAACGAAAAAAAGCCTTAACGAAAGTTAAGGCCTTTATTTTTTTACCCTTTTTTTGGATATGTCCTTAAAATGTCGCAAAAATGTCGCGGTTATGTCATAAAATGTCGCAATTATGTCGTGTTATGTCCTCTTTTTTAAAGTTAGAATTGAAGATGCTGAAAGGAGGGAGGCACACGTGCCAAGGCAAAAAGGGTTTTGCAAAATACTTAAGGATATTTTAAAATCGCGTGTCAGCGAAACCGAGGCGCAAATGCTTAGTGACGCAGGCTTCGAAATTAAAAATCCTACAAAATCGGCTGTTATTATGGCGGCGCTTTATAAAAAAGCGGCGGCAGGGGATTTAAGCGCAATAAAGGAGCTGCGCCTGATTCTCGGAGAACAGGAAGAGGCCTTGAACACCGCTGTGGTTATTGTTGACAACATTAGAAGTAACCACCCGTGAGGTGGTAGGAGAGGGCTATGACGATTTTTGGAACTGCAAAAGCCGATACCGTGTTTTAAAGGGAGGAAAGGCATCTAAAAAATCTACGACAACGGCACTTAATTTAATTTTCAGGTTGATGCGATTTGAAGGAAGCAACCTTCTCGTTGTGCGCCAGGTTATGAACACCCACAGGGATTCAACCTTTGCCCAGCTTATCAGAGCACAGGAGGCTTTAAAGGTTTCTCATTTGTGGCGCAACACGGTATCTCCAATGGAAATGACCTACATTCCCACAGGGCAAAAAATTCTATTCCGTGGCTTTGATGATGTTTTAAAGCTAGCCTCCACCACGGTTAACAAGGGCTACCTTTGTTGGGTGTGGCTTGAGGAGGCATATGAAATTCCTAATGAAGAGGATTTTGATAAGCTGGATTTATCGGTGCCGCGAGGTAATGTTCCGGAGCCTTTATTTAAGCAAACCACCATAACCTTTAACCCCTGGAGTAAGGACCATTGGCTTAAAAAACGGTTTTTTGACAAGAAAGACAATTCTGTGAGCGTTTTCTCTACCAATTATCTCATAAATGAATTTCTTGATGAAACCGACCGCGCGGTTTTTGAGCGAATGAAAAGGGAAACACCGAGGAAATATGCTGTGGCAGGGCTTGGCGAGTGGGGCATTTCGGAGGGTCTTGTTTTCGAAAATTTTGTTGTGGGAAAACCAACAGAAAATGAGCTCTCGAATGATGCCAAGGCATATTTCGGCCTTGATTACGGCTACACTACCGACCCCACAGCCTTTATTGCAGTTAAGGTTGATGCGAAGAAACGCACACTTTATATTTTTGACGAGTTTTACGAGCGCAGAATGCTTAACTGTGATATAGCAAATCGCATTAAGGCTATGGGGTATGCAAAGGAGCGAATTCGTGCCGATTCAGCCGAGCCCAAAAGCAATGAGGATTTAAAGCGTATGGGAATTTCCCGCATTGTGCCGAGCCTTAAGGGGCGGGACAGCATTTTAAACGGAATTGCCAAAATAAACGAGTTTAAAATCTTTATTGATGAAAGGTGTAAAAACACGGTGCGGGAAATGAACTCCTATGTTTATGACACCCGCCGTGGTGAAAACGGCTATTTTTATCCCAAAGACAGCGAAAACCACCTTATGGATGCTTTAAGGTACGCCTTTGAGGATGTGAAAAGGGAAAGGGAGGAGCCTTCTTTCAGCAATTCCCCGAAGCAAAGTTCGGGTGTTACACGGAATGACCTTTTCGGGAGGTGGGAAGCGTGATTATTTACTGCATTGCGGTAACCTTTATTGCGGCCTTTTTGGCAGGTTTTTTTGTTGCAAATTTGCCCCCTTTAAAAAAGCAGGAGGCTAGGAAAGCGGTAATTATTAAAGCCGATGCCGAAAAGACAATTGAAAATTTTTTAAACTACAACGGGGAAATTCAGTAATTTCCCAAAAGGAGAAAAAATGGAAGGAAAAGAAACCAAAACCGAAACTGCAAATATGCAGTCGGCCCTTACGGGATTTGAACTTTTAAAGGAGCATTTCCCCGATTTTCAAAACGAGGATAGCGTTCCCGAAGAGGCAAGAGCGGCGGCAAAGGAGAATGGCACCGAGCTGCTTTATGAATATTTAATGTTGGAAAACCGCCGCTTAAATGAGCTTAACAGTGAGCTTAATGACAGAATAGGTGCATTTACCGAAACCCTTGGCAATCAGCGAGATTGCTCGGGAATTAACAACCCTTTAAATGAGGAATTTATGCGTTCACTCTGGGGTTAATTTAAAAACGAAAGGAAAAAGAAAAAAATGTCTATTAATTCTATTGAAACAGCTACCGCCTACACAGGCGAGCTTGATAAGATGTTTGCGCAGAAAAGCGCAACCGGCTTTTTTGCCGACAACAATTTAACCGCAAAGTTTGTTGGAGCTAAGACCGTTATGATTCCTGATATTGAGTTCCAGGGTCTTGCAGATTACGACCGCAACACCGGCTTCAGCCGCGGCGCAATCCGTGTTGCCAACACCCCCTACACAATGAAAATGGACCGCGCTCGTTCCCTTCAGATTGACCGCGAGGATATGGATGAGAGTGGCATTGCAAGCCTTGCAGGAAAAATTCTTGGCGAATATGTTCGCACCAAGGTTATTCCTGAGTGTGATGCCTATGTGCTTTCAAAGCTGGCAGGCCTTGCCGAAAGCCGCAACAATGTGGTTGAAGCAAATATAACAAAGCCCTTTGCCACACTTGTTCGCCTTATTCAAAAGGTGCAGTCTGTTGTTGGTTATGATGAGGAGCTTGTTGCCTTTGTTGACAGCATTATGTATGCTCAGCTTCAGAACAGCGAAGAGTTTGCAAGACAAATTACCATTTCCAACTTTAAGCAGGGCGATATTGATTTAAAGGTTAATTCCTTTAACGGCGTTACCATTATTCCCGTTGTAAACGAGAGAATGAAAACTGCCTATAATTTTGCGGCAGGTGAGGCAGGTGGCTTTACACCCGCCGAAAACGCAAAGGAAGTTCTTGCGCTGGTTTGCCCCAAAAAGGGCGCTCATCTTGTTAAGAAAACCGAAAATATGCGTATTTTCACTCCTGAACAAAATCTTGATGCCGATGCCTACAAGTTCGATTACAGAATTTATTACGATGTATTCGTAAAGGAAAGCGGCCTTGATGCAGTTTGGGCAAGCTTTGCTCCCGAAATCAAAATCGAAGAGATTAATGACTGCGGCGGCAGCTTCCCCGCTAGTATTTCTGGAGTAAACATTACGGTTACAGCTGAAAACGCAGATGTTATGGGATATGAATATCAGTGGTATAAGTGCGATGAAAACGGCGAAAACGGCGTTGCCGTTCCCGGCGCAACCTCTGATACTATGGTGCTTAACGGCCCGGATTACAGCATGGGAGAGACACTCTATTTTTATGTTGTTATATCCCTTTATGACAGTATCTTTAAGAAATCAGATGTTATTACTTTGCAGGTAAACTAATAAAATAAGGGCCGCCGCAAAAGCGGCGGCTTCATTTTTAAACGGAGGTAAAAATGGAAACAGTAAAACAAATTTTCACAGAATATGAAAATGCAAATAATTTCAAAGCCTCTATGGGAACAAAAGGTCTTTATGAGCAAAGCCGCATAAATGAGCGCTTTTTTATAGGCGACCAGTGGTACGGCGCAAACTGCGGCAACGACCGACCCCTTGTAAGACATAATATTATAAGGCGAATAGGGGATTATAAAATCTCCTTTTTGTTAAGCGGGGAAAACAGGATTAAATATTCCGCCGCAGGAGTTTTTACAACAAATGAAAAGAAACGGGAGATAAGCGCCCTTAAAAAAAGGCTTGCCCTTCGGGAGCTTGAAGGTGTTGAGGCGCTGGACAGAGAAAACGAAAACTCTTTAATGCTTTCGGCCCTTTCACAGTATGCCGACACCGTTTCGGGCAGGGTTGGTTTTTCGGCACTTTTAGAACAGGTTCTTCGAAATGCCTTTGTCAGCGGAACAGGACTTTTATATACCTACTGGGACACCGATGCCGACACCGGACTTTACACCAAAAGCACAGGAAGCCGAATAAAGGGAGAAATTGCCTGCCAGGCACTGAAAATCGAAAACGTTTGCTTTGGTGACCCCTACTGTGAAAATATAAGCGACCAGCCTTACATTATCATTGCTTCTCATATGAACGCGCAGGAGGTTATTATAAGAGCCCGCCGTTTTGGCGCAGGGGCAACAATACTTGCCCGAATTGAAAACAGCGCAGTAAACGGTAAAATTCTTGTTCTTACAAGGCTACACAAAGAAAACATTGATGGCGAAACCCATATTTTAGCAACCCAGGTTTGCAGGGGTGGAGTTATCAGAAATTTATGGGATACAAGACTTCACCGATATCCTCTTGCTAAATTTTCTTGGGATAGAAGGGGAGAATGCCCTTATGGCGAAAGCGAGGTTACCTACCTAATTCCCAACCAAATCGCGCTAAACCGAATGATAACGGCAAATGTGTGGTCGGGAATGGCAAACGGAATGCCTATTATGCTGGTTAACGGCGACACCGTTACGGGGGAGATAACCAACGACCCCGGTCAGATTATTAAAATTTACGGCAGTAACGAGGATGTATCAAATGCTGTTAAATACATTAGTCCCCCTGATTTTGCCGATAAGTTCCAGGGCACCGTTGATTCGCTTATTAAGAATACACTTAATCAAAGCGGGGCAAACGAAGCCGCCCTTGGCGAAATGGAGGCCAACAACGCCACCGCAATTCAGCGCCTTAACACTGCGGCAATGCTGCCCCTTACCGCTATGCGCAAAAGGTATCACGCATTTTTAGAGGAGGTTGCGCTTATTTGGGCCGATTTCTGGATGACACAATATAAAAACCGTGAGCTGGAAATTGTTGATGAAAACGGAATTTAGTGTTGGAGCACTGATTTTCCTCCACCACGGCGGGCTGCTCCCTTAAATTAACGCCACCGGAAAAGTTTTTTACCCGCACCCTGCATTTTTTAGCCGCTTGTTTTGTTGGGTAAATCATATACCGTTCCTCCTTTATGCCGTAACACCGGGGAAGGTTTCTTTGCGGCTTGTTATTTCAGATTTCACCTGTGCTCGCTTAACATTATAAACCTCTGCCATCCAGCCACGGCGCACTGTATCAAGCCTGATTTCAGCCAACAGCATTGCAACACCAAAGGCGGTGATAAAAGCGTTTGTTGGCGAAACTTTAATCTCGGTTTCAAGATTTTCTACAGCATCAAATATGCCCAAATCACACAAAATATTATTAAGACAGTTAAGGGCAGTTTCCTTTGCTTCTTCGGTTTCGGTGGCCTCATAATGCAGCAGACTGCAGGCCTGCTTATAAATATCATTTCCTGTCATTTTCCTTCTCCTTTAAAGCGTAAATTAGCATCTGCTTACTTTCAAGCGCGCTGTTCGGTAGTGCCTCAACATAGGTCTTGGCATCAATTTCTCCCCTGTCATAAAGCTTGTTTAAAATCTCGGTAAGGTGCTGCGCATCCTCAATACCATCGGTTTCAATTTTGGCATAAAGCTTAAGGTTTTTATATCTTGCCGCATTAAATGGAAGGTACCACATAACTATATGGTTCTTATCGTGGTGGCGGTCTGCCTTTGTGTTGGCTATATTTTAAAGCATCTGGTACCCACCGATAAGATAAACCCCTTTATTCCGCTTATTATGGCGGTGCTTGGAATCTTTATGAATGTGTGGATAAGCGGCTTTAAAATAACCCCCGAAATTTTACTGGGCGGAATGATTTCAGGCCTTGCATCAACAGGCCTTTACGAAGCTTTTAAGCAGTTCATTGAGAAAAAATAAGAACCCGACCCGCCAAACGCAATTGAAATTGCGGGCGGGGTAGCGGAACCTTGTTGTATTCACAATAAAAAAAGATGTATGGAAATTTTATTTCCATACATCTTTTGGCTTATGTAGCAATTTATTTGTCAAGCTCTGATGTGCAGTGGGGGCAGCGGCTGGCACCAATTGCAATTTCGGTTAGGCAATAGGGGCAAACCTTGGTTGTGGGAACTGCCGGCTCCTCAGGCTTTTCTTCTTCCTTTTTAAGCTTAATGTGGGTAAGGCCGTTAACAAGCTTAACAAGGCAGAAAAGGATAAACGCCATAATAACAAAGTTAATAACGGCGGTTAAAAATGCCGAGCCAAAGGCAGCAAGCTCGGGCCAGGAATAAAAGCGCCAGCCCGTTGCGCCTGTTAAAAAGTTTAAGATAGGGTTAATGAAGTTTTCGGTAAGGGAGGTTACGATATCCTTAAATGCGGCACCGATAATAACGCCGACGGCAAGGTCCATAACATTTCCTTTAAGGGCAAAATCTTTAAATTCGTTTAAAAATTTTTTAATCCAGTTCATTAAAAGCTCTCCTTTAAAATTCTTTATTTTATGTTACAACGAAACGCAGAATTTGTCAATTATTTAGTTATTTTAAAAACATATAGGTGTTCGCTGTTAATGTCCTCGGGGGAGCAGATATTCGCTTTAAGACTCAACTTTCCGTTTTCGTTTTGGGCAGTGACAGTGGCACAAGAACCAAGAAGTTGGAATTTGTATTCTTCGCAAAAATCAATTTTTTCAAAAACAGTTGCTTTAGATGGGAAGGTTTCGGTAATTGCATAAATGGTGTCGCCGTTTTTAGTGTAATAGGTTCCGTCTGCGGCCCTTTTTGAGTAAATTTCACTTTCGTAAATCGCTTCGCCGTTAACCTCTAACCATTTACCCATTTTGAGAAGGCGTTCTTCCATAATAGGAGGAATGGTTCCATCGGCATCAGGGCCAATGTTGAGCAGCAGGTTACCGCCTTTTGAAACAAGGGAGCAAAGAATTTTAAGCAGCTCTTTAACCGAGAGGTAATCCTCGGCACCCTCCTCTTTGTTAATGCCAAAGGAACAACCGATTCCGCGGCATTCCTCAAAGGGACGGTCAAAAACAGCGTCATCAACCTTTTCACCATAATTTAAACAGCCATATTCCGTGGTGAAGTTACCTCCCACGCGGCCTCTTGTTTCTTTGCCCCAACGGTCGTTCGGAACAATAAAATCCTTAACGCTTGATTGGTTATAAAGCCAGGTTAAAAATTCGGTAGAGTGCCAAACGCAGCTTTCGTGCTCCCATTCACCATCGGTAAAAAGAGTGTTCGGCTGATATTTTTCAATCAGTTCTTTAAGCATTGGGTGCAAATGCTCTATGGCGTATTTTTCAGGGTCTTCAAGGTATAATGGGTGCCACCATTCATAAATTGAATGGTAAACGCCAAAGCGCACTCCTGTGCCTTCAAGAGCGTTTTTAAGCTCCATAAGAAAGTCCCTTTTAGCGGCGCCGCGAACGGTGGTTAAATCCCCTGCGTAGCTTGAATCATAAAGGCAAAAGCCATCGTGATGCTTTGATACCATATTTATGTATTTTGCGCCCGAACGTTTAAAAAGGGTTGCCCATTTTTGGGCATCAAAGCGCTCGCCAGTAAACTGATTTGCAAAATCATAGTAGGGGGCTAAATTGTAGTGCTTTTTATGGTGCTGATAGTAAAGCTCCTTAAAGGGTTCTTCCTTGTTTTCGGGGGTTTGGCAGCTGTGGCCGTACCATTCGGCATACTGTCCCTTAGGGGCATAGGCAGGTATACTGTAAAGACCCCAGTGAATGAAAATGCCGAATTTTGCCTTTCCAAACCATTCCGGCACTTTTCTTTGGTTTAATGATTCCCAGTTATTTTCGTACATAAAAACACCTTCTGAAAATGGCATTATTGTTTTGCCGATTATTTAATATCAAAGCAGCTGCGCAGTTTAATTGTTTTGGGCGTTCCGCTCAGAACTTTAACTGTTTTTTCGCCTGCGTTCATATGGAAATAGTTATCGCTTAAAATAAAATCGCTATCGGGGGAGTCAATTTCAACATACCTTGCATAAGCATCGGCAAAAACAGTTATTTCATCGCCCTTAATTTCATAGCGGAGATTTGGGTCTTTAAAATTAAAATGCTTTGGTGCGGTAAACAGCACAGAGCCGCTTGAAACAACAATGCCATCAGCCTCAAAGGAATAGCTTAAATAGTTGTTTTCGACATCGGTTTTGTTAAAATCCATTTCGCTGAGCCATTTGGAGGTCAGGGCAGGAACGGTAATTTGCTCGCTTCCGCTTTCAATTATTTGGGCGCTTGAGTTCCTAAGTTGCCATCTGACAACGCCTGTTACATCGTTTGTCGTTTCATTAGCCACGCAAAGGGTTGCCTTGGTTTCGTAATCGAAAATATCCTGCTGCATTATAACGTGAGGCCTTGTGTCCTTTTCGCCAATTTCATGGCAGGAAATCATAACAGGGGCAAAAAAACGTTTAGCGGCATATTGCAGGGCTTTAAATCTACCAAAATAATCAATACTCGACCAGGATGCAACCGGCCAAACATCGTTAAGTTGCCAATAAAGAGCGCCCATACAGCGGCCTCTGTGTCTGCGCAAATGCTCAACGCCGTAGCGCATTGCTTCGGCTTGTAAAAGCTGTGAGGCATAAAGCAGGGTGCCGAAATCGGAGGGGTATTTAAAGGTGTCACCAAGGTAGGTTAAAATCTTTTTGTTAGCCCCGGGGCAACGCTGATGCAGCTCCATAACACGGGAGAAAATGTTGCGGTCCTCGGGTATGGTAAAGGAGTTAACCGTTTTCTCATTTGGGAAAGACTCAAAGCCAAATTCGCTTAAATATCTGAAATAATGGCTTCGGTAGGATGAAAAGGGCTCACCGCCGTGCCAAACGGTCCAATAATGGCAGTCACCGTAATTTTCATTATCGGTGTCTAAAAAGTTTCCGAAAGAGCTTGGTGAGGAGGGAACATATGGTAGCTCAGGGCAAACCTTTTGGGCAATTTTCGGAATCATATTCTCGAAAAATCTTAAATAGGTAGTTTTTCGATTAACGCTTCGCGCATCGTTCCACCATTGCATAGCCTCTTCCATTTCATTGTTGCCCGAAACAATCGCAATGGATGCGTGGTGGCGAATACGTTTAAGATTTTGCTCTACCTCTACTGCCACGGTTTCATACATTTTTTCATCATCGGGCAAACACATACAGGCAAACATCAGGTCATTAAAAACAAGCAGACCTAATTCATCGCACAAATCATAAAAATAATCGTGAGGATAAATGCCGCCGCCCCAAACACGAATAGCGTTGAAATTGGCATCAACACAGTGCTTTAAAAGCTTTTCGGTGCGCTCCTTGGTTAGCGTGGATAAAATATTATCCTCAGGGATATAATCGGCGCCCATTGCAAAAATTTTAATGCCGTTAACGCAGTGGCAAAAGCTTTCTCCCCATTCATCCTTTTCTCTGGCAAGGGTAAGGGTACGCAGTCCTATTCGCTTTTCATTGCTGTCTACAATTTCTCCGTTTTCAAGAAGATTTATTTTAACGGTGTAAAGGGGCTGTTTTCCGAAGCCGTTGGGCCACCAAAGCTGCGGATTTTCAATTTCATTTTCACAGTTAGGCTTTAAAGATACAGCTTCCCCTTTGGGAGAAATGAGTGTAATTTCAAATTCTCCGCTGCCTTTTTCGCTTAAAACAGTTGGGGTTACAAAAACCTTGCCGTTTTCGTGGCGCTGGGTAATATGAACATCGGCAATTCTATCGCTATTTAGTTTAATTAAATAAATATCCTTCCAAATTCCTGCATCGGGAAGGCGGGGACCCCAGTCCCAGCCCATCATATATCCCGCTTTGCGAAGGTAGGAAAAGCCGCGAAGGGGCTCTTGCGATTCGGGAACGGCTTCGGTAAGATGCTTTGCCTTTACATAATTGTTGGGGGAATGGCAAATTATTTTTATTTCATTTTCACCATCCGCTAAAATATCCGTTACATCAAATTCATAAAAACGGTGCATATTGTCGGTTGAAGCAATAAGCGTATTATTAAGGAATATGTCGCAAAGGGTATCAAGACCATCACAGTGCAGTAGAACAGGGAAATTAGCCTTTTTAAAATCAAATTTCCTCGAAAATGTAAAATCATTTTCCAAAATTTTAACGGCTTCCATTTCGTTGCCGCGCCAGTGCGGGTCATCAATTAAATTATTATTAAGCAAAAAGGAGTAAACCGAGCCGGGCACAGTTCCTTCGCAGTTGTAGCCGCCACCCGTTAGGCTCCATTTTCCGTTTAATGAAAAGGTTTCCATAAAGCTCCTCCTTTATTAAATATCATAAAGGCTGCGCAGTTTAATTGTTTTGGGCGTTCCGCTCAGAATTTTAACGGTTTTCTCGCCTGCGTTCATATGGAAATAGTTATCGCTTAAAACGAAATCGCTGTCGGGGGAGTCAATTTCAACAAACCTTGCATAAGCATCGGCAAAAATCGTTATTTCATCGCCCTTAATTTCATAGCGGAGATTTGGGTCTTTAAAATTAAAATGCTTTGGTGCGGTAAACAGCACAGAGCCGCTTGAAACAACAATGCCATCAGCCTCAAAGGAATAGCTTAAATAGTTGTTTTCAACATCGGTTTTGTTAAAATCCATTTCGCTGAGCCATTTGGAGGTCAGGGCAGGAACGGTAATTTGTTCGCTTCCGCTTTCAATTATTTGGGCGCTTGAGTTTCTAAGCTCCCACCTGACAACACCTGTCACATCGCTGGTTGTTTCGTTGGCAACACTAAGGGTTGCCTTGGTCTCGTAATCGAAAATATCCTGCTGCATTATAACGTGGGGCCGCGTGTCCTTTTCGCCAATTTCTTTAGCTGAAATCATAACGGGGGCGTAAAAACGCTTTGCGGCATATTGCAGGGCTTTGTATCTTCCAAAATAGTCAATACTTGCCCAGGATGTAACCGGCCAGACATCGTTAAGCTGCCAATAAAGAGCGCCCATACAGCGGCCTCTGTGTCTGCGCAAATGCTCAACGCCGTAGCGAATGGCCTCGGCCTGCAGGGTCTGAGTTGCATAAAGCAGGGTGCCGAAATCGGCGGGATATTTAACATTATCGGCAATGTGGGCCATAAGTTTTTTATTGCCACCTGGGAAGCGCTGATGTAGTTCCATAACGCGGGAGAAAATGTTGCGGTCTTCAGGTATGGTAAAGGAGTTAACCGTTTTCTCATTTGGGAAGGACTGGAAGCCAAACTCGCTTAAATATCTGAAATAGTGGTTGCGGTAGGAGCTAAAGGGGTCATCGTGCAGGCCAACCATCCAGTAATGATTGTCGCCCACATTTTCGTTATCAACATCTATAAAACTGCCGTAAGAGGTGGGGGAGGAGGGAACAAAGGAAATTTCGGGGCAAACCTCATTTACTATATCGGGAATCATTTTTTCAAAAACCTTAAGATATGTAACCTGCCTTGCTATTTTTCCCTCATCGTGGCGCCACTGGAAAATTTGCTCAATCTCGTTGTTGCCGCAAATAAGGGCAAAGCAGGCGTGGTGGCGGAGCCTTTTAAGGTTTTGGGTAACCTCAAGGCGAATGCTTTCGTGCATTTTGGGGTCCTCGGGGATTGAGGAGCAGGCAAACATAAGGTCGTTATAGGTTAAAAGACCCAGCTCATCGCACAAATCATAAAACCAGTCAAACTGATAAAAAGCGCCGCCCCAAATTCGAATGGTGTTAAAGTTACACTCCTTGCAGGCCTCTAAAAGTCTTCTTGAGCGCTCCTTATTAAGGCGGGATAAAATGTTATCCTCGGGAACATAGTCTGCACCCATTGCAAAGATTTTAACGCCGTTAACACAGTGGCAGTAGCTTTCCCCCCATTCATCCTTTTCTCTGGCAAGGGTTAATGTGCGCAGTCCTATGCGCTTTTCATCGCTGTCTACAATTTCTCCGTTTTCAAGGAGATTTATTTTAATGGTATAAAGGGGCTGCTCACCAAAGCCGTTGGGCCACCAAAGCTGTGGGTTTTCAATTTTGTTTTCACAGTTAGGTTTTAAAACAGCGATTGTTCCGCTGGGGGAGGTTATTGTGATTTCAAATTCGCCGCTGCCTTTTTCACTTGAAACAGTCGGGTTCACAAAAACCTTGCCGTTTTCGTGGCGCTGTGTAATATGAACATCGACAATTCTGTCGCTGTTTAGTTCTATCAAATAAATATCCTTCCAAATTCCTGCATCGGGAAGACGGGGACCCCAGTCCCAACCCAGCATATAGCTTGCCTTTCGCATATATGAAAAGCCGCGCAGAGGCTCGCGCATTGCAGGCATATCAAGCTCTGCAGTTTTCATCTTAACATAGTTATTAGGCGATTTGCAGAGAATGCTGATTTCGTTTTCGCCATCGTTTAATATGTTTGTTATATCAAATTCGTAAAAGCAGTGCATATTATCGGTGTCGCCGATTTTGACACCGTTGATAAAAATTTCGCAAAGGGTATCAAGGCCGTCGCAGTGCAGCAGCACAGGACAGTTGGGCCTTTTAAAATCAAATCTTTTAGAAAATGTAAAATCATTTTCTAAAATTTTAACGGCATCCATTTCATTGCCGCGCCAGTGGGGGTCGTCCATTAAATTATTATCAAGTAAAAAGGAATAAACTGAGCCCGGCACAGTTCCTTCGCAGTTGTAGTCGCCACCCGTTAGGCTCCATTTTCCGTTTAAAGAATATTTTTTCATAAGAGTTACCTCCAAGATGAATATCTTATCTTAATTTTATAATAAAGTTAATATAATTACAATATAAAAAACATTGCGGTTTTTGTAAACTTATCTTCTGCCCTTGTATTCCTGCTTTAAAATTTCCGCCATCTCGGAGGGGCTTTCCTTGCAGCCGCCTTCCAGCCACAGTTTAATTATGGCGTTTAGCCCGCTTCTGAAAAATTCAATGTGGTATTTAATGTTTTTATTTTCAAAATCCCGCCGGGCGCGCTTATCATCGTAAACGAAAACGGTGGTTTTAATATCGTAGCAAAGTTTAAAGTAGGTCTTGTAAAAAAGCTGATTATCCTTTATGTGTTCAAAGAACTTTAATGCGCCATCGGTGTAATTTGGTTCAATAAAAACCTCGGAAAAATCATTCTCCAGCCTTTCCTTAACCTTTTCGGCAAGGTCATATATATCTAAAAAATTGGCATAAAATGTGCTTCGGTTAAGCCCTGTCATTTTGCAAATATCCGAAACGCTTATCTCATTTATCTCCTTTTCCTGATAAAGGTTAACAAAGGCTTTTTCAATTTTTTCAACGCTTTCACGGCGGCGTTTGTTATTTTTTGTGTTCATATTTTCTCCTTTATTCCAACACTTGTTGTGAAATTGATGATTGTTTTGTGCTTCCTCTTTGATTATAATATAATTGCAATAAAAAGACAAGTGTTGGTTTAATGAAAGGAGAAAAATTATGAAAAAAAGTAGTTTTGTTGCACTTATTTTAGGAACTGTTAGTGGTGTGCTTTTTGCACTTGGAATGTGTATGGCATTATTGCCCGAGTGGAACGCATTTACCGAGGGCGTTATTTTCGGAGTCGCAGGCATTGTTTTAGGTATTGTAACCCTTCTCATTTTCTGCAAAATGGAAAACAAAAAGCTACCTAAAATAAATGGTAAAAACCTGTTTAGAATCATTTATGCTGTTGTCGCAGCTCTCATTTTAGGCCTTGGAATGTGTATGTGTCTCGTTTGGAGTCAAATTGTTTGGGGAACCCTTGTGGGCCTTCTCGGAATCGTTATGCTCATCGCTTTAATTCCTATGATTAAAGGGCTGAAATGAAGATAATAAAGTTTTTAAAAAGTCCGAATTTCAGCCTTGCCTTTAACTTTGTTTACGCCGTTTTAAACTGTGTCATTGGTTTTACCGACCTTTCTTGGTGGTTTGTAACCCTTGGCGCTTATTATGCAGTGCTGGCAATTTCCAGGTTTTCGGTTTTGCAGGTAGGGCGAAAAGCGGGCGGAGACATAGGTCTTGAGAATTTTGCAAAGAAAATAACAGGAATTTTGGCAGTGGTCCTTTCTTTTTGCTTTGCAGGAATTGTAACCCTTTCTATTGTGGAAAAGCGGGGAACCGTTTTTCACGAAATTGTTATGATTGCCATCGCAACCTACACCTTCACAAAAATTGTGCTGGCTATAATGGGTATTGTTAAGGCTAAAAAGATGACATCGCCTGTTTTAAAGACTCTTCGCAACATTTCCCTTGCCGATGCCTTTGTTTCGGTTTATACCCTGCAACGTTCAATGCTTGTGTCATTCCCCGGTATGGCGCAAAATGAAATTCAGCTTTTTAACATTTTAACAGGAACGGCAGTTTGGGTTATACTATTGTTGCTTGGAATAAATCTAATAGGTGGGAGGTGCGTAGATTTGGCAAAATTAAAAATCGTTAAAGCCAACGAAAAAATTTCCGAGGCGGTAGTAAATGGCTATAAGAAAACTGAAAAAGGCGTTGTAGGTGTTTACAAAAAAGTAGAACACGGAGTAGTCAGCGGCTACACAAAGCTTGAAGATAAATTTGTTGATGCCTATCTAACTAAGGAAGGCGAAACAGCGGAAGAGGCGAAGGCTCGCCTTAAAAATAAAAAGGATTAGGACTTTTGTCCTAATCCTTTTTTAATGCCCCACTTTCCTTGACTGAAACCGCAATTTATGGTAAAAATATTATAGAAATTAACCTTAAAATAAGGGAGAATTTTAAATTTATGACCGAAACAAAAGAAAAGATTTTTAAAATGATTGAATTTAAGCCCATAACCTTAAATGATAAATTTTTTTATGAAAGCAAGCTGCCCGATGGCTTTGAGCGGGGTGGCGATTTTTCCTTTGCAAATTTATATCTTTGGGGCAGACAAAGTATGGCTAAAATTGGCGATGAAATTGTAATTTTCTCCCAGTTTAACCGCCGTAGCATTTATCCTTTCCCTGTAGGCTCCGGAGATAAAAAGTCGGCGCTTGATGCAATTATTGCCGATTCTGCCGCCCGCGGCATTCCCTGCCGCATTTCGGGGCTTTGCGAGGAAGCAAGGCGGCTTTTAGAGGAGCTTTATCCCGGTAAATTCCGCTTTCACTGTGATGAGGGTGCATTCGATTATATCTATTCTATTGATGATTTGGCAGATTTAAAGGGCAAAAAATATCATAGTAAAAGAAATCATATAAACCGCTTTAAGGCTGATTTTCCAAACTGTGTGACGGAGCCTATAAATGAAGTAAACCTTTGCGAGGCTATAGAAATGGTTGAGCTTTGGTATAGCGAAAAGGCGGCGGAGAATCCCGACAGCGATTTTCATATGGAAAAAGCGGCAATTAAAAAGGCCTTTCGCGATTATAAGGAGTTGGGTCTTGAAGGCCTGATGCTTAAAATTGACGGTAAAGCAGTGGCACTTACATTGGCAAGTCGCGTTAGTAAAGATATGTTCGATGTCCATTTCGAAAAGGCACTTAAAGGCATAAACGGCGCCTATGCCGCCATAAATTATGAATTTGCAAACTTTATAAGAGAAAAATATCCGGAAATTAAATTTTTGAACAGAGAAGAGGATATGGGACTCGAGGGACTGAGAAGGGCAAAACGCAGCTACTATCCCTGCCATATGGTTAAAAAATGCTGGGCCTGCCTTTTGGAGGATGGCTATGATTATTGATTATCCGACCCTCTCACAAAAGCAGGGGCTTTATGCGCTGTGGGAAGAAGCCTTTGGCGACAGCGAGGAATTCATTGACCTGTTTTTCAGCACAGCATTCAGCGAAAAGCGTTGCCGCTGTGTTATGCAAAACAGCGAGGTTATAGCGGCGCTTTACTGGTTTGACTGCTTTATAAACAACCAAAAAACAGCATATATCTATGCCGTTGCAACGAAGAAATCCCATCGCGGGCAGGGTGTTTGCGCCGCCCTTATGGATAATACCCACAGCCTTTTAAAGGATAGGGGATATAGCGGTGCTGTTTTGGTGCCCGGCAGTAAAGAGCTGTTTAGTTTTTATGAAAAAATGAACTATAAAACCTGCTGCTTTAATGAAACCTTCTTTTGCGCGGCAGGGGAAAAAGAAACACCTATAAAAGAAATTGATGAAGCGGAATTTGCCCGCCTTCGCCGCGAGCTTTTGCCAAGCGGCGGAATTGTTCAGGAAGGGGAAAACCTTCAGTTTCTTAAAACAATGATGAGTTTTTTTAAGGGCGAGAATTTTCTCCTTGCTGCAAGGAAAAAGGGCGATAAGCTTATTGCCGCCGAACTGCTGGGAGAAAAAGCGCTGGCGCCGAAAATTGTAAAGGCGCTTGCCTGTAAAGAGGGGTCATTCAGAATCCCTGCAAAAACCTCACCCTTTGCAATGTTTTTGCCTTTCGAAAAAGATACCGAAATACCAAACTACTTAGGCTTTGCCTTTGATTAAAAGAAAACCACCGATAATGCTAACGCATATCGGTGGTTTTTAATATATTTTGGCGCCGAAAGGTTGTTATTAAAGGAAGCTTTCCTTATCGCGTTGCAGTTTTCTATTTTACAAGATAGAATTTATCTAAAATAGTATCAACGGCATCCTTATCAAAAGCGGTAATGGTAATATTTGCAATATAGCCGTTGCATTTAAGACAAAAAGCAGTCTGATACATTTTAAATTCGCCTATTTCGCCCGATGTGCTCATGCTGGCAAAATCTTTACCATCAATGGTTACGGTGCCGGTTTTCATTTGAATGTTTTTATAACCCATATTTTCAAAGCCCTGCTTCATTGTGGGCATGAGCTGCTTATAGTTTTCAGTAAGGTCTATGGCTGCCAGGGTAAGGGGATTTACCTTTTCAAGATTTACGTTAATGTTGTCAGTTTCGTTAGAATGAGAAGCAAACATATCGTAAATAACAGCGGAATTCTTTAAAATATCCTCAAATTCCTCGCCGGCCAAATCGGCGGTAACGTTGTTAAGCTCACGGATTTCTTCATCGGTATAAAACGTCCAATCGCTGTCAAGCTTACAGCCAATACCGATAAATTTATTTTCATAGGTAAGCCCCGATGTGCTTCCTAAAGAAAACTCGGGCTGTGAAACGGTGGAAGAGGTTCCGTTTACAATCTGGTCGCCGCGAAGGTCATCCTCGCTTTTGTTATCAAGGCAAGCTGTTAAAGACAATACCATAACCAGCGCAAGCAGTAAAGCAAATAATTTTTTCATTCTGATTTCTCCTCAAATTTATTTTAAATTGTCTTACAACAACTTAAGCCACAACTAAAACAAAAGAAAAACCGGATAGGCCGATTTTCCATCCCTTAATATGTCAATTTCATTTTATCACATAATATATTAAAACGCAATTATTTTGTTTGCGTGAGTATAACTGAGGCGCACTTCCTTACGAAGTGCGCCTCAAGGGGTGCTTTTTTTATATAACAACGCTGCAATCTTTAATGCCGTAGTAGTCAAAAAGCTTGATTGCGGCTTCGTTTATAATCTCTCCGCAAACCACAATGGGAACGGCGGGCGGGCAGGCGACCGTTGCCGCTGCCAAAATTCTTCCTGCGCTGTTTTGTGCTTTAATCGTTTCGCAGGGAGATAAAGCGGCACACCTTACCGACATTTCCGCCTTGCAGGGTGCAAAAGGTGGCGGTGCCGTTTTAATGGGAGATTTTTTTACAGCGGCGCACAAAGCCGCTTCAAGTGTTTTTAAATCGTTATCGCCGATTTCGGGGGTAAACATCAAAACGACAAAATCCGGGTCGGCAAATTCGGGGACAATGTTTTTGTTAAGCAAAAGCTTTGCAAAATCGGTGCCCAAATAGCCGTATGGCTTTGTGTGTATTGTGATTTTTAAAGGCTCATCGACTGTAAGGCTGTATCCAAAGGCTGTTAGCCTTTCTTCTAAACCTTTAATTTTTAAGGCTAAATCAGAAATTTTGTCGGCATATCCCTTTGCCAAAGTGGCATTTGCGCTGTCCAAAGACTGTAATATTAAATATGATGGGCTGGTTGAGCCAAAGAGCGCCAGGGCATTTTTAGCATTGGCCTTAAAGAAATCAGTGGTGTTTTTAGAAATATGAAGGTAAGCGCCCCCCGTTAAAACAGGCAATGTTTTATGGGCTGAATCACAGCAAAGGTCAGCACCCAAATCCATAGGATGAAGGGAAGGGTTTAAAAATTTTAAATATGCGCCGTGGGCGTTATCAACCAGCAGCAAAACGCCGTGCTTTTTGCAAACAGCGGAGAGCGCCTTTATATCGGCCAAATTGCCGAGATAATCGGGACTTGTAATGTAAACAGCCGTTGGCTTTTCGGCCGAGAGGCTTAAAGCCTTGTCCAGCTCCTCGGCAGTGGTAACGCAGGAAAGATAGCTATCCGTGTTTTTGGAATAAAGCCAAAAAACCTCAAAATCAAGGAGTGCCGCCGCGCTTAGAAAGGCCTTGTGAACATTCCTTGCCGCCGCAATTATCGGCTTTTTGTTTTGGCTTTTTGCAAAGGCAACGGCTAAATAAAGCATAGCTCTGATGCAAAGAGAGGAGCCTTCGGCAGAATAAAAGGTGTCGGCTCCAAAAAGCTTGCCTGCATTTTCCTCGCTTTGGGCGATAATGCCCTTTGCCTCATAAAGGCTGTCGGCTCCCTCAATCTCGGTTATATCAAGACTTTCAGCACCGAGAGGGCCTTTGCCCTTGTGGCCCGGCATATGTAATCTTAAGGCGTTTTTTTCGGCATATCGGCGCACAAAATCGCAAATCGGTGTGTTCATAATCAGTCACTCAACTTATCTTGAACGGCCAGCATAATTGCACATTCCATTCTTTTCTTAAACAGGGTGCAGCCATATTCATAAACACCTGTAACCGAGCCTGTAGAATGGTAGGCGTTGGCGGCGCAGCCGCCCGAGCAATAAAGCCGCGCCCAGCAATCCCTGCATTCGGGGTGGGCATAAACATTGCAGGCGGCAAATTCGTTCTGGATTTCCTTGTTTGTAACACCATCCCAAATGTTGCCCAGCTTAAATTTTTCATCCCCAACGAACTGGTGGCAGGGGTAAAGGTCGCCCCAAGGGGTAACCGCCATATATTCCGTTCCGCTGCCGCAACCCGAAATGCGCTTGTAAATGCAGGGGCCGTCGGCTAAATCCAGCATATAGTGATAGAAGGTAAAGGGCTTACCCTCTTTTTTCTTTTCAATCATGAGTTGTGCCAGCTTTTCATATTGTTCGAGTACAATAGGCAGGTCATCTGCTGTCAGCTCTGAAGGGTCGCCTGGGGCGCAAACAACCGGTTCCATACTAAGCTCTGTAAAGCCTAAATCCAGCATCTGTTTAATATCATTTAAAAAGTCGGGATTCAGATGTGTAAAGGTGCCGCGCATATAATAGTTTTTGCCGCCTCTGGCATTAACCAGCTTTTGAAATTTCGGCACAATGCGGTCCCAGCTACCACGGCCGCTGTAATCAACGCGGTAGCGGTCGTGAATTTCCTTTCGGCCATCCAAACTTAAAACAACGTTGCTGCATTCCTTGTTGGCAAATTCAATAACATCATCATCAATTTGAAGTCCGTTTGTGGTAAGGGTAAAACGGAAATTTTTGTTATGCTGCTTTTCAATACTTCTGGCATAGGCAACAAGCTGTTTTACAACCTCAAAATTCATAAGGGGCTCGCCGCCGAAAAAGTCAACCTCAAGGTTGCGCCTTGTTCCCGAATTTTCAATTAGAAAATCAAGGGCGCGCTTTCCAACCTCAAAGCTCATAACTGCACGCTCTCCGTGATATTTTCCCTGGCTTGCAAAGCAGTAGGCGCAGTTTAAATTGCAGGTGTGGGCAACGTGCAGGCAAAGGGCCTTTACAACCCCCGCAGTCTTTTCCTTTAAATGGCCCGCTATACTTTCGAAGGTGTCGGGAGCAAAAAGCTTGCCCTCGGCTTTTAAGCTTAAAATTTGGTCATAGCAGTCGGATAAATCCTGCTTTGTTACATCCTCGCGAGCGGAATATTTTTCCAGCACTTTGTCTATAATAGCATCTTTTTCCTCATTTTCAAAAAGAGCAATCATATCATAGGCAACCTCATCCACTGCGTGAACCGAACCCGAACAAACATCAAGTACGATATTAAAATCACCTAATTTGTATTGATGTATCATTAGTTTTTCCCCTTTGGAATCTATTAAAAAATGCCGCCGAGTGGCGGCATTTTAATTTGTTTTAATTATTTGCTTTCCTTTTTGCTTTCGCACTGCTGGTTAGCAATACCACAGCTGGTCTTGCAAGCAGACTGGCAAGAGGTCTGGCATTCGCCGCAGCCGCCCTTTTTAGCGCTTTCGCAAAGGTTACGAGTTTCAATAGTCTTAATGCGTTCCATTTTTATTTCCTCCAAATAAAGTTTCTTTATGTATTTTATCATATAAATTTTTATATGTCAATTATATTTATTTTATGTTCCGGTGTTGGCGGTGCGGAATTCTCCGGGGGAGACCCCAACGTATCTTTTAAATATCTTGCAAAAGTAGTAATAATTTGGCCAGCCCACCTTTTCGGCGGTGTCGCTGATTGAAAGGCCTGAAAGCAACAGCTTTTCAGCCTCGTTAATTCTAATGGTGTTTCGGTAGTTTATGGGTGTGGTGCCATAGCATTTTTTAAAGGTTTTTTCAAGGTTAGAAATGCTTATGTTTGAAACCTCGGCCATCTCTTCGGCGGAAATATCCTCGTTATAATGCTCCATAATAAAGCTTATGCTTTTGGAAATGGTATTTGAACCCTTAATTTTAAGCTCGGCCCGTTCGTAGTTTAGCATAATCATATCAATAAGCTTGCAGATGTTACCGATGCAGGAAAGACCGCGGGAAGAATCGCGCACCGAATATAAATCGTAAATTTCTTTCATAAGAACAAGGTAGTCGGTGGCTTTTCGGCCGTTTATTATGCGAATTTCATCAAAAAGACAGCAGGGCCCCGCCTCACTGAACAGCAAAAAATCAACCTGATAATATTCCGTGTCGGGGGAAACAAGGCGGTTTGTATAGGCACTGCCATAGGGAACATAAACAAAATCTCCGGCGTGGGTTATAACGGTCTTGTTTCCAAAATCAAATTCGTGGCCGCCCTTAACATAGTATAAAAAGCCGTTGAATTCGCGACCGTTCCAGGTGTAGGTTGAGGGAACTCTGTTGCGGTAAACAACGCGGGAAAGCTTAATATTTATGCTGTCAGAGCTTATGTTTTCCACTAAAAACACCTCTTTTAAGTTTTCTTACATTTTTATTATATCAGACAAAATAAAAATGTAAACCCCATTATTTTAAAGGAATGAAAAATAAAACCGTACGAAAAAGTATAAAAATATTGCGATTTAATGTATTGTAAGCGATAACATGCGGTGTTATATTTTAGTTAGAATATGCATAAGGGAGGAATTTTTGATGCATAAACTTTACGAGTATGCCGTGAACGCCGAAAACAAAATCAAGGTTAGCGAAGAAACCGTCAATAATGTTTTCGTTGGAACCGGTGTCAGCGATGATAAAATCATTTCTATTTGCAAAGAGGTTTTTGAGAAGAGCGACCGCTGCCTTTTGGGCTTTGACGGTAACTACTGCGTTGAATGGAAAACTATCATTCCTGCAATAACTGCCGCCGCCGAAAAAGAGGGCATTAAGGTTCGCACAATCCATATCAACCGCGTTTTCCGCGATAAAGATTTCATTCGCGAGTATAAACGCCCCAACATTGAGTATGATCCCAGCCTTGGTTGGGAAAATCAGGACGGTCTTATCCAGGATATTATGGATATGGATGCCGTTGCCGCTTTAAAAAATGAGCTTGCCGAGTTTAAGGCAAAAAAAGGTGAAAAGGAGCTTGTTATCGTTTATGCACCCGGTGCCTGCGTTAAAGAGCTTATTGATGCTTATGACTACACCTTCTATTTTGATATGACCAAGGACCCAATTATGTGGAATTTGTGGGATAACACTCTCATTCCCTTTGGTTTCGATGAGCCCGACCCTAACTACTATTGGAAAGAACTTTACTATGTTGACTTCCATCTTATTGACAACCAGAAATGGTTTATGCTTGATAATATGGATTTCTATGTTGAGGCCGTAAATCCCGATGAGCTTACACTCATTACCAAAAAGGCGTATTCCACCATTATTAACAGCGTGCTTGATTACCCCATTAAGCAGGTTAAAATCTTTATGCCCGGCGCTTGGGGTGCATATCGCTTTAAGCAGCTTTGGGATGTTCCGGGCCTTTCAAACAGTGCTTGGAACACTATTGCCAGCCCTAAACTTGATATGATTATTGATATCGGCAAAAAGCAAATCCGTTTGCCTTCCGTAAACCTTTTGCAACACGGCGACCGTTTTGTAGGTAAATATTGGGATGCCGAGGTACCCAAGTGGTGGCCCCTTCTCGTTGCTCTTGATGACGGTTATTTTGAGGACCCCGATGTTCCGATGGAAAGAACCGCAATGCCTCAGCATAACCATCCTTCAACCGAATATGTTCGCCGCACATTTAATGAGCAATTCGGTCGTTACGAAACCTATTATATTGTTGAGGCTTATGAAAACGCAGCCACAGTTATGGGCTTTAAAGATGATGCTAATCTTGATGAATGGCAGGAAAAATGCTTTAAGGCAGCTGAAAACAAGGATTACATTCCCGATTGGCGTAACTACGTTAAGGTTTGGGAAACTGCCCCCGGCGATTTATTCTTAATTCCTCCGGGAACAACCCACGGCCACGGCGGCAGGCAGATGGTTTTGGAAATGGACACCAATGTTAATACCACCACCTGTGAATATTCCTTCTTTATGCACGATTTCGGTCGTAACACCTGGGATGATAACACAAAAACTATGACCGCGAAGCCCAGTAACATTCAGGCTCGCCACGGTTTTAACATTGACAGAGCAAGAAGAGAAAGCTGGGTTAAGGACCACCTGCGCGCACGCCCCTCTGTCATTAAGTGGACCCCTGATTATTTCATTGAGCAGTTCTCATCGCTGCCTGAAATGCCCTTCCACATTGAAAGAATCACATTCAGAGAAAAGGCAGAGTACAGCACCGAGGGCAAATACCTCCACGCTATCACCCTTGAAATCGGTCAGAACATCACAATCCGTTCTAAATCCGACCCATCAAAGGAAACCACCATCGATTTCCTCCAAGCTGCCAACATTCCTGCTGACTTTGGCGAATATGAGCTTATCAATAACCACGAAGGCCAGTGCCGCGTAATGCTCATAAGAATGAAAAAGGGTTAATAAGATTAAAAAAAGGACTTGGAATTTCCAAGTCCTTTTTGATTTTGTAAGGACAAGTGTCCCCGACTGTCCGTTAGGTTTTCTTATCATATAATCTTAACGGGATACTCTGTGCCGACTTTGTTTTGATGGAGAAGGAGGGATTTTATCGCAGTCGCTCGTCGCTCCTTGTTCGAATCTCCTCCTGTCTAGCCGCAAAACAAAAACCGCCCCAAAGGGACGGTTTTGTTTTGCGAAAGAGCAGTATAACGGTGCGTAAAGTGGGGAAAGAAAAGCGAAAAGGTGCGTAACCGTACTGTTCGACATATTGGAATTTGATGATTAGAATAATCCTCTGTTATATTTGAATTGCGCGTAT
>SVPI01000012.1 GCA_015065935.1 Oscillospiraceae bacterium
GCTATGGCTTATATCGGCGGCATTGCCGGTAACAGCGCAGGAAATATTAAATCTTGCGTAAACGAAGGTCAGATCAATTTCACCGCTACAAATGTTGATAGCGTTGGCGGTATTGCCGGTTATGTTATGTTGATATTTATTACCGTTTCGTTGGAATGATTGATTAAACAACCCACTAACAACCGATTTGCCCCCTAAAAAGGGCAAATCTTACATACTGTATCTTTAATTAAGGGAAACGGGCAGAGCAATGCCGGATACTTCCATTATGCTGGAATTATGTAATATTCTCGGTATCAGTGTAAATGAATTATTAAGTGGAGGGGAAATAAATATGGAAAACAATAATCAACAAAACGAAGAACTCTTGCTGGGTTTGGCAAAAGAATTAGAGCAAAAAAATAAAATAATTTGGAAATCAATGTGGGCAATTATGATTGTAAGTATGATTGCTTTGTTTGCGGGTCTCGCTATTGCCGCATTTGTTATACCCGAAGGAGTATGGCAACTTGTTACAATTCTTGGGCTTTGCGTTGTATTTTTAATCCCTTGTTTTTATGCATTAAAGCTTGAAGTTAGCGTGGGTGCTTACAAGTGCAAGAATTGCGGTCACGAAATAGTGCCAACTTATTCTCAGGCACTTAATGCCATGCATATGGGAACTACCCGCTTCTTAAAATGTCCCAAATGCGGCAAACGCACCTGGTGCAAAAAAGTATTAAAAAAATAAATTGCCTCGTAAAAAAGAGTGTTGACAAAGCTTTTTTGCTGTGTTATAATAACTTAAAATTTTTCTTTTTCAAATGCGATGATGGAATTATTTTCCCGTTTAAAGTCGGCATAGAGAGCTGTCGGTTGGTGTAAGGCAGTGCGGCGGGCGCGGAAAAGTCTCTCTCCGGAGCAGAACTGCCGAAATACAGTTTAAGCAGTTACGGCTTGCCCCGTTACCATGGCAAAAGGCTTGTTGGAGCCTTGTAGAGTGACCATTATCTTAATGGTAATTAGGGTGGTACCGCGAAAATGTTATTTCGTCCCTTAAAGCAGGAATATACTGCTTTAAGGGATTTTTTATTGAAAGGTGATAAAATTATGAAGAAAATCGGAATTTATGATGCAACACTTGCTCGCGAAAACGGCGCATTTTCCTTTAAGGAAAGAATAGAAATTGCCCGCCAGCTGGAAAAGCTATGTGTTGACACCATTGAGCTGCCTGAAATTAAGAATGCTCGCACCGATATTCTTTTTGTGCGCACTGTTTCAGCCTTTGTTAAAAACAGTGTTATAAGTGTTGGTGCAGGCAACACAATGGAGAGCATTGAAAATGCCGCTGCGGCTCTTGAAAACACAGCAAATCCCTGCATCAGAATTGAACTGCCCCTCTCCACCGCGCTGATGGAATATTCCGCTCGCAAAAAGGCACCCGCAATGCTCAGTTGGATTGAGGCAACCATTAAAAAGGCAAAAGAACTTTGCAAAAGGGTTGAATTTTGCGCAGTTGATGCCACCCGCGCCGAGGCCGCATTTTTAAAAGAGGCTTTAAAAACGGCAGTCAGCGCTGGGGCGGATAGTCTTTGCATTTGCGACAGCGCAGGAACAAAAATGCCCGATGATTTCGCAGACTTTGTTTCCGAAATTGCAAATTCCTTCAGCGTTCCCGTAGGTGTTTCCTGCGAGAATAAATGCTCTTTTGCTGTGGCTCAGGCAATTTTAAGCGTCAGACGCGGTGTTGACTTTGTAAAAACCGACATCGGCTCAAACGGAGTTGACCTTGAAGCCTTCAGCGATATGATTAAAAACTGCGGCAATGATTATGGCTTTACCGCCGACATTAAGCAAACCGAGCTTCACAGAATTGTAAAGCAGATTGCCCGCATTAGCGATAACGCTAAAACCGACACCGCCGCTGCAGGAATTTCTGTAGAATATGAGGAGTTCCGCCTTGACAAAAATGACACCGAGGAGGCTGTTTTTGCCGCCGCTGTAAAGCTTGGCTACGATTTATCCGAAGAGGACTGCGCCAAGGTTTACGAGGAATTCCGCCGTGTTGCCGAAAAGAAAAACGTTGGCGCAAAGGAGCTTGATGCCATTATCGCCACCGTTGCCCTGCAGGTTCCCGAAACATATAAGCTGGAAAATTACGTTATAACAAGCGGAAATATTATTTCATCAAGCGCCCAGATTACCCTTTCTAAAAATGGGGAGAACATTCAGGGCGTTCAGATTGGCGATGGCCCTGTTAACGCCGCCTTTTTAGCCATTGAAAGCATTATCGGCGCCCACTATGAGCTTGATGATTTCCAGATTCAGTCGGTAACCGAAGGCCGCCAGGCACTTGGCAGCGCCATTGTAAAGCTCCGCTCAAACGGCAAGCTTTATTCAGGTAACGGTATTTCCACTGATATCATCGGAGCCAGCATTAAGGCTTACATTAACGCCGTTAACAAGATTGTTTACGAGGAGGCATAAAAATGAAACTCTCTTTTTCTACAAAGGGTTGGCACGAGGGTTCTTTTGAGGATTTTTGTAACATTGCCGCAGACCTGCGCTTTGACGGCATAGAGCTTCACAATGTTTACAACCGCCTTTTCACCGACAAAAACGGAGCGTTCCACGATTACACCGCCGCCGCAACCGTAAGGCATCTTTATGAAAAGAAACTGCAGATTCCCTGCATTGATACCGTTTCCAACATTGCCGATAAGGCATCGGAAAAGCAGTTTAAGGAGGAAATTTCCACCTGCTTAAATATTGCAAAAAATCTCAAAATCCCCTGCATTCGCGTTAAAGCCACCGCTTCTCTTGGCGATGAAAATGCCACCGAACAGGTTTACAGGGTTTTGGGCGATGTTATTAACTTGGCAGAGGAAGCTAAAATCACAATTTTAATTGAAACCTCGGGCCTTTTTGCCGACACAAAGGCTCTGCGCGATATGCTTGAGCGCTTTGCAAGCGACTATTTGGGCGCTCTTTGGAATTTATCTGCCGCCTTCTTTGAATTTGGCGAGGACCCCGACACCGTTATTAAAAACCTTGGCGCCTATGTTCGCCACGTTCATTTCAGCGATGCCGAGAAAAACGGTGAGGAAATAAGTTATTGCCTTGCGGGCGAAGGAAAACTGCCTGTTAAGGAAATGATGCTAGCCCTGCGCTCGGTAAATTTTGATGGCTTTGTTTCCCTTGTTTGGAACCCGGAATGGTGCGAGGAAATTGATAATATGGAAATCATTTTCTCCCATTTCGTTAATTTTATTAAGCAGTTTGGCGACACCTCGAAAAACGAAAAGGTGCTTTATTACAACCGCGCCCACACAGGAAAATATGTTTGGGAAAAGGATTTGCTTATTGATTACACCTTTGGTCACGTGCTGGATAAAATGGTTGAGGAATTTCCCGACCAATATGCCTTTAAATACACCACCCTTGATTACACAAGAACCTACAGTGAGTTCAGAGATGATGTTGACACCTTTGCCCGAACCCTTATTTCTTTAGGTGTTAAGGCGGGCTCCAAGGTTGCCGTTTGGGCATCTAATGTTCCCCAGTGGTACATTGCGTTTTGGGCGGCGGCAAAAATCGGCGCCGTTTTTGTTACGGTTAACACCGCCTATAAAATTCACGAGGCGGAGTATCTTTTAAAGCAGTCTGATACTCACACCCTTGTTATGACCGAGGGCACCAAGGAAACAAGCTATGGCGAAATTATTGCTAAACTTTGCCCCGAACTTGAAACATTAAAGCAGGGCAAGCAGCTTCATTCAAGAAAACTTCCCTTTTTGCGCAATGTTATAACCGTTGGCTTTAGCCAAAAGGGCTGCCTTACCTGGAATGAGGCATTGGAATTTGCAAATCAGACCCCCCTTAATGAGGTTTATCGAATGGCAGCCGCCGTTGATAAGGATGATGTTTGCAATATGCAGTACACCTCCGGCACAACGGGCTTCCCTAAAGGCGTAATGCTGACCCACTATAACGTTGTTAACAACGGAAAATATATCGGCGACCATATGGATTTATCAACGGCTGACAGAATGATGATTCAGGTGCCTATGTTCCACTGCTTTGGTATGGTGCTTTCTATGACCGCCAGCATGACCCACGGAACAACAATGTATCCCCTGCCCTATTTCTCCCCGGGTCCTGCCCTTTCCTGCGTTCATAACGAGCATATTACCGCCTTCAACGGCGTTCCCACAATGTTTATTGCTATGATGCAGCACCCCGATTTTGAAAAGACCGATTTTTCATATATGCGGGTTGGCATTATGGCAGGTGCTAACTGCCCTGCCGACCTTATGAAAAAGGCAACGGAAGTTATGAATATGAAGGAAATCGTTTCGGTTTACGGTCAGACAGAGGCTTCCCCCGGCTGCACCATGAGCAGCTATTACGATTCCCTTACCGTTCGCACAGAAACCGTTGGCAGTGCCTTTGCAAATGTTGAATGTAAAATCATTAACCCCGAAACGGGCGAAGACTGCGAAAACGGCGTTAACGGCGAATTCGTTGCCCGCGGCTATAACATTATGAAGGGCTACTATAAAATGCCCAAGGCCACTGCCGAAGCAATTGACAAGGACGGCTGGCTCCACACAGGCGACCTTGCCTGCCGCGATGATGACGGAAACTACCGCATTACAGGCCGCCTTAAGGATATGATTATCCGCGGCGGAGAGAACATTTATCCGAAGGAAATTGAGGAGTTTATCTACACTATTGATAAGGTAAGCGATGTTCAGGTTATCGGCGTTCCCGATGAGCGCTATGGCGAGGAAATTATGGCCTGCATTATTCTTAAAGAGGGAGAACAAATGACTGCCGATGAGGTTAAAAGCATCATTCTTGCTAATATGGCACGCCACAAGGTTCCCCGCTACATTGATTTTGTAGACAGCTTCCCCATGAACGCCGCAGGTAAAATTTTAAAATACAAAATGCGCGAGGAAGCAGCCCAGAAGATAAAGTCCGGTGAAATAAAGTGATAAAGGATAAATATTTTGTTACCGATTCCCACTGCCACATTTACCCCGAAAAAATCGCATCCAAAGCGGTTAACGGCACCGATACCTTTTATGGCGAGCATTCGGTAGGTAGCGGCACAACCGAAAATCTTTTAAAACTTGGCAGTGAAGCTGGTATTGACCATTTTATTGTTCAGTCGGTTGCCACAACACCGAAGCAGGTTAAAAGTATAAACAACTTTATCGCCGAAGAGGTAGAAAAGAGCGGCGGAAAATTTACGGGCCTAGGCACCCTCCACCCCGACAGTGAGGACCAGGAGGGCGATGTTGCTCATTTAATTGAGCTGGAGCTTCACGGCGTTAAGCTTCACCCTGACATTCAGCAGTTTAAAATTGATGATTACCGCTGTCTTAAAATTTATGAGCTTTGCGAAAAGCATAAGCTCCCCATTTTAATGCACACGGGAGATTATCGTTACGATTATTCAAACCCTAACCGCCTGGTTCCGATTTTGCAAATCTACACCGATTTGGTTATTGTTGGCGCCCATTTCGGCGGCTGGTCAATTTGGGATGAGGCCTCACATAAGCTGTGCAACTTTAAAAACTTTTACGTTGACTGTTCTTCAAGCTTCCCCTATTTAGAAAAGGAAACGGCCAAACGGATTATTGAACGTTATACACCCGACCGCGTGCTTTTCGGCACCGATTATCCTATGTGGTCCCCAAAAGCGGAGCTTGACACCTTTTTGGGCCTTAATTTAAGCGAAGAGGATAACAAAAAGATTTTAAGCGAAAACGCAAGAAAAGTTTATAATTTCTAATAAAAAGGCCTTGATGCCAATGCATCAAGGCTCTTTTTATATATTGAATTCTTGTCCATCCTTTGCAAAGGTAACATCAAAGGGCATCTTTTTGGTTGCTTCTAAAACGGGGGCTTCATCGTGAGGATAAATGTGGGTAAAAATCACCTTTTTAGTCTTGCTTTGACCAACCACGTTAAGCATAGTTTCTATGCTGCAATGGGTAAATTCGCTTATAATTAAATCAAAATTTTCCTCAAAAGCAACTTTGGGGAAATCGATGAAGTCGTTGGTTAAATCCCCTGTGTAAATAATTTTTTTGCCCTCGCACTCAACCTCATAAGCAAAGGTAGGAACACCTGCAATATGCATTGTTGGAATGGCGCAAACGCTTATATTTTCATCCTCGTAAACCTTTCCTTCTAAAACAGTGGCAAAGGAAAGAGCATCGTTTAAGGGAATATGAATGGTTTTAAGCCAATTTTTAAAACCTTCCACCCCATTTTCCTCGGGTAGAAAGAATTTGGTTTTAAAAGAATTGTGGTAAATCGCAAACTTCTTTGCAATTGAAGAAAGTGTGCCAACGTGGTCCTCGTGCATATGGGAAATAAAGGTTGCTTTAATAATGTGAGTGGGAATATCCAGATTTGTCATTGTACCCTCCACTGCACCGCCACAGTCAAAAAGATAAGCAGCACCGTTTGTAATAAGTAAAGTTCCCGAGCAAAAACGATTTTTCTCACATGCGCCGTGGCTTGTGCCAAGAGTTATAATTTTCATTTAGAATAAACCTCTTTCCTTTAATGCTTTAAGCTTTAAAATGCAAACTTGTGTTTTAGCATCCTTAATTTCGCCGTTTAAAACCATTTGAACAGCAGTTTCAAGGGGAATTTTTTCCACTGCTACAAATTCATCCTCATCGGGGCAGGTCTCTCCAAAGGTTAGCCCTTTTGCGGCAAAAAGGTGGATAATTTCATCGCAGTAACCGGGAGAGGGATAAAGCTCACCGAGAGGCACATAATGCTCGGCTGTTGCCCCTGTTTCCTCCTTAAGCTCGCGCTTACCGCAAGTAAGGGGGTCTTCCCCGCCCTTATCCCGCTTTCCGGCGGGGACCTCTAAAATAACCTCCATATAAGGATAACGAAACTGTTTTACCATTAAAAGATTTTCGTTATCATCCAGCGCCGCAACGCAAACGCCGCCGGGGTGCTCAACAACCTCTCTTGTTGCGGTAGCACCGTTTGGAAGCAGAGCTGTGTCCCTTCGCAGATTTATGATGCGCCCTGAAAAAAGGGTGTTTTTTTCAAGTGTCTTTTCTTCTAAATTCATTATATTTTACCCCCACAAAACATAGATTTTAATATATGAAATCAAAGGAGAATTTAAGAATGGAAGCCATTATTAACAGTATAGACTACGACTATATCAATGTCAAACAAAAAATCTTTTTACTTTTTAAGCGTTATCCATTTTTAAAATCCTCCTCAATTGGCAAAAGCTGTGTTGGCAGAGAAATTCCGCTTATAAAAATCGGAAACGGCAAGGACCGAGTTCTATTTGCCGCCGCCTTTCACGGAAGTGAGCGAATAACCTGCAATCTTCTGCTTAAATTTATCGAGGAACTATGCGAGGCACTGGTACAAAACAGCGATTTTTGCGGAATAAATGTGCGAAGTGCAATGGAAAACAGGGAGCTGCTTATTTTGCCGCTGATAAACCCTGACGGCTGTGAAATCTCCCTTCACGGTGAAATGGGCTGCGGTTATTTAAAGGAGCACATTCGCTCCCTTTGCGGCGGAAACTACACAAAATGGAATGCAAACGCCCGCGGGGTTGACATTAACCATAATTTCAGCGCCGGTTGGAAGGAGCTTAAGGAAAGAGAGGTTGCACTTGGAATTTTGGGACCCGCTTCTACCCGTTTCGGCGGTTATTCACCTGAAAGCGAGCCCGAAACCATTGCCCTTTGCTCCCTTTGCCGTTCCACCGAAATCCGCCACGCCGTTGCCTTTCATTCCCAGGGTGAGGTTATTTATTGGTCTTTTGGGGATAAAATGCCAAAGCGCTCCAAAAAAATGGCACAAATTATGGCGGCCTCCAGCGGATATGCCCTTGATGTTCCATCCCCTATTGCAACGGGCGGCGGGTTTAAAGACTGGTTTATTAAGGAATTTGAGCGCCCCGCTTTTACGGTTGAAATAGGGCTTGGCCAAAACCCTTTACCCATCAGTGACCTTGACAGCATTTATGAAAGAATTAAGGAAATGCTTATTCTTTGCGCTATAATGTAAATTTTAAAACCCGCGAATGATTTATACATTCGCGGGAATTTTATTGACATATAGCAAAAAAGGTGATAAAATAAACAATTGCGAAAGGAGGCGCATTAGATATGAAATGCGCAGAAATTACTAACCTTTACGATTTAGACCACACAATTGCAAAACCGCTACTCCAAAAATACACCTATCCTTGGGAAATTTTACCCCATATTGGTGAATTTATTGTTGAGCTTTGCAAAACCCTCTCCCCTGATGAATTTGACATTGTAAACGGCAATGTTTATGTTGCCAAAACAGCAAAGGTAGCAGCAAATGCCACCCTTAACGGCCCTGCAATTATTTGCGATGGCGCAGAGCTAAGAACAGGCGCATTTATCCGCGGCAATGTTATTATCGGTAAAAACTGCGTTGCAGGAAACTCCTGCGAATTTAAAAACGCTATTTTATTTGATAATGTTCAGGTTCCCCATTTTAACTATGTTGGCGACTCTGTTCTCGGCCATCGCTCACATATGGGTGCAGGCTCTATTACCTCTAATGTTAAAAGCGATAAAACCTTAGTTAAGGTTAAATGCGGCGATGAGGTTATTGAAACCGGCCTTAAAAAATTTGGCGCAATGCTTGGAGACTGTGTTGAGGTTGGTTGCAACAGCGTTTTAAACCCCGGTACGGTTATCGGTAAAAATTCTAACATCTATCCCCTGTCATCGGTTCGCGGTGTTGTTCCCGCTAACTCAATTTTCAAAACAGGCGGAAAGATTGTTGAAAAATTTTAATTCCCGCAAAAATTAAGAAAGAAGGAATTTTTAATGGGAAGACTTTTTGGAACCGATGGTGTTCGCGGTATTGCAAACACCGAACTCACCTGCACAAGAGCCCTTGAAATCGGCCGCGCAGTCGGCACAGTTTTGGTTGAAAGCCATAAGAAAAAGCCCTTTGTTGTTGTAGGCTCCGACACACGAACCTCCTCTGATATGCTTATAAACGCCGTTTCTGCCGGCCTTTGTTCAGTTGGCGCAAACGTTGTTAATTTAGGCGTTGTTTCAACCCCCGCCGTTGCAATTATCATTGAAAAATATAAGGCTGATGCAGGCATTATGATTTCCGCATCCCATAACCCCAGCGAATTTAACGGTATTAAGGTATTTAGCGGCGATGGCTTTAAGCTGCCCGATATGCTTGAAGAGCGTGTTGAGGACATTGTTTTAGAGGGTGACCGCGCAACTGCCCGCCCCATTGGCGGTGATGTTGGCAAAATCTCTTATGACAGAGAAAGCCTTAACGATTATATTGCTCACATTAAGAGCAGCGTTTTAAATGACCTTAAGGGCTTAAAGGTTGCTATTGACTGTGCCAATGGCTCGGCAAGTGTGACGGCCAGAAAGCTGTTTAGCGAGCTTGGCGCCGAAATTATTGTTATGAACGACTGCCCCAACGGCACCAACATTAACGATAAGTGCGGCTCAACACACATTGAAGCTCTTGCTGAGTTTGTTGTTAAAAACGGCTTTGACTGCGGCGTTGCCTTTGATGGCGATGCTGACCGTTGCCTTTGTGTTGATGAAAAGGGCAATGTTGTTGACGGCGATATGATTATGGCCATTTGCGCACTTGATATGAAAAAGCGCGGAACATTAAACCACAACACCGTTGTTGGCACAATTATGACAAACCTGGGCTTCAAGAAATTCTGCGAAGCAAACGATATTGGATTTATTGCAACCAAGGTTGGCGACCGCTATGTTCTTGAGGAAATGCTTTTAGAGGGCTATTCCTTAGGCGGCGAGCAGTCGGGCCACGTTATCTTCCGTGAATTTGCCACAACAGGCGATGGACAGTTAACTGCCGCCCAGCTTCTATCCCTTTTAGCCCGAAGTGGCAAGAAGTTATCTGAGCTTGCCAGCGTTATGACAAGGTATCCCCAAACAATGATTAATCTTAAGGTTACAAACGAGGGTAAACGCCTTTTCTACACCGACGACGAAATTAAGGAAGCTATGGATAACGCCACCAAAACTCTTGGCGATGTAGGCCGCCTGGTAGTTCGCCCTTCCGGCACCGAGCCCCTTATCCGCGTTATGGTTGAAGCACTTGATGAAGGTCTTGCAAACAGCGTTGCACAAAATGTTGCCGATGTTATTTACAACAAAATCGGTTTAAAGAAATAAAAAAATAAGAGGCGCGAGCCTCTTATTTTTATTTTTTGTCCTTATTATAAGGAATATATCTCACCTTGCGCTTTTTTGTTCTGTTTCGGTTAAGGTAAATAACAGCAATAATAAATGCGAAAATAGCACCTACAATAATGCAAACTATCGTAATGAAAAATGGTGATTTAAAGAATTTCATCACCTTATCGCCAAAAACAAGCATTCCGCTTGCCTCAACATCGTTTCCCGCAACCAGTTCTACCCTGCCGATAACCTGCTCGGCATAAATAATCTCTGCATGTCCCAGCACCGTTCCCTTTTTAACAGGAGCATCAATGCTTTCATAATCCAGCTTTTCAACAATTTTTACCGTTGATAAATCGGCATCCTTTGGGAAAATGGAATTAAGCGGCTCCTTAGCATAAAGGGAAACGAAGTCGGTATCCCTTGATAGCCTTACAGACATTTCACACACAGGTGCTTCACAGTTTACAACCGTTGTATACTTAAAATTATTAAATGCCCAACGGAAAAGGTTTGCCGCTTCGGTAAATTCGGTTCGAACACCGTTTACCTCCTTACAGCCTACCAAAACGCTTAAATAGGAATAGCCGTTATATTTCGCAGTGCTTATAAGGCAACGGCCTGCTTCATCGGTAAAACCGGTTTTAAGACCGTTTGCATAGGCGTAATAATAAGCAGTATTGGGGTCAACAAGGAAGTTTGTGGTACATAAAATGCGCTCATCCGACATCTCGGTTGCTTCAATTGTGTGGCGGGATTTTTTTGCAAGCTCGGTTATTTCGGGGTATTTAAGGGCATATTTTGCAAGTACAACAAGGTCGTCAACGGTTGTGTAGGTCTCCTCATCGTGAAGGCCCACAGGGTTGCCAAAGTGGGAATTTTTCATTCCAATTTCCTGTGCCTTGGCATTTACCATATCCATATATCCCTGAATGCTACCGCCATAATGATAGGCAACGGCAATAGCGGTGTCACCACCCGAAGAAATCATAAGGCAGGCAAGCGCCTGGCGTGCGGTGAGCTGTTCACCAACCTTTAGGTTATTAACTGCGGCACCTGTGCCCATAATATCATACATAGCCTGCTTGGTCATGGTGATTTTCTCAGCATCCAAATCGCTTGAGTGCTCGATGATTAAAACTGCACTGAGCAGTTTCATTAGCGAAGCGGGGTAAACCTTATCGGTGGTGTTTTTAGAATAGATAACCTCGCCTGTATCAAGACTTATGAGAACAGCCGCTTTGGCATTAACCTCGAAGCCCGAAATCTGATAAGCAGAGGCGGGAATGGAAAAAAACGTTCCAAAAATTATAAAAAATATTAAAATTATGGGAAAAATGCATTTTCTCATAGAAATCTCTCCAAAAGTGTAGTATAATATTAACTATAATAATATCATAACATTTTTCTTTTCAAAAATAAAGCCAAAATTCAAATTTCGGGTGAATAATTTATGATTTATGTCACAGGTGATATGCACGGTGCCATTGAACGCCTTTATGACAAGGAATGGTACAAGTTAAAAGCGGGCGATATTCTTATTGTTTGCGGTGATTTCGGCTATCTTTGGAACGGTGGCAGCGAGGAACAAAAGATTATTGATTACCTTGCCACAAGGAAATTCACCGTTGCCTTTTTAGATGGCACCCACGATAACTATGACCTTATAAACAAATGCCGCACCACCTATTTTAAGGGTGGAATGGTGCACCGCATTAAGGGAAATCTTTTGCACCTCATGCGCGGTCAAATTTTTAATTTTGATGGTGTTAAAATTTTCACCTTTGGTGGTGGCGAAAGCACCGATAAGGATATGCGTGTTGAGCAGGGCTATTGGTGGCGTGAGGAAATCCCCTCCCCCCAGGAAATGGCGCACGGTGCCGAGCGGCTTGATGAGGAGGCCTGCGAGGTTGATTACATTTTAACCCACGAGCCGCCCTCCCTTGTTAAAAGTGCAATGCTCTTTAGAACAGGTAATGCTGAGCGTGTTAACAAGCTTAACGGTTATTTTGAGGAAATTGGCAGGAACTGCACCTTTAAACACTGGTATTTCGGTTCCCTCCATGAGGACCGCGTTGTTACACCCCTTCACACCTGTGTGTTTAAAAAATTAATTCCCCTTGAAGGGACTAAAAAATAAAGGTTACATTTTTGTTGTTGACAAATATGTTATACTAATTATTGGTAATTAAATTTTTATTGCTGAAAGGAATTAATCTTTATGCAAAACGCTGACAGACTTTGTCTTGGATGTATGAACGATAACGGCGGAGAGGCAGTTTGCCCCATTTGCGGTTACGATTCTTCAAAGAAAAATCCCACAGGCACACTTAAAGCAGGCTTATGGATTGAGGAGCGCTTTTTAGTTGGTAAAGCGCTGGATGCAAACGGCGAAGGAATTAACTATATCGGTTGGGATAACTATCACAACTGCATTGTTTACATTCGCGAATTCTTCCCCCTTGGCATTGCTTCCCGCAAGAGGGATGGCAGTGTTGCTTTCAAGGAGGAAAACGCCTATGCCTTTAATGAAGGACTTTTAGCATTTATGGAATTAAACCGCAAGGTTGCAAGCCTTGAGGACACAGGTGCTCTTCTTCCCGTTGTTGCTGTTTTTGAGCACGGCGGCACAGCCTATGCCGTTAGCAAGGCACCCGCTTCCTCCATTACTCTTCGTGATTTTCTTCTTAGAAACGGTGGCACCCTCTCCTTTGAACAGGTACGTCCCCTTTTCCTGCCTCTTTTCACAACTGTTTCTTTGCTTCATTCAGCAGGCATTATTCACGGCGGCATTTCCCCCGAAACAATTCTTGTTTGCAGAGATGGTAAGCTCCGCCTTACAGGCCTTTCCATTAAGAATTTGAGAAAGACAGATTCTTCCATTGAAGCACAGCTTTTCCATGGCTTTGCCGCACCTGAGCAATATGGTTTAGAGGGCGTTGGCGAAATTGGTAGTTGGACCGACGTTTATGCCATTGCCGCAACCGTTTTCCGCGTGCTTATAGGCACAAACCCGCCTGAAGCCACCACAAGAATTGAAGCGGATAATATGTCGGTTCCCGCAAAAATTGCACAGCAGCTGCCAAAGAGCGTTTTAATGGCGCTTGCAAATGCTTTGCAGATTTACTGTGATGACCGAACCGCCGATATGGAAATTTTCAAATCAGAATTTTTACAGGGTGTTCCCGCTACCACAAATGCGGCGGGTAAAACCCCTAAATCGGGCAAAAAGACAAAGAAAAAGATGAGCAAGGGCAATAGGTATGCAATTATCGCATCGGTTGCAACCGCCTGTGTTTTCCTTGTTGTTTCCCTTGTTTTAGTTTTCACCCTTTTTGGTGACAGCCTATTTGGCACAAACAGCGTTTCAACCGGTAATTCGGAGAACTCTGTTCCCGATGTTTACAAGCCGGGTGAGCTTGTAACAAGCTATGTTTCGGTTGATAAAATTCAAACCGTTCCAAACCTTGTACGCGTTTCCCTTGCCGAGCTTTTATCATCTGAACAGTATGAAAACTTTAAGTTTATTGTTACCAGCAAGAAATATGATGATAAGATTCCCCGCGGCACTATAATTTCTCAAAATATTCCTGAAGGCACAACCTTTAAGGATACCGTTGAAATTGAAGTGGTTGTTAGCCTTGGCCCACAGGAAATTGCCATTCCAAATGTTAAGAATATGCGCGAGGATGAAGCCATTATTCTGCTTTTAAAGGCCGGCTTTAACTTTAACAACATTGAAATTATAGACCGTTGGGACCAGAACGCAAAACCCCTCTCAATTATAGGCACCGAGCCTGAAATTGGTAAAAAGACCAACGTTGATTCCAAAATTGTTATGTATATCAACACCTACACCGGCGAGGATTTAGCCGGCGGAGAGGTTTACTCAAGCGACAGCACAACAACAAACCAATAATTTAATTTCCGAGGTTAAATATTTTGATTAAAGAATTCATTGAAACAAAAATTACACAGGAATGTGATGTGCTGGTTTGCGGTGGCGGTGTTGCCGGAATTTCGGCCGCTTTAGCCGCTGCAAGACAGGGCAAAAAGGTTACACTTCTGGAAAAACAGTTTATGCTGGGCGGTCTTGCAACGGCAGGGCTTGTGGTAATCTACCTGCCCCTTTGCGATGGCGAGGGTAATCAGGTTTCCTTTGGCATTGCTGAGGAGCTTTTAAGGCTTTCTATTTCAATGGGCGCCGAGGCCGATTATCCCGATAACTGGCTTGACAGTGATGATAAATCAAGGCGCACAAATAGGGATAAGCGCTTTTCCGTACGTTTTAACCCATCCCTTTTTGCAATTCTTGCCGAGCAGGAGTTAATTAGAGCAGGCGTTAACATTTTGTATGGCACATATGCCGTTGGCACACACCTTGAAAGCGACAAGATTAATGCCGTTATTATTGAAAATAAATCAGGCAGACAGGCAATTAAGGCGACCAGCGTTGTGGATGCCACAGGTGACTGCGATATTGCAAATTTTGCCTGCGCCCCCACCACTACATTTAAGCAGGGCAATATTCTTGCCGCCTGGTATTATTCCTACGGCAAAGATGGTTATCAGCTTAACCCCCTTGGTTGCTGCGATATCCCCGATGAGGAGCAAACAGAGGATAATAAAATCACGCCCCTTATTAACGAGCGTTTTACAGGTCTTGACGGAGCCGAGCTTTCTAAAATGACCATTGCCTCCCACGCTTCAACCCTTAATGATATTAAGAAAAAGCGCAAGGAGGACAAAACGGCAGTTCCTACTACAATTGCCACCACGCCTCAAATAAGAATGACAAGGAAAATTGTTGGCGAATATGTGCTTGGCACTGATGAACAGCATACCTATTTTGATGATTCTATAGGTATGGTTTCCGACTGGCGCAAGCGCGGCCCTGTTTACGAGGTTCCCTTTAGAACACTTTACTCAAAGGATATTAAAAACCTTATAGTTGCAGGCAGATGCACCTCGGTTTCCGAGAGCCTTTGGGATGTTATGAGGGTTATCCCCTGCTGCGCCGTTACAGGTCAGGCGGCAGGTACCGCCGCCGCAATGAGTGATGACTTTAGCAGCCTTGATATTAAAGCGCTCCAAGATAAACTTAAAACTGATGGCGTTATTCTTCACGAAAAAGATTTATAATCATTATAAAAAAACAAAACCCCCACTGTTTTCACAGTGGGAGTTTTTGTTTTTTCTTATTTACTCTCTTTGTATTTTGCAACAATGTTCTTAATTCTATCAATGGGGTTAAGAAGGTTGCTGATGGAGTTGTCGCAGTTAAGGGTGTCAATGAGCAGAGCGATGTACTTTGCCATATTAACGTTGCAGTACCACTCTTTTTCTAAAAGCTCGGGAGGATTATAGATTAGGTTTGTGGTGAAAATCTTATCAATGTAACCGTTTTTATAGTACTCATCGAATTTCTCGAAGCCCTCAACAAAAAGACCGAAGGTGGCGAAAATAAAGATACGCTTTGCGCCCTTTTCTTTGAGTCTTGCGGCTATATCCAGCATTGACTCGCCCGAAGAAATCATATCATCAACAAGGATTAAATCCTTACCCTTAACCTCATCACCTAAAAATTCGTGTGCTTCAATAGGGTTTTTGCCGTTAACAATAATTGAATAGTTGCGGCGCTTGTAGAACATACCAAGAGGCAGACCTAAAACGGATGAATAGTAAATACATCTGCCCATACCGCCTTCATCAGGAGACACAATCATGGCCTTTTTGGGGTCGAGCTCAATGTCGCTATAGTTCTTAAGTAAAGCCTTAATCATTTGATAGGTTGCCTGAACATTATCAAAACCATCAAGGGGAATTGCGTTTTGAACGCGGGGGTCGTGAGCATCGAAGGTGATAATGTTCTTAACACCCATTGCAACGAGTTCCTGCAGTGCCATTGCACAGTCAAGCGATTCTCTTGATGTTCTTCTATGCTGTCTGCCTTCGTAAAGCATAGGCATAATAACGGTAATTCTTCTTGCCTTGCCGCCAAGTGCTGCAATAACACGCTTTAAATCCTGAAAATGGTCATCAGGACTCATAGGAACGCTTCTACCATACATTTTGTATTCAACCGAATAGTTGAAGCAGTCGCAAATAATGTAAGCGTCAAGACCGCGTGCGCTGTGGTTTAAAACACCCTTTGCCTCACCTGTGCCGAAACGAGGACAGTTTGCGTTTACAACGTAGGACTGACCCTCAGCCGCATCACGCCACTGGGTGAGATAGTAATCGACCTTGGATGAAATGTCCTCACAGCCGCGCATGGAGATAATTGCCAGCTCGCCGTAAGGGGTGTGTGTAAAATCAATGCTTGCCATAATTTTCCTCCCAAAAATATGCTTTTCTATATTGTACCACATTTTGTCCGACTAAAAAAGCCCTTTTTCGATATTTTTTTAAAAATTTTTATTAAAATTTTAATTGCCAGATATAAGGTTATTTGGTATAATAAAATAAATATATATTTTTTAGGAGAATCATTATGCCTAAAGTAACACTCTTAGCACATACTCCCGACCCCGAGCGCACCGTTGCAAGTGCCGCTAAGCTTTGCTATTCACCTGCAAGCATTGATGATGTAAGAAACGGTCTTACCGATGAAAAAACTGCATCCTTTGTTGAAATGCTTGCCGAAATCGGTCACGAAAGCCCAATTGAGCACGCCTCCTTTACCTTTGGTATTGAGGGTGTTTCCCGTGCGCTTCTCGCCCAAATTACAAGGCACAGAATGGCATCCTTCTCGGTTCAAAGTCAGCGTTATGTTGCCGAACACGATTTTCAGTTTGTTACTCCCCCTGAAATTGCCGCTGAGCCTGAGGCACTTAAAATTTTTAACGAGGCTATGGCCGATGACCTTAAAAAGTATAACGCTCTTGCCGATATTTTAAGTGCAAAGCACAAGGCACAAATGCTGGCTGACGGTATGGATGAAAAGGCCGCAACAAGAGCCGCCGAAAAAAAGGCTATTGAGGATGCCCGTTTTGTTTTACCAAATGCCTGTGAAACCAAAATGATTATGACCATGAATGCAAGAAGCCTTATGAACTTCTTCCACCACCGTTGCTGCAACCGCGCACAGTGGGAAATCAGAGAGGTTGCCAACCAAATGCTGGCTCTTGTTTTTGAGGTTGCACCGAACCTCTTTAAAAACGCAGGTCCCTCCTGTGTTAACGGCCCCTGCCCTGAGGGTAAAATGACCTGTGGCAAGCGCAAAGAGGTTTTAGAGCTTATCAGCACACTCAAGGAGAAAAAATAAGCAAAATGGGAAAGTTAATTGTAATTGAAGGTCTTGACGGAAGCGGAAAATCTACACAGCTTGAGCTACTTCCCGAAAACCTTAAAAAAAGTGGTATTGACTGTCGCACCGTTTCCTTCCCTGCTTACGACAGCGATTCAAGCGCCCTTATAAAAATGTACTTAAACGGTGATTTCGGCACAAAGCCAAACGATGTTAACGCCTACGCCGCATCAACCTTTTATGCTGTTGACCGCTTTGCCTCCTTTAAAACCGACTGGGGCAATTTTTATAATAACGGTGGAACGGTTGTTGCAGGGCGCTATGTTACCTCAAACGCCGTTCACCAAACCTCAAAACTGCCAAAAGAGCAGTGGGAAACTTTCCTTAACTGGCTTTATGATTTTGAATATAACAAAATTGGAATTCCCGCACCCGATAAGGTGATTTTTCTTGATATGCCCATTGAAGTTTCACAAAAGCTTTTAACAGGCAGATATCTTGGTGATGACAACAAAAAGGATATTCACGAAAAGGACAAGGAGTATCTTGCCCGCTGCCGCGAGGCCGCTGTTTTCACAGCAAAGCATTCCGGCTGGACCATTATCCCCTGCTCAGAAAATGGCGAGCCCAGAAGCATTGAGGACATTGCCGCGGATGTTTTAAAGGAAGTTTTATCTGTTTTTTAATTTGCGAGGTTTTTTAAATGGTTTATGTTTTTCTTGCCGAAGGTTTTGAAGAAACCGAGGCAATTGTTCCTATTGATATTTTGCGCCGAGGGGAACTGGAGGTTGCAACCGTTGGTGTTACAGGACAGGTTGTTACAAGCTCTCACGGTGTTCCTGTGGTGGCTGATGTTTTAGCCTGCGAGGTTATGCCGGATGAAACCTGCCAGGCGGTTATTCTACCCGGCGGAATGCCCGGAACACTTAACCTTGAAAAAAGTGAAAAGGTTAAGGAATTTATAAACTGGGCAAATGACAATTCGGTTATAATCGGCGCTATTTGCGCCGCCCCCTCAATTCTCGGCCATATGGGGCTTCTAAAAAATAAAGAAGCCACCTGTTATATGGGCTTTGAGGAGCAGCTTTATGGTGCGAACACCATAAAGGCACAGGTTGTAAGGGATGGCAACATTATTACCGCCTGCGGTGCAGGTGCCGCCTTTGACTTTGCCTTTGAACTGCTTACCGCCATTACAGGCAGCAAGTCCGAGAGCTGTAAAAACAAAAAAGCAATTATGATTAAAGAATAAGGAGGGTTATTTGTGAGCGAAAATAACAAGCCCATTGAAAATGAAAGCGAAGTTCAAAAAGCTTTTTCCGATGATTTTGTAATTGGCGAGGGTTTTAGTATAAGCGAAGTGTCCTATGAACCACCAAAGCAGGATAGCAAAAAGCGTAAAAAGAAAGCAAAAAATACCGCTAAATCGATAATTTGGGTTGTTTCTATCATACTTGTTTCCACCCTTCTTGCAGGCTCGGTTTTCCTTATTGGTGCTGAATATTTAGGTCTTGGCATCGGTCGCGGGCAGTCCTGCGTTATTGATGTTAAGCCCGGCGCCTCCACCTCACAAATTGCACAGCAGCTTAAAGATGCCAATGCCATTAACTCGGCCTTTGTTTTTAGAATTTATACAAAACTTAAGGGTTATGATGGACAGTATAAATATGGTCTTTATACCTTTAATAATGATGAGTGCGCCTATGAGGATTTGGCTCAAATGCTCCTTAATGAAGGCGCAAAGGCCGAAACGGTTACCGTAACTATACCCGAAGGCACAGGAATTAACGACTACACCAAGAATGTTAACGGTGAAAAGGTTACTATTCCCGGTATTGCTACTCTGCTTGAAAAGGCAGGGGTGTGTAAAAAGGCCGATTTTATTGATGCTTTAAATGCTTATGAGCTGGACTCCGAGCTTTTAAAGAGCGTTAATGTTGGTAAAGCCTACTATGAGCTTGAGGGTTATTTGTTCCCCGAAACCTACGATTTTTACTCTTATGACTCTAAGGCCTGCGCCAAGCTTGCGGTGCAAAAAATGGTTGAGGAAACCGAAAAACGCATCACCGATAAAATGATGAAGCGCGCCGATGAAATGGGCTACACCATTAACGAAATTTTAACAATGGCTTCTATTGTTCAAATGGAATCGGGTCAGGCAAACGGTGAAATGTCGAATGTTGCGGCTGTTTTTTATAACCGCCTTAAAAGCAGTGATTTCACCACCCTTGGCTCCTCACCTACCTGCTACTACGGTGGCTCCTTTAGAAGCGATGATGGCCGATATGATACATACAAAATTAAAGGGCTTCCCCCGGGACCCCTTTGTTCCCCAAGCATTAGCGCTATTAACGCCGCGCTTTACCCTGCTAATAAGGATGGTTACTTCTATTTTGTAACCGATAAAAACGGCAAGTTCTATTTCCACAAGACGTCTGCCGAGCAGGACAAGACCATTAACAGTTTGCAAAAACAAGGACTTTGGATTTATGAGTACTTTGACTGATAATTTTAAAATTCCCGAGCTTCTTTGCCCTGCAGGAGATTTAACCCGCCTTAAGGCCGCCGTTGATTTCGGCGCCGATGCAGTTTACCTTGCGGGTGAGGAATTTGGTATGCGCACCGCCGCCACCAATTTTGGCGAGGGTGATTTAAAAGAAGGAATTAAATACGCCCACGACCACGGCGTTAAGGTGCATATAACCTGCAACACCCTGCCCCATAATGCTGAAATGCCACGGCTTCCCGCCTTTTTAGAACTCATAAACGACCTTGATGCCGATGCTATAATTGCGGCCGATTTCGGCACAATGGGACTGGTTAAAAAATATGCCCCAAAATGTGATTTGCACGTTTCGGTGCAGTCGGGCATTGTGAATTACGAAACCGCCCGCGCCTTTCACGATTTTGGCGCACAGCGCATTGTGGTGGCCAGAGAATTATCCCTTGATGAAATTAGTGAGATAAGGGCAAAAACCCCAAGGCAGCTTGAAATTGAAGCCTTCGCCCACGGTGCAATGTGTGTTTCCTTTTCGGCACGGTGCCTGCTTTCAAGCTATATGACAGGGAGGGACGCCAACCGTGGTGACTGTGCACAGTCCTGCAGGTGGAGCTATTCCCTTATGGAGGAAAAACGCCCCGGAGAATATTACGATATTACCGAAACCGACAAGGGTACATACATTTTAAATGCCAACGATTTATGTATGGCACCCTACCTTGACAAAATGACCGCCGCCGGTGTTGACAGCATTAAAATTGAGGGTAGAGCTAAATCCCACTATTATGTTGCCGTTACAACCAATGCCTACCGTGGGGCTCTTGACTCTCTTAAAGCCAACCCCCTTAATTGGCAGGTTCCCCTTTGGGTTAACGAGGAGCTAAATAAAATAAGCCACCGAAACTATTCAACAGGTTTTTATTTTGGCACTCCTAAAAATGAGCAAACCTATAAAAGCGCAGGCTATGTTAGGGATTACACCGTTGCCGCTATTGTTGATGATTACAGTGACGGAATGCTTTCGGTTATTATGAAAAATAAATTTGCAGTGGGTCAGGAATTTGACTGTTTAGAGCCACACTGCGCCCCCTTCACCTTCACGGTGAGCCAAATGTTCAACGATAAGAAGGAAAGCATTGAGGTTGCCCCTCATCCTATGATGAAGGTGCTTATCCCCTTTGACCGACCCTTGAAAAAAGGCTCACTACTCAGAATGAAAAGTGAATAAAAATAAAAACCTCTTCGCAAAATAAGCGGGGAGGTTTTTAGTTTGAAAAAAACTGCTAAATTTTCTTTTGAAAGGCGAGCCGCCTTTTGCTTTTTTATCATAGTGCTACTGCTTTTTGTCTGCTTTTTGCGGCTTTTTACTATTATCTTATCCCCAAAATACAAGGTAGCCGCAAGTGAAGGGCACCACTACATTATTGATGCAGGAAACCTTAGAGGAACAATTTTTGACCGCAATATGCACCCCATAACCAATGCAGGAGAAAAGACTATGGCGGCGGTGCTTCCAACCCCCAGAACCCTTGCAGTGCTTCGTGGTGTGTTAAGCAATGAGGAAATGTTAAAGGTAACAGAAAAAATGGCAGGGGGCAAGCCCTTTTTAATAACCCTGCCTGAGGAGGTAACCTGTGATGGAATTATATGCTTTAAGGTGCCCGAAAATTTGGCGGCAGAGCAAAATGCCGTTCACCTTGTGGGCTACTGCGATGCATCAGGGCATGGGGTAACAGGGCTTCAAAATTCCTTTGATGACCTGCTGAATTTAGATGGCAAAATAACCGTTACCTACGCTAAGGATGGTCACTCCAATGTTTTAAAGGGCATTGACGGTGTTTTGGAAAATACGAGTAATGTATTAAACACAGGGGTTATTTCCACCCTGGACATAAACCTTCAAAGAATTTTAGAGGATGCCACAAAAACCATTAAAAAAGGCTGTGCTATTATTTGTGAGGCAAAAACAGGAGAAATTTTAGCGGCAGTGAGCCTGCCGAGCTTTAGCCCACACAACATTGAAGCAGCCACCGAAAGCCCCGATTCTCCCCTTTTAAACCGAATTTTTTGCTCCTACAACATAGGCTCGGTTTTTAAGCCCTGCGCCGCTCTTTCGGCAATGACAAACGGTGCTCAAAACAACTTTTCTCACACCTGTACAGGTTTTGTTACCATTGATGGGCACACCTTTAACTGCCACAAGCTAAGCGGTCACGGTAAGGTGAGTTTAGACAGCGCACTTGCCCTTTCCTGCAACACATTTTTTTATAGGCTAAGTATTTTAACAGGTGCCGAAAGCCTTTATAAAACGGCAACCGTTTTCGGCTTTGGAAGCAGCATTACCCTTTGCAATAAAATGAGCACCTATAACGAAAGTATAACGCCGCTTAAAACACTTAAGGCATCAAACAGTGCACTTGCAAACCTTGCAATTGGTCAAGGGGAGCTTCTTGCTTCTCCCCTTACCCTGCTAAATTTATATAATGCCATTGCAAATGAGGGAAAATATTACACCCCCACCCTAATTAAAGGCACAATGAAAAACGGAAAAATAAATGAAGAAAAACCCACCGCACCAACAAAAGCGATGAGCAAGGAATGCGCCGAAAAAGTAAAAAAATATTTAAACGGCGTTATAGAAAACGGTACAGGAACAAAGGCAAAACCTGAAAACACAACAGCCGCAGGCAAAACCGCTACTGCCGAAACAGGCTGGAAAAATGAAAAGGGTGAACTTATTTCTCAGGCCTGGTTTTGCGGATTTTTCCCCCTTGAAACCCCAAAATACACAGTTGTTATTTTAGCTGAGGACTCGGTTTCAGGCGGTGAGGACTGCGCCCCCGTTTTCAAAACCATTGCAGAAAAAATAACCGAAGCGGGATATTAAAAAAGGCTTGCCACAGCAAGCCTTTTTGCATTATTTTATTGACCTGAAATAATCCTCTAAAATTATTGTGGCGGCCACGGCATCAACGACTCCCTTGCGCTTTTTGCCGCGAACGTTGTTGACTTTTAGCGCATTATGGGCGCTGACGGTGGTACACCGTTCATCCTGCATAACAATTGGAATGCCGCTTTTTTCTGAGATTTTTTGGGCGATTTCACGGCATTTAACTGCCCTTTCGCCCTCACTGCCATCCATATTGCGAGGTAGCCCTACAACAATTTTTTCGGCATTTTCCGCCTTTGCCGTTTGGCAAATTTTGTCAATCAGCTTTTCCTCGTTATATTCATTTATAACGGTTACGGGCGAGGCAAGGAAAAAGGCGGTGTCCCCTGCCGCAATGCCTGTTCTGGCAAGACCTAAATCAACCGAAATAACCCTCATTATTTGCTCTCCTTGGTCCATGCAGTAATACGGCTGCCGCTTGGCAGCAGTTCCTCGCTTAAATGCTCGGTGCTGTTTAAAAATTTAATTTCCGCTTTAAAATTATCATCAAATTCCACAAGGTTTACTGCGGTGTTATCGCACCAATCAACCTCAATAAGTTTTTCAATATCGCCATAAATTAAAAAGCATAAAAGGTTTCTTATTGCGGCACCGTGGGAAACAACGGCAATGGTTTTGCCCTTGTTTTCCTTAACAATCTCCATAAACGCGGCCGATACTCTTTCGTAAACACTGCGCATACTTTCACCCTTTTCGGCGTGAAAATTGTGCGGTGAAAGATTCCAGGCATCCTCTAAATCCTTATGATTTTCGAAAATCTCTTTTAAAGTTTTGCCCTCAATAATGCCGCCGTTTATCTCACGAAGGCCCTCGTTTTCGGTAATTTGAAGGCCCTTTTTATCGGCGATTGAAGCAGCGGTTTTCTTTGCCCTTTTATAAGGAGAGGAATATACTGCATCAATATGTATATCCTTAAAGCGCTCTCCAAGGGCGGCTATTTGTTTTTCTCCAACGGGAGAAACCTCAAAATCACTGCTGCCTTGGAAAACCTTTGAATGATTTCCCATTGTTTCGCAGTGGCGAATTATATAAACCTTTGTCATAAACTGAATTTTCCTTTATTTTACAATATAAAAATAGGCAAGAACAAGCAGGCCTAACACAATTCTATACCAGCCGAAGGCCTTGAAATCCTTTTTCTTGATATATGCCAAAAGGAATTTAATGGCAAGAACCGAAACAACGAATGCAACCACCATTCCTATGCCTAAAACAATAAAGCGCTCCGATGAAAAGCCCATTCCGCTTTCCATAAGGAACATAACGTATTTAAGCACCTTTAAAAGGCTTGCGCCCAGCATTACGGGAATTGCAAGGAAAAAGCTGAATTCCGCCGCGGCTGTTCTTGAGGTACCGAGCAGGATGCCGCCGAGAATTGTGGAGCCCGAACGAGAAGTGCCCGGAATCAAAGACAGCACCTGGAAGCAACCAATTAAAAACGCGGTTTTATAGGTTAAATCATTTTCCGTTTCAATTTTAGGAGTTTTATTTTTAAATAGATTTTCAACAACGATAAATGCCACACCGTAAATAATAAGGGTTGCGGCAACAACTATGGGGTTGTGCAGGTGCTCATCCATCCAGTCATCTAGTGGAAGACCGATAACGGCGGCGGGAAGCACAGCAATTATAACCTTAAGCCAAAGAGAAAAGGTCTGCTTTTTGGCTACAATTTTTTTGCCCTCACCCAAGGCAAAAGGCCAAAGCTTTTTCCAAAAAATTACAATAACGGCGAGAATTGCGCCAAGCTGAACAACAACATTGAACATTTCGGTAAACTCAGGTGAAATATTTTTAAGACCGAAAAATTCCTCCGCTAAAATAAGGTGACCTGTACTGCTGATGGGCAGCCACTCGGTTATACCCTCAATAATACCTAAAATAACGGCATTTATATAGTTTATAAACTCCATAACAATATCTCCAAACATAAAATATGGGAGGGCGCAGAGGCCCTCCCCTACAGTGTTAAATTATAACACACATTATTTTACTTAGCAAGTAATTCCTTATAAAGAGCAATATAGCTGCCGGCAGAGGCATTCCAGCTGTTATCGCAGGAAACTGCCCTGTTTTTAAGGATTTCCCAGCCCTCTTTGTTTTTATAGCCATCCACTGCGCGAAGAATGGTGTCCTTCATTTCATGGGCGTTATAATTTTTAAAGGTAAAGCCATTGCCAAGGCCATCGCCGCTATCCCGAATTGTGTCGTTAAGACCGCCTGTTTCGCGGACAATGGGAATGGTGCCGTAACGCAGTGCCACCATTTGAGCAAGACCGCAGGGCTCGCTCTTTGAAGGCATTAGGAAAATATCGGCACCGGCATAAATTTTATGGGCAAGGTCGGGCACAAAGCCAAGTTTAAGGCCAACCTTTTCGGGATATTTTTTGCTCATTTCATAGAAAAATGTTTCGTAAGTCCATTCACCTGAACCTAAAATTACAAACTGAACATCCTCATTTAGAAGCTCCTCAAAAACAGCCTTAACAAGATCAAAGCCCTTGTGCTCAACAAGGCGGGAAACGATGCCGATAAGGGGAACATCCGCCCTCTCGGGCAGGTTTAATGCCTTTTGTAGTTCTGCCTTGTTAACGGCTTTGCCCGACATATCAGAAGCAGAGAAATTTTTAAAAATCATTGCGTCGGTTTCGGGATTATAAACATCGGTATCAATACCATTTACAATGCCTGTAAGCCTATCCTGCTTATCCTTTAAAACATAGTCGAGGCCGTGTGAATAGTAGGGGTCTAAAATCTCTTTAGAATAGGTAGGCGACACGGTGGTTATTTTATCACAGCACATAATTGCGCCCTTCATAATGTTAACACAGCCATCATAGTCAACCACATCGCTGTTTTCTTTAGGCAGGCCTAAAACATCCTCTAAAAGGTCATGACCGTATTTGCCCTGGTACTGAATGTTGTGAATGGTAAACACGGTTTTAATATCGGCATAAAATGGATCAAATTTATAGAACATATCCAGGTAAACCGGAACCATACCTGTCTGCCAATCATTACAATGGATAATGTCGGGCTTAAAATCAATGTAGGGTAAAATTTCAAGCACAGCGCGGGAGAAAAAGGCGTAGCGCTCGGCATCATCATAATAACCGTACAAATTGGGGCGTTTGAAATAGTACTGATTATCAAGCAAATAGTAGGTTACACTTCCAACCTTTGCCTCGAAAATTCCGCAATATTGGCGGCGCCAGGCAACCGGCACGGTAATGCTGGTTACAAAACGCATTTGACTGCGAAGCTCCTCGCTTACAGTTTCATAAAGAGGCATTACAACGCGGCAACCAACAACCCTTTTTCTAAGCGCTTTAGGCAGTGCGCCGGCAACATCGGCAAGACCGCCCGACATTGCAAATGGAAGTGCCTCACTTGCTGCAAATAAAACTTTCATTGTATCTTTCCTTTTCTAATAATGGGTGCTTTCCTTTTCAAGGAATTTATATTTTACTTCTTCACCTTTAACCGTGCTATCATCATAAATCATAACGCGCTTGTCGGTTATAACATTTTTAACGATGCAGTTTTTGCCGATTTTTGTATCCTGCATTAAGATGCTATCCTCAACAACACTGCCCTCTTCAATGTTAACGCCACGGAAGATAATGCAGTTTTTAACGGTACCCTTAATAATACAGCCATCGGCTACAAGGGAATTTGTAACATTTGAGTTAATACCATAGCGGGTGGGCATATCATCACGATTTTTGGTAAGAATTGGGCGATTTGTATTAAAGACATCTCTGCGCACATCATCATTTAAAAGTGCCATATTTGCCTCAACATAGGATTTCATTGAGTCGATAACGCGGGCATAGCCTGAAACCTCAAAGCCATAAACCTTAAGTTCATTAAGGTTGGGCATTAAAATATCACGGCAAAGGCCTGTAAGGCCCTCATAATTTGCCTTTTCAACCAGCTTTATAAGCAGGTCACGGCGAAGCACCATAATATCAAGGCTGTAAGCAACATTTTCTGCCTGAGCCATAAAGTTCATTTCGGTAACTCGGCAATCATCCCCAACGGTTAAAACGGCAATATCGTTATTGTTTTTGGGAAGCTTGCCCTTGGCATAAAACACTGTAATATCAGCGCCTGTTTTCATATGCTGGTGAATACCCTCGGCAAAATCAAAGTTACCAACAACATCGGCATCGCAAAGAACAACATATTCCTCCTTGCAGGCTCTAATAAAGCTCATTGTGCCGTTTAGGGCCTCAATGTGGCTTGTGTAAACCCCTGCTTCGGCGGTGTTGAAGGGCGGTAAAACTTTTAAGCCGCCACGCTTTCTGTCAAGGTCCCAAAAGCGGCCTGAGCCAACATGGTCCATTAAAGAGCGGTAGTTGCTATTTGTAATAATACCAACCTTGCTGATGCCTGCATTAACAAGGTTTGAAAGTTGAAAGTCAATAAGGCGATAGCGCGCGCCGAAGGGCACCGAACTCATTGAACGCTTTTTAGTTAGCAGAGGGATAAAATCATCGTGAACATTGGCATAAACAATGCCTAAAAAATTGTTACTTCTCATTTATTTTCGCCCTCCTTAACATCCTCGCGAATCATTTTACCTGCACCAATAACGGCATTGTTACCGATGGTGAGGCCACCGCCAACAACGGTAATACCCCACTCCTCATCGGGCTTTTTATATGATGGGTCAACGCCGATTTCGGCATTCTCACCGACCACAACATTTTCAGAAATAATGCTGTAACGCACCTTGGCGCCTTTTTTAATAACACTGCCGGGCATTATAAGCGAATATTCAACACTTGCGCCCTCTTCAACCGTTACATTTTCAAAAAGGATTGAGAAATCAAGCTTTCCGTAAACCTCACAGCCATCGGTTACAAGGGAATTTTCAACCTTGGCGTTTTTGCCGATAAACTGTGGAGGCTGGGAGGCGGTTCTGGAATAAATTTTCCACTGAGGGTCGGAAAGATTTAAGTTAATATTGGGATTTAACAAATCAAGGTTAGCATCCCAAAGGGAATCTACCGTTCCAACATCCTTCCAATAATCATTAAAGCGGTAGGTGCAAAGCTTCTCGCCGCCATTAAGCATTGCGGGAATAACATCCTTACCGAAATCGTTTGAGGAGCCTTCCTTTGCCTCATCCTCAGTAAGATATTTTCTAAGCTTATCCCAGTTAAAGATGTAAATACCCATTGAAGCCAAATTGCTTTTAGGGCACTTGGGCTTTTCTTCAAATTCATAAACCGTACCATCGGGATTAGTGTTCATAATACCGAATCGGGAGGCTTCCTCAAAGGATACCTCTAAAACTGCAATGGTGCAGTCAGCATTTTGCTCCTTGTGCTGTTTGAGCATTAAAGAATAATCCATTTTATAAATATGGTCACCCGATAAAATGAGCACATATTCAGGGTCGTAACGCTCAATAAACGGTATGTTCTGATAAATTGCATTTGCGGTACCTTTATACCAATCGGCACCTGCACTGCGCTGGTAGGGCGGCAAAACATGCACGCCGCCGTTAAGCCTGTCTAAATCCCAGGTTTTACCGCTACCAATGTAATCATTAAGCTCCAAGGGCTGATACTGGGTTAAAATGCCCACCGTGTCAATACCCGAATTTACACAGTTGGAAAGAGGAAAGTCGATAATTCTGTACTTTCCGCCATAGGGCACTGCAGGCTTTGCAATGTTCTGAGTGAGAACACCAAGGCGGCTACCCTGACCCCCTGCAAGGAGCATTGCTACACATTCTGTTTTCTTCAAACTTCTCATCTCCTGTTTTTATACCGATGATATACTGTACGAGCCTAAGGCGAAAAATATAACCACAATTTTTACACCTTAAAAGCGCATACTTATACAACTTTATTATATAATACCCAAAGCCAATTTTCAAGGCGTTTTTGTTAAAAAATAGTAAAATTTTTCCTTTGCAATTTAATATTTTGTCAAAAATCACTAATTTTCGACCTTTTTTTGTACGTAACAACCAACCTAGGTTTGCCCTCATTAAATCTTACTTAAAATTTTTAAAATTTTTGCCTGAATTTTCAATTTTCCACTATACATTACGGCAAAAATATATTATAATGATAAGGTATAATAGTATAATTATATTCAGAGTTCAACATTTTCTTTTGTGAGGAGAAGTTTTATGTTTACAACCGATATAGGTATTGACCTTGGCACAGCCAACACTCTTATCTGCGTTAAAGGAAAGGGCATTATTATGCGCGAGCCCTCGGTCGTTGCTTACGATATTCGTTCCGATGCCGTTCGTGCCGTTGGTACCGAGGCTAAGGAAATGATTGGCCGAACACCGGGCTCCATTGTTGCAGTTCGCCCTTTAAAGGATGGCGTTATTGCCGACTTTGATGTTACCGCGGCTATGCTTAAAAGATTTATCCGCCAGGCACTGCGCGGCTCACTTTTCTCTCGTGTTCGCGTTGTTATCTGCGTTCCCGCAGGTGTAACCGAGGTTGAAAGCCGTGCCGTTTGGGATGCCGCAAAGCAGGCAGGCGCTGTTGACATTGACATTGTTGAGGAACCTATGGCAGCCGCTGTTGGTGCAGGTCTTCCTGTTAAGGATGCCGCAGGTAATATGGTTGTTGACATTGGCGGCGGTACAAGCGAGGTTGCCGTTATCTCCCTTGGTGACATTGTTACTGCTCAGTCGGTTCGCATTGCGGGCGATGACCTTGATGAATCCATTATCAACTACATTCGCAAAAAACACAGCCTGCTTATAGGTGAACGCACTGCCGAGCAGATTAAAATTGAAATTGGCTCTGCCCTTCCCTATGAGGGTGAAACCTCTATTGAAATCAAGGGTAGAAACCTTGTTGATGGTCTTCCCAAAAATGTTATCATAACCTCTGAGGAGGTTCGCGATGCTATGTCCGACACCATTATGCAGATTATTGATAACATTCGTTTAACCCTTGAAAAAACACCCCCTGAGCTTGCAAGTGATATTATCGAGCGCGGCATCACCTTAACCGGTGGCGGTGCGCTTCTTCGTGGCTTTGCCGAGCTTGTAAGCCGAGAAACAGGAATGCCTGTTTCGGTTGCACAAAGCCCCCTTGACTGCGTTGTTATCGGCACCGAAAAGCGCCTTGATGGCTCGGGTGGCTTTGATACCTATCAGTTCCGCAGAGGTAAGCGTTTCCGTTAAAAATTTTTGAAAGTAGGCCAAAGGAGTATGCGTTTTTTCTTTCGCAGCCGACAATTTAAAATTCTACTTATAAGCATTGCTGCCATTGCGGTGCTTTCTATCATTGCGGCCGTTTTAGGTGGCACTCTCACACCTCAGTCAAGCCTTATTTCGGCAATTACCTCACCTTTTGAGGGTGTTGCGGCTGATATTTCGGCATTTTTTAAGGATGCGGGAAAACGTTTCCAGAACAATGAAAAGGCCATTTTAGAAAACGCCGAGCTTCAAAAGGAAATTGACAAGTTAAGAGAACAACTGGCAGAGTATGATGAGGCTGTAAGGCAGAATGAATTTTATGAAAATTATCTTGAGATAAAGGACCAAAACAAGGATTTTCAGTTTCAGCCTGCCGAAATTATTGCCCGCGATACCGACGACCCATTTGGAAGCTTTGTAATAAACAAGGGTAGCCTTAATGATATTTCACAGTATGACCCCATTATTACCGACGCAGGCCTTGTGGGCTATGTTTCAAAGGTTGGGCTTACCACCAGTAAGGTTACAACCATTTTAAGCCCACAGCTTAAGGTTGGTGCTCTTGACAACCGTACAGGAGATTCGGGTGTTATTACAGGTGATATTACCCTTAGCCAAAAGGGCCTTTGCAAAATGAACAACCTTGTAAGAAACGGTAAAATTGCGGTTGGTGACTATGTTGTTTCTTCCGGCGAGGGTATTTTCCCTGCAGGTCTTTTAATAGGTGAAATTTCTGCCATTGGCAACGATGCCTACACCGGCACCCTTTATGCAAGTGTTACCCCATTTACCGATATTTCCTCCCTTAGAAGTGTTATGGCCATTACCTACTTCCCCGGACAAGGCTCCGAAAAGGTGACAGCCAATGATTAATGTTAAGGAGAAAAATCGCAATAACATTATTTTAGCGCTCCAGATTTTTGCTGTTTTTTGCATTGCTGTTATTCACTACAGTACTCTGTTTTCCGTTAAAATAGGTACTGCCTCTCCCCTTATTATCATTCCCTTTTTAATCATTGTTTCCTACTATTCAGGAATGTGGCGCGGTGTGATTTTTGCATTCGCTTACGGCATTTATATGGACTCGGTTGCCGCTGAAACCCTATGCTTTAACACCCTTGCTCTTGGGCTTATTATTTGTGTTTGCGGGGTGCTTATAACCTACTTTTTTAACCGCAATATTTCGGCAGTTTTACTGCTTAGCCTTGGTGCGGCGCTTGCCTACTTTGTTCTTAAGTGGCTCTTTTCCTTCGTATTCACGGCCACCGAAGGCCACCATATTTATCTTTTCCGCTATGCCGTTCCATCGGCAATTTATTCGGCAGTTTTTGCCCTGCCTTTTTACTACATTGCAAAATTTTTCAGCAACAAACAAAAATAAATCTTAAAACAAAAAATTCAGGAGGTGAACAATATGCCCTTTAAAAGAAAAAAGCAAACAAGGCTTACCGCCCTTTCGGTGGTTTGCATTGTCATTGCCATTCTTTTCACCGTTCGCATTTGTTCACTTCAGCTTATAAATGCCGCAACCTACACCGCTCAGGGTGCAGGAATTTCAACCATTGTTGCAAAAATCAAGGCTCCACGTGGTGAAATTCTTGATTACTATGCAAGAAAAATTGCCATTAACCGTGATGGCTACAACGTTGTTTTCAACAGCGCCAATGTCTCTCGTTCATCCCTAAACAACACCATTTTACAGCTTGTTAAAATGTTTAAAGAAAAGGATGGCGAATGGGTAGACAAGCTGCCCCTTGATAATAAAGAGCCCTTTAACTATACAGGCAGCGAGAGTGATAAAAAAACTCTTATTAAAACACTTAAGCTTGCCGATTACGCTACCGCCGAAAACTGCTTTACACAAATGGTCAAGCGTTATGACCTTGAAAATTATACAAGAAGCGAACAGCGCATTATTATGGGTGTGCGCTATTCAATGGATATTACCGACTTTTCGGTTACCAACCCCTACATTTTCGCTGAAGATATTTCGGCCGAGCTTATGCGAACCGTAAGTGAAAGAAACTTTCTGCTTCAAGGTGTAACGGTAGATGTTACACCCTTTAGAGAATATGTTGAAACCGATTTAGCCCCTAATATTATCGGTGAGCTGGGACCAATTTACGCCGAGGAATGGGAAGAGCTTAAGGCAAAAGGCTATTCCTACAACGATAAGGTCGGCAAAAGCGGAATTGAGGCCTATGCCGAAAACGATTTAAGGGGCACCGACGGTGAAATAACCTACAAAATTGACAGCAAGGGTACCATTATTTCGGCAACGGTTACAAAGGAGCCTGTTGCAGGCAAAACCGTTATGCTTACCCTTGATAAAAAAATTCAGCGTGCCGCCCAGGATTCCCTTAAAACTGCCATTACAAATATGCAAAGCAGTAATACTCTGGGCTCGGCCGTTGTAGCGGGCTCGGCTGTTGTGGTTGAAGTTAACACAAATAAAATTTTGGTTGCCGCTAACTATCCATCTTATGATATGGCCACCTACCACGAGGATTATGATAAATTAGCCAGCGACCCTGCAAAACCCCTTACCGACCGCGCCTTCCAGGGTATATACCCCATTGGCTCTACAATTAAGCCTGCCGTGGCAATTGCGGCGCTGGAAAATAATCTCGTAACATCTAATGAAAACATTTTCTGCTCCCACACCTACACATTTTTTAGTGACTATCAGCCAAACTGCTTAGGCTGGCACGGCTACACCGATTTAACCAAGGCGCTCTCCCGCTCCTGTAACTACTACTTTTTTGAACTTGGTAAAAGGGTAGGCATTATGAAGCTGACCGATTATTTTAAGCAATTTGGTCTAGGTGTTAAAACAGGCATTGAAATCACCGAATCCTCCGGCCTTTTGGTTGAGCCTACAAGTGACAGCATGGGTGGTGACACCCTGCAGGCCTCCATTGGTCAAATGAACGCCTTTACCCCTTTGCAGCTTGCAAGCTACACCGCAACCCTTGCAAACGGTGGAACAAGACGTCAAGCCTCTCTTATTTCCAAAACCGTTTCCTATGATTTATCCGAAACCTATTTTGAAAACACAGGTAAGGTGCTTAACACCGTTAAAATGTCGGAAAAGAACCTTGCTGATGTTAAGGCAGGTATGCTCTCGGTTACTATGGACGGTACAGGAAGCGGTGTTTTCGGCAACTATCCGCTGAAAATCGGTGGCAAAACAGGAACATCACAAACGGCATCGGGCGCCGACCACAGTGTTTTTATTGCCTTTGCGCCCTACGATAACCCCGAAATTGCCATTGCCGTTGTTCTTGAACACGGTCAAACAAGCTATGCCGCGGCTAACATTGTTAAAACAATTATGGATGCCTATTTCTTTGCAGACGAGACCGATGAAACCTATGAAAATGCCTACGAGGTGTTAGATTAGTTCTTGACATTTTGGCTCTTTATGTTAAAATTTACTATATTATTAAATTATATATAAGAGGGGGTAAAATATCTATGGGTAAGGTTTTTGCCGTCACCTCAGGTAAAGGTGGCGTGGGAAAATCCTCATTCAGCTCAGGTCTTGCCTGTGCCTTTGCACCAAATAAAAGCGTTTTGCTTGTTGATATGGATGCAGGGCTTCGTTGCCTTGATTTAATGCTTGGCGTAAGCGAAGAATTGGTATTTGATTTAAGCGATGTTTTACTGGGAAAGCCTCTTGAAGACAGCGTTTGTACGGTTAAGGGTAAGAAATTCAAAACCTTTCACCTTTTAGCTGCCCCAACCGATACAAATAAAATTGACACCTTCTCCTTTGCCGCCTTTGCGAAAGAGGTAGCCGAAATTTATGACATTGTTATTTTCGACTTCCCTGCAGGTGTTGATTTTTCTCTTGCCGCGGCACTGCCTAAGGAAACAATGCATTTAATTGTTGTTAATCCCGATGTGGTTTGTATTCGTGATGCGGCAGGCGTTGGAGAAAGAATTGCAGAGTTTTCAGATAATATAAGAATGATTTTGAATAAGTTTAACCTAAAACTCGTTCGAAACGGTGTTTACAAAAACATTGATGATTCCATTGATAAGACAGGGATTCAGCTTGCCGGCATTGTTCCTTTTTGTGAGCATTTGGCCTGTGCGGTTGCAGTCGGCTGTCCTATAAATAAAGGTCGTGCTTTTAAAGCTCTTAAGCGCATTTCAAGGCGTTTAGATGGTGAAAAGGTGCGACTGCCAAAACCCAAAAAAATCTAGCAAAATTTAAGCGAAAGGAAATCAAAATGAACATTGCACTCATAGCACACGACGCGAAAAAAGAACTTATGGTTCAGTTTTGTATTGCTTACTGCGGTATTCTAAGCCGTCACAACCTGCTTGCAACAGGCACAACGGGCAAAACCGTTAGCGAAGCAACCGGCCTTGATATTGCCCGCTTTCTTGCAGGCGCACAGGGCGGCACACAGCAAATCGCATCCCGCATTGCCTGCGGCGAAATTGACCTGCTTCTTCTTTTCCGTGACCCCCTAAATCCCCGCCCCAACGACCCTGACGTTCAGGTGCTGCTGCATCTCTGCGATGTTCACAACATTCCTGTTGCCACCAACATTGCCACCGCTGAGGTTTTAATTCACGGTCTTGAACGCGGCGACCTTGATTGGCGCGATATTTTACGCAATAACTAATTTTAGAATATACTCGGTCCGACTCTGATTTTTAAGAGGAGTCGGACAGTGTTATGAATAGGGAGTGAAATTTATGGCTGAAATCAACCGTGCCGTTAAAGGCACCTGCGATATTCTGCCCGATAACAGTTATAAATGGCAAGAGGTTGAAAAATTTATGCTTGAAACCTCTCGCCTTTACGGCTTTAAAGAAATTCGTGTGCCTGTTTTTGAGCACACCGAGGTTTTTAACCGCAGTGTTGGCGACACCACCGATGTTGTTCAAAAGGAAATGTACACCTTTGATGACAAGGGTGGCCGTTCAATAACACTTCGCCCTGAACTTACCGCAGGCGTTGTAAGAAGCGCCATTGAAAAGGGTCTTGTTAACGGTGCGTTGCCCCTAAAGGTTTGCTACATAGGTGGCTGTTACCGTTATGAAAAACCCCAGGCGGGTCGCCTTCGTGAGTTTCACCAGTTTGGTGTTGAATGCTTTGGCGCAGGTGAGCCTGCCGCTGATGCCGAGGTTATTTCCCTTGCGAAAAGCGTTTTAAACGGCCTTGGTGTTTCAAAGTTATCCCTCCAAATAAACTCCATTGGCTGCCCCGAATGCCGAAAGAAATATCACGCTGCCTTAAAGGAGTTCTTTGAGGCACAAAAGGATAATCTTTGTGAAACCTGCAAGGATAGACTTGACAGAAATCCTATGCGTATTTTAGACTGCAAATCCCCTGTTTGCAGTGAAATTGCAAAGGATGCCCCGGTTATGGTAGATTTCCTTTGTGATGACTGTGCTACCCACTTTGAGGGCGTAAAAGCGCATTTAAGCGCAATGGGAATTGAATATTCTGTTAACCCCCACATTGTAAGAGGTCTTGATTACTACACAAGAACCGTTTTTGAATTTGTTTCAAACTCTATCGGCGCACAGGGTACCGTTTGCGGCGGCGGCCGTTATGATGGCCTTGTTTCCCAAATGGGCGGCCCTGCAGTGCCTGCGCTGGGCTTTGGAATGGGAATTGAGCGACTGATGCTGGTGCTAGAGAGTGAGGGTGTTACCCTGCCCGAACCCAAAACCTGTGATTTGTTTATTTCCGTGGTTGGAAATGCCGCCGCAGTTAAGGCGAGTGAGCTTTGTTCTAAACTTCGTGCTGAGGGCTTTTGTGCCCAAAGTGAAATCAGCGGGCGCGGCCTTAAGGCACAAATGCGTTTTGCCAACAAAATTGGTGCAAAATTTCTGGTAGTTTTAGGCGATGACGAGTTAGACAACAATAAGGCAGTCCTCAAAGATATGTCAAATTCCGAAACTAAAGAGGTTGACCTTGATAAGCTGACCGATGCGCTTTACGAGGCACTTAAGAACAGCGCACTCGGCGCCCTTGAAAACTCGATTTTATAAAGGAGAATTAAAATGAAACTTGATAAAATGGGCGAACTTCGCCGCAGTGTTTATTGCGGAACCCTTCGCCGCGAGGATGCGGGCAAAACCGTTACCGTTGCAGGCTGGGTTCAGCGCCAAAGAGATTTAGGCTCCCTTATCTTCATTGATTTAAGAGACCGCACAGGCATTGTTCAGCTTGCCTTTGACCAAGACACTGCTCCCGAAATTTTTAGTAAAGCCTTTGAAATTCGTAGTGAATTTGTTTTAATGGCAAAGGGCACCGTTAGGGTTCGTTCCTCCATTAACAACGAAATTCCCACAGGAGAAATTGAAATTGCCGTTGATACATTAAATGTTCTCGGTCAAAGCGTTACCCCTCCCTTTGAAATTTTAACCGATTCTAATGCCAACGAGGAGCTTCGCCTTAAATACCGTTATCTTGATTTAAGGCGTGCTAATCTTCAAAATAATATTTTAACCCGCCACCGCATTGCCAAGGTGACAAGGGATTATTTTGATGAAAATGGATTTATTGAAATTGAAACCCCAACCCTTATTAAATCAACCCCCGAGGGCGCTAGAGACTATCTTGTTCCCTCCCGCGTTCACGGCGGCAGTTTCTTTGCTCTGCCCCAGTCACCCCAAATGTATAAGCAGCTTTTAATGCTTTCGGGCTTTGACCGTTATATGCAAATTGCCCGCTGTTATAGAGATGAGGACCTGCGTGCCGACCGTCAACCCGAATTTACACAGGTTGACCTTGAAATGTCCTTTGTTGACACCGAGGATATTCTTAAAATGGGCGAAGGCTATGTTAAACGCCTTTTTAAAGAGGTTTTAAATGTAGATATCCCCACACCCCTGCCCCGCCTTACCTATACCGAGGCAATGAATTCCTACGGTTCCGATAAGCCTGATACCCGCTTTGAAATGAAGATTACCGATATTTCGGATTTGGTTGAAAATTGCGGCTTTTCCGTTTTTGCCGATACCGTTAAAAACGGCGGCACAGTAAGGGCAATAAATGCTAAAAACGGCGCAGCAGTGCTGACCAGAAAAGAAATTGATAAGCTAACCGAGGCCGCTCGTGGCATTGGCGCAAAGGGTCTTGCCTTCATTCGCTGGGCAGAGGAAACCCCGAACTGCTCCTTTGCTAAGTTTATGAGCGAGGATGAAATGAGCGCTATTTTAGAGCGTATGGGAGCCGAAAAGGGTGATGTAATTCTTATCATTGCCGACAAGGCAAAGGTAACCCTGCCTGTTCTCGGCGCCCTCCGCCTTAATGTTGCTAAAAAGCTTGATATTATCCCCAATACCTTTAACTTCCTTTGGATTACCGAATTCCCCTTCTTTGAATATAACGAGGAAACAGGAAATTACGATGCCATGCACCACCCCTTTACCTCTCCCCTTGATGAGTGCATTGAGTTTTTAGACACTGCCCCCGAAAAGGTATTTGCCAAGGCTTATGACCTGGTTTTAAACGGTGTTGAGCTTTCCAGCGGTTCTATCAGAATCAGCGACCCCGAGCTTCAAAAGAAAATGTTTACCGCTTTGGGTCTTACCGATAAGGAAATTGAGGAAAAGTTCGGCTTCCTAGTTGATGCCTACCGCTACGGCGCACCGCCCCACGGCGGCATGGGAATTGGTCTTGACCGAATTGCAATGATTATGTGCGGCTGTGATTCACTTCGCGATGTTATTGCATTCCCCAAGGTTTCAAACTCCTCCGAGCTTATGAGTGGAGCTCCCTCCCCTGTTGATGAAAAGCAACTGACTGAGCTTTCCATTGCAGTTATCGGCAAAAAAAGTGAAGAATAAAAAACATAAAAGCCTTGAACAAATTGTTCAAGGCTTTTTATTTTATCTTATCTTCTTTGTCCAGGTAGACGGAGTTAGTGCGAAAAGCAGAGGATATATTTCCAAGCGACCAAAAAGCATTGTTAAAGAAAGCAGAATTTTAGAAAACGGCGAATATGCCGCATAACTGCCCACCGGTCCTACGGCGCCAAGACCCGGTCCGATATTATTAAAGCATGCTATTGTTGCCGATAAATTACTTTCAAAAGAAAATGAAGTTTCTAAAGACAACAGCAAAAATACTAAAAACAACACAACCATATAAACTGCAAAGTAAACGCAGACACTGTGAAGTGTAGCGCTATCCACCTTTTTTCCATCTATTTTAACGGTAGAAACCGAACGAGGATGAAGCATGTGGAGGAGCTCTTTTTTTGTCTGTTTAAAGAGCATAACAACTCGGGAAACTTTAAGGCCACCTGCCGTTGAGCCTGCGCAGGAGCCGATTATCATTAAGATTAAAAGCAAAGTCTTGATGAGCTGTGGCCATAATGTATAATCCGCCGTTGTATATCCGGTAGTGCTTATTATTGAGGCCACCTGAAATGCGGAATGGCGCAACGCCTCAGCAAAGGTTTCATAAATAGGCGCTGTATTTGCGGTTACAATTGCAATGCTGACTGCAACAATACCAAAATACGCCCACATTTCTTCGTTTTTTAACACAGACTTAACTCTTTTTATAAGGATAAAAAAGAAAATGTTAAAGTTCAAACCGAAAACAAGCATAAAAATTGTTATGACCCATTGCGAATAAGCGCTATATCCGGCAATGCTATCTGCCTTGCTGGAAAAGCCACCCGTACCTGCGGTACCGAAGGAATGAATTAAGCTTTCGAACAAATTCATATCGCCGCACCACAGTAAAATAACCTGAACAAGCGTTAAGGCAATATATATGAGATAAAGAATTTTTGCGGTTTGCTTGATTTTTGGAACAAGCTTACCTACGACAGGACCGGGCACCTCCGCCCTTAAAATGTGAATTGAACGGTCACAAAGGGATGGAACAAGTGCCATAACAAAAACAAGAACACCCATTCCGCCAACCCAGTGGGTAAAGCTACGCCAGAAAAGCGTGCCGTGGCTTAATGCTTCAATATTAGTTAAAATTGAAGCGCCGGTTGTTGTAAAACCACTGACCGTTTCAAAAATGGCATCAACATAGTTTGGAATCTCGCCGCTTATTGTAAACGGTAATGCACCTATAAGTGACATTAAAATCCAAGCAATAGCCACCAACACAAAGCCCTCCTTGGCATAAATCAACCGCGTTGAGGGTTTGCTTAAAACAGTTAAAATCAGTCCAACAGCCAAAGCAATTCCAATGGTGATTAAAAATGACCAAGCACAACTTTCTTTATAAATAAGGGATACGGCAAAGGGCAGGGTTAAAAGCAGGGCTTCAACAAAAATAATTTTGCCCAGCATATAAAAAACCATTCTACGATTCATAAGCCGCTCCCCTACTTAATAATATCAGCAAGGTCGTTAAGGCGCTGGTTTGCGGCAACAACAATAACCTTATCGTCAAGCTTAATTACATCATCACCTGAGGGGATAATGGTTTTTCTACCCCTGACAATTCCCGCAATGAGAATGTTTTGTTTAAATTTCATATTCTTTAAGGGAATATCAACCTGAGTGAAATCAGAACGAACATTAAACTCCAATGCCTCTGCCCTACCATCTAAAATTTTATATAGGGTTTCAACATTGCTGCCCATTGAATTTTCCAATGCTCTTGCATAGCGCACCAAAATATCGGCATTAACCGATTTTGGAACAATAATACTATCAAGACCAAGTTTATTTGCAAGGGTGCACATTTCCTCACGGTTAATTTTTGTTATAACCTTTTGAACACCCTGGGTGGTGGCGAAAAGGGAAACTATAATATTCTCCTCATCCATACCTGTAAGGGCAACAAAGGAATCCACCGCGCGAATGCCCTCCTCTAAAAGGAGCTCCTGCTCAGCGCCATCGCCGTTGATAATAACGGCCTTTTCGCCAAGCTCTGCGCCGAACTCCTCACAGCGGGCGGCATTTTGCTCAATAATTTTAACATCGATACCTGCTGAAATCAGCATTTTTGAGAGATAGTAGGCAGTTTTGCTGGCACCGAGAATCATAACGCTTTTTGCCTGTTTTCTTAAAACGCCAAGCATTTTAAGCAGCTTTTGTAGTTCATTTGGGGCGGCAATTATACCGATTTTATCCCCCGCCTTTAAAACAAAATTACCGGCGGGAATAAAGGCCTCCTCGCCTCGGGTAACGGCACAAACAAGGTAATCTGCCTTATATTTTTCACGCATTTTAACCATTGTTAAGCCATCCAGCTCGCTATCGACAGAAAGTTTAATTTCAACAAGCTCAATGCCTCTTTTAGAAAAGTTTTCAACCTTAACGGCCGAGGGGAATTTTAAAACATTGAAAATTTCCTTGGCAGTTAAAAGCTCGGGGTTAATAGATAATGAAAGGCCCAACTGCTGGCGCATAAAGCTTAAACTATTATCGTTATATTCAGGGTTTCTGATTCTTGCAATGGTGTGCTCGGCACCCATTCTTTTAGCAATGTAGCAGCTAAGCATATTCATTTCATCAGAGCCTGTAACTGCAACAAAAAGCTGGGTATCGGCAATGCCTGCCTCTGCCAGGGTTTCACAGTCGGCAGAGTTGCCTGTAACGCCCATAACATCACAAACATTGGTTATTTCCTCAATAGCGGCCGGGTTATTATCAACTGCAATAACATCGTGCCCCTCATTTACAAGATTCTTAATAATTTCAAAGCCGATTTTTCCACAACCTGAAACTACAATTTTCATATCTAATCAGTTCCTTCCTAAAACTCCTTTGGGTGCGGCAGGGTCCAGCGGAAGTGTGCCGCTAAAATTCTAAGCACAAAAACCGTAGCACTACCTAAAATCATTGCCCATTCCTGACCAATTAAATTCCAAAGAGCTATACACACCATAGCACCAATAAGGGAAGCCGAGGCGTAAAAATGCTTAATAAAAATATAGGGTATGTTGCCCGCCATAATATCACGCAGTACTCCACCGCCAATACCTGTTATTACACCCACGAACAAAAGCAAAAACCAATTAAAGTCGCCTGTGTTTGAAACGGCGGTCTGAATTCCGATAACCGTGAACACAGCTAGACCTAAGGAATCCATAATGAGCAGCACATAATCATAAATGGCTTTTTTCTTATGTAAAAATTTAAGCACCGCAGGAATAAAAACAATAGTTGCCGTAACTGCGGCAACAACGGCATAAACAGGGCTTGTAAAGGTAACAGGTGGGTTAATTCCCAGCACCAAATCCCTTATTGCGCCACCGCCAACGGCGGTAACCGTGCCTAAAATAATAACACCGAAAATATCCATTTTTTTATTTATCGCCGTCATTGCACCTGAAACGGCAAAGGAAATTGTACCGATAATTTCAAAAATTAAAAGCAGGGTTCCTGACATTTATATTCCCCTTCTATCAGTTTTTTCGTAAGCTAAACGTTCATCGCCGCTTTCAAGATAAATAATTCCGCAATAGGAAAAGCCATTTTTTAAAAGCAGATTTTGCATAACGGTGTTATCCCTGTGGGTGTCTATGCGAAGATGTGAAATCTTATCCTCACAAAATGCAATAACCTCGTTTAAAACGCCACCCCTGGAACCGTTGCTGGCAACACGGTGAATTGTGCCGTAAAGGGAGCTATCAAGCCAGGCACCTTTTTCAATTATTTTATAGGTAGGCTCCTCATCAAGGGTAAACATAAAAACGCCCAAAAGCCTTCCGTCTTCCTCTAAAACAAAAAGTCGGTTTTTCTCAATATCCTCTCCTAAAACAGCTTCACTCGGATAACCGTTTGCCCACTGTGTAGGATTTCCGTTTTTACGCATAAAATCCCGCGCGGTATCGTAAACCTTAAGAATTTCGGTAAGTTCAGTTGCTTTTGCATTTCTTATCATATATAACACCAATCTACATTATATAACATAATTCAAAAAAACACAATAAAAAAAGAAGCGGCTTATTGCCGCTCCTTAAATTATGATTTTATTTAGCTGCTTTTCTGTAGTTAATATAAAGAATATAGAAAACCACACCGCCTGCAACAAGTGCTAAAGCAACCAGCGCAACAATAACCCAAACAATTGCCGCACTTCCCTTTGCAGCAGAGCCATCCGTATCAAGGGTATCCCCTGCTTCGGCCAAAACATAGGTGCTGAAATGCTTAAGCTCAACCGTTATCATACTGTTGACATAGTCGGTTTTTGACTCAATTTTTTCAATCTCTCCCTTGGGAGAAACATAAAGCACAACAACCCTGTCAATATCAAAGGAGCTTGGCACCTTAATGGTTGCATTTATTTTGCCCTTGGGTTGAATGGTTTTATCGTTATTTTTAGCGGTAATTTCATAAACCGCATATCTGCCTGTATCATCAGGCAGGGCGTTTTTAACCCTGTCAAAAATTTCGCCACTTGTAACCTTTTCGGCCTTAACAACTGTGTTCTTCGGAAAAAGATTTGCCTTGCCCGAAAGGGTCAAATCCTCAGCCTGGGCATAAATTGCGGTATCGTTCACCTTATCAGAGGATGAGGTGGCAGATGATGTGGCAGAGGAAGTAGCCGAGGATGTAGCAGATGAGGTTGCCGAAGAGGTTGCTGATGAGGTTGCACTTAAATCGGTTGTGGGGGTAATAAGGGTTTTAACATCGGGAAGGGGTGTATTATCATCACCATAATAATCCCATGCGCAGAACTGAACGGTGTTATTTTTATAGGCAACGGTGGTTTTAACGGTGTACTGAATGTTATACTTTTTGCCGGAATATTCAACATAGTCTTTGTTAAGCACCGCGCCGCTAGGAACGGGGTCATTATTCTCAAAAGCTATAAAAGCACTGTAAATATCGTATTTATCTCCATTTTGCTTATAACCTATGACCACATATTTGGACACTTCTTGAAACGAAGGGTCAATAATTGCATATTTACCTTTGTCGTATCTTGCAACATTAAAATATTCGTCTTTCTCGGCATCGTAAATTTCATACTCGGCTTCACGTAATTTATTTACATTAATGTTTAAAAAGTATTTATTTGCCGCAGTTTCAACGGTTGCTTCATCTAGGAAAGCAACACCGTTGTGACCGATATCATCGGACACTATATCACTAAATTTAGCATCAAGATAAAACATAATAGCATTAGCACTAAAGGATTGAGTTTGGTCAACATCAAGATTGTTTTCCAATCCATAGTGTAAAAGGTTAATCTCTTTTTCAAAGGTTTCACAAAGATTTTTAGTTTCAGCATTTGCACCGAAAACCATAACAGAACAAAGAATTAATACACAAACTAAAATGGCTGTAATTTTTTTCATAGTTTTGCCTCCTTTTCTTTGTCTATTTATAATAACATATTTATTTCAAAAAGTAAACTAGATAAAAAAAGAGGGGGCTTATGCCCCCCTCGAAAGTTAAATTGTTAGTGACGGTGCGGTGTAAACACGAGCACTAAGCTCCTGGTCTAAGAGGTAAAGACTTTTGGGGTCATCACCAAAAAGCTTGAATTTAGCAATAAGCTTATCGGCATTTTCCTCTTCCTCGCCCTGCTCTTTAACAAACCAATCCAAAAATTGCATTGTTCTGAAATCCTTAACCGAATAGGCGGCATCATAGATATTATGAATTAAATCGGTAACATAACGCTCGTGCTCGGCACCGGCATAAAGGGGGTCAATTGGGTTAACAAAAGCCTTATCGGGCTTATCAATGGCCTTAAGCTCTACCTTAATACCGTTGCTTTGTAAGTAACGGAGGAATAAAAGTGCGTGGTCCCTTTCCTCCTGAGCCTGAATGTTGTACCAATTTGCAAAGCCATCTAAATCGAGGTCATCAAAAAAATTGGCAATATCAAGATAAAGATATGCGCTGTAAAATTCCTTGTTAATTTGGTCGTTAAGAAGTTCTATAACTTTTTTATCCATAAAAATTTTCTCCTTTTTAAAAAAATACAGGGAAGCCCGAAGACTCCCCTGCAAAATGTACTTTTTATTTAAAATATCTTGCAAGTAAGCCTTCAAATGCTTTGCCGTGGCGAGCTTCATCGCGAGCCATTTCGTGAACGGTGTCATGGATAGCATCAAGACCCAGTTCCTTAGCAAGCTTTGCAAGCTCGGTTTTGCCTGCGGTTGCGCCGTTTTCGGCATCTACACGAAGTTCAAGATTTTTCTTTGTGGAATCGGTTACAACCTCACCGAGGAGCTCTGCAAACTTGGAAGCGTGCTCTGCCTCCTCGTAAGCTGCCTTTTCCCAGTAAAGACCGATTTCGGGATAGCCTTCTCTGTGAGCAACACGTGCCATTGCAAGGTACATACCAACCTCACAGCACTCGCCCTCAAAGTTAGCGCGAAGACCCTCGATAATTCTCTCATCTACGCCCTTTGCAACGCCTACAACGTGCTCGGCAGCCCAGGTCTTCTCTCCCGACTGCTCGTTAAACTTTTCAGCAGGAACGCGGCACTGGGGGCAATTTGCGGGAGGAGTATCTCCCTCATGAACATAACCACATACAGAACAAACCCATTTTTTCATTTTTGTTTTCCTCCAATTTAATTTTAATTGCTTTTAGATAAATTTACACAATCATTACATTTACCCTCGAACACGCAGGTAACGCCATCGATTTCGGCATCAAGCAGCTTTGAGATTTTTTTAATTGGCAAAAGCTGCTTATCGCTTATATCCAAAATCTTTTGGCAGTTTTTGCAGTAAAAATGCAGGTGCTCTTTAACATCGGCATCAAACCGTTCTACCCCTCCGTAAACACCAAGGCTTACTATCTCGCCGCTTTCCTGAAGTTTTGCCAGGTTTCGATAAACCGTTCCCAGAGAAATATTTGGAATGAGCTTTCGTGTTTCACTGTAAACCCAGGCGGCATCGGGATGTGTTTTGGTGCCGTTTAAAACCCCTAAAATCGCTTCCCTTTGTTTAGAAAAGTTAGCCATGTGTCACTTCCTTTCAAAAGTAGTAATGATTACTGTTTTTATTATACATTATTTTCACCATTTGTCAATAGTTTTTTTGAAAAATTTTTAAAAATATTTTTGTTGACAAAAAATTTGTTTTGTTGGATAATACTATTGTAATATTATTAGGGGGCGAAATTTTGTATTCGCGTAATATATCTAATTCGGTAATTAAGCGTTTGCCGCGTTACTACCGCTTTTTAGGTGAACTTAAAAGTGAGGGAATGACACGAATTTCCTCAAAGGAGCTATCAAACAAAATGGGGCTTACCGCAAGCCAAATAAGGCAGGATTTAAACTGCTTTGGCGGCTTCGGTCAACAGGGCTACGGCTATAACATTGAACTGCTACAGGGTGAAATCGGCCGCATTTTAGGCCTTGATACACCAAAGCGTGCAATTTTAATAGGTGTTGGAAATTTAGGGCGTGCCGTTGCGCTGCACGTTAATTTTGAAAGCAAGGGCTTTCAGTTGATTGGTGCCTTTGATAAACGTGAAGCGCTTGTGGGTCAAATCCTTCGCAATATGCCAATTCGCCACATTTCTTCACTTGATGAATTTTGCCGTGAAAACCTGCCCACCGCCGCAATTCTTTGTATTCCAAAAGATTCCGCAGGAGCAGTTACCGAGCAGCTTATAAAGCTTGGTGTTAAGGGATTTCTTAATTTTTCACATTATGACCTTGCAATGAAGCACAAAGGCATTGCGGTTGAAAATGTACATTTTGGCGACAGCCTTATGACACTTTCCTACACCATAGACAATTTAGAATAAACAAAAAGGATTATTCCGAATTCGGAATAATCCTTTTTCTTTTTGCAACACTAATTTCGGTGATTAAGCTATGATTATAACCGTTATAAGAACGGTCATTCTTTACATTTTCATAACAATAGGAATAAGAATAATGGGCAAACGGCAAATTGGAGATATGCAGCCTAATGAGCTGGTTGTTACCCTGCTTATTTCAGAAATTGCGGCACTCCCCTTGCAGGACCCATCTCAGCCCATTTTAAATGGCATTATTGCCGTTTTTGTTTTGGTAATTTTGGAAATTCTTATTTCCTTCATAACCATGAAAAGCTATGCCATAAGAAAGCTTATGAACGGAAAATCAGTCATTGTTATTGAGCACGGAAAAATTGACCAAAAGGCTATGAAAAAGCTTAGAATGACTGTACTTGACCTTGTTGAACTATTAAGGGGGCAAAATGTTTTTGACATAAGCACCGTAGCCTTTGCGGTGCTTGAGGTTAACGGCGATTTAAATGTGCTTTTAAAAAGCGATTTTCAGCCTGCCACCGTTTCTGATTTAAGTCTTAAATCACAGGAGGCGCAAATGCAAATTCCTGTAATTTCAGACGGTAAAATCATTGCTGATGCCGTTTCCTCAATAAACAAAACCAGTAAAGAGATAAAAGAAATTTTAAATTCTCAAAGTGTTACAGAAGCAAATGTCTTTCTTATGACCATGAGTAGAGACGGCAAAATGAATATTATTTGCAAGGAGAAAAAATCTTGAAACGGCTTATAACCGCAATTACTTTAATTGTTATAATTACCGCACTTTGTATTGGCGTTAATTTTCTTGTTTCCCATGAGGTAAACTCGGTTCGTGCAATGGTGACCCAGTGTAAGGATTATATGATAAAAAAAGACAGTGCGCAGGCCCAAAAAATAGCCGACGCACTGGTTAAAGAATGGGAAAAACGAGAGACACTGCTCTCCCCTTTTATAAATCACGAAAAAATTGATGAAATAGGTTTAGAAATCACAAGCCTTGCCGCCAATATAAGGGCGGAAAACTATCCTGTTTTGCTACGGGATGCCGAAACCATTCTTGCCCTTCTTCACCAAATGGAGGAGGATGAAAAAATCAACCTTCACAGTATTTTCTAATCGAAAAGCTTTTTAATTTTTTCAAAAAAGGATTCCTGCTTTTTATAATTCTTTTCGGAAGCTGTCTTTTCGAAATCACGAAGCTTTTGCTTTTGTTCTTTAGTAAGGTCCTTAGGTATTTCAACACTTATGCGAACATATTGGTCGCCGCGGCCACTACCGCCGAAACGCTGAATGCCCTTGCCACGGAATTTAAATTCATCCCCGGGCTGGGTACCCTCGTGAATGCTGAATTTAACCTTGCCATCAAGGGTAGGAACGGTGATTTCGGCACCTAAAGCCGCCTGAGTGAAGGTAATAGGCACCTCGCAGTAAACATCGTAGCCATCACGCTCGAAAATCGGGTGAGGTCTAACCGATGCAATAATGTGTAAATCTCCGGCAGGTCCGCCATTAACACCTGCATCGCCGCCACCGGGGAGGCTAAAATACTCACCGTCATCAATACCTGCGGGAATATTGATAGTCTTTTTAACGGTGTGGCGAATTCTGCCCTTGCCGTTGCATTTGGGACACGGGTCTTCAATAATCGTACCTGCACCCTTACAATTAGGACAGGGCTGAACCGTTCTTATCTGGCCCATAAAGCTGTTTTGAACCGCGGTAACCTTACCTGTTCCCTTACAGTGGGGGCAGGTTTTTCTGCTCGTTCCTTTTTTAGCGCCGCTGCCGCCGCATTCATCACAGGTTTCAATTTTTTGAACATCAATTTCCCTTGTACAGCCCTTTGCGGCCTCCTCAAAGGAAAGGTTAACGGTAACCTGGATATCATTACCACGCCTTGGAGCATTAGGATTTGAACGACGTCCGCCGCCAAAGCCACCGAAGCCACCGCCAAACATACTGCCTAAAATATCACCAAGGTCATCAAAGCCGCCAAAACCGCCACCAAAACCACCGCCATAGGCGTTGGGATTAAAGTTGGGGTCTACACCGGCGTGACCAAACTGGTCATAGCGGGCACGCTTTTCCTTGTCGGACAGTACTTCATAGGCTTCGTTAACCTCTTTAAAGCTCTGCTCCGCTTGGGCATCGCCCGGGTGTAAATCGGGATGATATTTTTTAGCGGCCTTGCGGTAGGCTTTTTTAAGCTCATCATCACTAACGCCTTTATCTACGCCCAAGACCTCATAATAATCCTTTTTATCTGCCAAGATGTTTCTTCCTTCCCCATGAAGTCAAGTGTTTTGGGTGCACTTTTTTTAGAGTGCACCCTTAAAATTTTTATTTGTTTTCATCAACATCGGTGAAATCAGCATCGTAAACGTTAGAGTCGTTTTGTGCTGCGTTTTCGCCGTTTGCAGCGTTTTGTGCTGCCTGCTGAGCCTCGGCTGCAGCCTTATAAACCTTTTCGGAAACAGCGTAAACCTGCTTTTGAAGCTCTTCCTGTTTAGCCTTAATCTCCTCGGCATTGTCGCCCTTTAAGGCCTCTTTAAGTGCTTCTTTAGCATCGTTAATGTTTTTCTTTTCATCCTCAGTTAACTTATCACCGAACTCGTTAACGGTCTTTTCGGTCTGATAAATCATCTGGTCAGCGGCGTTGCGCATATCAATATCCTCACGGCGCTTCTTATCCTCAGCCGCAAACTGCTCAGCCTCTTTAACGGCCTTATCAATATCCTCTTTAGACATATTTGTGTTAGAGGTAATGGTAATGGACTGCTCTTTGCCTGTGCCAAGGTCCTTTGCGGAAACATGAACAATACCGTTGGCATCAATATCAAATGTTACCTCAATCTGAGGAATTCCGCGGGGAGCGGGAGCAATGCCATCAAGGTGGAACACACCGAGGGTTTTATTATCCTTTGCGAACTCTCTTTCACCCTGTAAAACGTGAACCTCAACCGAGGTCTGACCATCAGCCGCAGTGGAGAAAATCTGGCTTTTCTTTGCGGGAATGGTGGTGTTGCGGTCGATAACCTTTGTGGAAATACCGCCCATTGTTTCGATACCGAGGGAGAGGGGTGTAACGTCAAGGAGAAGTAGTCCCTTAACATCTCCGCCGAGAACGCCGCCTTGAATTGCAGCACCGATAGCTACGCATTCATCAGGGTTAATACCCTTAAAGGGCTCGGTGCCGATAAAGTTCTTAACTGCTTCCTGAACGGCAGGAATACGGCTGGAGCCGCCAACCATAAGAACCTTGTTAATATCACTGGTTTTCAGTCCTGAATCGGAAAGAGCCTGGCGAACAGGACCCATTGTAGCCTCAACCAAATCGGCAGTAAGTTCATTGAACTTTGCGCGGGTAAGGGTTGTTTCAAAGTGCTTAGGACCGTTGGAATCAGCGGTAATAAAGGGCAGGTTAATGTCGGTTGAAGACATACCGGAAAGGTCAATTTTTGCCTTTTCTGCAGCTTCCTTAATTCTCTGCATTGCCATTTTATCGCCTGTGATATCAATGCCCTGCTCGGCCTTAAAGGTATCGGTGATATATTTCATAACGCGAGCATCAAAGTCATCACCACCAAGGCGGTTGTTACCTGCAGTTGCTAAAACCTCCTGAACGCCGTCGCCCATTTCAATAATAGAAACATCGAAGGTACCGCCGCCAAGGTCATAAACCATAACCTTTTGGTCGTTTTCCTTGTCAATGCTGTAGGCAAGAGCAGCAGCAGTAGGCTCATTGATAATACGCTTAACCTCAAGACCTGCAATTTTACCTGCATCCTTGGTTGCCTGGCGCTGTGCATCGGTAAAGTAAGCGGGAACTGTAATAACAGCCTCGGTAACTGTTTGACCGAGATAAGCCTCGGCATCGGCCTTTAATTTCTGAAGAATGATTGCGGAAATTTCCTGAGGAGTGTATTTTTTATCCTCAATGCTAACGGTGTGGTTAGTGCCCATTTCACGCTTAATTGAACTGATTGTACGGTCGGGGTTGGTAATAGCCTGACGCTTTGCAACCTGACCTACCATTCTTTCCCCTGTTTTAGAGAAAGCAACAACGCTGGGTGTAGTACGACCGCCCTCAGCATTAGCAATAACAACGGCTTCGCCGCCCTCCATAACTGCTACGCAGGAGTTTGTTGTTCCTAAGTCAATTCCGATAATTTTTCCCATTTTAAAATATCTCCTTTAAAATTAAATGTTTATTTATATTCAATCAGTTGGCCACCGTAACCATTGCGGCACGGATAACAGTATCACCGATTTTATATCCCTTTTGAAGCACTGCGGCAATTGTATTTTCGCCTAGGTTTTCATCCTCAATGTGCATAACTGCCTCGTGAAGGTTAGGGTCAAAGGTGTCCCCCACCTTGGCAATTTCGCTAACGCCCAGCTGCTCGGTAAGCCCTACAATTTGCTTAACTATCATTTCAACGCCCTTGGCGTAGTCGGGTGAATCCTTGTCGGCTGATAAAGCGCGGTCGGCATTATCAAGAATAGGTAAAATATTCTTAATAACATTTGCCTTAGAATATTCCACCGTTGAAATTCTCTCACGCTCGGTGCGCTTTTTAAAGTTATCAAATTCAGCGGCAGTGCGAAGCAACAAATTTTGCATTGCATCAAGCTCCGCTTTTAGTCTTTGAATTTCCTCATCCTTTTTATTTTTACGCTCTTTCTTTTCGGGCTTTGCCTGAGCCTCGGTTTCGTTATTAATTTTTTCTTCCGACATTTTTAGTCCTCCATATCTTTAATAGCCTGCGTCATTATGTCCCCTGCACGCTGAGCAATGTAGGAAAGGCTAGGTATTATTTGTTTATATTCAAGTCGTTCAGGTCCTAAAACACCAATTCGACCAAAGTTGCCGTTACCGTTATCATAAGATGTAACAATAAGCGCCAAAGGGCTCCTTTTTGCAAAGGACATCTCACTGCCAAAAAGCAGATTCAGCGGCTTATTCGCCTCGGAAAGCATCGAGATAAGCGCCTCACGGTGGTCAAAAATCGAAAGGATGTCGCGGGCATCTCTGTCGCTGTCGCAAACCGAGAAAATGTTTGCCTCGCCGCCAAGTTCCAGGGTTGCTCGGCTAACCTCCTCAATAATTTCATTAAGTTCCGTTAAAATCGGCATTAGGGTTAACGCATCAGCCCCGGCAGAAACCATAATGCTCTGCATAAACGCGGGGGTAAACTCACTTGCGTGAACACCCACAACCAACCTGTTAACAAGGCCTTCAAAAACCGAAACACTTTTTTCGGTTAGGGGTGATGAAACCCTGCAAAGGCGGCTCTTTGCCCTGCCGTTTGAAGCAAAGGCAACCAGCATTGCCGTGTGGCGACCGAGAGGCAAAAGCTTTACACTTTTTAAGTAACACTCACTGCCTGCAACGGTGGCAGAAATTGCGGGAAGCCCTGTTAGCCTTGAAACAATGCGACAAATACCTGCAGGAATGTGCTCTGGGTCACTGCTCACCGAAAACAGCAAGCTGTCAATAAGCTCTTTTCGGCTTTGCTCAAGGAAAAACTGTGCCTTTGGCAGGCTATCAACATAAAGGCGGTAGGCACTACTTGTGGGCACCCTGCCGGCTGAAGTGTGAGGCTGTTCTAGAAAGCCGAGCTCGCTTAGCTCGCTCATTTCATTTCTAAGGGTTGCAGAGGATGGAGCGTTTTCTAAAATTTCGGTAAGCGCCTTTGAGCCAACCGGCTCGCCTGTTCTAATGTAGGCATCAACAACAGCCAGCAAAATGGCCTGTTTTCTAGCGCTCAGTTCCATTCTCATCCCCCCTGCTTTTTGTTTTAGCACTCTAAGACATCGAGTGCTAACTGTTAATAATTTACCACCAAAAAACGCAAATGTCAATAGGGTTTTGTGAATAATTTGTAAATATTTTTTGACCTTTCCTGACCTTTGTGATTTTATATGCAAAAAAGCACAAAAAATCGCCTATAATATATGTAAAACTATATATTTTGCGAATTTTTTTAAAAAAAGAAAAAAATTCCTTTATTTTTTATAATAAAACTGTTATAATAAAGTGCTGCCTTGTAAAAAAAGGCTAACATCATAAAAAATGGGAGCAGGGCTTTTCCTGTACCCCATAAAAAATTTAGGAGGTTGACTTAAATGAGTCACAAGTACGTTTACCTGTTCAGCGAAGGCGACGCTTCTATGCGTGAGCTTCTCGGCGGTAAGGGTGCTAACCTTGCTGAGATGACCAAAATCGGTCTTCCCGTTCCCCAAGGTTTCACCGTTTCTACCGAGGCCTGCACTCAGTATTATGAGGACGGCAGAAAAATCAATGATGACATCCAGGCACAGATTATGGAGTACATCGACAAAATGGAAGGCATCACCGGCAAAAAGTTCGGCGACAAGGAGAATCCCCTTCTCGTTTCTGTTCGTTCCGGCGCTCGTGCATCCATGCCCGGTATGATGGACACCATTCTTAACCTTGGTCTTAACGAAGATGTTGTTGAGACTATGGCTGCAAAGTCCGGCAACGCTCGTTGGGCTTACGACTGCTATCGTCGTTTCATCCAGATGTATTCCGACGTTGTTATGGAAGTTGGTAAGAAGTATTTTGAAGAGCTTATCGACAAAATGAAGGAAGAAAAGGGCGTTACTCAGGACGTTGACCTTACCGCTGATGACCTTAAAGAGCTTGCAAATCAGTTTAAGGCTGAGTACAAGTCCAAAATCGGTAAGGACTTCCCCACCGATCCCAAAGAGCAGTTAATGGGCGCTGTTGAAGCTGTTTTCCGTTCTTGGGACAACCCCCGTGCAAACGTTTACCGTCGTGACAACGATATTCCTTATTCTTGGGGTACCGCTGTTAACGTTCAGATGATGGCATTCGGTAACATGGGCGACAACTGTGGTACCGGTGTTGCATTTACTCGTGACCCCGCTACCGGTGAACCCGGCCTTATGGGTGAGTTCCTTACAAACGCACAGGGCGAAGACGTTGTTGCCGGCGTTCGTACTCCTATGCCCATTGCTGAAATGGCTGAAAAGTTCCCCGCAGCTTTCGAAGAATTTAAGAAGGTTTGCGCTATTCTTGAAGACCACTATCGCGATATGCAGGATATGGAGTTCACCGTTGAGGATGGCAAGCTTTACATGCTCCAGACCCGTAACGGTAAGCGTACTGCAAAGGCTGCATTAAAAATCGCTTGTGACCTCGTTGATGAGGGCATGATTGATAAGAAGCAGGCTGTTGCTATGATTGACCCCCGTAACCTTGACACCCTTCTCCATCCCCAGTTCGACCAGAAGGCTCTTAAGGCTGCTGTTCCTGCAGGTAAAGGCCTTGGTGCTTCTCCTGGTGCCGCTTGCGGTAAGGTTGTTTTCACTGCTGAAGATGCAGAAATCTGGAACAACCGCGGCGAAAAGGTTATCCTCGTTCGTCTCGAGACCTCTCCTGAAGATATCACCGGTATGAAGGCTTCTCAGGGTATCCTCACCGTTCGTGGCGGTATGACCTCTCACGCAGCCGTTGTTGCTCGTGGTATGGGTACCTGCTGCGTTTCCGGTTGCGGCGAAATCATT
>SVPI01000002.1 GCA_015065935.1 Oscillospiraceae bacterium
AATTATAATATCCGCAGTAGCGGGCATGGCGGTATACGGAATATAGAATTAGGGTCACAAAATGAGAAAGCCCCATCTTGCTTTTTTGGTCGATTTTGCGTATAATATTATTGTTAGGGTGACAACTACCCAAAACAACTGTGTTGCCCCTCCCATGGTGGTTTATCACTACTGATAAGATTTTGATAAGCATCCATCGTACAGCTAAGATAATATGGGTAATCAAAATAATCAGAACAGCAGGCGCAATATCATCTAAACAAAATTGTTTAAGATGCAAGTCCCTGCAACGAGTGGGAATAATTTTGCTGTGCAAAATCAACTATGTTTACCCTGCGAGATTTATGTCTCGCAGGGCTTTTGTTTTTACATTAAAAACGTGTACCTTATTTTTAAAATTTGTTCAATAATTTTTCAATCTTTTATGATATAATTAATATAAGTGGGGGTGTTTTTATGCGACTTTTGCTTGTTGAGGATGAAAAAAGAATGGCGCAAGCTTTATGCGAAATTCTGCGCCTTGAAAAATATGAGGTTGACCACTTTTCGAGCGGCATTGACGGTTTGGCCGCAATAGAGAGCAATGTTTATGATATTGTTATTTTAGATGTTATGCTGCCCGGTATGAACGGTTTTGAGGTTGCTAAAAAGGCACGCAGCAAAGGAATTACAACTCCCATCTTAATGCTAACCGCCAAGGCAGAGCTTGATGATAAGGTTAACGGCCTTGACAGCGGCGCGGATGATTACCTGACAAAGCCCTTTATGACTAAGGAGCTGCTGGCCCGCCTTCGTGCGCTGGGCAGGCGAAGGCTCGGTACCACCGATGGTATCCTTTCCTTTGGGGATATTGCTTTAGATACCGGCACCCTTACCCTATCCTGCACAGCAAACGGACAGAATGTGCGCCTCAGTGAAAAGGAATATAGAATTCTCGAATATTTAATTGCAAACAGCAGTCAGGTTCTCACCCGCGAGCAGTTGGCGGTAAAAATTTGGGGATTTGAAAGCGAAGCGGAATATAACAACGTGGAAGTATATATGTCATTTACCCGCAAAAAGCTGGCCTTTGTAGAAGCGAAAACCGAAATTAAAGCGGTGCGGGGAATCGGATACGAATTGAGGTATGGCGATGTTTAAAAAATCAAGGAGAAAAATCGTTGCCGCCATTATGTCCATTTTGGTAGCTTTATGGGTTGGAACCCTGGGTGTTATTTATGCATCAAGTTATTTTGAAATGACAAAACTAAATAACCAAATGCTTGAAGCTCACGCCCAAATGTACACCTTATCGGGCTCCCTTGAAGAAATAGTGCCTCCAAACAAGCCGAAGCCCAACGAAAATCACGGATTTAACCCCGGTTTCGACCCTGAATCCCCAATGTTTCAGCTCTCCACCTTTTATACCGTTGCCGTTTCCTATGAAGGCGAGATTTTAGAAATTAGAAACAAACCGCCGACTGTACACTCCGATGCCGACTTGGAAAAATTAGCAACACAAATTATAAAAAACGGTACAAAAAGCGGCACAAAAAACAATCTTGCCTTTTATAAAACAGACAAAGGCGGCTATACCCTTGTTACATTTAAGGACAATACCGTTATTAACGAAGGCGCAATGACCCTGTTCCGCTATACGCTGATTTTCGGCGGCGCCGCACTCATAGTGTTTTTCTTCCTTTCGGTGTTTTTAGCCCGAAAGATTGTAAATCCCTTGGAGGAAAACTACCGAAAGCAAAAGCAGTTTATATCCGATGCAGGTCACGAGCTTAAAACCCCTGTCTCTGTGGTAAACGCCAATGCCGAGCTGCTTTCCCGCGAAATCGGGGATAATCGGTGGCTTCAAAATATTCAGTATGAAAATGAGCGCATGGGAGTGCTGGTGGGTCAGCTTTTAGACCTTGCCCGAACCGAAAACGTCACACCCCAAACGGAACGCATTGATTTCAGCCGCCTTGTTGCAGGCGAAGCGCTCCCCTTTGAAAGCGTTGCCTTTGAAAAAGGCCTAACTCTTAACAGCAACATTGCAAACGGCGGTAGTGTTGAAGGCAACAGCACACAGCTTAAGCAAATAGTATCTATTTTGCTTGATAACGCTATTCGCCATAGTAAAGGCGAGGGCGAAGTGTGGTTGACTTTAACAAAGGAACACGGTTTTGCTAAGCTCTCCATTATTAACAAGGGGGATGAAATCCCCAAAGAGCAGCGAGAGCATATTTTTGAGCGCTTTTATCGCATAGACACCGCCCGCAATAGTGAGGGTGGGCACTATGGTTTAGGCCTTGCCATTGCAAAAGCCATTGCCACCTCTCATAAAGGGCATATAAGCGTTAATTGCTTTAACGGCTTTGTGGAATTTAAAGTAGAATTACCCGCCCTATGAATTTAATATTTCAATAAAACTTCAATATTCCTCCTGTACAATGCTTACAGCATTGTACAGGAGGTTTTTTATGGCGTTTGAAACCGTGTTTAAAAGATACGAACTAAAATATATGCTAACTACTCGGCAAAAGCAACGTGTTCTCAAAGCAATGGAGCCTTTTATGCGGCTTGATAAATACGGCCGAACCACCATTCGAAACCTTTATTTTGATACAGATTCCTATCTTCTAATTCGCCGTTCCATTGAAAAGCCCGCCTATAAAGAAAAGCTGCGCATCCGCAGTTATAGTAAAGCTAATTCCGACAGCCCCGTTTTTGTGGAGCTTAAAAAGAAATATAAGCACGTGGTTTATAAACGAAGAATGGCTTTGCCCGAAGCCGATGCAATGAAATGGCTTTCAGGCGAAAAAAACGCAGAAAATCAGACCCAAATATCAAAGGAAATTGATTATTTTATAGGGTTTTACTCCACGCTTCATCCCACCGTTTTCCTCTCCTATGAGCGGGAGGCCTATTATGCAAAGGACGGCTCGGATTTTCGCATAACCTTTGATGATAACATCCTTTGCAGGGAAAGTGATTTGTCCTTACAGTCAGACCCTTACGGCACACCCATTTTGCCCGAAGGCAAGGTGTTAATGGAAATTAAATGCTCAGGCGGCATTCCCCTTTGGATGACCGAAATCCTTTCAAAAGAAAGAATATTCAAAACCCCCTTTTCTAAATACGGAACGGCGTACAAAACGCTTATTTTCCCGCAAACCCATAAAATAAACTCATATAATATGTTGGAGGTAAATAAAGATGTTTGATAATTTATTTAAAGGATTGTTTGACACCGATTTAACGGCCGTCATCAGCGCTACCGATTTTTTACTATGCCTTGGCTTTTCTTTAGTGTTAGGCCTTGTTATGGCATTTGCCTATATGTACCGCACACGCTATACTAAAAGCTTTGTAATTACCCTTGCCCTGCTACCGGCTGTGGTTTGTGTTGTGATAATGCTTGTTAACGGAAATGTTGGAACGGGTGTTGCAGTTGCGGGCGCCTTCAGCCTTGTTCGCTTTCGCTCCGTTCCGGGAACGGCAAAGGAAATTTGCACCCTGTTTTTAGCAATGGGCACAGGTCTTATAGCAGGTATGGGTTACCTCGGCTTTGCCGTGCTCTTTACAGCGGTTATGTGCATTGTGTTCCTGCTTTATAACCGATTGGATTTCGGCGCTAAGAAAAACGACGCCATCTTTAAAACCTTTACTATAACCATCCCCGAGGATTTGGATTATTCGGACATATTCGATGATATTTTTGCCGAGTTTACTCTTTCTCACGACCTTGTGCGCGTTAAAAGCACAAATATGGGAAGTATGTTCAAGCTAACTTATAATGTAATGCTGCGCGATGCCGCCCGCGAAAAGGAAATGATTGATAAAATCCGCTGCCGCAACGGGAATCTGGAAATTGTAGTTTCTAAGCAGGAAACTGTTGGCACAGAACTTTAACAGGTGTTTTTATGAAGAAATTTTTATCAATTATATTAGTCCTAACACTTATCTTAAGCCTGCTTTCAGGTTGCGGAAAAAATACCGAAAATAAAACACCGAGTAAAATTCAGGAATCTACATCCTCTACTGCTCCCCCGGAGGTTGACTTTTCTAAAACCGACGGTGATATGTTCACCGAACGTGACAGTAACACCGACTATGACGAAAGCACAGCCGTTTTCATTAAACTAAACGGAACAACGGCCTCTTCAAGCTCGAACAGTGTAAAAATTTCGGGCTCTAAAATTACAATTACTCAGGAGGCAACCTACATTGTTTCGGGAGAGCTGACCGATGGAATGCTCATTGTCAATGCCCCCGACACTGCAAAGCTGCAGATTGTTTTAAACGGCGCCAAAATCACAAGCAAAACCTCGGCCGCGCTTTATGTTCTCGGCGCCGATAAGGTGTTTTTAACCCTTGCAAAGGAAAGCGAGAACACCCTTATAAACGGTGGCAGTTTTGCCGCTATTGATGAAAATAATATTGATGCAGCACTCTTTTCAAAGCAAGATTTAACCCTGAACGGAGCAGGCTCACTGACAGTTACCTCCCCTGCAGGACACGGAATTGTTTGTAAGGATGATTTGGTAATTGCAGGCGGAAGCTACACAGTTAACTCCTCATCCCACGGCCTTGATGCCAACGACAGCGTAAGAATTGCGAACGCTACCCTTAATATTGATGCAGGCAAGGACGCCATACACGCCGAGAATTCTGATGATGCTTCTCTTGGTTATATTTATATTGCAAGTGGAACAATCAAAGCGGAGGCTGAAGGTGACGGAATAGCCGCCAGTGCTTATATGCAGATTGCAAACGGCAAAATAGAGTTGCTTGTTGGCGGTGGTGCAGAGAATGGAACGAAAGCATCATCGGGAAATTACGGCGGATTTATGGGCGGCGGTCACGGCGGAATGCGCCCCAGCGGAAATCAAAGCTTTACCTCTACCGAGGACACCGTTAGTATGAAAGGGCTGAAAGCCGCAAACAGCCTGCTGATTTCGGGCGGTAACATTACCATAAATTCGGCTGATGATTCGGTGCATTCGGATGCTTCGGTTATCATTAACGGCGGAACCTTCTCTATAGCATCGGGCGATGATGCCATTCACGCTGAAGACACCCTAACCATAACTGCAGGCAAAATTGATATTAGTGAGAGTTATGAGGGCCTTGAAGCTCTGCATATAGCTGTGCAGGGCGGCGATATAAAACTCAAAGCCAGCGATGATGGACTAAACGCCGCAGGCGGCACCGACCAAAGCGGCATAGAGGGCGGCCGCGACGGAATGTTCGGCGGCGGATTTGGTGGTGGCGGCAGACCCGGCGGTATGGGCGCAGGAGGTATGTCCGCCAGCTCCAACGGCAGCATTAAAATATCGGGCGGCACGCTTTATATAAACTCTTCAGGCGATGGTATTGATGCCAACGGAACCTTAGAAATTTCGGGTGGACACACTACGGTTGTCGGCCCCACACAGGGGGACACCGCCACTCTTGACTATGATAAAAGCGCTACCATTACAGGCGGCACCTTTATCGGCACAGGCGCTCAGGGCATGGCTCAATCCTTCAGTGATTCAAGTCAAGGCGTTATAGCCATAAGCGTAGGAAGTCAAAGCGCCAACACAAAAATTGTGCTAAAGGACAAAAACTCAAAAACAGTTATTGAACATTCGCCAGAGCTTAACTTTGCAGTTGTTATTCTCTCAAGCCCTGAAATTATAAAGGGGGAGACCTATACTATTACAGTCGGCTCAAAATCTGGAGAATTTGAAGCAAATTAAAAAGATTAAATAAAAACCGTACTGATAATCAGTACGGTTTTTGCTTTAGTTATTAAAAATTTCACATTCCAGGTCATTTACTTGTAGGAAATGCCTTCCCCTTAAAACCTGCGTTTTGTAATCGTTATCAATATAGGTAAAGTCCTCGTCGCCTAAAATAAATTCGACAGTGACCTTTTCGCCCTTTTTGATGTTAACCTTTTTAAACTTGCGAAGCTTTCTAACAAAGGGCGTTGTAGGACATTTGGGCGTTCTTACAAAAAGCAAAACGCTTTCAAAAATATCGTAATCGCCAACATTTTCAACCTGAACAGTGGCCTTAATCTTGCCGTCTCCCAGATTTTCGGCGGTAAGATTTGAATAGTTAAGCTTTGTATAAGAAAGGCCATAGCCAAAGGGATACCAAGGGTCGGGGCTTGTGTTAACATAGTCTCTGCCGGGGTTTTCAAGGCTTCCGTGAACCTTATAGAAGCGGCCCCTTGCCGAGGTTTTATAGTTATAATAGCAAGGCAGATGACCAACCGACTGCGGGAAGGACATTGAAAGCTTTGCCGAGGGTGATTTGTCTCCAAAAATAAGGTTTGCCATAGCGTGACCGTTTTGGTCGCCTGCGCCGAAGCAGAACATAAAGGCGTTGGCCTTTTCCACCTCATCCTTTATAGCGAAGGGGCGGCCGCCGTAAACAATTAAAACGGTGGGCTTGCCAACGGCGATAACGGCATCAAACAGCCTCTTTTGCGAAGGCATAAGCTTAAGCTCCGTAACATCATAGCCCTCGCCGCAGGTAACATATTTTGCAACCTTTTCATCGCCGCAAATGTCATATCTGTGAGCCGCGGCATCGCCTGCAACGCCGCCGCCAAGGGTTGAGCAATCGCCCAGCACCAAAAGCACAGTATCGGCCTGCTTTGCAGTTTCAATCGCATCGGCTATCAGCTTATCGGTTGTGTGCATAGAGCTACAGCCCAATGAATAAAGCACATTTTCCTCGCCTAAACGGCTTACAATGCCGTCATAAAGGTCAACACGATGGTCGGTTTTACAGGTATATCCGCCTGTGAAGCTTTCCTTAACATTGTTACCAATAAGGGCAAGCTTGCCAACCTTTTTCTCATCAAGGGGCAAAATGCCGTCGTTTTCAAGGAGCAGAATAGACTCCTCATCTAGTCTTAGGCAAAGCTTTTGTGCCTCCTCGCTGTACAAATTCTCATAATCCTCGGGAATTGTATAAGGGTCCTCAAAAAGTCCTAAACGGAATTTAAGCAACAGCACATTATAAACAGCGGCATCAAGATATTTAATATCAAACTCGCCGTTTTCAATTTCCTTTTTAAGGTCATCATTATAACCGTAAATATCGGGGGCCTCAATGTCAACGCCCGCCTTTAATGCGAGGCGACCAACATCAACCTTTTCCTCCCCAACGTTGTGGAAATAATGCATCATATCAATAGCAGAATAGTCGGAAACAATGGCGCCGTCAAAGCCCATTTCCTTTCTTAAAATATCCTGTAGGTATTTAACCGAGCCGTGAACAGGCTCACCGTCAATTTCGCCGTAGGAAGGCATAACCGACATAACGCCCGCATCAATACACTTTTGGAAGGGCTCCAGCATTACCTCGCGGATTTCCCGCTCTCCTATATGAGCGGGGGCAAGGTTAATGCCACCCTCGGGAACACCGTAAGCGATAAAATGCTTTGCTGTTGCGGCAACATTATGCTTTTGCACATTTTTAACATAAACTGCGCCCATCTCGCCTGCAAGGTAGGGGTCCTCTCCAAAGTTTTCGTGAACGCGACCCCAACGAGGCTCGCGGGAAATATCAACATTGGGAGCATAAACCTGGCGAATGCCTGCGGATCTGGCCTCCCTGCCGATTATATCGGCCATCTGACCAAAGGCTTCAAGGTCAAAGGAGCCGCCAATGCCTGCGCACTGGGGAAATGCAGTAGCCTTTGGATGAATAAAACCGTGAACTGCCTCGTAGGCAAAAAGCATGGGGATGCCAAGACGGGTCTTGTTAATGGCATAATCCTGCAGCTTGTTTATTGTATCCTGAGATTTAGGCGTGCTGAACGTGCCGCCGCGCACCTCAAAACTGCCCGTTTCACATAATTCATCGTAAACCTCATTGATTCTAAGATAAATATGAAGCTGCGCGAATTTTTCATCCAAAGTCATTTTAGATAAAAGGTCTTTTGCTCGCTCTTCCGGGGATAGGTTAGGGTTTTTATACATAATTATACCTCTTTCCTTTAGCTTTCGGCAGTTGCAAAATTTGTTATGGTTTTTAAAAATTTTAACACTACAGCAAGGCATTGTCAACGGATATGCCCTAATCGTACCAAATTTTAAAGGTTAAAATCAAATTTTATAGAAATTTAATTTTATATTGTGCTTTGCCCAACAGAATAAAGTAAACCCCAAAGCCAAGAAATAATTTAATACCAAATTATAAGTAAATGCCACCGTTTTTTTATTTTCAGCGGTATTGCTTAAATTCAATATATTTGATATAATGAGTATATTATCTTAGGGTTAAGGGGGGGAATTTTACAAATGGACTCTGCAATACTTAATTTGCTTATTGAAAATGCCATTTCACCTGATGCAGATGCTTCGGATTTAACAATGACACTAAGCAGCAAAAGACTTAATGCTGAGGAAGCCGAAAAGGTTTTACTTGCCGTTTGTAAGGCAGATATTTTTAAAGCCGCAACCGCAGTTCATTCTATTTTAGGTAGTACAAAGGAAAAGTATGTAAATTTTGTTTACGAAATACTTTTAAGCCGTTGTGAAAACCCCGCTCTTTTAACCAAAGCCGAGCTTTTGGCAATTTTGGCATATAACGATTACAACCTTTTTTGTAGGGTTATTTCATATGTTTCCCCCGAAAAAATTAAGGACACCTTTTATAAAATTTCAACAACCAACGCCTGCCGCTTTATGAGAATGTGTATTGACTTTGGCGATGCGCACCTTATTGAGCTTTGCGAAAACGAATTTTTTACACTTTTAGGCAGCTTTGACAGCCGCGGCTGTGATGAGTTATCAACACTTTTACCCAAGCTCACCTTCCATGGCTGTGCAAATATTGTTTCAAGGCTCCTCGATTTTTTCACCCCCGCACAGCTTTCCCGCCTTTATGGTGAAGGCTTTGGAGATGGCCTTAGAGATTTAATAACCTCGGGCTATGAATCCCCCGCCATTTGGGATGCCTTTTTCTATGATTTCTTTTCAAAGCCCCACAGTGCAGAGGAACTTCTCACCGAAGGACTGTGGTTTTTGCAACTGAATGCAACCGATGAATCGGCAGTAGCCTCCTGCTTTTTCCTTTATGCCATTAAAACCCTTTCGTTAAACCACCCCATTTTCCATTATATAGAGGGTTTTGAATACCCCAAGACCTTTACAAGAAAGCACACCATTGCTTATGAGGAGGAAATTAAAAAGCTTTGGAGCACACCTAAGGATTTAGTAAAATTCCTTGATAAAACCAAACTTTGCAACCCCTTTGCAGGCGCCGATGTTGATGAGAAAGAAAAACTTCACATCAGAGAGGAAGGTATTTTCTCCCCTGCCGATTATGACCTTTTAGGCGAGCTTTTTGAAAACAATGTAAACTGTGAGGAAATTATAACCATTTTCCTTAACACCTTCCTAAAAAAGCGCCTTGTTATGGAGGAACTGCTTTATATCAGCGAAACCTTTAACCGCCTTGATGAAATGCTCTCTTCTCTTAAAAACGTTTATTTTGAAGGATTTATTGAAAAATACAACCTTGGCGACCTTGTTATTTCACCTAAGGAGTATTACTGCAAGCAGTTACACGTTGTTGTTGTAAATGCGCTTGAATTTAAATATTTTAATGAGAAAAACGAAAACGACCCAAAGCACTCAAAGGATACCCGCGCCGTTGCGCAGTATCATATTAACAATTTCATTTCGGGCCAGCTTTACATAACCCTAGAACTTCCCGAAAGTGTTGGCAAGGAAGCCGCCGCACAAAAAAGCTGGGAGGAAATTGTTACTAACTTTGAGGAAATTCTCACCCATCAGGAAATTGGCGAAAAGGATAAACGCAGCCTAAAAAATGCCTTTGATTTTTCCGAAAGTCTTTTTGTTGAGGAGTATGATTTTGACCTGTTCACAGCCGCTATTTGCGGGCACAGCGAAAAGCTGACTGATATTTTGGAAATTTTAAAAACTGCAGGCTGGAACGAAACCTTCAGGCATTCCCACGTTAGAATTGACAGCCACTTTTACACCGATTTTGAAAAATACCGTGGCCCCGCCATTAAAATGTTTAAACAGCTAATTTCCGAGGGGCAAAGCTATGATGACATTTTAACCCTGTATTTTGATAGCATTTATAAGCTCATTGTGCCCTTGCAAATTCTTCTTATAATTTCCGAAAAGGAAAAGGTGCTCGATGCCCTCTCCCGCCGTATTATTTATTGCAATATGCCAATGAAGGATAAAAGGGTTCAGTGCCGACCTATGACCATTGCCTGCGCCCCCATTTGCACAATGATTGATGCAGATAATTTCATTTATAACAAGGTGCCTGCAAGGTGTGTTGATTACACCATGGGCGATGGCTACATTGAGCGAATTATTTTTGAAAACGCGGCAACAGGTGTGTTTGACACACGCGAGCGTGGCAACTGGTTTGGCTACATTGCCGCTAATATGCAGCTCCATTCAACCAAAAAAAGCTTTATTCCCCGCCTGCCCGATGCCACTGAATATGACATTCGCGAAATGGTGTTTATTCTTGATTGTATGGAGGCCGCCATTATACTGCGCAAAAATTCAAAAGAGGATTTAAATCAGTTGATTGATGCTATGGGCGTTAAAAATCCCTTTGCCTTTAGGGAGGATACCCGCTTAGAAATCAACTACCTTTCAAAATTCCTTGATAAGAAAAAAACCGCAGGCAACAAATCGGCAATGTCGGTTGTTATTTTAAGCGCCGATAACATTGGTGAAATTGCAAAGCTTTACCTTAACACAAACTTTAAATATTATCTCACGGTAAGCGAGCTGATTTCCCTAATTAGAAACCGCCGACAAGACCTTTTTGAGAAAATCGATGACCTTTTCTCTAGCATTTCCTTTGAATGCGCTGTGGATAACGAGGGCTACCTCTGGTCACCCTTTATAAACCAAAACACATTAAAAGTTAGCGGGGAGTATTGCGGTTATAGTGTTCTTTGCCGCATTTATTATGAGGCAGGGTCATTAAAGGCCGAGGTCACTTCGGTTCAGCGAAAAGCCTCACCCTTAAATGCCATTTTACCCGCTTTAATGATAGGCTACTCCCTAAATGACAGCATTGTGCCCATCATTAAAAACTTGCTGGTTAAAAACGCTTCTCTAACCGAGGAGGAGCTAAGAAACGTCCTTAACGATAAACGTAGCCTTATAGTTAAAGCCGTAAAGCTCATTGACCCTAACAAGAATCCCCTGCTTATTAAAAAAAGCAATTCCGATAGGGTTAAAACAGCACTCAGCGCCGCAGAAAATGCTATAAGCGAGTCCGATTTTGACCTGCAAAAGCTTAAGAATGCCACATTCCATATGATTAAGGACAACTGCGATTATGCCTCGGTTTATGAAATGGAAAATGCCCTCGCCTGCATTACTCAGCTTTTAATGCAACGCTTTTGCCGTGAAGAGGAGGTTGTTTTCACATTTTTAAACTATATTTTCCCAAGCTACTCCTTTTTTTACCGCGATAACGGCATTGTGGATGTATGGGAAAAGCAGTTAATCGGCTTTTTTGGCGAAGATGCCACAGCCGAGTTTGTCCAAAATATTAAATCAGGCGAAAGATACCTTAAAAATAAAAAAGTTTTCTAATTATCACGAAGGGATGCTTTAAAGTGGAACAATCAATTAAAACCATAATTTCCAAGGAATTGCGACAGGTTTTTACTAATTTATCAATAGATGAAGCCCTAGACCTTTATGAAAAGGTTGCAAAAATGGACTCCACTGCCGAAACCTCTATTCGCAATACCTGGCTTGAGAACATCAGCGATTTTTACAGCTTTTCGGAAAGCATTGAAAGCAACTACAAATTCCTTATGAACTTTGAGGGCTTCCTTAAAAAGGTTTTATACCTCGTTAACGAAACCGTATATAACAACTATAAGGGTGACAATACAAAATGCCTTTACTCTGTTATGGAATACTTGGGGCTTTTCAGAAATATTCCTCAAAATATAAATGTCAGCAACTATAATCCAAATAATTTCACAAACCCCATAAACCGCGCCGTAGTTTGGGCATACCAACAACGAAACGAAACTGTGCATAATGCAGAATCTATGTCGGTAAGTGAAATGCTTTCTGATGTAAAAAATGTTATGATTACCACCCTTGATGCGGTTTGGCGCAACAAGGCGGCTATTGAATCCAAAATAAACAAGGTTATAGGCGAATCCCAATTTGGCATTGAAACACTTATGAAAAAGATTGTAAGTGACTATGAGGGAACACTGCACGATGGCTTTGTCTATGTTCCCCTTTTGTGGGAAAGCGATGTGAGTGATTCTGATGAGGTTCAGTCAAAATCTATGCAAATCAGCCAGCTTCTTGAGGACCGCCATATTCTTTTAGCAGGTGATGCCGGCTGTGGAAAAACCACATCCCTTGAAAACCTTGAATACCAGGCGGCAAAAAGATATCTGTCAAATCAGTCCCCCTGCATTCCCGTTAACATTGCCCTTATAAACGAAAGCATTGATTCCTCCTTACAGGAAATGATTTGCCGCAAGCTTAACATTTCCATTTCCTTCTGCGAGCAGTTACTTGAAAAGGGCTCTATCTACCTGCTTATTGATGGTCTTAATGAATATACCACCGATATTGAGCGCAAAAAGGCGCTGGTAACCTCAATAGAAAAGCTTTTTGTGTCATATCCAAAGGTTTTTGTCGCCCTTACCGATAGGCGCTACTCCCCCTACCCCGTTCGCGTTAATAAAACCTACCATTTAAAGCGAATGGATAAGGAAAATATCCTTCAATATGCCGAATCAAAGACCGAAGCAAACAAAAATACCCTTGCATTGCTTGAGGAAATTCTCGATAGCAACGCATTCGAAAACCTTGAATTTACCCCGCTTCTTGTTAATCAGCTTATTATTGCCCTTTCCTCAAGCGGCGTAATTCCCTCTGACCTTACCGAGCTTATCGGTATGTACCTTGAGGCACTGTTTAAGCGTGAATATGTAGATAAACGCGTTGCCACCGCTGCCCCCGGTAAGCTGGATGTAATTTTAATGGGTCTTGCCCTTGCTAAGGAGGATGAGGGCGGCGGAATTAACTACTACCGCGCGCTAAGGGTTTGTGCAGAAACTGCACATAAATACGGTATAAACCTTGAGTCCGATGCCTGTATTACCCTCGCAATTCAGTTAGGCATTTTAACCCGCATGGGCGACCAAATCGACTTTGTCCTTAAAAATTACCGCACCTATTACCTCCTTAAGGCGGCCGACAGCGAATAAATATATTTTATCCAAAATAAAAAGCACCCAACCATCAGGTTGGGTGCTTTAATTTTTTATTTTTCAGGGCAACGCCAATCGTAAATAAGCTCGGGTTTTTTAAAGGGTGTGTGATAAAAATCCTCACTCAAATTGTCGCCGTAATATTCATTTCTTATAATGTTTACAAGCATTAAAATGTCCTGCACGGTGTGATAATGATAGCCGCGCCTGAAATACCAGAAAAGATTTTCTTCGCACTCATAAAGCTTATAAACCTCACTTGCCGCCATGGTGGTCATCCAAGAGCCAACAGGGTTTGCCCAGATATCACTTGCCGCTTCGCTTACAAACAGCTTGCGCGGGGCTACCATTGCCTTTAAAAAGTGGGAATCAAAGGGCAGCTTTTCCTCGCAGAAGGCGTAGTCCCTCATCTTTTCGCCAATCCAATAGCCATACCAGTCAGATAACGTATCCAGCTTTTCGCTCTGCCAGGGGCCACCATCCTCGGTTAAGGCTTTAATGTGAATTCTGTAACAGCCACAGCTGCCTGCACAGGTTTCGTTAGGATTAACCACCTTTGCCCTTTCATCCAAAACACCTGCGAGCATTGCGGTTTTGGCGCCTCTTGAATGTCCCGTAAATGCGATGTAGTCTAGGTCTACCTTTTCGTGACCTATAACCTCCAAAGCGTCAACACACCTTGAATAACCCCACGCCCAGGCGCCTATAGCGCCAAAGGTATAATCAGGGTAAATGTCATAAAGGGGGCCCTGGCGCCTGCCCTCATTTGGCACATCGTTTGCAAGCTCGGTTCGGTTAAAAAGGACATAGCCAACGCCGTTATCAAGCATTGCACTTAAAAATTCCTTATCCCTTGCATAGTCAAAACAGCCGTCGCCATCAACAATAAAGGGCATTTTATTTTCCCCCTTGGGAACAAACACCTGCATTATAAAGGAAAGGGTTTGTTTGCCGGTTCCTGCGGTTATGCGGTAGGAACTGCTTCTGCCCTCCCCGCCTTTATAAATGGTGTCAACCCTTAAAACTTCGGGGGCAGGCGGCATAGTGCCATATTGCAGTTCAACCGCAGTTTTATAAAGCTCTTTTTTGTGCTCCTCAAATTCCGCCGCCGTTTTAACCCTTGTTCCGTCGCTCTTTAAAAATGGGTCAGGCAGCTTTCCAAGCACCTCATATTCCGTGATTTTTATAAGATTTTCATCATAGTCAACCATTATTATCACTCCTATGAAAATTTACAACTTTAATATATCACAACAATTTCTTTTTTACAATAAAAAAACCCCGAAATTCGGGGTTTAATTTATATAACATAAAAAATAATTGAAAAATATTGAAGCAGGCTGCCGAGTACCACAAAAATGTGGAATACCGAGTGCATATAGCGTACCTTTTTTCCCGCACCGTAAAGCACGGCGCCAACGGTGTATGCAATGCCGCCTGCAAGAAGAAAAGCTAGACCCGGCTTTTCAATTGCAGCCATTGCAACCTTTGAACCAGCAACAATGCACCAGCCCATTAAAATGTAACACACCATTGAAAATGCAGAATATTTTTTTAAATCAATAGCTGTAAGGGTTGCCGCCAAAATTGCCAGCCCCCAAACAAAGGCAAGCAGTCCCCAAGCCCAAATGGGCGACACCGTGCGCATTGAGCACAGTAAAATTGGGGTGTAGGTTCCCGCAATTAGTAGATAAATTGTGCAGTGGTCAATAACCTGCATAACCTTTTTTGCAGTATCACAGGTAAGGCCGTGATAAACACTGGAAACGGCATAAAGTGCCACCATTGAGCCACCGTAAATTGCCGAGGTCACAACACCCCAAGCATCTCCAAAAATTGCGGCTTTTAAAACACAGGTTACAAGAACGATAATGCCAAGTGCTCCACCCACAATGTGGGTTACCATATTAAAAATTTCTTCACCCTTTGTGTAATCGGGCAAAACTCTGTTTTTAAGTGCAGTTCGCGTCAATTAAATCACCTGTTTTCGCCAATAAAGAAAACTGCCAGTGTTCCGGGGCCCGCGTGAGCACCGATAACAGGGCCAATATCGGCAATGTAGTCAACATCAACCTTATATTTTTCACCAAGCATTTTAACAAGAAGCTGTGCATCATCCATACAGTCAGCCTGGCAAAGGAACACCTTTCTGGGAGCATTCTTTTTAGCAAGCTCGCCGTATTTATCAGCCAAAGCTGCAATAGCAGCCTTTCTGCCGCGCGCCTTCCCTCGGGAAATAAGGTGACCCTCCTCATCCATATGCAAAATAGGCTTAATGCCAAGCACACTGCCAACAAGGGCAACTGTGGGGCTAATTCTGCCGCCACGCTTTAAATAAACCAAATCATCAACAGTAAACCAGTGGCACATATTGGGAACAAGACCTTGAACATACTCGGCAACCTGCTCAATGGTGCCGCCCTTTTCCTTTTCTAAAACTGCTAGGTAAACAAGCAGTCCCTGACCGGCAGAGGCGCACAAGGTATCAATAGTAATAATTTTGCGCTCAGGATACTTTTCTTTAAGTTCCTCGGCTGCCATTCTTGCACAGTTAAATGTGGCACTAAGTCCCGAAGAAAAGCCAAGGTAAAGTAAATCCTTGCCTTCCTTTAAAATGGGCTCAAAATAGTTCAAAAAGGAATCGGTGTTAATGGCAGAGGTTTTTGCCACTGCACCACCGCGCATTTTTTCATAAAAATCGTGGGGTGCTAAATCATAGTTTGAATATTCCTTATCCTCACCTGCAATGGTGAAGGAAAGTGAACAATATGCTACCTGCCAGCTTTTAAGTTTTTGCTCATCTATATCGCAGGCGGAATCGGTAAAAATAACATACTCGCTCATACAAATTCTCCTTGTTTTGCCCTATGGGCTTTTTCTTACCAGTTCATTATATTTAAAACCTAAAACACTATCAACCTACACCTGTTTTTTGCCTCTATACAGCTAGAAAGCCATTGGTAGAGAGATGGAAATAAGTTCTACCAACAGTAGAATTGCCTGTTTTTTGCCGCTGTAAACGCTGATTCGCGGTAGAATTTACATAAAATTCATTGATTTGCAGTAGAATTTGTGTTATTATAAGAAAAAACATTAGCACGAGAGGTCCTTTATGACTAATATAAAAAAAATTGTTGCAGCCAATATTTCGGCGCTTAGACAAGATAAGGAAATGACCCAGCTTGAGCTTGCCGAAAAAATAAATTATTCCGATAAAGCGGTTTCAAAATGGGAAAGAGGCGAATCGCTACCCGACCTTGCGGTTTTAATTGAAATTGCAAATCTTTTCGGAGTTACTCTTGATTATTTGGTAAGTGAAAAACACGAAACAGCACCCGCCGTTGCCCCTATGGGAAGAAAGACAAAAAACCACGGCTTTATAACAGGAATGGCAATAATTCTCGTTTGGCTGGTCGCCGCCCTTGTTTTTATGATTTTGGACAGTATTCCCACTAATATAGAAAACCACTGGCTTACCTTTGTTTATGCCACACCTGTTACAATGATTGTTTGGCTTATTTTTAATACCATTTGGTTTAACAGGCACCGCAATTTCCTAATTATTTCCTTTTTAATGTGGCTTACTCTCTTAAGTATTTTCCTAACCCTGCTTATTTGCGGTTACAATATTTGGTTGCTGTTCGCCTTGGGAATTCCCGGACAGGTTATAATTATTATGTGGTCAAGACTCAAATTTAAATCAGAAAAATAAATAAAAAGCGTTCCGAGTGGAACGCTTTTTTTAATTTGCTTTTTTATTCATCGGGTTCCAGCGCCCGCTTATAAAGCTTATAAGGAACAGTGCACAAAGTGTTAAATTGTGCGCCACCATACAGCCCCAGGCGCTTACAAGGCCAAGCCCCAAAAGCTGTGTGCAAATAAAGGTGCCCACAATTCTGATTCCCCACATGGTTAAAATGTTATAAACAAAGGGTGGCTTTGTGTTGCCAATTCCCTGCATCATACCCTCCACCACAATGGTAAAGCCAAAAAACGGCTCTGAAAGAGCAACCATTTTTAACACCACGGCACCTAAGTTTATTACCTCTGTACTGCTTGAAAATAGTGACACAAGTGGTCTTGCCGTAAAGAAAAGTGCCGCACCGGAAATAATCATAAGACCAATTTCAATGGGAATAAGCATTTTGCAAAGGGATTTTAACCTTTTGTTATCCCCTGCACCGTAGGCATTGCCTGCAAGGGTTGCGGCGGCAGTTTGCATTCCGTAACCGGGAATATAGAAAAGGGATTCCACCGTGTTTGCCACCGTGTGTGCCGCCATTGCTGTGGGTCCTACCGAATTGACCATTGCGGCAAAAACAACATAGCCAAGAGATGTGCCAAACCTTTGAAAGAAATTGGGTACCGAAATTTTAAAGCAGGGCGCAAGCAGTTTTAAATCGGGCTTAAAACTGTTTTTAGCGGGAGAAATCTCCTTGTGTTTAAAAAGGGCAACCGTCAGCAAAATTCCGCCAAGGGCAAAAGCAATAGCCGAAGCCGCCGCGGCACCCAAAACGCCAAAGCCAAATCCAAAAACCTTAAAGGTAGCACCAAAAAGGCTTACCTGCCGCGTTTCATAAATAAAGAAAAAGTTCAGAACAATATTTGTAAGGTTAACCGCAATTCCCACCTTCATAGGCGTTTTTGTATCCCCCGCAGAGCGAAGAACCGTTGAAAAAACGGTTGTTGCGGTGCGGAAAAGCATAGGGGTATAAAGAATAAAGAAATATTGTCCCGATAGTACCCTTATACTTTCATCAACCTGCATAAGAGCAGGAACAACACTGCTAAATCCCAAAGTTAAAGCCGTGAAAAACAGTCCTACAATAAAGGTTACCGTCACAGCCTGTGCTGAAAGCCTTTTGGCACGCCCATTATCCTCAGCGCCAAAAGCCTGGGCGATTTGGGAAAGGAAGCCTATAGAAATTGCCGATATGCTGCTGCCTATAAGCCAGTTAACCGAGGTTGTAGAGCCTACCGCCGCCACAGCATCGGTGCCGAGAACGCCCACCATGGCAGTATCAATATACTGAACGGCAGTTTGCATAAGCTGTTCGAGCATAGTAGGCCAGGCCAGTGCTAAAATAACACCTGCCATAGCAAATTTACCTGTTTTTTTCAAAGGCAGCACCTCCAAAAAACATTTAAACAGCAAAAAACAGACCGCATTTGTGTTTTCACGCAAATAACGAGCCTGTCCTAATGCTTACCGATATTTCTGTTTAAAATTTAAGCGTCTTTCTTGTTAAGACGGCAAACCAAAGCAGATTTTTTTCTTGCAGCGGTATTCTTGTGAAGAATTCCTTTGGAAGCAGCCTGGTCGATTTTCTTAACAGCGGCTTTAACTACCTCACCTGCATTTTCAGCATTGGCGCTAACTGCAGCATCGGCTTTTTTAAGTGCGGTATGCAATGCAGAACGGTATGCTCTGTTGCGAAGATTGTTAGCCTCACTTACAAGGACACGCTTCTTTGCGGATTTAATATTGGGCATTCTTACACCTCCTGAAATTTACTCAAGTAATAGTATAATACCACTAAATTAATTTTTTTGCAACACTTTTTTTTATATTTTTTAAAGTTTATCAAATAATAACCCTTGGTGATAGTTTATGAGCATAAGAACCGACCTTGCTCTGGAAGAAAAAGAGCTTACTTTTGGCAAGCTTTCGGGCGTTGATTTTGAAGAAAAAAATGTTGGCGAGATTAAAATTACACGAATAAGGGTTTTAAATAAGGCGGGTGAAAATTCCATTGGCAAGCCGCAAGGCGATTACATTACCGTGGAAATTCCCAACCTTGAAAGCCACGGTGGTCAGTTTGACCTTGCCGCCGAAATCATTGCAAAAGAACTTAAAGACATTGCAGGCGGTGCTAAGAACATTCTGGTTATTGGCATTGGAAACAGCCAAATAACGCCCGATGCCCTGGGTCCAAAGGTGGCAGAGGGCATTCTTGCAACACGCCACATTGGCTTGGAACTTAAAAAACAACTGGGTCTTGAAGCCCTAAACAGCGTTTCGGTGCTCTCCCCCGGGGTTCTTGGTCAAACAGGAATTGAGCTTTACGAACTTATTGTGGGCGCCGTTAAAACCGTAAAACCCGATTTGGTTATTGCGGTTGATGCCCTTGCCGCAAGGCGACTTTCCCGCCTAGGGTGTACTGTCCAAATTTCAAACACAGGTATAACACCGGGCTCGGGTGTTGATAACGCGCGCAAAGAAATAAGCCTTAAAACCCTTAATATACCGGTTGTTGCCGTGGGTATCCCCACCGTTGTTGATGCCCACACCCTAATAAGTGATTTAGGCGGCACTGTTAAGAAAAATTTTAAGGAAAGCGAAAATATGATTGTTACCCCAAAGGGCATTGATTTAATGATTGACCGCGCGGCTGAGCTGCTCTCCTTTAGCCTTAACACCTTTTTACAGCCTCAGCTTGATAAGGAAACCCTTAGAGCATTGGTATAAGCACTACTTTGACCCCATATAATTTATGGGAGTGATTATTTTGAAGGAAAGAAGTGCCACGCTGTTTTTGTGCCTTGCAGGCATTTTTTGTTTTATAATATGTGTTTTAACAGGCTATTCCTCACTAAACGGTGGAATTTCTCAGCTTTTCTCACCCCCTGCTTTCCTTGAAAACAGCACCTCACTTAAAAATGAAGGCTCTGAAAATGAAAAACCCGACCCTACCGGCAGTGAAAGCCAAAGTTCCTCTTTTTCTTCAGAAATTCCTGCCGCATCAAGCGGGCAGGCACTAGGTGCCATTAAAAAGACCTTCTTTTCCCCCACCGCCGCAGGGCTTAACCTAAATAATGTTCAAATTAATAATAAAACCGATACCTCCCTTAATATTTTAGAGTTTTTGAAAAACGAAATCCCCTTTAAAATTGAGGGTGATGCCCCGCAGGTACTAATTCTCCACACCCACACCACCGAAAGCTATATGCTTTATAACCGCGATTACTACACCGCCACCGATTCCTCCCACTCAAATGATGAAACCAAAAATATGGTAGCTATTGGCACAGTGTTTGAGCAAAAGCTAAACGCCGCAGGCATAAAGGTTATTCACTCAAAGGTTGTTCACGATTACCCCTCTTATTCAGGCAGCTATGATAAAAGCGCCGAAACCATAAACGCCGTTTTAAAGGAGCATAAAAGCATTAAGGTAGTGCTTGACCTCCACCGTGACAGCATTGCCGATGGCTCGGGCGGCAAAATAAAGCCAGTCGCTTCCATCGGTGGCAAAAATGCGGCGCAGGTTATGCTTGTTATGGGCAATAATTATAGCACCTGGAAAAACAATTTTTCCCTTGCCGCCAGGTTTCACCAAACAATGCAGGTTATGTATCCCGGTTTAGCAAGACCCATCTCCCTTTACAACAAAAAATATAACCAAAATCTTTCAAACGGCGCAATGCTTATTGAAATAGGCACCGATGCAAACACCTTGGATGAGGCTCTTTACGGCGCACAGCTTGCGGCAAATGCTCTGGTTTGCCTTCTTAATACACTAAAATAAAAGGAAAATGTATGAAAAATAAAAAACAAAGAACCCGCTTTTTCCGAAGCCTGAAAATCTCCTCAATACTGCTTTTTTGTCTTTGCATATTGGTGGCAGGTCTTATGATAACCTATGAGCAAATGCAAATTATAAGCTTTGGGGAATATAAAAAAGCGGTGGAATTCGGCCCTAATTACTTCAGATTTTTGGATTTGGTAATTTACTAAAGTTGATTTTTAGAGTGTTTTGCGGTATTATAAAATAAATATTCTCTAAGCGATAGGGTTGTTTATTTTATGGAGCTTAAAAAACTAAAATCTCACCTTGACTTGTTTTTGTTTTTCTTTGTAAGCGTTTTATATATGGAGCTTATTTTAAGGGGTGCTACCTGTGATGCCTTTTTCACCACAGGGCTTATTTTCCTGCCCCTTTTTTCGGCCTGTGCCGCCCTTATATTTAAGGTTATCTGCTCACTTTTTGGCGAAAAGGTAAACCGCATTCTAACAGGTACTATAATAACCGTTCTATTTGTTCTCTTTGCCTCCCAGGCGGTTTATCACGACTTTTTTGGGAAATATTTAATAGTTTTTTCCCTTACCGCAGGCGGTGCCGACCAAATTATTGCCGACGGTCTTCTCTCCTCCACTATTTCGGCCATTGTCAAGGGGCTTCCCACAATTTTAATTTTGTCATTTCCCCTTGTTTTATTTTTTACCGTTGGCAAAAAGCGATTAAGCACCCAAAAAATAGGGCTTAAATTTTCGGCACTTGGTGCCGCTTTGGTCGCTGTACTGCACCTTCTAACCGTTGGATTCATCTACATAAGCCCCTCAGATAAACCCCTATATTTCGGCGCCTTTGACCCCAATTTAACCGTTTCCTCCTTTGGCCTTATGCGCACCGAGGCAATGGATTTAAAATTCAACCTTTTAGGCATTCCTCAAAAGGTTTATTTAAACGTAGAGACCGATGTTCTAAATGGCAACGAGCAAGGCGAAGCCAATGTTCAGAACATTGATTTTTTAGCCTTAATAAATACAGAAACCGATAAAAAGGCCAATTACCTTCATCAGTATTTCAGCACCCAGTCCCCCTCTTATAAAAACGATTACACAGGCTATTTTGAGGGATATAATCTTATTTTTATGGTGGCAGAGGGCTTTTCACCCTACGCTGTAGATAAGGATTTAACCCCCAACCTTTATAAAATGAGCACCGAGGGCTTTAATTTCACCAACTTTTACACACCCCTTTGGGGCGTTTCTACCTCCGATGGTGAGTACACCGCCTGCACAGGGCTTATTCCGAAATCGGGCGTTTGGAGCTTTTATAAATCCAGTGAAAACCTTATGCCCTACTGCCTCGGTAATAAGTTTAAGGAAAGTGGCGTAGAAAACCTTTTTGCCTACCACAACAACACCCATTCCTTTTATCACCGCGATTTATCCCACCCAAATATGGGCTATACATATAAGGGTGTAGGTAACGGTCTTGAAGCCTTTATAACCGATTGCTGGCCCCAAAGCGATTTGGAAATGATAAACGGCACCGCCGATGATTTTATTGTTTCAGACAAGCCCTTCCACGCCTATTATATGACCGTTAGCGGACACCTTGAATATGATAAAACCAATGCAATGGTTAGAAAAAACTGGGACCTTGTTAAGGATTTAGATGCCCCCGACAAGGTAAAGGCTTACTATGCGGCTAACATTGAGCTTGATAAAGCCGTTGGCGCTTTAATGGAAAAATTAGAGGCGGCAGGCGTTGCCGATAAAACCGTTATCGCCATAACCCCCGACCACTATCCTTACGGATTAGAGGATGGCGAGGATGAAAAAACCAAGTATAAATACTTCGATTTCCTCGCAGGACATAAAATCGACACCGATTTTGAACTTTATAAAAGCAATTTCCTACTTTACTGCCCATCTATGGCACAGCCTGTTACCGTTTCAAAATATTGCTCCTCTCTTGATGTTCTGCCAACCCTTTTAAACCTGTTTGGCTTTAACTATGACTCCCGCCTTTTAATGGGAAATGATATTTTATCAACTGCTGAAGACCTTGTTATTTTTGCCGACCGCTCCTTTATAACCTCAAAGGGGAAATATAACGCCTCGAAAAATAAATTCACACCTAATAGCGGCATCACCTTTAAAAATGAACATGAAAAAGAACAATATATAAAGGAAATCAGCGATATTGTTAATAACAAATTCCAAATTTCGGCGCTGATTCTTGATACCGATTATTACAGCAAGGTTTTAAAATAAATAATTTTTGAGGGCAGATGATTTTTTTCCTCTGCCCTCTTGACTTTAAAATTTTTCGGGGTATAATATAATAAACGATTGAATAATTGTTCAATCTTTAGAATTAAACGGAGGTGTTTTTAAATGATAAAAACATATAATATTGAGGTAGATTGCCCTAATTGTGCCAACAAAATGGAGGCCGCCGCCGCAAAGGTTTCGGGGGTTAAATCGGTTTCCATTGCCTTTATGACCCTTAAAATAACGGTTGAATTTTGCGATGGCGCAGATGAAAAGGCCGTTATGAAGGATGTTTTAAAGGCCTGCCGTAGAATTGACAGCGATTGTGAGATTCAGTTATGACAAAAAAGCAAAAGAAAACCCTTTTTAGAATTATAATTTCAGCCGCCCTGTTTTTCGGCGGCCTTTTGCTGCCGCTAAAGGAAATTTTCAGCCTTTGCCTTTTTATTGCGGCTTACCTTATTATCGGCTATGATATTTTAATTAAATCGGTAAAAGGCATTATAAGCCTTCAGCCCTTTGATGAAAATTTTCTTATGGCAGTGGCAACCCTTGGCGCCTTTGCACTCGGCGAATACCACGAGGGCGTTGCCGTTATGCTTCTATACCAAATTGGCGAGCTGTTCCAAAGCTATGCCATTGGCAAAAGCCGCAAAAGCATTTCCTCCCTTATGGATATCCGCACCGATTTTGCGAGGATAGAGCAAGAGGGAGATTATAAGCTTGTTTCCCCCGAGGAGGTAGCCGTAGGACAAATAATAACCGTTTTTGCGGGAGAAAAAATCCCTCTTGATGGCGTTATTATTTCGGGCAGTGCCGATATTGACAGCAGTGCCTTAACAGGAGAAAGCGCGCCTCAGCCCATGAGTGAAAACGATAATGTTTTTGGCGGCAGCGTTAATTTAAACGGTGTTATTAAAATTAAAACCACCGCCGCTTTTGGGGATTCTGCCGTTTCAAAAATTCTATCTCTGGTGGAAAGCGCCGCATCAAAAAAATCCAAATCGGAAAACTTTATTTCTCGCTTTTCCAGAATTTACACCCCTGTTGTTTGCTTTTGCGCACTTTTTATCGGCGGTGTCCTTCCCCTGCTTTTTGCCCTTTTCACAAAGTCAGCGCCAAATTTTGCCCCCTTCGTTTACAGAGCCCTTACCTTCCTTGTTATAAGCTGTCCCTGCGCCTTTGTTATCAGCATTCCGTTAAGCTTTTTTGCAGGTATCGGCGGCGCAGGCAAAGCCGGTATCCTTATTAAAGGCGCTAATCATCTTGAAGCCCTTTCAAAGGTTAAACACATTGTTTTTGATAAAACAGGCACCGTTACAAAGGGTGTTTTTAAGGTTGTTGGTGTCCACCACTCACCACTTGATGAGGCCGAGCTTTTAAACCTTGCGGCACTTGCCGAAAGCGGCTCAAATCATCCTATTGCCACCTGTATTAAGGAGGCGGCAGAAGCGCACCTTGATACCTCTAGGGTCAGCGAAATTAAGGAACTTGGCGGCCTTGGAATTTCCTGCATTATTGATGGAGAAAACGTGCTTGTGGGCAACACAAAGCTTATGAACGAAAAAGGCATCTCCTTTTGTGAATGCCGCCATTTTGGCACAACGGTTCACGTTGCTAAAAGCGGAGAGTATCTCGGCCATATTTTAATCAGAGATACGGTTAAAAAAGAGGCCCAAAAGGCTGTTTTGTCCCTTAAAAAGCTGGGGGTTAAAACCACCGCAATGCTAACGGGAGATAGCGAAACCGCCGCAAAGGATATAGCCGATGCACTGGGCTTTGATAAGGCCTGCTACAGCCTTCTCCCCCATAACAAGGTAGCCGCAGTTGAGGAAATGCTAACAGAAATTCCCAAAAACGAAAAGCTGGCCTTTGTGGGCGACGGAATTAACGATGCCCCTGTTTTAACGCGAGCCGATGTGGGCATTGCAATGGGTGCCCTGGGCTCCGATGCCGCCATTGAGGCCGCCGACATCGTTTTAATGGATGACAACCTTTTAAAGCTTTCAAAGGCTATTAGAATTTCGAAAAAATGTATGGGTATAGTAATGCAAAATACCTGGTTTGCAATCATAATAAAATTCCTGTTTCTTATTTTAAGCGCCCTCGGCTATTCCAATATGTGGTTTGCGGTTTTTGCCGACGTAGGCGTAATGATTTTAGCGGTGCTCAATGCCATAAGAGCGCTGCGCGTGAGTTCGAGGGAAAACTAAAATGAAAAATTCTGCAATTTGTGAAGAAAGAGTGCTCCACACCGAGGTTTTAAAGGCCGTAAGGTCCAAAATGCCCAAGGATGAAAGGTTGTTTGATTTAGCAGAGCTTTTCAAGATTTTCGGCGATTCAACCAGAATGAAAATCCTTTTCGTGCTTTTCGAGGCAGAGGTTTGCACCTGCGATTTAGCCGCCACACTTAATATGACAGCCTCCGCCGTTTCTCATCAGCTAAACTCCCTAAAAAGAGCAAAGCTGATTAAAAGTCGGCGTGACGGTAAATCAGTTTTCTACTCCCTTGCCGATGACCACGTTAAAACAATAATCGAAATGGCAACCGAACATTTGGATGAATAACAACAAAGCCCTGAAAGAATTTAATTTCTTTCAGGGTTTTTATTTTTTTCATAAAGCTCTTCACATATAACTTCGGTTAAATCCTTCTGCCGTGCTAAATAAAATATCAAATAGGAAACCGAAACAGCCAGCGCAACGGGAAGTATGTTTTTAAACCCGCAAATTATCTCGGCCGTAAAAAGCGTAACGGTTAGCGGCATTTTATTTGCCGAGGCAATAAACGCCGCAAGACCTGTAAGAATAAAGTACACTGAGTATTCCCCCACCTGCCCTCCTGCAAGATTAAAAAACGCCAGACAAACCGCACCCAGAAGCGCTCCAAGGGTTAAAAGAGGCACAAAAAGTCCGCCTGTAACACCAATAGAGTTTGAGAAAATAAGCATTGCCGCTCTTACAGCAATTAAAATTAGTAAAGCATACCAAATCGGCTCTGCCGAAAACAGTGTCTCGATTAAATCGTGTCCCGAAAATGCGGCATCCTCAAAAAATATCGCTAACAAAAACGCGCCTGCAAAGATAAGTAAAACCTGTGCTAAAATCGGCATTTTTGCTTTACTGCCGAATCGCCTTACGGCTATGGCCGCCTTTGAAAAAAGGATTGCGGCGGCTCCGCAAACAGCGCCCACTAAAACGGGTATAAAATAATATTTAAAGGGCAACGGCTTTATAGGCAGGCTGTGGAAAAGATTGAAATCAGTTTTAAAAACACCGCAAAGAAAGGTGCCCGTGCAGTATGCCGTAATCACCGAAATAAAGGAGCCGACAAGTTGTATGGGTCTGATCTTTCCGTGCATTTCTTCAATAGAAAAGGCAAGACCGCCAAGAAACGAGCCTGTAGCCGCACAAAAGCCTGCCCCCGCGCCCGCTTTAATAATACAATCGGCATTCTCACAGTTTTCTTTTTTTAAGGTCTTAAGAACACCAAAACTCGTTAATGCGCCAATTTGTACGCTAGGCCCCTCGTTACCAAGGGGAATTCCAACAAAAAAGGTTATAAGGGATGAAATAAATGTGGCAATAAGTGTAAAAAACCAATTAAATTTTATTTTCGCTCTTGCCAAAAAAACGGAAAATGGAATTCCGCCGCCTTTTGAAAAGGGCGCCGCCTTCATAATGGATTTTGCGCCGATGCCAAGCCCAATTATAAGGGCAAAAACAAGGATGCCTTGCCAAATTCCGTTTCCTGCGAAATCATAGCAAAAACGCGAAAGTCTTATAACAAACTCTCCCGCACACCTGAAAAGGAAAATAATCACGCCTATTAAAAATCCCGAAATCGCCGAAGCAGTCAAAAGAGGCAAAAAAGCCTTTTTAAAATTTTTTACGCGTTCCTTCAAAGGCTCATCCCCTTCTTTCAAGTTACATTCAGTATATCACGGGGTTTCTTTTTCTTCAAGAAAAAGTGTGTTAAAAATTCAGCAACGGATAAAACCGCATACGCCCCAAGGGTAAAGAAAAGGACATAACCCATAATACCGATGGGGAATGGCAGCCACTGAAAAATTTCGGCATAAACAGGCAGGCTCGCCTTAAAATAGGGGCTTATAAAAAACATATTAAAGGTTTGGCCGCCCAGTATCCCACTTTTAAAAACAATTTCATTCAATGTCGCCGCCGATAAAACCAAAATAATGAAAACAGGCATTGCCCTTAAAACCGTTTTTCCGCTTGCGGGAACATAGTGTGAAAAAAGGAGATAAATCCCCACGGTTATCATCGAGCCGTGGCAAACCATAGTCTGAATATTAACGCCTATAATATCCGTGAAAACCTCCTGTGGAAACAGCATAACCCCAAGCCCGGCCGCAAGGGAGTAGGTTGCTAAAAAGGAGCACAGCGCTGTGTGGAGTTTCGTTTTCTTAGTAGCCACCGCAATAAGCCCCGCATACATTGGCGTTGAGCAAAACTGAAAAGGGAAAAACCGCCAGGCATAGCTAAAGCGAAGCTCCCCGTCAGAATAAGTAAAGCTGAAAACAATCTGCTTATAAATTTCAAAAACAATTACAATCAGCGAAGCGATAAGCAGTACCTTTTTTACAAATTTTTCACCGGGCGCCGACTCTTTCCTTAAAAGAAAAATCCCCAGCATAACAGATAACGCAAAAAAACTTAAATGGAAAAGCCCGAAAGCCCTGGGCACCTGCATTTTTGCATTAAAAATTTTCAGAACATATACGAAAAAGTCCACCCTTTTACCTCCCATAAATAGTATTTATACTTATGGGAATTTTATAGGGTGGCAAAGATTGGGGAGAATTTTTAGCAACAATAAAAATTAAATTTAAGGGGGTAACCTATAGGTTCGACCACTCGTTAGAGTGGCAAAAATAAAAACCCCCAACCGAAAGGTTGAGAAATGGTTTTTATAAAACTGACAAATGCAAAATTTCTACCTGGACGGGATACTCTGCGCCAACATTTTTTTGACCGCTGCGGGCGGTTTCCAAAAAAATTTGTTGTGCTCGAGACTCCACAGCTTCAAAACGCTATCGCGCGTTTTGAACTGCTCCGACGAACCCTACGGGTTCGACCACTCGCTAGAGTGGCCAAATTAAAAACCCCCAACCTTTCGGTTGAGGGTTTTTAATTTGGTGACCCGGACGGGATTCGAACCCGTGTTACCGCCGTGAAAGGGCGGTGTCTTAGGCCTCTTGACCACCGGGCCGAGGTGGTGGCTGTAGTGGGACTTGAACCTACGACACTTCGGGTATGAACCGAATGCTCTAGCCAACTGAGCTATACAGCCATTTATCCCGCTCTAAAGCGGCGACTGATTTATTATATATGAGGAAAGCGGTTTTGTCAATAGTTATTTTAAAATTTTTCCATAAAGGACCGAGTTTAACCTCGGTCCTTTATCCGCGCTTTATTTCTTGTTCTATCTTTAAAAGACGATTATATTTAGCCACCCTATCACTGCGGCAGGGTGCGCCTGTTTTAATTTGTCCAACACCTGTAGCTACAGCCAAATCGGCAATAAAGGTGTCCTCGGTTTCCCCTGAACGGTGGGAAAGAATACAGTTATAGCCGTTTTCCTTGGCAAGAGAAATAACATCAAGGGTTTCGGTTAAAGTTCCGATTTGGTTTGGTTTTATAAGAATCGCATTTGCCGCACCCGATTTTATTCCCGCCTCAAGCCGCTTAACATTGGTAACGAACAGGTCATCCCCCACAAGCTGAATTTTTTCTCCCAGCTTTTTTGTAAGCTTGCCCCAGGCGTGCCAGTCATCCTCGCCGAGGCCATCCTCAATGGAAATTACAGGGTATTTATCAATTAAGGTTTCGTAATACTGGATAAGATTATCGGCGCTCATTTTAAGGTTTCTTTTGGGTAGCAGATAATCGCTTCGACCCCTATTCCACTCGCCCGATGCCACATCAAGGGCAATGTTTATATCACTTTCACTGTAGCCCGCTGTATTTACCGCCTTCATAATAAGCTCCAACGCCTTTTCATCACTTTGAAGGTTGGGAGCAAAGCCACCCTCATCACCAACGCCGCAGGAAAGCCCCTCGGCTTTTAGAATTTTATTAAGACTATGATAAACCTCGCTACACATTTTAAGACCCTCGGCAAAGCTTTTGCAGGAAACAGGAACAATCATAAACTCCTGCATATCAATGTTATTTGCCGCGTGGGCGCCGCCGTTTAAAATATTCATCATCGGTCTCGGCATTTTATCACAAATTGCGCCGCCCAAATACCTGTAAAGCGGCATTTTAAGGCTTTCTGCCGCCGCCCTTGCCGCCGCTAGTGACACCGCTAGAATTGCATTGGCACCAAGGTTTGATTTATTGTCGCTACCATCAAGGTCGCACATTATTTTATCAATTTCTCTTTGCTTTAAAACATCAACACCCAAAAGACTTGGAGCAATTGCCCTTTCAACATTTGCAACCGCCTTTAAAACACCCTTGCCAAAATATCTTTTTTCATCCCCATCACGAAGCTCCACCGCCTCATAAATTCCTGTTGATGCACCCGAGGGACAAAGTGCAAAGCCCCTGGCGCCACAGTCGGTTATAACCTCGGCACCAAGGGTTGGATTACCCCTTGAATCAAGCATTTCATAGGCATTAATTGCAGTAATTTTAGTCACTTTTAAAACTCCTTTACTTTAGTGTAGAGCGAATAATCCAAACTCCGTTTTTAAAAAGCGGATTTTCGCTCATACTTTGTTAAAATACTCGTTAATCTTTAGCAAAAATTTCTTCTACTTTGCTCTTTTATTTTGTGATAATGTATGCTATAATATACTTTGTATAAATATTATTTAATAAAGAAAGGTTTTGTTCTAAATGGAAGAAAGACAAATTAATAAAGCCGAAGAACAAGACATGAACATAATTGTAGGCCGCAATTCGGTTATGGAGGCGGTGCGCTCGGGTAGAGAAATTGACCGCTTGTTGGTTGTTAAAGGGTCGGCAGGTGGCTCGGTGGCTTCAATAATTGCCAAATGCTCCGCCCGCGGCATTCCCATTAAGGAGGTGCCCGCCCAAAAGCTTGATTTCCTCTGTGGTCACACAAACCACCAGGGCGTTGGCGTTATGATTGCGCAGCAGGCCTATTCCACGGTTGAGGATATTTTAAACCTTGCAAAGGAAAGAAACGAGGCTCCCTTCATCATTATTTGCGATGAAATTGAGGACCCCCACAATCTTGGCGCAATAATAAGAACGGCCGAGTGCTGTGGCGCACACGGAATAATAATTCCCAAAAGGCGCAGCGCTTCGCTTAATGCAACGGTTGCAAAATCGGCAAGCGGCGCACTTGAATATGTGCCTGTTGCCAGGGTTACAAACCTTGTAAATGAAATTGAAAAATTAAAAAAGCAGGGTGTTTGGGTTTTCGGCGCCGATATGGATGGTGACGACTACACAAAAACCGACTTCTCCTCCCCTACCGCCATTGTTATCGGCAATGAGGGCAAGGGAATCGGAAGGCTGGTTAGGGAAAGCTGTGATGGCATTATTTCCCTGCCAATGTTTGGAAAAATTAATTCTCTTAACGCTTCGGTTGCCGCAGGTGTACTAATGTACCAGGTGGTTAAGAGCCGAAACAAATAAAAAACTTTTTGGGTGGATAAAAACTATGGGTTGGTTTTCAAGAAAAAAAGACCTTGATTTTTGTGAAAATTATAATGCAAGTGAGGAAGCCGAGGATTTTTATGCCGAGGCTCAAAAAAACGCCAAGGTAACTGCTCCAAAGGCGCCAAAGCACGCTTTAACTGTAACCGAGGTAGAAACAGGTGAAAGCAGCACCTCTATTCCTATGGCGGGAGAAGCCTCAATGAGCCCTATCGATGCCCTTCGCGCCCGCGTTTTAAAGCAGGCAGAGACCGAGGCAAAAAAAGAGCAGGAACGGATTTTAAAGGAAAAAGAGGAAGAGGAAAGAAGGCTTGCCGAAGAAAAGGCAAAGGAAAAAGCCAGAAAAACCACAAACCTTTTAGAAAAGTGCTCACCCTTCATTCTTGATGGTGGCGGTAGCGCCGATATTAAGGCCGAGCCTACCTATATTCTGGAAAGCATTGACAGCATTCTCGGTGCTAAAAAAACAAAAAAGCTGGAAACCGAAGTTCCTGCAGTGAAAACCGAACTTAAAAAGGAACCTGAAAAAACTGTAGTGTCCGAAATGCCAAAAAAGACTGTTCCCACGGTGCAGTCTGAAACCATTGTTATGGAGCGTGCGGATTTTGCAAAAATTCCTGTGCTTTCCGACATTGATAATGCCCCCGCTACACAAGAGGACTCAAAGGACAGCGAAGATATTTTTTCGACCACTCAGTTCACCCAGCGTTTTGACATTGCCTCGGATTCAGGCAAAAGCACCATGACCTTTACTCGTGTGACCGATTTAAAATCAAGCATTGCCGAAACCGATAATTCACAAAACGAGGAAAAAATTCTTGCAGACATTTTCGGAACTGACCCTAAAAAGGATAAATTTGTTCCCGATGATGAATATTCGAGCGTTGCCGATGCCAAGCGCATTGGTGTAAAACTTAAAAAAGATAAGAGAAGCAATTTTTACGCTTCAATAATTTCCGTACTGGGGCTTATTCTTTCGGGAATTTTTTGTATTCCATCGGTAGAAATTGCCCTTGCGGCAACACCAAATCTTTTCATTGGCCTGCAGTTTGCATTTTTGACCCTTTGCCTAATTGCAAACTGGAAAATGTTTTATCACGCATTTAAGGGTCTTTTATCCAAAACGATAACACCCGATTTAGCCACCATTATAACCCTTATTGTAGGCGTTATTTCGGCCTGCCTTTCTTTAAACAGTCAGGCAACCTTTGGATACACTATTTTGCTTTGTTGTTTTATTCTTGCTTCACGAAGCATCCTTTATTTTAAAAAGGCTTCCTACATTGTTAATAATTTCAGAATTATAGCTAATTCAAAAAAGAAGAATGCCGTCACCCTGATTGGTGACCGCCCCACAACCTTTGCAATGGCAAGAAACTCCATTGAAGGTGATGTGCTCGTAACAGCCGCAAAGGAAACTAAAAATGTAACCGACTATATGAAAAATGCCACTGCACCAATGCAGTTTGAAGGCGGCTTCTTTATTTTGGCAATTATCTTTGCCGCAGCCGCAATTCTCGGTGGTTTATCGGTTGGAATGTCCCAAACCGCCGAAAGCGGAATGCTCACCGCATTTATTATTATGTCCCTGCTGGTTGCCCCAACAGCCCTTGCCTGCGATATTGTTCCCCTTTGCTCAGCTTCAAAAAAGCTTAATCGCCTTGGCGCAATGATTTCGGGTAAAAAAGCAATTAACCGCATTGACAGCGCCAATGCCTGCGTTCTTCATTCCACCGATTTCTTTCCCCGCGGCACCGTAACCCTTCACAGCCTACAGGTTTTATCCGATAATTCCATTGATGAAACACTGCTTGATGCCGCCGCAATAACCTCACACCTTAACTCTCCCCTTGCCCATATTTTTGCAGATATTGCCGCTACCGATTTAAGTAAAGAGTTACCCGAGGCCGATTCGGTTAAATATGAAAATCAGCTTGGTATCACAGGTTGGGTTAAGGACCGCCATCTGTTTATTGGCAACCGCACCCTGCTTGAGGCGCACGGAATTAAACTGCCGAGTTTAGAGGTGGATAAAAAAATTATGCGCCAAGGCTTTTTCCCGGTTTACGTTGCCAGCGGTCAAAAAGCCTGTGCACTGCTTGTTATAAAGTATAATGTTAGCGAGCGCGTTGCAAAAGAGCTTTCTAAGCTGTGCAGTATTGGTGTTACAATTCTTGTTAACAACTGTGATTCCAACATTAGCGAGCAAATGCTTTGCGATTATTTCTCTCTTGACCCCGACTGCATTAGAATTATGACCGATTCGGGAATTCATATGTATAAAACTCAGGTTAATTATACAAAATCCTCCTCGGCGCCTGCCGTTTTCCTAAAGCGTTCAGCGGTGCTCCCTTCCATAATTTTAACCGCTATTAAAACTAAAAAGTCAATATCCCTTTTGCGAGTTTTACATATCGTTGCCGCATCCCTTGCCGTGCTTGCCACTGTTTCTTTAGGTGTTACAGGCAGTGAAATTTCGGTTAACGGTTTTTATGCAATAATTTTCGAAACTGCACTTCTTATTTTAAGCAGTATTCTAAATCTTTTTTATAAATAAACAATAAAAAGTAGGTGACTATGGGTGCCTGAGAAAATTAAAAGTTTATTTTCATCTAAAAATTTTGGACAGGGTGAAATTCTACTTTATGTCCTTGTTATAAGCATTTTTATTCACTATGTTTTAGCCGCAGCTGTGCTTATATTCATCGCTTTGGCAGTGCTTATAACTAATAAATATCGCCGAGCTCTAAAAAGCCTTAAGTTCCGCTTTGTAGGCTATGCCTTTTGTGCTTTAACCGCCCTTGTTGCGGCCATAAACAACAACTGGATTGGTCTGCTTTGCTCCTTTGGGGCCTTTGTAATTTTTATCACAGGTCACTTTGCACACTCGGTAATGACCACAAAAGTTTACGAAACCTGTCTTAACCTTTGCTGTGTTTGCTCCTATTTCGTATCGGTTTACGCTATTATTGAGCGCATTTGCTTTTGGAAAATCCCAACCTATCGTTGCTTTGGGCTTTTCTTTAACCCAAATTACCTTGCAACGGTGATGGCCACTGTTATTATAATTTGCGCCTACAAGGTTATCGCAAGGCAAGGAAATCAACTTTTCTATTACATAACAGCAGCCGTTTGTGTTTTGCCCCTTTATTTTAGCGGTAGTATGTTTATTTGGGTAGAAATGTTTATAGCCGTTGCCGTGCTTTTATCCCTTACCAACAAGCATAACGTTTTAAGCATTTTTCTTATTTTTGTTTCCTTCTGCTGTGCAATTATTTATTTGGCACCCGATATTATCCCCCGTTTCAGCGAATCATCTGAAACCCTGCAGAACAGACTGCGTATTTGGGAGCTCAGCATTGAAACAATAAAACTAAATCCCATTTTCGGAAAGGGATTTTTAACCTATTACTATATGTTTAGTGATTTCTCCCCGGCATATCCCACAACCCACGCGCACAACATAATCTTAGAGCCTATTTTAAGTTTTGGAATTTTAGGCACACTTACCCTTATTACATTTTTTGTGCTTTATTACAGGCGCCTGCTTTACTGCAGGTCGAATCTCGGCCGTTCACACATAAGCGCCCTTATTTTGGCCCTCACGGCAGGTGTTTTTGTTCATAGTCTTGTTGATATGACAATGCTTTGGATTCAAACCGCGGCGCTTTACGCCATTATTATGGCAGGCGTGGGTGCCGATGAAAAAAAGCTCAATGAACTCATAGCCCAAAATAACAATTAAGTTCTCAAAGGAGACGTTAAATATTATGGAAAAAAAGACATTTTACATCACAACAGCTATAGCCTATGCTTCGCGCAAGCCCCATATCGGCAATGTTTATGACATTGTTCTTGCCGATATGATTGCACGTTATAAGAGAATGCAAGGTTTTGATGTTCATTTTCTCACAGGCTCTGATGAGCACGGCCAAAAAATTGAGGAATATGCCAAGGAGCAGGGCATTTCTCCAAAGGCTTATGTTGATGGCATTTCGGATGAAATTAAGGCAGTATGGAACAGTATGAATGTAACCTATGACCGCTTTATCCGCACTACCGATGGCGACCACGAGGAGGCCGTTAAGAAAATCTTTAAAAAACTTTACGACCAGGGTGATATTTACAAAAGTGAATACTCGGGAAAATATTGTGTTCCATGCGAATCATTCTTTACAGAATCCCAGCTGGTTGATGGCAAATGCCCCGACTGCGGCCGAGAGGTTATTGATTCAAAGGAAGAGGCATACTTTTTAAAACTAAGCAAATATCAGGATGCCCTTTTAAAATATATTGAGGAGCACCCCGATTTCATCCAGCCCGAATCAAGAAAAAATGAAATGATAAACAACTTCTTAAAACCCGGTCTTTCCGACCTTTGCGTTTCCCGCTCATCCTTTAAGTGGGGTGTTCCTGTTGAGTTTGATGAGAAGCACGTTATCTATGTTTGGATTGATGCTCTTTCTAACTACATCACCGGTCTTGGCTACCACCCCTATAATGAATGTGGCGAGCTTTATAAAAAGTTCTGGCCTGCCGATTTGCACGTTATCGGTAAGGACATTGTTCGTTTCCACACAATTTATTGGCCCATTGTTTTAATGGCACTTGGTGAGCCTCTGCCCAAACAGGTATTGGGTCACCCCTGGGTACTTTTCGGCGAGGATAAAATGAGCAAATCAAAGGGCAATGTTATTTATGCCGATGAGCTTGCCGCCCGCTTTGGCGCCGATGCCGTTCGTTACTATCTGTTAAGCCAAATCCCCTTTGCACAGGATGGCAATATTACAAACGATGCCTTTGTCACTGTTTATAACACCGACCTTGCAAATAACCTTGGTAACCTTGTTAATCGCTCTATTGCAATGACCAATAAATATTTCGGCGGCAGTGTTACAAAAAAGAGCCTTGACAATGAATTTGATAACGATTTAAGAGACTGCGCAAATGTTGCCGTTGCGGATTATTTAAAGGCAATGGATAATTTTAGAAATGCCGAGGCCGCCGCCGCTATTATGACCTTTGCAAAACGCCTTAATAAATATATTGATGAAACCGCTCCCTGGGTGCTTGCTAAGGATGAAAGCAATAAGGAACGCCTTGAAGCCGTTATGTATAACCTCCTTGAAGGCATTCGCCTGCTGGGTCTTTTCCTTTGTCCCATTATGCCCGAAAGCAGCGAAAAAATCGCAAAATTCATTTGCAGTGATGATAAAACCCTTGAATTTGGTGTAGTTGATGGTTATACCGTAGGCTCTGCAGAGCCTCTCTTTGCCCGCCTTGACACCGACAAGGTTTTAGCCGAGCTTGAAAACGAGAGACTTGCCAAGGCTGCCGCCGCAAAGAAGGAAAATGAAGAAAAAGCGGCCCCCGAGGGCATTGCCCAAATCGGCATTGAGGATTTTGCCAAGGTAGAGCTTAAAACTGCAAAGGTGGTTGCCTGTGAGCCTATTCCAAAGGCTAAAAAGCTTTTAAAGCTGACCCTTGATGACGGCAGCGACACACCGAGAATCGTAGCTTCCGGTATTGCTAAATGGTATACCCCCGATGATTTAATCGGCCACACAGTTATTGTTGTTTCCAACCTTAAGCCCGCTGTTCTTTGCGGCGTAGAATCCAATGGAATGATTCTTGCCGCCGATGCTGGCACAGATGATGTTAAGGTTATTTTCGCCGATGGCATTAAGCCCGGCAGCAAGGTAAGATAATGACGCCCCTTTGTGAAAATCTCATCTTTGACTCCCACGCCCATTTCGATGATTCCCGCTTTGAAAATCCTATGGGGTTTTTAACCGAGCTTCACGAAAAATGGTGGGTAAGTGACATTATTAACTGTGCTGTTGACCTTGAATCGGTAAAGAAATGCCTTTCTTTTTCAAAGGCTCTCCCCTTTTGCCACACCGCCGCAGGCTTTCATCCCCAAAATTTGCCCGAAGGCGAAATGGCACCTAACATTGATGCCCTTGCCAATATTTTAAGAGAAGAAAAAATTGTGGCAGTTGGCGAAATCGGTCTTGATTACTATTGGGACGTTTCCAGAAAAGAGGAACAAATAGCCTATTTCAGAGAGCAGCTTCGCCTTGCAAATGAATTTAATTTGCCTGTAAGTGTTCACGACCGCGAGGCCCATGGTGACACCCTGCAAATTTTAAAGGAATTAAAGCCAAAGGGCGTTGTACATTGCTTTTCGGGAAGTTGTGAAATGGCAAGGGAAATTTTAAAACTGGGTATGTTTTTAGGTGTTGGCGGCGTTGTTACCTTTAAAAACTCCAAAACCGTTAAAGCGGTTGTGGAAGAAACGCCCATTGAGAAAATTTTACTCGAAACCGATGCACCCTACCTCGCTCCCGAGCCCTTCAGAGGTAAAACCTGCCATTCGGGACTGATTTATTTTACAGCGCAAAAAATTGCCGAAATTAAAAATATGAGCACCGAAGAGGTTCTTAAAATTACAAACGAAAATGCCCGTTCCCTGTTTTTAAAAGAGGTTTAAAATGAACAATTCTTATGAACAAATCTTTCCCCTTCGCACCTGTGATTTTGACCGTTATTCAAGGCTTTTACCCTCCGCAATTCTTGATGTTTTCCAGGAGGTTGCAGGCGCCCACGCGAATGACCTTGGTATCGGATTTGAGGAAATGCTTAAAAGGAATTTAATGTGGGTTATAACAAAGGTTAAATTTGAAATTCTCAAGAACCCCGAAACCCACACAAATGTAAGGGTCGTAACATGGCCGCTTAAGCCCTCAAGAGTAACCCTTCAAAGGGAATATGAGGTTTATTCCGAAGATGGTGAGCTGCTTATTAAAGGCAGCAGCGAATGGGTGTTTATGCACTCGGTTTTGCGCAAATTTATGCCGGCAGCAGATGTTTACCCACCTATTCAATTCATTGACAAAAAATCATTTGAAGGAAAATTTGCAAAAATTCCCAAATGCGATTTCAATGAAAATTTTGTGTTTATAAAACCGCAATTTTGTGACATTGATTTAAACGGTCACGTTAACAACACAAAGTATGCAAATTTTGTGTTAAATCAGCTTTGTCCAAACGAAAACCGCGAAATTTGCGCAATGCAAATTGATTATCACCGTGAGGTAAAATTCGGCGAAGAATTGCGCCTTTTCTTAAAGGATGAAACCTCAACGGTTTTCGCTAAAGGTGAAAATGAAAACGAAACGCTGTTTTCCTGTAAAATTGATTTCAAAAATTAACCGCGAATAAACCCCGCTTTAGCACAAAAACTAACTGTGTAGAAAGCGGGGTGAATTTTAATGAACGATAAAAACAAAAACTACGAGCAAAATCAAAACAAAAATAAAAACGAGCAAAACAAGAATAATCAGAACAAAAACGATAACAATAAGTTTGATAACAAAAAGGACAATAACAACCGATAAAAAATGCGGATTACCGATTTTGGTAATCCGCTTGTTTTTTATTTTACAAATTTAACCTCATCTTCGCCATATTCAATGAAATAAGGACCGATAATTCCGCGGGGGATGTCGTTGGCTAAAACAACCTCTTTCCCCTGCTTGTCATAAATCATCTTGGCGATATAAAAGTTTTCGTCCGTGTTGATTTCGCAAAGTCTTTTAAAGCCCTCGTCGCATTTATCAGAAACATAAATTATATTTTTTGAAATCTGATTACTGTAATCAAGGCCGTTTGGATAGGTCACCGCGCCGCCATACATATACCATTTATCCCCGTGGGGCCAGATTTGGCTTGTTTCAATGCGATTGCAGGCATCTCTGCAGGCAATTTTATGGGGTTCCCAATTTATCAAATCCTTCGATTTCATAATTGCCTGAACAGCGCTGTCGTTAATGTCGCAGCCGTCTATAACAGCGTTTATGTAGGCGTAAAAATATCCGTCAAAGGTTTCGGGATAAATGTAGGGGTCAGCCAGCATTTTAACCTTTACATTCTGACGTTTAAGTTCAAAATCATAAAGAACATTTCGGTCAATAACGGGGGCATCTCCAACGCGCTGCCAATTTTGCAGGTCAAAACTTACCGCAAGGCCCAAGCCGCCTGCATCCTTTGTGGAATTGCCGGAATAAAGCATAAACCATCTGCCGTCAAATTTAACAACGCTGCCCGTTGCAATACCCTTGTCGTTCCAGCAATTTTTATCGGCAGTTAAAACGGTGCCTTTATATTCCCAATGAATAAGATCATCTGACACGGCGTGGCCCACCGTTTGCTCGCTCCAGTGCCTTCCATCAAGAGGCGCGTTTTCGGGATACTCTAAAAAATAAGTGTGATAAACGCCATTATCCTCACAATACCAGTTGTCGTTAAGCCTTAAACCTTTAACCTCAAAAAGCAACATTGTAAATCCCCCTTTTGGTTTTAATATATCATAGAAAAAATGCCGTGTCAACCACGACATTTTAGTTTACATAATATTTTTGCCAACACACCGTGCCAAGGGAGCAAGCTTGTTTTTCAGTTCCTCAAACTGTTTCGGTGTTATAGACTGTGCACCATCGCAAAGGGCGTGGGCAGGGTCGTTGTGCACCTCAATAATAAGTCCGTCAGCCCCGGAAGCCACCGCAGCCATCGCCATTCTCTCAACCATCCAGGATTTTCCGCAGGCGTGGGAAGGGTCAACTACAACGGGCAGGTGGGAAAGATTTTTAACCGCCAAAACGGCGCTTAAATCCAAGGTATTGCGGGTAAAAGTCTCAAAGGTGCGAATTCCTCTTTCGCAAAGGATAACGTTGTTGTTGCCCCCTGCCATAATGTATTCCGCCGACATAAGCCATTCTTCAATGGTTGAGGAAAGGCCGCGCTTTAAGAGAATGGGCTTTTTGGACCTTCCTAAATGTTTTAACAGGTCAAAGTTTTGCATATTTCGGGCGCCCACCTGAATAACATCAACCTTTTCTTCAAAAAGGTCAAGATTATCGGTTGACATAATCTCGGTAACAATGGGCAGTCCCGTCGCCTCCTTGGCCTCAATTAAAAGCTCAATTCCGTTTTCTTTAAGCCCCTGAAAGGCATAAGGTGAGGTACGCGGCTTATATGCGCCACCTCTCAGTGCCGTGGCACCCATTCTTTTAACATCTCGGGCGATACCTACAATTTGTTCCTCGCTTTCAACCGAACAGGGTCCCGCAATAAGCGAAATATCCTTACCGCCCATAAAAACCTCACCTATTTTAATTTCGGTGTTATCGGGATGATATTTTCGGTTTGCCTTTTTAAAGGGCTCACTTACCCGCATAACCTTTTCAACACCCGGTAAAACGGTAAGACGTTCGATATCAATATAATCAGCATTACCCTCTGCGCCAAGAATGGTGGTTTCGGCGCCCTTTGAAATCATAACATTAACGCCGCCATCCTCCATAATTTTTCTGGCATTCAAAATATCCTTTTCGGTGTGGGTGTGCTTCATTATAACTATCATAAAAATTACCTCGCTAAAATGATATACTCTATTTTAACACTCTTTTTTTAATTTGTCAACGCTTTAAAGCGTTAAATTATTTCATTTATAAAAATTCCGCGCAGGAATGCTCCCGCGCGGTAGGTTTTTATTAAATTCCAAAAAGCAACTCGCTGTATTTGGGGAAGGGCCAGGCCCTTGCATCGCAAAGGGCTTCGGCGTTGTCAACGCTGTATCTGAGTGCCTCCATTGCGGTAAACACCTGCTCGCGGTAAACCTTAGCTGTGGCGAGGGCGTTTTCTCCCCCTTCTGCCAATGCAACAGCAGCTTGGAGCACATTAACGCCAACATAAATTTCATCAAGCAGCTTTGCCAGCTTATTAACGGTTTTCAGCTGACCCACACAGGGTGCATCGGGAGCAATGTCGCGAAGAGCCTTAATGTTGCGGCTTAGGGTTCCAATGTAATCGCTGATTGCGGGAATAATTGAGCAGCGTACCATTTCCAGCATTGTAAGGGCTTCAATATGTAAAATTTTGCTGTAATTTTCCAGCATAATTTCACAGCGGGAATGAACCTCGGTTTCATTAAAAACGTGGTTGCGAACAAATAAAGCCACATTTTTCTCGCTTTCAAAAAGCGGGATTGCATCAACGGTGCTCTTAAGGTTTAAGAGTCCCCTCTTTTCAGCTTCTTTTTCCCATTCCTTTGAATAACCATCACCGTTAAAGATAATGCGGCTGTGGTTGTTAACAACGCTTCTGATAAGCTCCTTTGCTGTATTAACCTTATCCTCACTTGCTTCAAGAGCGTCGGCGAATTCACGAAGAACATGAGCAACGCCTGTGTTAATTGCCACATTGGCATCAGCAATAGATGCCGAGGAGCCAAGCATACGGAATTCGAATTTATTACCTGTAAAGGCAAAGGGTGATGTTCTGTTGCGGTCGGAGTTATCCTTTGAGAACTGTGGCAGAATTTTTGCACCCATTCCCATTTTGGTAAGCTCGTGCTCGGTGTAATGTTCACCTGTTGCCACGGCATTTAAAATTTCGGTAAGCTCATCACCTAAATACATTGAAACAATGGCAGGCGGGGCTTCAGCGGCACCTAAACGGTGGTCATTACCTGCAGATGCAACCGAAATGCGAAGTAAATCCTGATGCTCATCAACAGCCTTAATAACTGCTGATAAAAATAGCAGGAACTGAATGTTTTCACTGGGGGTTTTGCCCGGCTCTAAAAGGTTAACACCTGTGTCGGTAGAAAGTGACCAGTTGTTGTGCTTGCCCGAGCCGTTAACACCCGCAAAGGGCTTTTCGTGGAGTATGCACACCATACCGTGCTTGTCCGCAACCTTTTTCATAATCTCCATTGTCAGCTGATTATGGTCGGTTGCAATGTTGGTGGTTGTAAAAATGGGGGCAAGCTCGTGCTGTGCGGGAGCCGCCTCGTTATGCTTGGTTTTGGAAAGAATGCCAAGCTTCCAAAGCTCGTGGTCCAAATCCTTCATATAAGCGGCAACACGGGGCTTAATAACACCAAAATAATGGTCCTCAAGCTCCTGACCCTTAGGCGGCTTTGTGCCAAAAAGTGTTCTGCCGCAGAAAATAAGGTCGGGGCGCTTTTCATAAAGCTTTTTATCAACCAAAAAATATTCCTGTTCGGGGCCAACGGTGGTAATAACGCGGTTAACACCCTCCATACCCATTGCCTTTACAACGCGTAAAGCGTGGCGGCTTACAACCTGCATTGAACGAAGCAGGGGTGTCTTTTTATCAAGAGCCTCGCCACCATAGGAACAAAATGCAGTAGGAATACAAAGGGTACCCTCCTTAACAAAGGCGGGTGATGTAGGGTCCCACGCGGTGTAGCCGCGGGCCTCAAAGGTGGCACGAATTCCGCCCGAGGGAAAGGAGGATGCATCGGACTCGCCCTTAATAAGCTCCTTGCCCGAAAATTCCATAATAACTCTGCCGTTCTCAGCAGGGGTAATAAAACCGTCATGTTTTTCGGCGGTTATACCTGTTAAGGGCTGGAACCAATGTGTAAAATGGGTTGCCCCCATTTCCAGCGCCCAATCCTTCATTGCGGCGGCAACGGGGTTGGCAACACTTAAATCAAGGGTCTTGCCGGATTTAATTGTTCTTTGCAAGGCTTCGTAGGTTTCCTTGGGAAGTCTTTCACGCATACGGTCATCGTTAAAAACGACACTTCCGAAAATCTTTGTTACCTCATCCATTTTTTGCCTCCAAGAGAAAATAATATTACATTTTAATATTATATAATATTATAGCAAGTTTTGTCAATAAATAAAAGACACAGTCAGTTAACTGACTGTGTCTTTTCGTTCCATTCAATGTACAATGTATTACCCGTGTTGGTAAAAAAAACATCCTTTTGTGATAAATCGACCTCATCCGATACCAAATAAATATTGGATATAAGTGCCGAAATAAATGCCACCTTGTCCTTTTCATAATTTTGCAGTTGTTTATCATTTAATGCAAGTTCAATGAAATTTTGACTTTCATAAATGGAAACTATTTTTCTTGCGGCATATAGCATATCGGAAAAATTAAGTTCATTATAATCGTAATAGTCATACTTTTTGCCCTTTGCCTCGGGGAGCCCAAAATTAAAGCCCACCGAGCCAAGGTTGGCACCACTGCCTTCAACCTTGGTAATATCAGGGTCAATAGTGTGGTCTTTGAGAATAACCTCATCGGTCACATTAAAGTATGGGTGAAGCGGTGCTTTGGGGTTACCATCCCCATCAAGACCGGGGTCGTTCCAGGTTAAATCAATGTGATACCATTCATTATCAAGGCGCACCATATTCCACATGTGCTGTTCATTTTTTGAGGTTCCTGTAATAATCAGGCATTCTATTCCCAGTTCCTTGCAGAGATATTTCATGGTACGTGCATAGCCCTCGCAAACGGTGTAGCCCCAAACGAGTGCACCATAAACCGTGTAAATAAGGTCCTGAGTTATAGGCGCATCGTAATAGGTTACCGTATTACAAAGCTTATCGTGAAGGAGGGTAAGCATTTCCATTTTATCGTTTGTCTTATCCTTGATTTCTGTAACTATTTTAGAGGTAATCTCATCAATTTCCTCTTGCATTTCCTTTTTATTGGCAAGGGGAACTATGTAACTGGTTTCAATATCGTTATCCTTATCAACGAGAGAAAATGCAACCTTAACGCCAAGGCCATCAAGCTTAACAACATATTCATAGGGCACCCAAAAAAGCTCGGGATAATCATAGGTAAATGCGCGGTAGGCAATGGCAATATCCTCATTATAGGTTTCGGTGTTGCATTTGCCTAAATCAATCCAGCCATAAGCCATTCGGTTAACCGAGGAAAGCAGAATTTTATAAATTCGCTGTTGCTCCTTCGAAATTCTATCATAGCACCAGGTGTCGGTTTCAAGGGGATGTGCACCACTGGGAAGTTTTGAGCCGCTTACCGTGTTTTCGGTGCCAACGCTTGCGGGTGAGCTGACAATTGTTATGTTTTCAGAGGAGGAGCCCGATGAGGATGTGCCGCTTGGCGATGACTGAATGTGGGAGGAGCTGTTTTGAGATACGCCGGAGGATGTGCCGGGTAAAATTATGTTTGGCACAGCACAGCCCGATAAAACCAGCAAAAGCACCAGCACTACTGCTATTATTCTTTTCATCTTTGCCCCTCCTTTTTTAGTTAATAATCTTAGTGTTTTTTGCCATTTCGGCAATTTTTTCATCCCAGCCGTAGCAATCGGGGAAGGAAAGTGTTGTATTGCTGTTATTTATTATAAACATAAAATCATTGTTTGAAAAGCCCGAAATTGCAATTTTCTCGAATATGGCTGAAATTACCTCTCTTTTAGCGGCAAAATCCTCACTTTTCCCCACAAAGGATGCAATTTGTGCACCTGTAAGGCGCAGTGCCTCGCCATCCCTAATAACCTCAATTCCGCCAAGGCGGTCAACGAGACTGACAATAAGCAGATAGTTCGCCTTAACAGCCTCAAAATCACGGTACCCATAAACAAGCGCGGCATTTTCATCACAATTTTGGGGTAAAATTGTCACCACAATTTCACATTGCTCAAAATCAAGGTAAACAATTTCTCCGCCGCCCTCCTCCCATAAAAACATTATGGGCGTATTTTTCGGTGGTGGCGGAAAATAGGGCTCACTCACCTGATTTTTCTCGGTTTGCGTGCTGCCTTCCTGCCATAAAACACCGAGAGATGTTAGAAAAAACGCCAAACCGCACAAAAAGGCAGTTAGGGTAAATGCGCCAACCTGCCGCCATTTTGCCCTGTTTTTAATTTTCATTAAATCACCCGCCATTAAAGATTCACACCTTATTATTGGCGCGGTGATTTATTTCTATTCCTTAGTTTTGCTTTTTCTTGTTTTCAGTATGTGTGTTTAAAATAGTGCCTCTGACAATGCTGGCATCCCCAAATTTTTTCCTTATATTATAAACCTTTTTATCAATTTCCTCGGTTTTTTTAACTTCCTCCCACTCACCGAACATATCACACTGGGTAGCGGTTTCAAGGGGGACTAAATGAATAGCCCTAATTCCCACAGAGCGCAGAGGCAGGTGCCAAAAATAGTTTTTTTCAAAAATCTCCATTCCCCTTTTTGCAAGTGTCATTGCCACCGCCGTTGGGGTAGAAAAGCTGTAACTAAATTCCTTAACCTCTAAGGTGTTTGTCCTTGTGTGCACAGCAATCCCGTTTGCCGCAAGATTATTATCCTTAAGTGTACCTGCAATATCCTCAGCCAAATCTAAAAACACACGCCAAACCTCCTCAGGGGTTGTCACATCCTGAGGCAATGTAACGCTTCTGCCCACACTTTTGGGAACACCCTGAGCGTTATCAGATTGCACAGGAGAATCATCAAGTCCCATGGCGTAATTTTTAATTTCTCTGCCGTTCTTACCAAGCATTCTAACAAGGGTGCGCTCATCGGCTGCCGCCAAATCACCAACGGTGAAAATTCCGCAAGAGGCAAGGCGAGCCGCCGTTTGTTTGCCTACAAAAAGCAGGTCAGAAACAGGCATAGGCCACACAATATCCTTAAAATTTTCGCGGCTTATAACGGTAACGGCATCGGGCTTTTTATAATCGGAACCCAGCTTTGCAAAAACCTTGTTAAAGCTTACCCCCACCGAAACAGTTATGCCAAGTTCCGCCTTAATCTCCTTCCTTATTCTTTGGGCAATAGTTTCACCATCGCCAAAAAGAAGGCGACTGCCTGTAACATCAAGCCAACACTCATCAATGCCAAAGGGCTCAATTAAGTCGGTGTAACGCCTGTAAATGTTTCTCGCTTTTTCGGAATAAAGGTTATATTCCTTATAGTTAGGCTTTAAAATAACAAGGTCGGGGCATTTGGAAACGGCCTCGTGAATGGGCTCAGCGGTTTTAACACCGAACTTTTTGGCAATTTCATTTTTAGCCAGAATAATACCGTGGCGGTTTTCCTTGCTGCCGCCTACAGCCACAGGCAAATTTTTAAGTGTTTCGTTTGACAGCAGAGTAACCGATGCAAAAAAATTGTTTAGGTCACAGTGCAAAATAACTCTATCCATCGGTTTACCCCCCTTTTTTCTTTATTATTATACCAAAGTTAAAATTTATTGTAAAGGCAGATACAAAAACACGGCGCCTTTAAAGCGCCGTGTCGATTTTATTTAAGTCATTGGACTCACCAAAAAATTTGTATTATAAATTTTTTAGTTTATTAGTACATTGGTCTCACCAAATAATAATTTATTTTTTGTCGGGTTTAAGGCTTAACTCTTTTTTGGACTCACCCCTTAGAAAATTTTGCTGGCTGAATAAACCGGTTCATTTTCCTTGTTCATTGGTATCAGCCACCTTTCTGTTCCAAGAGTTTCTTTTTATCCCTTCTTGTTGTCTTTATTATAAGGCATAATGCACCATTTGTCAAGCAATTGTTTAAAACTTTTGTGCAAATTGCTTAAATTTTACGTTTTTTACAAAAAGGAACTTATCCCTTTGTAAAATTTTTATAAATCATCAGGCAAATTTCGCCCAAATTCGGGAGACCGCCAAAATTATAATTACAATGGGCAAAACATATTTAAGATAACCGTAAAGCGCCTTCGGCAGTTTTATTCCCTTGCCTGTGTTAACCTCGTTTAAGAAGTTATCAAAACCCCAGCCCTTTTTGGTAATGCAGAAAAGCAGGAAAATAAGGGAGCCCACAGGCAAAAGAATATCGCTTACAATAAAGTCCTCAAGGTCAAGCACGGCGCTTCCCTCACCAAAGGGCTTAAAGCCTGCAAGCAGGCTGCTTCCCAGTGCGCAAGGCAGGGATAAAAGGAACATTGAAACAATGTTTATAAGGGATGCTTTTTTCCTTGACCAACCAAACAGCTCCATTGTGCAGGCGATAATATTTTCGAAAACCGCAAGAATGGTGGAAAATGCGGCAAAGGTCATAAAAAGGAAGAATAGACTTCCCCAAAGGCGACCCAGCGGCATATTGTTAAAGATATTGGGCAGGGTTATAAAAATTAGCGAGGGTCCTGCATCAACCTCAATACCATAAGCAAAGGCGGCAGGGAAAATAATAAGGCCCGAAACAAAAGCAACAAATGTATCAAGAACGCCAACATTTACAGCTTCACCAAGTAGCGAGCGCTCTTTTCCAATGTAGCTGCCGAAAATTGCCATTGCGCCACAGCCAAGGCTTAATGTGAAAAATGCCTGGGTCATTGCGGCAGTTATAACTTTTCCGATTCCTATTTCCTTAACCCTTTGAAGGCTCGGAGTAAGATAAAAGGCAAGGCCTTTATCGCCACCCTTTAAAAAGATGCTGTTAACCGCCAAAATAAGCATTATTGCAAGCAAGGCGAGCATCATAACCTTGGTTACCTTTTCCAGCCCCTTTTGAACACCTATGGAGCAGATAAGAAAGCCCGAAACAACAATTATTGCCATAAATAAAATTTGCTCAAATGGGTTTGCCAGCATATTATCAAAGGCAGCGGCCACCTCATTTGCCGCCATACCTTCGAATTTGCCCAGTGCGGTGGAAAAGAAATAGTTAAGCATCCAACCCGAAACACAGGTGTAAAACATCATTAAAATATAATTTCCAATAAGGCAAACATAGCCGTGGAGATGCCATTTTGTGCCCTTTGGTTCAAGCGCCTGATACATTTTAACAGGGCTTTTCTGAGAAGCACGACCTACTGCAAATTCCATAACCATAATGGGAATGCCGAAAATGGCTAAAAACAGAAGATAAATCAGCACAAAAATTGCGCCGCCGTTTTGTCCCACCATCCAGGGAAATTTCCAAACATTTCCAATTCCAATAGCACAGCCTGCGCTAAGCAGAATAAACCCCAAGCGGCTGCCTAATCTTTCTCTTTCCAAGAAAACACACCTTCAAACTTTTAGAGCCCCAAAAGGGGCTCGGCTTTTATTTTTTCTTTCCCTTAAATATTTTGCTGCGGAACAGAATAATATTCATAACAACAAAGAATACCGCTAAAATTATAAGGGTTAAAATAGGCTTAACAGGGGCAAGGGTAGCAAGCAGCATAATGGGGAAACCAAAAACAATAGCGGGGAAATTCTGATAAACCAGGTTATCAGAGGCAGGTGTTTTAAACTCGCCATCTATTTCACGCAGCAGAATAATTCCTGTGCTGGCAGTGCCTGTAAGCATTCCGTACATTGCTAAAAACTGCTCCTCAGAGTAGTTTTTAAACAGTGTTTTTGCAACAAAATAGTTATAAACATAGGTAATAACAAGGCCAGTAGCGCCGAGAATAAGCATAATTCCCCAATATTTTTCCAAAACGCCCAAACGAATTGCGGCAATGCCTGCCACAACCATAATATCATAGAAAAAGTTGCTGGCCCGTGTCATTAGAAAATCGTTAGTGTATTCCTTTTTAACAATATTTTTCTTTTTTAAGAATTTAAGCACCGCTTTAACAAGGGTTGCCGCTAAAACGCCTAAGAGGAAGTTAAAACCGTAAATTACCGATTTCATTCCGGGAAGCAGTTTGCCAAGCAGCACCATAAGACCATAAGCTACAATATAAGCCACGGCAATAAGGGCAATTTGAATGGTTAATTTATCAATGCTTTCCTGCATGGGAATTTCGTTTGCCGACTGAATTTTATCGGCAGTGATTTCCTCTTTCTCGGTTTTTTTGCCGCTGAATTTACCCTTTCTTTTAAGAATAGCAAGGTGGATAACACCGCCGATGCTGGCGCTTAAAAAGCCAAGGGCAGCAATGGTAAGGCCAAAGCTTTTTCCGCCCACAAAGCCGAAATCGTTTTCGTAAATTCCGCCATAGTTTAGCGCCTGACCTGTTCCCTGCCCAAAACCAAATGGAAGTAAAATTCCCGCCGCGGCAAAGAAATCCTTAATAATAAGGCTGGCGACAATGGTAATTCCAAAGCCAACAACTGCCTGTAAAAGGTAGGTTGCAACGGTGGTAACGCCGGTATTGAAAATTTCGGTTGTTCTCTCTTTTGTCAGCTTCGCATCAGATGATTTGAAGGTTGAAGCAATAAAACCAAGCGCCAAGGTGTGATATGTAATAATTTCAAGCATTTGGGTGCCGTTAGAGCCGAAAAACGCGGTATCAAACATAGCGTCGCCCGTAATAAGCTTGTAAATTCCCTCAACAATAATAAGAATTCCGCCGCCCAAAACAGAAACAGGGATAAGAGATTCCCTTAAAGGCTTAATTCCCTTTTTAACAATGTTTGCCGCCAGCAGGCTCATAAGCAAAACAGCCAGCAGGTTAAAAAAGCCCCAAACGCTAGAGTCCCAAAAATTGTTCATTTTCTTCACCTTTCAGAATATTTTTACAGCGGTTATAAATGTTTACATATTTAAGCGCATTAAATCGCTTGTCGCCTTTAAGCTGGTAAACCCTGCCGCCAAAATAAATGTTACACTTATTTCGGCCAAGCACCGTTACCGCATCGGCTTTTTCAAAGGGGAAAATTATTTTCTCCTTGCCACCGTTAATTTCAATTCGGTCGCCAAACAGCAAAATTTCGGCATTTTCAAGCATTTTCTCTTTACGCTTAAACACAATAACCTCGCTGACGTTTGCCTTATCGGCAAACATAGGCTCAGTCTTATAAGCCATAATATCAAGGCTGTTTACAAAATCCTTTTGATAGTTATACCAATCTAGAACAAATGTAAAGGGAAAATCGCCATTTTCACATTTTAACATTTTGTTTTCGCAGTAGGTTATCTCCTTACCGCATTTGGTGCAGCGAAATTTATTGCCGCTGCTCTCCCACTTTGCAAGGCCGCAATGGGGACAAACATAAATTGCCCGTTCGAGATATTCCGCTCTTTTTTTGGATTTAAACTCGCAGTCTGCCACCGCTTCGTTAACATAAAGGCCCTTTTCAATTCGCTCAAAAAGCTCCTCGTTTGTCATTTCCTTAATTTCCTCGGGTTCAATAATTTCGCTGACAAAGGCGCGCATTTTACCCTTTCTCACACAGTCGCTCCACCTGGGCTCGGCGCCGTATCCGCCCTCTATGCGATAAATCGCAACGGGTAAATTAAGCTTTTTGGCCAAAGCCGCAATGGAGGGGTTCATATATTCGGTTTGCCCGCTGTATGTTCTGTTGCCCTCGGGAGCAATGCAAATTGAGCCGCCTTCCTTGGCAACGCGAATGCAGTTCATAACCGCGGTTATATCGGTTGTCTGCTTTCTAATAGGAATAGGCGCCACAACCCACCTGATAAGACTTGATACAAAGCCCATTGAAAAAAGGTCCTCGGTGGCCAAATAATAAATTGCCTTTTTAAATGTCATTCCAACGAAAAACTGGTCAAAAGGGGTTTGATGGTTTAGAAGAATAAGGTAAGCCCTTTTCCTATCTCCACTGAATTTTTCAATTTTAATGTTATACTTTAATTTCGCAATGGGATAAAGCACAATATAGGCAAGGGCTGTTACCACCCTGTGGCGAAATTTTATCCACTTTTTAGGTTTTTTCTTCTTACTCATAGGCTTCTCCCAAACAAAATTATCAAAAATATTCTACCACAAACGCCCACCCTTTGCAAGAAAAAGAAGCGTATATAATATATACGCTTCTTTAATCTCAACTATATCTTATACAGCGTTTGGCTTCCGCTTCGTTTTTAAAAATGCCTGCGCTGATAAGTGAAAACAGTGCCGCTCCAACAGCAGCCTCTTCCAGATGTGTGGGAATTTTAACCTGCGCCCCAAACTTTTCACTTAAAATCTTAACAAAATAAGGATTTTTCCTTATTCCGTTGCCAGAAGCCACAAGGCCGCTTCGCCTTTGCCCCATTTCGCTATACAAATCATAAAGCTCTGTGCTCATTCCGCAAAGGGTCGCTCTGGTAAGCTCGCCGCAATTAAAATTCTCGGTGGTAATGTTTCTTATGCTTCCGCAAAGTGCGGGATTTTTTCTTGTTCCCGCAAAGCGGGTATCAACCGAAAGAGTGGTGCTTTTGGCCTTCTCAATCATTTTGCCCATTATTTCATAAATCTTTTCATCGGAAAAATCCTTTGTAAAACAAAGCACCTCTTTGTAAAAATTTTTAAGCATAGAATATGCCCTGCCACCGCAAAGAGCGGCTCCGACAATCAGAAATTTGTTTTCAAAATAAGGCCTCGTTTCAAGATTTTCTCCCGACACCACCTTATCGCTTATAATAGAAACCTGACTGCCCGTTCCAACATTTATCAGCAAATCATTTTCATCTTTAAGGGTTGAAAAAACACTGGCCTGATTATCTCCGATAGCAACGCTTACTCGAATCCCTTTATAGGTCCCCGCAATGCGGTAATCGGTGGTTATTTCATCGCTGAACGGATAGTTAAAAACATTCTTGGTTATATCATAAAGCCCTAAACTTGCAGCGTCGCTCGAATGAATTATGGGACGCTTTAAGCCGCAAAGCTTCATAACAAGATAATCGTGAATGGTACAGTAGCCAACCGCTGTTTTTGGCACCAGGCCGTTTTCCCTGTTATAAAAATCTGTTACATTGCCATAGCCCGAAAAGCTGCCTAAATGCTTGGCATAGGTCGTATTTTTATAAAGCTCGTTGCCTCTGCCGTCCTGCCAGGTGTAAAGCGGACTTACGGCAGCCCCTTCTTTATCAAAATAAACAATGCCGTGCATTTGTCCCGTAACACCAATTGAAGCAACCTCGCCGTCAATAAGGCTATTTAAAATTTCCAAAGCAAGACAAATAATTTTTTTGGGGTCCTGAATTTTTTCATAAGCCTTATCACTGCACACAAAAGCGTTACTGCTTTCGGTACGAGATTTTAAAACCTCACCTGTGTTGACATCAATCACAGCACCGCAAACACTGGTGGTGCCTAAATCAATTCCAATTGCTTTCATTCTTTAACTCCTTAAAAACGTTCAATAATTTAAATATTTTCCCAAATACTTTTAAGCGGATAATATTCCCCTTTAAGCTCATAGTCGGCTTGAACTGTAACATTTTCCTTTTTGCCGTTAAAGCTTAAAACCATTTCATTTGCAACATAAATCTCGGTGGTACGATTATCAACTATAATTCTCACTTCAATTTCGCCATCAGAAATAATTTCTCCTTGGCGGGAAGTGGTAGAGATAATTTTATGTTCATCGCCTATGTAGTCAAATCCCACAGAATCTACCCTTATCTTGGCATCAATTCCCTTTTTTAGGGTAAAGGCGATTTCACAGGGCGCTTCTGCCTTTACATTTTGAAGGCCGACCTCCCTTTTATCACCCCTTAAAGTTTTAAGGGCTTCAATGGGGGCTCGCAGCAGTTTATAGCCGCTCTCGGTTTTAACAATTGTAAATTCAGTGAAAATTGCCATACTTTGAGAAAAACCAAATTTTCTATGCGGTTCATTTTCATCAAATTTCCAGCCATCGTGTTCCCAGTCGCAAAGCCAGGCGGTGTAAATTCGTTTTTCGTTATCGCCAAAGTTATTAAAGGTCTGCCCTGCATAAACGCAAATGCCGTAATCCACAAAGCAACTCTCCCCAACGGGTTTAAAAACAAAATTATCAAAGGTGCCAATATAGCAAACACCGTTGGCTCCGTAAAGCGCCCAAACCTCTTCATCAGAATTTTTAACCTTCAATTTGAAAAGGTCGGGACACTCATAGAAATCGAAATTCCTTGAACAAAATTCCCAGTTTTTGGCATCGTATGATTTATAAATACTAATGCAGTTTTTATCCTCAAAGGTTTCGTAAACCGCAATGCCTAAGGTTTTTTCATCAAGCTGTAAAATTTTAGGGTCGCGCCACTCCATTTTTTCGGGAACAGGAATAACAGGGTTATTCTCATAAGGAGTAAAGGTCATTCCGCCATCAAGGCTGTAATAAAGGTTTTGTCCGCCGCCGCTTGTAGCATTTTGCCTGCCTTTAAACTGACGACAATAAAGCTTGCTGCAATATGCAAGAATAGCATTTTTTCCAAAGCCTGCAATATTATTTTTATCAATAATTGCACTGCCCGAGGCGATGCTGAATTTTGTGTCATCGGTTAAAATCTTGTCACCATATTCCTTAAAATGAATGCCGTCCTTGGTTTTGGCAAGTCCCCAACCAATGTTCGGATAGCCGAAACTATGGTTAGAAAATGCGTTGTGCTGGAAATACATATTAAATTCATTGTTTACAAAGACAAGGCCGTTGGGGTCGTTCATCCAACCGCGAGCCGGTGAAAAATGCACCTGCTGGCGAATTTCCTCCTTATATAAATCGGGGTAAAGCTCTTTTTCTTCAAAAACGCTACCGCCCTCGATAACTAAATCAAAAAGATTTTCGGTTGCGTCCTCATCATCACAAATAAGAGTAATCTTTTCTGTGCCATAACGCTTAATATCAAGAGGAGCATAAAAGGTTGTTTGCGCCCTGTTTTTCGCAATATTTATCGCAAAAATGTTTTTAACTTCCCCCGAAACCGCAACCTTAATGTAGTTTGCCTCCTCAGGCAGGCTTGCAAAAATCGGAAAATGTAAAAAACCGCTTTTTGTACTGAATTCCTTTTTTACCATAGGAGTCACTCCCTTCATAATTATATAATAAAACTTTTGTTAGCCTTTTACAATTGACAAAGGGGAAAAATGGAGTTAAAATAATGTAAAAAAGCGAAACGAGGAATAATACAGATGAAATATTTTTTTAATCCTCACGCAATTCATTCGGTAACAAAGGCGGATATTTTATTTTATAAGGCGCCTTTTTTGCATCCCAGCCGCAAAATGAACGAGCACGACTTTATTTACCTTTTGCAGGGTGAATGGAAATTAGGGCAAAATGATGAGACCTATCACCTTCAAAAGAATAACCTTTTAATCCTTGGCGCAAACGAAAAACACTTTGGTGTTGAACCCTGTCTTGAAGATACAAAAATAATGTATTTTCACGTTTCAGCCGAGGATGGAGATATCTCCTTTTATGAGGGCGATGGCATTGAAGGCTTTATTGATGCCTCAAACAACAAGAATATAAAACGCCTTTTTTCCCACATTGTAACCAACAAATTATCGGGCAACCATCGCAAGGCGGATTTGTATTTTGAGTTGCTGCTGTGCGAACTTCGGGACAGCAATTTAGAAAGCGGTCATAACGATATCGCCGTTAAAATCAGGCATATAATTCAGAATAACCCTGAAATATTCTTTACAAACGATGAGCTTGCCGAAAAATGCAATGTTTCGGTTAAAACTGCCGAAACAAAGTTTAAGGAAAAGTATGGTGTTACAATCCACCGCTTTATTTTGGAATTTAAGGTCCATGAGGCTATTTCCTATTTTGAGTCCTTCCCGAAAATGACAATAAAAGAAATTTCCCGAAATTTAGGTTTTTATGATGAATACCATTTCAGCAGGCAGTTCAAAAAAATAACGGGAATTTCTCCCCGCGCATTTAAAAAACAAACCCTTGATTAGAGTTCTAATCAAGGGTTTGTTTTTATTACACTTAAATTTCGTTTACCACTTTGATAATTTTCTTTAAAATTTCGGGGTTTAAATTCTCAGCCTCAGTCACATTAACTCTTTTTCCTGTCAGCGTGCGAAGCCAAACTGCAGCAGCAATAAATCGGCCGTAATCAAGGGTTAAATGAAAGCCATCGCGGCAAAGGGATAACCCGCCGTTTGCATAGTCAAACTCTCCGATTTTTTCGCGAACTGCCTGAACAGCCCTGCCCACAGGAATAATTTGGGCGCTTATTTTTTCCGCGGCTTGCTGTGAAGTCTTTTCAATGCAAGTGTACATTTTTCTTTGGTCGTTATCATAGTTTGCAAAGCCGCCGTGTGTGGTGTCGGTTTCATAAGCCCAGGTCTCGTGAAAATAGATTTTTGCCTCTGGTCTTTCTTTTCTCACAAAATCTGCAAGTGCCGAAAGATACGGCTCATAGGTCTCCCACATTCCGCTGAACTGGCTCACCTGTTGAATCGTAATAATGTCCCAGTTTTCTGCCCTTAAAGCATCAAGAATGCTAATTTTGCGGCTTGCTTCGCCGCCGTTTATCTCGTAATCATAAAAGGCATTATTTTCCGTTACATTCTGCCAGTGGGTTTCCAAACTGCAACCACCGATAAAAAGATTGTATGTATCAATGTTTATACCGCTTGAAGCAGCAATGGAATGAAGCCACCGGTGAGCATCTTGCGAAAAACTGTTACCAATGGATAAAATTTTCAAAATTATACCCCCTTAATATATTCTAACACAATTTTTGCAAAAATATTATCGCCGTTTTCGTCTTTATTAAACACATACTGACAGTGGCTGCCGTGCATTTCCTTTACAGTTACGTTTTCGGTATGACCAAAATGCTTTAAGGTTGAAACCAGAAGCCTTGTCTGCTCGGGCCTGTTTTCCATATCGTTATCAGAATAAAGAATAAGCATTGGCGGATATTTTTCATCTAAACCAACGAAATAGAGCGGCGCCGTTTCATCAACAATAATTCTTCTTGTATCAAGGCCCTTTTCCCGCAAAACATTATAGTGGCAGGTAGGTTGACCTGCATCAAGAACAAATCCGTCAAAATCCAGGGGTGAAATGCCGTATTTTTTAAGCCAACTGTTATCAAAGCAAAGCATTTGGGAAATGTAGCCGCCTGCCGAACTGCCGCCCACGTAAATCCCCTTAATTTTACCGTAATTTTTAATGTTATTAAAAACCCAGGCCGCAGCCTTTGCGCTATCCTCTAAAAATTCAGGAAATTTTGCTGTCGGGTACATTCTATAATCTGCACTAACGGTGCAAACGCCGTTTTTCGCCAAATATTCAAAAACTTCCATTTGGTCGGCTTTAGTGCCTGATTCTAAACCACCACCGTGAAAATAAAGGAAAACCGGAAACTCATCGCAACAGGGCAGATGAATATCAAGGCAAAGTCCGTTTTCCTCGCAAAAACAAATATCCTTTATGCTTCGCATTTTTCTGCCTCCCTATCGAGTCTTTTGTTTCTTATGTAAAGGCACAAATCAGCGCCAACCATAATTAAATTTAAAACATAAAAGAAAAGAACATACCATTTTGAAGCAAAGCTTTGCATATATGCCTCGTTTATAAGCTTTGAGGTGATGCCTGCAATGTAGCCAAAAAAGATAAGGCACAAAAAGCCCAGGCTTTTGCCCTTTGCCGTTCTTGCCCTATAGGATTTAACAACATTCATAGGCCAGGAGGCACCGAAGGAAACAATCATTAAAATTTCAAAAAAATCTGCCATTTTTATTTCCCCTTTCAGCTTAATTATATTCCTTTTCACCATTATTGTAAAGAATATCTTATAATATGATAGAATAACTTGAAAGTTATGCTAAATGTTGCTATAATAATAAAAAAGGAGTGAGTAAATATGGAACTTTTACAGCTTAAATATTTTTGTAAGGTTGCCAAAATCGGCAGCATTTCGGCCGTTGCAAAGGAATTTAGTGTACCCGCTTCAAGCGTTTCACAAAGTATAAAGCGCCTTGAAAGGGAGCTGAATGTAAAACTGTTCAATCGCAAAGCAAATGCAGTTTCTTTAAGCGAAAAGGGCGTTGTTTTTTTAGAATATGTGGAAAAATCCCTAAACAGCTTAGAAAATGGTATTGCCGCCACCACAGATGATATAAACTCGGGTGAAATCAGCATTTGCATTAACACAAACCGCCGCATTGTTATGGAAACCGTGGAAAAGTTTAAAAAGGTTTTCCCCGATGTAAGCGTTAAAACCCGCTTTATTTGTAATGATAATTTTGATGATTTTAATATCGTTATTGACAAAGAGGGTTTATGCCTTAACGGTTACACATCTGAAAAACTAATCAGTGAAGAACTTGCTGTTGCAATGAGCAAAAATTTCTCCCTTTCAGAAAAAAGAGATTTTAAAATGAGTGATTTAAAGGATGCTCCTTTTATAATAATGGGTGAGAAAACCAGCCTTTATGAAAGCACCCTTTCGGTTTGTGAAAAATTTGGTTTTACTCCGAAAATCGCTATTCAAAGCGATGACCCCTTCTACATTAGAAAATGTGTAGAACTTGGTCTTGGCGTGGCTATTGTCCCGCTTTTCTCGTGGAAAGGGCAGTTTAAAGACTCCGTTGTTTTAAAGCCCATAAAAAACTGCACCCGAACAACCTTTGTTTATATAAACAATAAAAAATTCCTCTCTTTAAAAACAAAAGAATTTTTAAAAATGCTCAAAGTTAACTGCAAGGAAAGCGAATAAAAACAAAAGCGACAATTTTCTTAAAGAAAATTGTCGCTTTTTAATATTTGCATAGTTACTTTTTAATAATGCAATAAATTATAATTTCGGTTAAAAGAACTGCATAAAAAATTATTCCGGGATAAAGAAGCGGAACATACCAGGGTGCGCTGTTTGTAAGTGGATTTGCTATAAGAAAAGCTATGTTATAACCAACGATTACCACAAATAAAACTACAGTTATCAGTATAATAGCGAGTAATATCTTTTTAATCATAAAGGCACCTCCAAGCAAACTATATCATATTTGAATTATATAATCAAGGCTTTGCGCTGAAAGGGACTTTATCGCAGTCGCTTCGCTCCTTCGGAGGAATTTCGTAACAGTCCACTGGACTGTTACTTTGTCGTTCCTTACCTTGCTCTGCTCGGTGTTCACTCCAATTCCTGGTTCGAGTCCCAAAACATAACCACTAAAACTAAAAGGCCAACCCTTTGGTTGACCTTTTAGTTTTGGCGCGCTGAAAGGGACTCGAACCCCCGACCCTCTGCTTAGAAGGCAGATGCTCTATCCGGCTGAGCTATCAGCGCATATTCAATTTTTGGGCAAAAAAATGGAGCGGGTGATGGGAATCGAACCCACACAGCCAGCTTGGAAGGCTGGAATTCTAGCCATTGAACTACACCCGCATACACTATCTGCCTCAAACGGCAAGTTATATCTTACCACATAACTTGCCGTTAGTCAAGTGTTTTTATTCGGTTTTTAAGGGCTATTTAGCTTTGATTACAAGTGAATCGGCAAAGTCAACCTTAATTTCTTTTATACCGTTTTCGCCCTTATCAATTATTATATTAACAATTTCGTTTTCAATTTCACGCCTTATCATATTGCGGAGAATTCTGGCACCCTCTTTTGCGCCGTCACCCTTTTCGGCAAGGTATTCGCAAACACCTTCGGTGTAGCTTACCTTAATATCCTTTTGAAGCATTGCCTCTTTAAGCTCATCAAGCATAAGGCTCGCTATTTTCTTAAGGGAATCCTTTTTAAGGGGTGCGAAAACAACAACCTCATCAACTCTACCTAAAAACTCGGGGCGCAGAAAATCCTCAAGGGCTTTAATGGCCTTTTCCTTTGAGGCATCCTCCCTGGTTTTGCCAAAGCCCATAAGAGTATCGGTTCTGTCACTGCCCGCATTTGAGGTCATAACAATTATGGTGTTTTCAAAGTTAACGGTACGACCCTGAGAATCGGTAATGCGGCCATCATCAAGAATTTGCAGGAGAATGTTCAGCACATCGGGATGTGCCTTTTCGATTTCATCGAAAAGAATTACGCTGTACGGCTTTCTCCTAACCTTCTCGGTAAGCTGACCTGCATCATCATAGCCAACATATCCCGGAGGGGCACCAATAAGACGGGAAACCGAGTGCTTTTCCATAAATTCCGACATATCAAAGCGGAGCATTGTTTCGGGGGTTGAGAAAAGCTGCTCGGAGAGTACCTTAACAAGCTGTGTTTTACCAACGCCTGTAGGGCCTACAAAGATAAAGGAAGCAGGGCGCTTAACGGCAGAGGTTTGCACCCTTGAACGCTTAACGGCGGCAGTAACAAGGGCTGCTGCCTCATCCTGACCGATAATTTTTTTCTTGATTTCGTTTTCAAGATTTGAAAGCTTTTTAAGGTCGCTTTCCTCAACCTTAACAGCGGGAATACCGGTCCAAAGCTCAATAACCTTTGCTACATCGGAAAAGGTAACGGTATTATTTGCGGCAGGCTCATAAAGGCCCTGTGCTGTTGCCTTGTATTTTTCCAAATTTGCCTTTAGTTTAGCGATTTTTTCATAATCGGGATTTTCTACCTCTTGCTCTAAATTCTCAAGCTGGAGTGAATAATCCTTAATTTTTTTGTTTGTTACATAAAGCTCATCAATAGCAGGGTTAGCAAGGGCTGCGCAGGCGCAGGCCTCATCAAGCAGGTCAATAGCCTTATCGGGTAAAAACCTGTCGGTTACATAGCGTTCAGAAAGGGAAACGATTTTTCCAATCATTTCCTCGGGAATTTTTACATTGTGATAGCCCTCGTAGTAGCCCTTAACACCGAGCAGGATTTTTTCGGCTTCGGCGGTTGAAGGTTCCTCAATTTTAACAGGCTGGAAGCGGCGCTCTAAAGCGGCATCCTTTTCAATATATTTTCTGTATTCCTTAAATGTGGTTGCGCCAATAACCTGAATTTGACCGCGGGAAAGGGCAGGCTTTAAAATATTTGCGGCATTCATTGAACCTTCGGTGGCATCGCCTGCGCCAACAAGGTTGTGAATTTCATCAATGAACAAAATAATGTTGCCGGCCTCTTTAATCTCCTCAACAAGTCCCTTAACGCGGCTTTCAAACTGGCCTCTGAACTGGGTGCCGGCCACAAGACCTGTCATATCTAAAAGGTAAATTTCCTTATCAAGAAGCCTTGCAGGGGCGGTGCCATCGGCAATTTTCATGGCAAGACCCTCGGCAATAGCGGTTTTACCAACGCCCGGCTCGCCAATAAGGCAGGGATTATTTTTAGTGCGGCGAGAAAGAATTTGAATGGTGCGATAAAGCTCATCATCGCGGCCAACAATAACATCAAGCTCCCCGCGTTTAGCACGGTCGTTTAAATTGGTGCAATAGGTTTCAAGGTGGCGCTTGCGCTTTTTATCGTTTCCTTTTTTGGCATCCTTACCCTTTTCGCCCTTTGCAGAATCTCCCGATTCGCTTTTGGGCGCCGAGCCGCCGAAAATGTTATTAAGAAACGGAAAAGCGGGGGCTGTGCCTAAATCAAAGCCCTCATCATCACCATTTTCACCCATAGACATAATATCACTGAATTGCTCGCTTAATTGCTCAATGTCATCATCGGTGATATTCATTTTTTCAAGCATATCGTTAATGGGCTTAACACCCATTTCTTTAGCGCAAACAAGACAAAGTCCCTGAGGCTGGGCATTTGGCTGACTTGGGTCAGAAATAAACACCATTGCAGGGCGCTTTTTGCACTTGGAACATAAATTCATTTATTTTTTACTCCTTAGTTTCCTCTTGGGCATTTTTAGTTGTGGTTTTAAGAACAATCTGCATATAACCAAGCATAGATAAAATCATGCAGGCAATGGAAATAACCATAAGAATTGTAGACACAATTTCGGGAAGAACAGGGATAAACTCCATTAAAACAACATAAATAATGGTTGAATAAATGGCAACGGTTGAAAGCTTACCCCACCACCTTGCCGACATAGGCTTAACAAACTTGTTTTTAAGCAGATAAGCCGCGGCAATGGCTGTAAGCAACTCCTTAACAAACAGAACAACAAACATTGGAAGAAGCGCCTTATGGTTAATAAGCAGGCAGAAAAGCACCGCCGCCTGGGTAAGTTTATCGGCAATGGGGTCAAGAATTTTTCCAAGCTCCGAAACCATATTAAAATGGCGGGCAATAAATCCATCAACCACATCACTAAGGCCCGACAGCACAATAATGCCAAAGGCAATCATTTCATTATTTTTTATATTATTTGCAAAATACACCGGAACAAACGCAATAATCAGCGCAATTCTGAAAAATGAGATTATGTTCGGTATTGTAAAGATTTTATTATTCATTGTTCTTTCCCGATTCTTAAAATTAAAGTTTTAAATTCCTAAAAAGTTAACACCAAGAAGCGTATTTAAAAAGCTGCAAATATAGGAGCTATCAACGGCCTCTAAAATTTTACCACCTGCAAGGGCGCCCACAAAAATCATAGCGGCGCAGAAGACAGCGGCAAAAATTACGCCCTTAACTGCACCCAGCACACCGCCCAGCACCTTGTTCAGCGTTCCTACAAGGGAGAAGGAGAACAGCTTATTGAGCATTTTTGCCAAAATTCTTACAACAAAAAGCAAAACGGCAAAAATCAGCACACTAACAAGGGTTTTAACAACCGAAACAACAATGGGCTCTACCACATTTTCGCTAACCGTTTGGGCAACGTTGGCGGCACCGCCACCAATGCTTGAATTAACGTGACCTGTCAGCTCCTCATCGCTCACGCCAAAAATTTCAAGGTTGTTTTTTATAAACTTAGGCAGTTTTTCGTAAACCGACTTTGTGGCATCGGCTGTGGTGTCCTCAATGCCCTGTTCAATGGCGGTCATAACGGTTGGTTCTACGGCCTTGTCATAAACAAAGTTTGCAACAGGGGTGCTAAAGGTGAAGGAAAGGTAAATAGCAAGCACAAAGCCCACAACCTCTATCACTGTTTTAACAAAGCCCTGCTTTGCAGAAATAATTGCAGTAACCGCAATTATGGCAACAATAATTAAATCAAGGATGATACCCATTCCCTTTTCCTCCACAAAAATTTTTTATTTTTTAAGGGAAATTGCCTTCTTTGCCATTTCGGCAATGTTAATACCGCGAAGGCCAAACTTATCAAGAAGCTCGGCAGCAGGTGCAGACCTTCCGAAAACATCGTTAACACCGAGTTTTAAAACAGGAACAGGATATTCCTCTGTAATAACATCGGCAACGGCACTGCCAAGGCCACCGATAACCGAATGCTCCTCAGCGGTAACAATAGCACCTGTTTCCTTGGCGGCTTTAATAATAATTTCCTTATCTAAAGGTTTAATAGTAGCGATATTTATAATTCTTGCACTGATTCCCTCAGCCTTTAAAAGCTCGTAGGCTTCCAGTGCCTCGGCAACCATAAGACCGGTTGCAACGATTGTGACATCGCTTCCCTCTTTAAGCTCTACGCCCTTGCCGATTTCAAAGGTGTAATCATCATCAAAAACAACGGGAACAGCAAGGCGACCGAAACGCATATAAACAGGGCCCTCGTGCTCCATAGCGGCGAGAACTGCCTTTCTTGCTTCAACAGCATCGGCAGGGTTAATAACGGTCATTCCGGGTATGGTGCGCATTAAGGCAATATCCTCACAGCACTGGTGTGTTGCGCCATCCTCACCAACAGAAATACCTGCGTGGGTTGCACCGATAATAACATTTAAATGGGGGTAGCCTACCGAGTTTCTAACCTGCTCAAAGGCTCTGCCGGCGGCAAACATTGCAAAGGAGCTAACAAAAACTCTTTTGCCTGTTGCGGCAATACCTGCAGCAATACTTACCATATTCTGCTCTGCAATACCGCAGTTGTAAAAGCGCTCGGGATAAGCCTTTTTAAACATACCGGTTTTGGTTGCTGCAGCAAGGTCAGCATCCATAACAATAAAATCTTTATTGGTCTCAGCAAGTTCAACAAGTGCGGCGCCGTAAGCGTCTCTTGTAGCAATTTTTTTAACGTCAGCCATTTTCTTTTTCCTCCCTATTAAAGTGCCTTAAGTGCATTCTCTAACTCTTCCAGAGCAACCTGTGCCTGTTCATCATTTGGTGCACTACCATGCCAATTAACGGCATTTTCCATAAAGGATACACCCTTGCCCTTAACTGTTTTTGCAACAATGGCGGTGGGCTTGCCTTTAACCTGTTTAGCCTCGTTTATAGCGGCTTCAATCTGGTCAAAATCGTGACCATCAATGGTTATAACATTCCAACCAAAGGCCTCAAATTTCTTATCTATAGGAGAAGGAGAGTTAACCTCATCGCAGGTGCCATCGATTTGGAGGTTGTTAAAGTCAACAAATGCAATAAGATTGTCAAGCTTTTTATTGCCTGCAAACATTGCAGCCTCCCAAACCTGACCCTCTTCAATTTCGCCGTCACCAAGCACAGCATAAACGCGGAAACCGCTTTCAAAATGCTTTGAGGAAAGTGCCATACCAACTGCAGTGGAAATACCCTGACCGAGAGAGCCTGACGACATATCAACACCGGGAATGTTCTTCATATCGGGGTGACCCTGAAGGCGGGAATCATACTTACGAAGGGTTATGAGCTCCTCAACAGGGAAAAAGCCGCGGTGGGCCAAAACAGAATAAAGGGCAGGTGCTGCATGACCCTTTGAAAGAACAAAGCGGTCTCTGGTAGCTTTTTTAGGATTTGCAGGGTCAATATTCATCTCTTTAAAATAGAGATATGTAAGAATATCTGCACAGGAAAGTGAGCCACCGGGATGACCTGCCTTTGCGGCGTGAACCCCTTTAATAATGCCGATTCGCACTTTAGTGGCAGTTTTTTGCAGTTCTAATTTTGTTTGTGCATTCATTTTGATTTTACTCTCCTTTTACTTTAGTTAAATAATCTATAAAATCTGCAACTGCACCATCGGCACAGGGGCAGGTTATGTACCTTGCTTTTTTCTTAATATCATCGGGAGATTCCTCTGTTGCGGCACCAATATCGGCGGCGCAAATCATTTCAAGGTCGTTATAATAATCCCCAATGGCGAAAACATTGCCATCGCTTATGTTATAAATTTCCTTAAGGTCAGCAAGAGCAGACGCCTTGGAAACGCCGTTTGGCAACTGTTCGTAGTAGTGGCGCATTCTGCCGTAAACAAAGGCGTTTGTTCTCACAAAACGGCTGTTGTGCTTTTCGGGGGTAAGGGCTACCACCTTTTCATAGGTCTCGCTATCAGGTGGGAAGAAAATTGCCTTACACCACTTAATGTCCTTAATATCGTTATATGTTACATCAATGGGTCTTAATTCCTCATAGGTTTCGTGGTCGATAACCTCCCCATTACGATTAAGGGTGTAGGAAACATCGCCAACATGCACCTTGATGCCAACATTTTTAAAATTTTCGCTGATGTGTTTAACAAAGCACTTATCTGCTTCCTCTAAAAAATTTTGTTTTAAAACCTTTTTTTCGGTGGAATCATAAATAACCGCGCCGTTTTGAACAATGCTTGCGGAAATATCACAAAGCTGCCTTACTGCCGGCATAATTCCCTCAGCCGAGCGACCGGAGGATAAACAAAACTTGCCGCCCTCGCTTATAAAATATTTAATTTTTTCAACATTTTTTGGTGGCAAAACGCCGTTGCTAATGAGCGTGCCATCAATATCGCAGGCCAGCAGACAGCCATCAAAAATCCCCATTATTTAATTTCCTTTCTAAAAACGCGGTGAAATATTCAGGCAAATCACTTGTAAATTCCATATACTGCCTTGTTGCAGGGTGGATAAACCCAATTTTTCTTGCATGCAGGCACTGTCCGTTTAGTTCTGTTATAACCTTTTTGGGACCGTAAACCGCATCTCCTGCAACAGGGTGACCGATAAATGCCATATGAACCCTTATCTGGTGGGTTCTGCCTGTTTCAAGGCGCACCTTAAGGTGGGAAAAGCCGTTTGCACAGCTAAGAACAGTAAAATGGGTAACCGCTTCCTTTGAATTTTGGTCGGTAACAGCCATTTCCTTTCGTTTTACAGGGTGGCGACCGATGGGGGCGTTAATGGTGCCCTCGGTTTCCTTAAAGCCACCATAAACCACCGTTTCGTATTCCCTGGTAAAGGAATGCTCCTTAATCTGCTCGCTTAAAAAGCGATGTGCATTATCATTTTTTGCCACAAGTAAAAGACCGCTTGTGTCTTTATCAATTCGGTGTAAAATACCGGGGCGCATAACCCCATTTATCCCCGAAAGACTATCCCCACAATGGTAAAGCAGGGCGTTAACAAGGGTGCCTGTGTAATTGCCTGCCGCAGGGTGCACCACCATTCCCTTAGGCTTGTTTACAACAAGCAGGTCGCTATCCTCATAAACAATGTTTAAAGGAATGTTCTCTGCCTCAATGGTGAGGGGTTCGGGTTCGGGCAGGGTTATTTCCACCGTATCGCCGCATTTAAGCTTGTAGTTTTTAGCCACATTTTTTCCATTAACCGTTACAAATCCATCCAAAATAAGCTTCGTGGCATAAGAGCGGGTGGCCTCGCTGTTTTCGGCAACAAAGGTGTCAAGGCGGACGGTTTCGTCCGCCTTTTCGGCTGTAAATTTATTCATTTGAAGAAGTTTCCTTCTTTTCGTTTTCGGCGCTCACCTTGCGGTGGTCGACGGTTATATCAATAATGAGATATAGGATAAGAAGTAATGCACCGATTACAACTGCGCAGTCGGCAATATTGAAAACCGGGAAATCGGGCATAAAATGCAGGTGCAAAAAGTCAATTACAGTACCACCATTGAAAATGCGGTCAACTAAATTTCCAAGGCCGCCCGAAAGCACCAAAATAATTGCCCAGAAAAGGGGCTTGTTTTTAACGCCCTTTGTTATAAGCAGGCAAAGGCAAATTACCATTACAATAACGGTAACCGAAACAAGCAGCCAGGTATGACCGCTAAGCAGTCCCCAAGCGCCACCCTTGTTGTGAACATAGGTGAAATCGAGAATTCCGGGAATAAAGGTGCGGGACTCTGCCAAAGCAAATTCACCTACAACATAGGCCTTTGTAAGGCGGTCAGCAACAAAAATTCCAACTGCGGCAAGAACCGCTAAAATATAACTTACCAATTATTGTTCCTCCAAAACTCTGGCACAGCGCTCGCAAATATCCTCACTGCCGCTAACGGTGCCAACTGTATTTGAATAAGCCCAACAACGAGCGCACTTTTTGCCCTCGGCGTGTTTAACGGTAACGGTGAAGTCCTGCTCACCCTTAAACTCACCTTCGCCACCCTTGTTAATTGCAAGGTCGGATACAATGAGAACACCGGGGAGGATATCACTGATAGAATTTAAGAATTCATAGGTCTCGCCATCGGCAAAAATGGTAACCGAGGCATCGAGAGAAGCACCAATAATCTTTTCTGCACGGGCAAGTTCAAGTGCCTTTTTAACATCATCACGAACAGCGTGGATTTTCTCCCATCGGGCAAGAAGCTCACTATCAACAATGTCGGTTGCCTCGGGCATATCGTTAAACATAACGTTTCTTGCATCGCGGTCGGCTGAATGGGGCATAAACTGCCAAATTTCATCCGAGGTAAAGGCAAGAATGGGGGCAACAAGAAGGGTCAAGGTATCAAGAATGCGGTAAATTACCGTTTGTGCTGCACGGCGGGTCACGGAATTCTTATTCTCTACATAAAGTCTGTCCTTAAGCACATCAAGGTAGAAGTTTGACATGTCAAGAACGCAGAAGTTGTGAATTGCGTGGTAAACCAAATGATATTCAAAGTTGTCATAGGCCTTGCGGCAGGTGCGAACAAGCTCGTTCATTCTGGCAAGTGCAAAACGGTCAATCTCTGTAAATGCGCTGTCAGGAGTGCTGTCGGTATCGGGGTTAAAATCGCTGATACAGCCGAGAATAAAGCGAGCTGTATTACGGATTTTTCTATAAGCCTCAGAAAGCTGCTTTAAGATATCATTTGAAACACGAATGTCGGCATGATAATCAGAGGAAGCAACCCAAAGTCTTAAAATATCGGCACCATACTGCTTAACAACATCATCGGGAATAATAACATTACCAATGGATTTGGACATCTTTTTGCCCTCGCCATCAACAACCCAGCCGTGGGTTACAACGGTTTTGTAGGGGGCAACGCCCTTGGTTGCAACATTTGTAAGAAGGGACGACTGGAACCAGCCTCTATATTGGTCCGCACCCTCTAAATAAAGGTCGGCAGGGCTTCTTAAATAATCCCTGTTATCTAAAACGGCAGCGTGGGAAACACCCGAGTCAAACCAAACATCCATAATATCGGTTTCCTTTTTAAACTCGGTGTGACCGCAGGAGCAAACTGCATTTTCAGGCATTAAATCCTTTGCATCAAGCTCGTGCCAAGCATCGGCGCCCTTTTCTCTGAAAATTTCGGCAACCTTTGCAATAGATTCCTTAGAAATATATTCCTTACCGCACTCCTTGCAGTAAAAAATCGGAATGGGAACGCCCCAGGTACGCTGGCGGGAAATACACCAGTCACTTCTATCCATAACCATTCCCGAAATACGGTTTTCGCCCCATTCGGGAACCCAGCGAACCTTGCTGATTTCCTCAACTGCCTGCTTTGCAAAATCGGAAATAGAGCAGAACCACTGCTCGGTTGCACGGAATAAAATAGGTTTTTTACATCTCCAGCAATGGGGATACTGGTGAATTATCTTTTTAAGCGCAAACAGGTAGCCGTTTTCCTCAAGCCAAATTGCAATTTTCTTGTTGGCTTCATCGGTAGTAATACCTGCAAAGGGTCCTGCCTCCTCGGTCATCATACCCTTGTTGTCAACAGGAACGGTCATACCGATTTCCTTATATCTGCGGCAAACCTCAAAGTCATCAACACCATGGCCGGGAGCTGTGTGAACACAGCCTGTACCGCTTTCAAGTGTTACATGGTCGCCAACAATAATTAGGGAATCCCTGTTCATAAAGGGGTGGGTTGCAACCATATATTCAAGCTCGCTACCCTTAATGGTACCGATAACCTCATAATCAGTAATCTCGGCAGCAGATAGCGCGCCCTTAAACAGCTCGGTTGCCATAACATAGCATTCATCACCGCATTTAACAACGCTGTATTCATATTCGGGACCAACGCAAATTGCAAGGTTTGCAGGAAGTGTCCAGGTAGTGGTGGTCCAAATTACGAAATAGGTCTTAGCCAAATCGGCGCCCATTGCTGTAAGGAGTCCCTTATCCTCTTTAACAGGGAACTTAACATAAATAGAATAGCAGGGGTCCTCGGCATATTCAATTTCAGCCTCAGCCAGCGCTGTTTGACATTCGGGGCACCAATAAACAGGCTTTAATCCCTTGTAAATGTAGCCCTTTTCGGCCATCTCACCGAAAACCTCAACCTGCTTTGCAACATATTCATTCTTAAGGGTAAGATATGGGTCAGCCCACTCACCCAAAACGCCCAGGCGCTCAAACTGCTTTCTCTGCTCCTCAGCAAAGTTAATTGCAAACTCGCGGCACATTTTGCGAAGTTCTAAGGGAGAAATCATTTCACCCGATTTCATTCCCGCTGCCTTTCTTGCCTTAAGCTCGGTAGGTAGACCGTGGGTATCATAACCGGGAACAAAGGGAGCCTTAAAGCCGGTCATATTTTTATAGCGCACAACAAAATCCTTTAAGGATTTATTTAAAGCGGTGCCAAGGTGAATAATACCGTTGGCATAGGGAGGGCCATCGTGTAAAACATAAAGGGGCTTACCCTCGTTGCGCTTCATAATTTCGTGATAAAGGTCGCTTTCCTGCCATTTTTTTAGAGCCTCAGGCTCACGAACAGGCAGCCCCGCGCGCATGGGGAATTCGGTGCTGGGTAAATTAAGTGTCTGATTGTAATCGCGTTGTTCCATTTTGTAACTAACTCCTCAACTTAAATAGTTGCTTTTTAAAAAATATATTATTCTGCTTCGTTAGAGGCGGTTTCCTCTAATGACGCATCATTGTTTTCAAATTCAAGTTCAACCGCCCTTGCCGCACGAGCAGCATCCATAGGGGCTTCCTCAGGCAGTTCGGAAACGGCCTTAACAAAGGATTTAATGCGAACTAAAATGTCGCTTCTAAAGGCAGCCGCCTCAATTTTCAAGCGGTCATAAATTGCCTGTTCGTTTTGAACGCTTTGCTGTGCCGCAAAAAGCATTGCCTGCTTTTTATCCTCATAGCCCTGTTCAAAATCCTCATAATCCTTTGTAATTACAGCCTTTTTCTCCTCAAATTCCCTTTCAAGATCATTAAGAGTTTGAAGGCGAGAAGCCTTTGTAAGTTCAATTTCGCCCTTTGCCGCATTAAGAATTTCCTCCGCCTGATTTTTGGCATCGGCAACAATTTGGTCGGCAAGCTTTTGAGCACTTAAAAGAACATTTTGAATGCTATCCTTTGCATTTTCGCTTTCCTCAATTTTCTTCTCAAGCTCATCATTCTTTTCAAGCAACAGCTTAATTTGGTAAGCAATCTGCTCGTAGTCGGCCTCAACTCGGTCAAGGAATTCATCTACCTCTTCCCTCTTGTAGCCCTTCATTGATGAGGAAAATGTTATGTTTCTGATTTCATCAGCAGTAAGCATTACATTCGTTCTCCTTTTTAAACATATTTTTTATACTTTAAAATAACTCTGCCCTTTTTGCTTTTGTCGTTAACATCGGCAACAATAAACTTGCCCTTGCCACGAATTGTGATTTTATCATTTTGGCAAACGGTTTTTGTGATTTTCTCGGTTGGCACCGAATTTATAAGCACAAAGCCTGCCTCAATCATTTCGCAGGCCACCGCCCTCGAAACGCCCGCCAGCGCCGAAACCACACAGTCTAGGCGCAGGGAGGAAACCGTGTCAGAAAAATCGCGAAGGGTGCCGAGCCCCGGAAGGGGTGCAGAAAAACCCTTTTTAGCGGTAATTCCAACGCCGCCAACCTTTGTAAGGTTGAGCATTACAAATTCTAAAATATCGCGGCTTAAAAACACCACTGCCCTGCCCTTTTCTATGAGAATATCTCCAACACATTCCCGCTTAATCCCAAGGGACATTAGGGTTCCCAGAAAATCACGGTGAGAAAGGGTATATTCCCCTTTAAAGGAAAGGGTTACCGGTTCAATGGGGAAAATTTCTACATTATCCTTTTCGCACCACTCGGGCAGTGCCGCAAGAAAGCAGCGCTCGGCGCCATCATAGCCACCGAAAAAGGAAATGCTTTCACCGCCAAGTGCCTTTAAAAGGGTTGCCCTTTCCTCGGCGGTTAAAAAACCGACAAAATGGGGTGCGCAGGTTCTTTCGGCAATTAAAACCGCATCCCGCGCTCTGTCAATTAAAATATCCCCTTGCATTACATGTAAAATCTGCCGTCTTCAAAGTCATCGGGAATAAGCTCTCCCATAACATCAACATCAGAGGGCACAACAATAAAGGTGCTGTTTGCAACCTTTTTAATGCTGGCGCCGTTGGCATAAGCCGCACCGCTGATAAAGTCAATAATACGGCGGGAGGTTTCCCTGTTGGCAGTTTCAAGGTTTAAAACAACCGTCTTTTTAGCATTAAGATGGTCGGCAATTTCGGTTACATCATCAAAACGGTCAGGCTTAACAAGAACAACCTGCATTTGAGACTGTGTGAAATTAACGGTTTTTGATTTACGCTCGCTCTGAAAAATGCGGGGAGGGTCATTTTTTACAGCCTTAGGCTCGCGGTAGGTTTCCTTTTTAGAAACGGTTTCTTCCTCCTCAAAATCGAGTTCCTCTTCGAACTCATCATCCTCAACGCTTACAAGTTTTTTAATGTTGTCAAAAAAGCCCATAGTAAAAATCTCCTTTTTTAATTTCTTTTTCCGAAAAGCGCGGTTCCAACGCGCACTAAGTTTGAGCCGCATTCAATGGCATCCTCAAAATCTGAGGACATTCCCATTGATAAAAACTCCATAGTAACATTATCCCTTTTTTTAAGACCAATGTCAACAAACAGTTTACGCATTCTGTTAAAATATTCTTTAACCTGCTCGCTTTTTTCGCAAATTGGCGGAATACACATTAGCCCCCTTATGCGAATGCCGCGAATAGCTGACATTTCATCAATGGCGGCATCAATTTCATCAGGTGAAAAACCCGATTTTGATTCCTCACCGCCAATATTGATTTCAATAAGAACATCGGTTACAGTTCCAATTTTCTCAGAGCATTTTCCAATTTCCCTTGCAAGCTTTAATGAATGTACCGATTCTATCATACTAACTTTACCCACAATATCCTTAACCTTATTGGTTTGCAGGTGACCTATAAAATGGCGGGTGACATTTTTTGTTACCTCATCGTTTTTTGAAAGGAATTCCTGCACCCTGTTTTCACCAATGTGGGTAATACCAAGCTTTATTGCCTCGTTTATAATTTCGGGAGCAACTGTTTTGGTTGCCGCAAGCAGAATAACCTCGCCATCCTTCCTGCCACTTTTCTTAACGGCAGCATCAAAGCGTGATTTTATATCATTATAATTAGTTTCGAGAAAACTAATTGATGATTTTTCCATCATAAAGATTCTTTCCTTTCACCACAACCTCATCATATAAACGCAGTCCCGATGCGCTGTCGTTTGTAAGGCTACAAATCATTGTTTCCTCATCACGGTATAGAATTTCCACCGGAGTGAATTTAAGCTCCATTCCCGAAAGCACATAAACACCTGTTTTGGAATCTACAATGCGAAGCGCCCTGCGGGGAAGCTTTAATCCCTTATAAACTCCGTTTACCACCGTCATAGCGCCGCTTCTCAGCGTTGCCAGCTCACTGCTCATTTCCTGGCAAGAAAATACAATTACTGCGCGGTCACTGACCGATGAAATGTTAACACGCTCAACCTTAACCGAAATTTCGGGGTTAGCCTTAAGGTTTGTGTGAATGGTTAGTGTATCGCCTGTTTTGTAGGCAAGGGAATCATTAACGCTAACCGTTGCGGCAATATACCACTTATAATCTGAAACCAACTTTCCTACAACCTCATTTTTAACATCGTTCGGCTTTAAGCCGTCAAGGATTTCGGGGGTAAGCTTTTCAATATCGGCAGGGGTTAAAATTTCCTCATAACCATCGGCTGTGTCAATAAAATAACCTGAAACATGGGCTGATATTTCACCCTGTGGGGATGAAAGCGCTGCCTGCAGCTTTTCACGCTCGGCCTTAAGACTTTGAAGCTGACCGGAAAAATCGGTGGCGGCATCTGTAACCATTTGTCGGCGGTTTAAAATCATCATTAGCTCTTCAGAATTTTCCCCCGCCTGCTCAAAATTACCGTAAGCACAGGCAAGCTTTAGGTTATTAAGACCTTCCTTAACTCTTGTGTTAAGCAGGTCAAGGTCAGCCGCCGTTATCGCATTGTAGCTTTCAAGCTCCTCAATGCTGGCAATTTTATCGTTAAGCGCTTTGATTTGTGATGCTGCAATAGACTGCTCCTCACCCGAATAAACATGGGCGATAACACCGTTTTTCTCAATGCGCTTTCCGCTTTCAACATTAAAGTGCAAAACGCCTGAGGAACTAAAGTTTACAAGACTTTCATCTCTTATAATAACGGCGTTTATATTAACACCCTCTACCATTTCACCGTAAACCGCAGACTGGGTTTCAATGGGGCGATAGAGCGCGGCATAGATTTGATAGGCAAGAAATAAAACAAGAACAAATCCCAAAAGGAATTTTAAAAACTTATTGTCTTTCACTTTTGTTTCCTGCCTCCTTTAAAATTCTTTTTGCCTCGGACAAAACATCATCGGTTTTGTCGGCGTAAATCCAATTAATTCTGGTATCCTTTTTAAACCAGGTAAGTTGCCGCTTGGCATAGTGGCAGCTTTCTCTTTTTAAAAGCTCAACCGCTTCCTCCAGGGTTAGCTCTCCCCTAAAATACTTATGAAGCTCTTTATGCCCAATGGCCTGAACGCCGCCACCCTTTAAATTAAGGGTTGCCTCGGCCTCTTTAATAAGGCCGTTTTCAAGCATTAAATCAACCCTGCGCCTTATTCTTTCGTAAAGCAATTCCCTATTTTCAAAGGTTATGCCAATCATAACCGCATCATAGGGGCTTGGCACACTTCTTGACTCGGCCTCAAGCTGGGTTATGGTTTTACCTGTGAGTTCGAAAAGCTCCAGTGCTCTTATAATTCTTCTTGTGTTGTTTGGGTGAAGCCTTGCGGCCGCCGCCTCATCAATAGCCTTGAGCCTTGCGTGCATATATTCCTCGCCTTGCACATTCAGTTCATTTTGGAGCCTTTTTCGAAGTTCAAAATCGGTGGGCTCGGAAACAAACTGAATATTATCAACAAGGGAATTAACATAAAGACCTGTGCCACCCACCAAAATGGGTTGTTTTCCCGAAGAATAAATTTCTTTAATTTTTTTGTGGGCCGCCTCAACATAATCAGCAACCGAAAAGTTAACCGAAAAATCCAGCACCTCAATTAAATGGTGGGCAACCCCCTGCCTTTCCTCCATTGTGGGAACGGCGGAGGCAATAGGCATTGAGCGATAAATTTGCATTGAGTCAGCTCCAACAACCTCACCACCCAGGTGCTTTGCAAGGCCAACACCAAGGGAGGTTTTCCCCGATGCGGTTGGACCCACAACACAAACAAGGGGTATTTTATTCATTACTGAATTCTCCCGAACTGTTTTTCAATTTCATTTTTTGTAAGCCTTATTGCCACAGGTCTGCCGTGGGGGCAGTACATAATACTGTCATCATTTATAACCCTGCTTGCCAGCCTTTCAAGCTCGTAGGCACTTGTGTTGTAGCCCGCCTTAATTGCCGCCTTGCAGGCAACGGTATGGAAAATGCGCTCCTGTGCCGGCAAAACCGCTGTTTTGGTCTCACTTAGGCTTTCGGCTAAATCAAAAACCAGGGTTTGCACATCAAGACCTGTAAGCATTTGCGGAATTGCAGTAACCAAAACCGAGTTATTTCCAAAATCCTCAATTTCGAAGCCTGCCTCGCTTATCTTATCGCCGTTTTCGGTTATAAGAATATAATCATCCGAAGGCAGTGTAACGGCAACAGGGGTTAGCAGTGCCTGCACAGCAATTTCCTCGGTAGATTTAAGTCGCTCATAGTTAATTCTTTCGTGAGCGGCGTGCTTGTCAATTAAATAAACCTCGTTTTCACACTCGGCAATAATGTAGGTTTTAAGCGCCTCACCAATGTACCTTACCTCTTTTTGAGACTTTGTTTCCTCGGCTATCTTAGTTTCAGGTGCCTCGGCTTTATTAACAGCGGTGTTTTGCACCTCTGCTTTTTCTAAAACAATCGGTGGCTCGGGGGCTGCCTCAGCTTGGCCTTCCACCCTTATCTCGGGCATCTCAATTTTCACCGTTTGCTGCTGGGCCTTTATAACATCGCTTAGTGTAAAGCTTGTTTCCTCTTTTTTTGTGGGTGGAACATACTCAAAGCTTCTGGGCTTTGTGTTCGCGCCAACGTTCGCGGTTTGCTTATATTCCTGCGCCGTCATTCGGGCAAAAGGATTAACTGCACTGCTTTTAAAGGTTGCCTCGGGGCGTGTATCGGAAAATGTTATGGCATTTTTTACCGAGTAGTAAACCGCGTTAAACACAGCCCTTTCATCGGAAAAACGCACCTCGGTTTTTGCAGGGTGTACATTAACATCAACACTGCCAAAGGGAACGCTTACATTAAGCACCGCACAGGGGAATTTTCCCACCATAATTGTGTTTTTATATGCCTGCTCAAGTGCCGCAGTTACCGTGCCGCTTTTAACAAAGCGGGAATTAAGAAAGAAAAACTGTCCGCTTCGGCTTGTCCTGCAGTTTATGGGCTTTGAAACAAGACCTTTAACCTTGATACCATCGGTCTCACCGTTAACCTCAATAAGATTTGATGCAAACTCACGGCCCAAAACGCTGTAAACCGCATTTTTTAAATTTCCGTCACCCTTAGTTACAAAAACGCTTTTGGAATCTCTTATAAATCTAAAGGAAATTTCGGGGTGTGAAAGGGCAATTCTTTCCATAATTGCCGCTACGGCGTTGCCCTCGGTAACATCCTTTTTAAGGAACTTCATTCTAGCCGGAACATTATAGAAAATATCCCTTACAATAATTGTGGTGCCCTTTGGGCAGCCGGCATCCTCAAAAGCCAGCTGTTCGCCACCCTCAATAACATAGCGGGTGCCCGAAATGCTATTTTCTGTGCAGGTGAGCATTTCAACCCTTGAAACACCTGCCACAGCACAAAGTGCCTCTCCACGAAAGCCCAGGGTGCCAATGGCATTTAAATCAATTTCATTTTTAATTTTGCTGGTTGCGTGCCTTAGAAAGGCGGTAGGAACATCCTCCCTCTCAATACCGCAACCGTTATCGGTTATTCTAAGGAACAAAATGCCGCCGCCTTTAATTTCAACCGTTATAGAGCAGGCGCCTGCATCAATAGAGTTTTCAACAAGCTCTTTTACCACCGAGGCGGGTCTTTCAACCACTTCACCTGCGGCAATAAGCTCGGCAACGTTTTTACTAAGAACGTTAATTTTCGGCATTTTGTTCACTTCCTTTTCTTTAGTAATTTTCTTTTGCTTTTTTAACCAGCTCAAAAAGTGTGCTCATAGCCTCAATGGGGGTCAGAGTGTTAACATCAAGTTTTTTAAGCTCCTCGGTAAGCTCATTTGCTTGGCCGCCCATATCAAGTGCCATTTGAGACTCACCTGCGGTCTCACTTTTTATAATCGTGACACCGTTTGCCTCAACATCCCTTAAAATTTCGTTTGCCCTTTTAATAATGCTGTCGGGCACACCTGCAAGCTTTGCAACGGCAACGCCGTAGCTATCATCTGCCCCACCCGGAACAATTCGGCGTAGGAAAATTATATCTTCGCCCTTGCGCTTTACGGCAATGTTATAGTTCTTAACACCGCCAAGCTCTTTTTCCATTTGGGTAAGCTCGTGATAGTGGGTAGCAAAAAGGGTTTTAGCTCCCAGCTTTCTCTTATCACTCACATATTCGAGCACAGCCCTGGCTATTGACATTCCATCAAAGGTTGAGGTGCCGCGACCGATTTCATCTAAAATAAGCAGGCTGTTTTTGGTTGCGTTTTTAACAATTGATGCAACCTCGCTCATTTCCACCATAAAGGTTGACTGACCCATTGCCAGGTCATCAGATGCGCCTACCCTTGTGTAAACCGCATCGCAAATGCAAATGTTGGCATTTGTTGCGGGAACAAAGGAGCCGATTTGCGCCATTATAGCCATAAGGGCAACCTGTCGCATATATGTAGATTTACCCGCCATGTTAGGGCCTGTAATAATGGCACAGCGATTATCGGTTAAATCAAGCAGTGTGTCGTTGGTAACAAAGGGTGTGTCACTAAGCAGTTCAACCACAGGGTGCCTGCCATCCTGAATGCTTATAACGCCATCGGCATTAAGGCGGGGCCTGCAATAATTATTTTTAACGGCAACCGAGGCCAAAGATGCAAGGCAATCCAGCCTTGCCACCGCTGTGGCGGTAATCTGCAGGCGTTCAAGCTGGTCGGCAATATAAAGCCTTATCTTTTCGTAAAGCTCGAACTCCATTGCGCCGTCTCTTTCTTTGGCGCTTAAAATTCTAACCTCAAGGTCTTTTAACTCCTCGGTTATAAATCTTTCACCGTTTGTAAGGGTTTGCTTTCTTATGTAGGTTTCGGGCACCTTGTCAAGGAAGGAATTTGAAACCTCAATATAGTAGCCAAACACCTTGTTGTAGCGAACCTTAAGGGTTTTAATACCTGTTCTTTCCTTTTCCTCGGCTTCAATGGAAGCGATGCGGCCTGTGCCGCCCTCCATATCATCACGAACCTCATCAATCTTGGGGTCATAACCCTTTTTAAAGATTTTACCCTCTCTTACCGAGTTTGGCGCCTCGGTGCTAATTGCATTTTCAACCAGCTCGCAAACCTCACTAAGGGGGTCAATTTGCAGGCAGATGCCTTTAAGCATTCCCGACTTTGCATTTTGAAGCGCATCCTTAATAAGGCCGAATTTTCTAATGGTAGAAGCCAGGTCTAAAAGGTCCTTTGGCAGTGCGGTGCCGTAAACCACCCTTGCCATAAGGCGCTCAACATCGCGAACACCTGTTAAATATTCCCTGATTTCACCGCTGAGCATAACATCATCGCAAAGCTCCTCAACCGCATTTAAGCGGTTGTTAATTTCGGTAATGCTCATCAGCGGCTTTTCCATCCAACCGCGAATAAGGCGCTTACCCATTGCGGTTTTGGTTTTATCAATAACCCAAAGCAGCGAGCCCTTTTTGGATTTTTGGCGCATTGTTTCGGTAAGCTCAAGGTTTCGCATTGCCGTCATATCAAGGCGCATAAATTCATCCTGAACATAGTAAGAAATGCTGCTTGGAACAATGTTACCTGTAATGCCCATTTCCTTAAGATAATCCACCGTGCCACCCAGCGCACAAACTGCGGCGCTGTCGGGGTGGGCGGGCAAAAAGGATAAATCGTTTGTTTTAAAGTAAGTCCTCAGCTTGTCCTTGGCAAAATTACTTTCAAAGCCTGCAATGCCACGCTTTGAAACGGTTCCCTCAAAACGAGTTTTAAGGAAGTTTTGCACCGTGAGCATAGCTTCGAGCACAGGGGTTAAAAGAATTTCGCTGGGAGAAAACCGAGAAAACTCACTGACAATTCGGTTTTCAAGGTCATCGCCCGAAAGCTCGGTTAAATGAACTTCTCCTGTAGATGCATCCACAAAGCAAAGTCCAACTGTGGAGCCAACAAGTGCTCCCGCCGCAAGATAGTTATTTTTACCCTCATCCAGCATTGTGTTTTCAATAACCGTTCCCGGGGTGATAACACGAATAACATCTCGCTTAACAATTCCCTTAGCCTCGGCAGGGTTTTCGGTCTGCTCACAAATGGCAACCTTATAGCCCCGCTCAACAAGGCGGGCAATGTAGCTTTCACAGCTATGGTAAGGAACGCCGCACATAGGCGCTCTTTCCTCTTGACCGCAATCGCGACCGGTAAGAACTAAATCTAGTTCTTCGCTGGCAACCTTTGCGTCCTCAAAAAACATCTCGTAAAAATCACCGAGACGGAAAAACAAGATACTGTCCTCATGACGGTGCTTAATCTCTAAATATTGCTTCATCATAGGTGACAGTTCCTGACTCTTCTGCGCCATTTTTACGACCTCCCTTTCTTTTTTATTTTGAATTTAATTAGTGGCAACCGCCGCAGGTGGAACAACTGCCTGTGCACTGTGTCTGGGGCTCAACTGTTTCGGGGTCGGCACCGTCAACACACTGTGCAATAATGCTGTTAACCTCGTTCATAAGGTTATCAAGCTTTGCCTTTGCCTCGTTATATTTGGTCATACTCTCGCCGTTCATAATTTCGGTGTAAAGGTTTCTGAGTTGTTCATTTAAAGCCTGAACCTTGCCGTTATCTTGCTCCTCCTCGCTAAGAGCCTTATCAAGGGACATTCTAACAAGATTGAACTCGCCGATTTTAGCCTGTAAGGCCTCATCCTTATCATTTGCAAGGGTTGCCTTTGCAAATTCAATATATCTTTCATCCTGCTGAATTGCTGCGCCAAGTAATCTTGTTGCTTCTTTAACTGTCATTTTAAATATCTCCTTTAAATTTGTTTTATATTATCGTGCCATAAAGCACTTTACTTACATTATCAACGCGGACATTTACAAACTGTCCGATAAGGCTCTTATCGCCCTCAAACTCAATTACCGCACAGCCTGCCGTGTGGCCACTTAAAAAGCCCTCTTTAGACCCAAAATCATCACACAAAACGCGGTAGGTTTTGCCAAGATAATTCTCGTTTTGCTCTGCGGCAATTTCCTCTTGCACCTTTAAAAGCTGAGTAAACCATTTACCCTTTTCTTCACGGGATACAGGGTCCTCCATCTTTGCCGCTACGGTGTTTTCGCGTGGGGAGAAAATAAAGGTGAAAAGTGAGGCGAATTTAACCTGCTTTACAACATCAACCGTCTCTAAGAATTCCTCATAGGTTTCCCCGGGGAAGCCAACGATTATGTCACTTGTCAGCTCAATGTCGGGCATAAGCTCTTTGGCACGGGCAACAAGGGATAAATATTTTTCCTTTGTGTAACGGCGGTTCATTGCATTTAGCACCCTGTCAGAGCCACTCTGCATTGGTAGATGCAAATGCCGCTCGACCTTTTCGCAGTCCCTCATTGCAAGGAGCAATTCCTCGGTGCAGTCTTTAGGGTGAGAGGTCATAAAGCGAATTCTAAAATCACCCTCCAGGGCATTTATTTGACGAAGCAGCTTTGCAAAGTTAACGCCGTGGTCTTCGCCCTTTCCATAGGAATTAACATTTTGGCCGAGAAGGGTAATCTCCTTTTTGCCCTCGGCAATAAGTTTTTTAGCTTCCTCCAAAACAAATTCGGGCGCTCTTGAGCGCTCCCTTCCCCTTACAAAGGGCACAACGCAGTAGGTGCAAAAATTGTTGCAGCCGTACATTATGGGAAGCCACGCCTTTATATCCCTATCACGCTCGGTGGGCAAACCCTCAACAATATCGGCAAATTCGGTAGAGGTTTCGAAAATTCTGCCCGAGCCCGTAAGGCGGCGGTAAACAAATTCGGGAAGGCGGTGTAGCACATGGGTACCAAAAACAATATCAACATAAGGATAACTTTCCTTAAAGCGAGGAGCGGTTTTTTCCTCCTGCGCCATACAGCCGCAAACAGCAACTATAAGGTTTTCTTTTTTCCTTTTGTAATTCTTTGTGGCACCTACATTGCCCCAAACACGTTGCTCGGCGTGTTCTCTAACGGCACAGGTGTTGAAAATTATAAAATCGGCGGCCTCAATATCATCGGTGATTTCATAACCCATAGTTTTAAGCATTCCGCGGATTTTTTCAGCATCGCTAACATTTTGCTGGCAACCGTAAACCACAATATGCGCCTTTGGGGGATTTTCGTAAATTTTGCTTAAAAGGGAACGCACTCTTTCCATAAAACCAATTTGGCAAGAAAGGTCGTTTACACTGCCAAAATTGCTCATAAATGCTATTCCCCCTTTTATATATATTAATAATAATATATTATAACAAATAAACGCTCCGTTTGCAATAGAAACGAAGCGTTTATTTTAAAGTTTTTGTTAATATTTTTCGGAAAAACTGTGAAGTTCCTCACCATCCCTGTTTCTCCAGCCCACAATGGCGCCGAGATTTACATTATGCATGCTCATAAAAAGGTTTTCATCGGCCTTGGGATTTGTCTTTTTAAGCTCCTTTATAAGCTGCTTTGTCTGCCGCCTCTTTGAAAGATTTTCAAACTCCTCAGATTCCTCGGTAAAACGGCAGGCACAATTAAGAAAGGATAACTCATTAGCTTTTGCCCATTTTATAATAGCCTCCTCCTTAACCTTGTAAAGGGGGCGGATAAGCTCCATATCGGGAAAATTATCGCTTTTAAGCTTTGGCAGCATTGTTTTTGCCTCCCCCGACCAGAGCATACTCATAAGCCAGGTTTCAATGGCATCATCAAAATGGTGACCAAGGGCAATTTTATTGCAGCCAAGCTCCTTTGCCTTGTTATAAAGCCAGCCGCGGCGCATTCTGGCGCACAGGTAGCAGGGCGAGCCGCCTGCCGAATTGGCAACGGCAAAAATATCGCTGTCATAAATTTCTAAAGGAATATTCAAAAGCTTGGCGTTGTTTTCAATCTTTTGCCTGTTTTCCTTTTTATAGCCGGGGTCCATTGTTATAAACTTAAGGGTGAAGGGCACCTCGGAATGGCGGCACAGCTGCTCCATACATTTTGCCAGCAGCACCGAATCCTTTCCGCCCGAAATGCAAACGGCAATTTTATCCCCCTCGTTTATAAGGCCGTATTCCTTAACGGCACCGACAAAGGGGTTCCAAATACTTTTGCGGTATCTTTTTATAATACTGCGTTCAATTTCCACCGATTTTTCCAAAATTCTTTCAGCCATTTTTATCTCCAAAATAAAAAAAGTTCACAGCATTATTATAAATGCTGTGAACCCTTATTTCAAGTTATTTTATGCAGCCTTTTTACTTGTTGCAAGTTTAATTACAAAGAGAACTGCAACGGTCATAACAACGCCGATAGCAAGGCTTACCCAGGGGTTTGCAATAAAGGGAGCAGCGAGGAAGTTCACAAAGGAAATTGCCGCAACGGTAATTGCATAGGGCAGCTGTGTTGAAACGTGGTTAATGTGGTTGCACTGTGCACCGGCACTAGACATAATTGTGGTGTCGGAAATTGGTGAGCAGTGGTCGCCGCAAACCGCACCTGCAAGGCAGGCAGACATACCGATTGTGCCAACAAGGCTTCCGGCAGGGAAAATAGAAAGCACGATGGGAATAAGAATGCCGAAGGTGCCCCAGGAGGTTCCTGTTGCAAAGGCAATGGCGCAGGCAACAAGGAAGATAATTGCAGGCAGGAAGTTGTTAAGTGTGCTTGCATTTGCAAGTGCATTGTTAACAAAAGCATCAGAATCAAGCAGACCTGTCATATTTTTAAGGGCGGTTGCCATAGTTAAAATAAGAATTGCAGGAACCATTGCAATAAAGCCCTTGGGAATGCATTCCATAGCCTCTTTAAAGGTTACAAGGCGGCGGGCAATGAAGTAAATCATAATAACAACAAGCGCAACAAGACCACCCCAGGGAAGACCAACGGTGGCATCGGTGTTGGCGAAGGCATCAACAAAGTTAAGTGATGGGTCATAGTTAGCGGAGGCGAAAACCCACTCCTCGCCCATACAGCGGCCAACATAGAAAAGGGAGAACACGCAAATGCCGATTAAAGCAACAATGGGGATAATAAGGTCGATAACCTTACCTTTAGGTGAACAGTCAAGTTCATCGGTGCTTTCCGACACGTGCTCGCCTGTTGTAAACAGGTCGCCGTTTTCAGCATTAGCTTCGTGAAGCTTCATGGGGCCGAAATCAAACTTCATAAGTGTTAAAGCAATAATGAAAACAAAGGTTAAAAGCGAATAGAAATTATAGGGAATTGCCTTAATGAACATTGCAAGGCCCTCGCCATCGGGGGCATAGGAGGAAACTGCCGCCGCCCAGGAGGAAATGGGGGCAATCATACAAATAGGCGCTGCGGTAGCATCAATTAAATAGGCAAGCTTTGAGCGGGAAATCTTTGCCTTATCGGCCACGGGGCGCATAACAGCGCCAACGGTCAAGCAGTTAAAATAGTCATCAATGAAAATAAGTACGCCAAATGCAAAGGTTGCCAGAGCGGCGCCTATTTTTCCTTTAACGTGCTTTGCGGCCCAGTTTCCGAAGGCACGGGATCCGCCCGCTTTATTAAGCAGTGCAACAATAATTCCGAGGAAAACGAGGAAGGCGAAAATACCTGCGGTACCTGAAACGGAATCAATAAAGCCGGTGGTAACTACAGAATCGAGGGTGTGAATGGGGTTAAAGTTTGTTGCAAGCAGGCCACCAACCAAAATACCTACCAAAAGGGAGGAATAAACCTCTTTTGTTAAAAGGGCAAGACCGATTGCCACAACGGGCGGGAAAAGTGACCAGAGTGTGCCGACAGGATTTGTAATGTCGCCTGTAAATGCGCAAAGGGCGCCAAAGGCAACAACAAAGGCAACAATCAGCACTTTGGGGATGATTTTCTTTGCTGTCATTTTGTTTCTCTCCTTAATTTTTTTGAAAAATAAAAACCGCGATTGCACACAAAAAGAGCAATCACGGAAAAATTTTAAAAATATTAAAATCCGGATAGCGCTCCACATTTGTGACAGTGCACAGCATATTTTACTGCACACCAGCACCGAAAAATTCAAGGCAAATTCCCTCGGCACTTCGGCATCTATCCCTTTCTCACGCTCCAAAGCCTTTTTAAGGAACGGGATACTCTTAATAGATGCACCTCTATCATCGTTTTATTTTTCTTTAAGTTAACACACTGTCGCCCTAAAGTCAAGAAAAAATTAAAAGCCCTGATATTTTCAGGGCTTTTTCATTAGTTTATTTTACCGTAAAGGGGTGCGTTTTCAGCATCTTTTTTAGGAGCTCTTGCAGGGGCTTCTTCCACCTTTTTAGTAGCACCCTTAACAGGGCTGATAACAACGCGGCGGGAGCTTCCCTCTCCTACAGAGCCCGAGGTTACACCCTCAATTTCCTGAACAGCAGTATGAATTATTCTGCGCTCATAGGGGTTCATAGGCTCTAACGACTTGCTTCTGGAGGTTGAAATTACCTGTGCAGAAACGCGCTTTGCAAGGGAGATAAGGGTCTTTTCCCTTCTCTCACGGTAGTTACCAATATCAAGGGAAACCTTGAAATAACCATTACCTGAATTTGCGGCAAGGCTTGCTAAATACTGCAGAGAATCAAGGGTTTCACCTCTTCTGCCGATAACAACGCCAAGGCCATCACCCGAAAGGATGAGAACGGCGCCGTTTTCGCGGGGAGCAACCTTAATTTCAACATTTTTGCAGCCTAAATGGCCAATAATATTGCTAACATAAGCCACTGCTCTGCCTGCGGGAGAATCCTTTTCAATTTCCTCAGCAGGAACAGCGTTTTCATACTCCTTTGAAGCCTGATTTTTATCATCAATAGGAGCATTGTTTTTTGCCTTTTTTTGAGGCTTATCGTTTTTCTTTTTTCTATCGTTTTTATCTGCTTTAGGCTTTCTTGCAGGCTTTTCATCGGGCAGCTCAACATAGGCTCTAACCTTTGCAAGTTTTCCTCCGAAAAGACCCAAAACCTTTTGTTTGGGCATTTCAACAACGTCAAACATAACGTCATCATCAGAACGGGCATTAAGGGTTAAAACGGCATTTTCCTTTGCCTCTTCAACGGTTAAGCCCTCGCCGAATGCTTCTTTAATCAAACTAATTGCCTTCTTTCCTCTCGGCTGAATTTTTAATTGATGTAAGTTCAGACTTATGAGTTTTTATAATAGATTTTGCGTTTTCGCTTGCAATAAGGCGGTGGGGGCCGTAGGTCATTTGAACAACAGCCTGAATAACACCACTGATAAAGGATGAGCAGGCCCAATAAAATGCCACACCACCGGGCACACTAAAGCCGATTATGAGCGACATAATAGGCATGGTGAGCATCATACCCGCCATGTTAGGTGCATCGGGATTGGTCTTTTTAGACATTGCAAGGGAAATAAGACTTGAAACCATTGCCGCCGCAAAGGCGAGAATGGGAAGAATCCAAATAGGTTTAAAATCGGCAAAAATATTAAGAGAGAACTTTGGGCTTTCGGTAAGGTTAATTCCGAAGAAATCAAAGTCTATTTTTCCGATTTTATCTGCAATTTCAGGAATAGAAAACTTGCCGCTTTCAATATTATCAATAATCTGAAGCTCGGCATTGTAATCAGAGAACTTAAGGCCTAAAGCGGTAAGCTGCTCCTTGCCCTTTGTAATAACATCTGCCGAAACATTCATAAGATAGGTAAGCGGTGAGCAAATGAGATAATAAATACTCATCATAATGGGTAAACGAATGAGCATAGGTAAACAACCACCCGACATTGAAACGCCCTCTTCCTGATAAAGGCGCTGTGTTTCGGTGGCGTATTTATTGCGGTCATCACCGTATTTCTTTTTAAGCTCATCGAGCTTTGGTTTTAAGCGAATTTGCTGAACAGATGATTTCTGACTTTTTATGCTCAATGGAATCATTGCCAGGTTAACAAGCAAGGTGAAAACAAAAACCGCAGCAGCAAAATTTCCGCCGAAAAGAGCCGAAATATTTTTAAGAATCCAGCCCAGCGGAATATTCAATATATTAAATATACCTTGTAAAAATTTCACTTTGGTTTTACCGTCCATTCTTTTTTGTCTGGTACCGGGTCGTAACCACCCTTGCAAAAGGGGTTACAGCGAAGAATCCGATACAAAGCGAGCAGTGTGCCCTTAACGGCACCGTGTACCTTAATTGCCTCAATAGCGTAGGCAGAACAGGTTGGAGTAAATCGGCAACAGGATATTTTAAGGGGTGATATGTTTTTTTGGTAAAAACGAATTAAACCAATCAGTATTCTACTCATAAATTCCCATTTCCGTAAACTTTGCACCAAGCAGGCTTTCTACCTGTGTGCTTTTTTGTGATAAAATTTTATGCCGTGCTACAAGCACGATATCATAGTTCCCCCGAATATTGGGTAAACAGTTCGAAAATGCGGCAGCCAGCACCCTTTTTGCTCTGTTGCGCTTTACCGCACAGCCAAGCTTTGTGCCCGCCTTAATTCCAAGGCGAATGCCCTTGCCGGAATTTTTAACAACATAAATAACCACGGCAGGGGTAACAACCGATTTTCCCTTTGTGTAGGCGCGTCGAAACTCGAAGTTTTGTTTAAGACGGTCATTAGAAGTCATAGCAAACTTCTCCTTTTAAACTAAAAAGAAAAGGCCAAAATGTTGGCCTTTAGTAAGTGAGCGACTTTCTGCCTTTTGCTCTGCGGCGTGCAATAACCTTGCGGCCGTTTCTATCTGCCATTCTCTTTAAAAAGCCGTGTTCCTTCTTACGATGTAACTTTTTAGGCTGGTAAGTTCTTTTCATCAGTCTAACCTCCCTTTTAGGATTATTATGAATGCACAAGGGGATATTTACCCTTATACATAACCTTTCAATATGTGATTATACATTAAAAGTCGGTCAAATGTCAACAAAAACTTTTGCTTAATTATGTAAATCTTGACATATCAAAATATATTGGATATAATTTATAAGAATAAATCTTAAAGGAGGTTTGTTTTTAATGGCTTACAAATTACAGCTTCACGACCTTGATTTCGGCGATTTCATTAAAACACTTGATGCCTGCAAGGGCGATGTGTTCCTTGAAACCGAGGATGGTGACATTTTAAATCTTAAATCAAAGCTTTGTCAAATTGTTGGTATTGCTAATATTTTAAACGGTGCCCGCATTTCCGAGGCAACCATTCGTTGCACCCTTCCTGAGGATGAGGGAATTCTTTTCCGATTTAATCTTTATCAGAGCGTGCCCGAAAAAGATAGCGAGGAGGCTTAAACCAAGTGGCAGAACAATTTTTAACCTACAAGGGTAAGCCCCTTGTGCGCAAAGGCAACACCGTTTATTACGGCGATATGTCAGAAAAATATATTATTCGCTTTACAATTCTTTCTTCAAACGGTGAAAAATCCCTTGATTTAAGCGAAAAAATCAAAATCGAGCTTTTGCTTAGCGATACCTCTCTTAAGGATAAGGAGCGCATTGTAAAAACCAGTGAAAAAAACGGTTTTTACGAGGCAATGGACATCGGTAGCATCTGGCTTGAAAGAGAACTTAAAAAGTAAAAAAACAAAAGCTCGGTATCAGTTTGATACCGAGCTTTTTCTTTTATTTCATAAGGAAGGTTAAAATCTTTTTAGGCGGTGCGGTAATTTTAGCTTCGCCATTTTCTATTTTTATCTCCTTACCCTTTTCCTCTGCCAGATTGCAGGAAAAAAGCTTTTTAACACAACCGCAAAGTTTTAGGGTAAAGTTAACCGCTTCCTCGGTTGGGTTATAAAGGCGCAAAACATTAAATTTGCCATCCTCACTGCGTTTGAGCGCCGAGGTAACAATTGCCGAATTATCTACACAAACCAGCGTTTTATTTGCAGGATTTGTGCCGTTTTCGTTTTCATCAACATCGGCGGCAATAACATCACAAAAGGCAAAATTTCTTGCCAGCTCGTGAGCCTCACATCTTTGTTCCTTTCCGTAGGGAACAATGGTGTATTCGGCAGTAAGCTCACCCTTGCACTGCATTTTGGGGGTTGGGAAAATACCCCAGTCGCCAATAAAGCCAACGGCGCGCAAAAGGGTTAAAGCCATAGCGTTGTTTTCTTTAGGCAGAATTTCATATTCGTGGAGTCCTTTACCTCCCACAGCAATGCCCTTTTCATTATCCTCAAGAGCAAAAAATGCCTGGCAACGCCCTGTGTTGCTGGGGTTCTGCCAATTTTCGTGGGGCACATTGTTTCGCTTTACCAAATCGAACTGACCATCGGCAAAATTAACATCGGTCTTAATTTCGGGCTTAAAGATAGCGCGAAGCCTGTGGTTTTCACTTTGGTTATTGAACACGGTTTTAATATCAACACGGTCTACCCCCGCGGCCAGGGTTACAAGGCTTTTAATGGTGGTTGCAACCCTTTCCTTTGAGCGCTTATCGCCATCGGTGGTTTTGGGTAAATCCATTTTAACCTCAACACTAAAGGTAACGCTAAAGGCGGTTTTATCATAAACCGAAATTTTTGCCCTGCATTTTTCGCTGATTATAGGCTTATCGCCATTGAGGAAATTAAAGTTATAGGATTCCCCTGCATCGGCAACATCCTCAAAGGTGTTAAGACCCGAATAGCTGGCATTGCTCTTTTTATCGGTAACGGTAAGCGAGCCGTTTTTGGCAATTTCAAGCCTTAAGGTATCGGTTTCGGCACCATTAGCCCAAACCTTAATATTAGCGGCGACGCTTTCCTCTTTAACAGTATAAAAGCTATATCCAACACCCGTTACATCAACAGGGAAGGAAATTTCAAAACGCTCAACAAATTTTGACTCTCTGAAGCTCTCTTTAGGAAGCGTAAATGTAAAGGTTCTGCCAAGCGCCTTAACGCTTGCGGGAATTTTTGTGCCGTCGGGGGCAACAAGGCATAAGGATTCTATTCTTTTGCCCTCGGGGTAGTCAAGATTTGCTTTTACAACGGTTCTTGTTCTGCCTGCAGTGGTATGGAGCAATAAAACGCCCTTTGTATCCGCCTTAATATGCCTTTTTATATTGGAAATTGCCTCATCGCGAACATATTCTCCCACCTGCCTTGCGTGCTCAAAGCGGGAAATCATTTCATCGGTAACCTCATCACTGCTGCAGCAGCAAATGGAATCGTGGGGATGATTTTCCATAAGCTTTTTCCAAGCAAAAAGGAGCATCGAATCGCGGTATTCATCCCCCGAAAGGCAGGAGAGAACATTCAGCGGCTCCGCCTGGCGCTCCAACAAATTTTGAACCTGATGGTTGCGCTGCTTTAGGGGAATATGGGTTGAAGCAGTGCCGATAAGCGAGCCCCAGCCCGATGTTGTTTGACAGGTAAGCTCCCCCTGAATTTTAGGGAACTTTTCCGTATAAGGGCTTACTGCCTTTATGTAATCCTTAAAATTACTTTGCTTTACGGTAATGCCCTGCCGGCCAAAAAGCTCGTTAGCGGTTTTAATAACCTCAGGAAGGTCCTTTTGAACAGGCTGATGGTCACAGCCGTTCATTCCAAGCAAATGGGGTGTCGCGGCCGAACCCTCGCAGGCGGCAATTAAATCGGTAATCTGTTGTTTTAGAGTTTCGCATTCGCTGGGCAGTTGCATTGCGTTATGATACCAGTGGGAGAACATAACGCCAAGAACCTCACTGCCATCGGGAGCGCTCCAAAGCCATTCGGAGGGATTAGCGTTTTCTGAAACCTCATTGTTATAAGCAACAGTACCTATTCCTCTGCCGAAAATGGCGCTATCAATACCAAAGCCCTTAAGAATTTGGGGGACCTGGGAAATGTTGCCGAAGGAATCGGGAAAATAGCCCGACATAACAGGCTCAGCGCCAAACTCGCGGCAAAGCTTAATGCCGTAAAGCATATTGCGAACATTGGCTTCTCCCGAGGTTAAATATTCATCCTGCAAAACATACCAAGGGCCAATTTGAATTCTATCGGCCTTGACAAGCTTTAAAAGCCTTGCTCTCATTTCGGGGCGAATTTCAAGATAATCCTCAATAACTATAAACTGGCCGTCTAAATGATAATAGGTATATTCAGGGTTCTTTTCCATTAAATCAATAAGGCTGTCAAAAAGCTCAACCAGCCTCATTCTATGCCTTTCAAAGCCCATATACCATTCTCGGTCCCAGTGGGTGTGTGGAATTAAATGCAGTGTTTTTTTATCCATAATTTCGCCCTCCAAGGTGTTTCTAAACCCATTATAATGGTTGTGGTTTGTCGAAACGCTAAAAAGCGCTTCGACAGCCGATTTTATCGGCTATGCAGAATTAAATTTTTTCATAATTTAATTCTGCACGACAATCATTTCAATGGGTTAGTCAAATTTTCTTTGAAAATTTGTATCCAAATCAAAGATTTGGTGTCGAAACAGTAATAGAAGTTACTGTTTCGAATAACTAAACCCATTATAACAAAAGCCCTTAAAAAGTCAATAAAGCAAAAGCTCGGACAACCAAAAGGTTGTCCGAGCACTAAAATTTTAACTATCTGTTTCCGAGATATATTGCGGGGTTAACGGGTGAGCCGTTAATATTAATTTCAAAGTGGAGGTGCGGTCCTGTTGAACGGCCTGTGTTACCCATTGTGGCAATAACTTGTCCACCTGTTACAACATCGCCAACCTTAACATAAAGTTTTTGGCAGTGGGCATAAACGGTTTTAACGCCGTTGCCGTGGTCAAGAACAACCTTGGTGCCGTAGCCGCCGTTCCAGCCGCTTGATGCTTCTACCACAACACCTGACATTGAAGCACAAATAGGTGTGCCTGTTTTGCCGGCAATGTCCCAGCCCTTATGGCCGCGACCATCGCCCCAATAGGATGTCATTGTGTAGAAATAGCCATTTGCAAGGGGCCAACGGAAGGAGGAGCTACCACCCGAAATGGGCGCAGTTCCAACCACAACAACCTCGTTTGAGGGCTGTGTTGTAGTCTTGCTTTCAATGCGCTGTCTAGCGCTTTCCTTACCGTTAACATAGGTAACCTCATCGGTATAACGAACAACGCCGTAAACGCCGGATGTGCGGGTTACTCTGTAACCGACAGACTTGGAAGAATCCTTAATAACGGTGGTTCCGTAAGCAACATTATATTTTCCCGAAACGGTGGAAACGGTTTTAACCGAAAGTTTATCAATAACCTCAATAATTTCATCAAGGGTTTTTACCTGAGACTTAGGGTAATAAGCCTTTTCGGTTGTAATTTCATCAACAAAGGTAGAAACGCTTCCATCTTTATCATAGCGGGTGCGGGATTTCTCTAAATAATCATCAAGGCTGGTTTCGCCCTCAACACAGGCAACATATTCACCGTTAACACGGAGAATTGTGGCAACTACAATGCCGTCGGTGTTTTCAATAATTGTTTCGGCAACGCTGTTAACGTTGTCAAGCTGTGAACGCATTGCAACGGTCTTTGTGAAAACCGGCTCGTCGATATAATTTTCAACGTCTCCCGTAGCACTTGCCATTTTAATAATTGTTTTTGCGGCGCTGAAATCAACCGTGTCACGAACACAAAGTGTTTTATCACCATAAGAGAAGGTGTAAGCAACGGTAAGGTCGCAGGAATTAACACTAACTATAACAGCAATTACACTAACAAGTGCAAAAATGGCGGGAACAACAATACGAATATTCTCTTTAGCAAAATTATAGCATTTTTTAACAATGCTTAAAAACTGCTGCATTTTGAATATTCCCTCCTAAAAAAGTAACATTTTTGTAATCAAACACATTTACTATTATATCAAAAAGTTACAACTTTGCAACCTTTTGTTTGAAATTTAAGAATTTTTCGTTTTATTGCACAAACAAAATAGGCTTGCATTGTAGATATACTACAAAACAAGCCCGTTTTTTTGTAACCATTTGGAAATATTTTTACTAGAACATGGAAATCTGATTTGTATCGGGCAACTCTCCCAAGGCTCCAAGGTCAGAAAGGGCGGCCATAACGGTTTTGGAAACGCCTGCTTCAACCTGAAATTCCTCTTTAGAAATAAAATCGCCCTTTTGTGCGGCATTGTAAATTTGCCAAGCCGCCTTTTCGCCAACGCCGCCAAGTGCACCAAAGGGCAGGCGAATTTTGCCATCCTCAGGAACATATTTAACAGCGTGGGATTTTTTAATATCAATGGGCAGAACCTCAATGCCTCTTTCCATAATCTCGTTGAAAATCAGCATATTTTCGTAAACGTCAAGTTCCTTTTTGGTTGCCTCTTTTCCCTTTTGCTTTATCATTTCAAGATAATTCTTAACGGCTGCCTTACCCTTTAAAATTGTGGGCACATCCACATCCTCAGGGCGGGCTGTGAAATAGGCACAGTAAAATTCCAAGGGTCTGTACACCTTGTACCAGGCAACACGAAGTGCCGAAATAACATAGGCGGCGGCGTGGGCTTTGGGGAACATATACTTAATCTTGCCACAGCTTTCTATGTACCAATCGGGCACACCGACCTTTCGCATATCCTCCTCCATTGAGGCCCAGTCTTCCTTTGAAACCTTGCCGGAGGCGACCATTCCCTTACGAACGGTTTCGGTAATCTTAAAGGCCCTCGAGGAATCGAGCCCTTTATATATAAGGTATACCATTATGTTATCACGAGTACCGATAACCTCGGAAATGGTACAAATACCCTTATCAATTAAGTCCTTCGCATTGCCAAGATAAACATCGGTACCGTGGGAAAGACCCGAAATCTGCAATAGGTCGGAAAAGTTCTTGGGTTTACAGTCGGTAAGCATTCCGCGAACAAAGTCAGTGCCAAATTCAGGAAGGCAGAAGGTGCCTGTTTTTGAGAAAATCTGCTCCTCGGTAACACCAAGGGCTTCAGGAGAGGTAAAAAGGGTGTAAACCTTTTCATCACTCATTGAAATATCGCTTACGGGAATGCCTGAATATTCCTCAAGATATTTATACATTGTGGGCACCACGTGACCAAGCTCATCAAGCTTTAAAATGGTATCGTGAATGGAATGGAAATCGAAGTGGGTTGTAACAATATCGGAATTAACATCATCTGCCGGGTGCTGAACAGGGCAAAAATCATAAATGGTTTTATCCCTAGGTACAACAATCATTCCCGCAGGGTGCTGTCCTGTTGTCTGCTTAATCTTTGCCTTTTCAACCTTGCCCGCCAGGCGGTTAAGCTCGGCAGAGCTTAGCACAATACCTTTTTTCTCGGCATAGGCCTTGGAAAAACCAAAGGCGGTTTTTTCGGCAACGGTAGAAATGGTTCCTGCCTTAAACACGTTTTCACTGCCGAAAAGACTTTCGGTGTACTTTTGCACCTCACTCTGGAATTCATCAGAGAAGTTAAGGTCAATATCAGGCACCTTATCGCCCTTAAAGCCAAGGAAGGTTTCAAAGGGGATATCGTGACCATCACGGCTAAGCGGTGTGCCGCAGTGGGGACAATTTTTCTCAGGCAGGTCAAAGCCTGAGCCAACCTCGCCGTTTGTGAAAAACTCACTGTACTTACACTTTTTACAGTAATAATGGGGCATTAATGGGTTAACCTCGGAAATGCCTGCCATGGTGGCGGCAAAGGATGAGCCAACCGAGCCACGGGAGCCAACAAGGTAACCGTGCTCCTCACTGTAAGAAACCAGTTTTTGCGCCGAAACATACATTATGGAGAAGCCATTGTTAATTATGGAATTAAGCTCTTTTTCAAGTCTTGCCGACACAATTTCGGGAATCTTGCCCTCAAAACCATACTTGTCCATTGCGTTTTTCCAGCAAATATCACGAAGCAGGTCATCGGAGCCCTCAATAACAGGGGGATAGTTACCATCGGGCACAGGAATAACATCATCGGAAATCATTTCAGCAATTTTGTTGGGGTTATCAATAACAAATTCCTTTGCCCTATCGCCAAAGTAACTGAAATCCTCGAGCATTTCTTTTGTGGTTTTAAGATAAAGCGGAGCCTGGTTGTCAAAATCTTCGTAATCCTGACCCGCCATTAAAATTTTACGGATGATTTCATCATCCTTTGAGGCAAAGTGAACATCTCCTGTTGCCACAACAGGCAGGTTCAGTTCATCGGCAAGAGCAACCACCTGGCGGTTAAAGTCCATAATAACGCTTAAGCCGGTAACGTGCTTAAAGGGATTTTCTTTAATATTACCCTTGCGGTCACGGCGCACCATTGCCGATTCTCTCACCATAAATTCGTTGTTACCAAGGGGCTGAATTTCAAGGTAATCGTAAAATTTAGCAATTCTTACAAGCTCTTCCTTTGGCTTACCCTCAACAATAGCCTTGTAAAGCTCGCCCTGCTCGCAGGCTGAGCCAATAATAAGGCCCTCGCGGTTAGCCTCTATAACGCTTCTGAGCGATATCGGGCGCTTATAAAAATTATCAAGGTGGGCACTGGACACAATTTTATAAAGGTTTTTAAGACCCACAAGATTTTTAACAAGAATAATTTGGTGATAACGAGGAAGCTTTGTTAAATCGGTCTCACCTTGAGTATCATCGGCAAAATATGCCTCAACACCGTAAATAACCTTAAAGTCTCCCCCACCCTTACGGATTTTCTTAACGGCTGAAGCCGCCTCAGGGTAGGCCTGAACAACACCGTGGTCGGTTATAGCAATGGCCTTGTGACCCCATTTATAGGCGCGGTTAATAAGGTCAGATGCGCTGGACACCGCATCCTTTGCCGACATATTGGTGTGGCAGTGGAGCTCTACTCTTTTTTCGCCCTCGTAATCATCGGTCTCCTCATAGTTTTGAAGCAAAGCAAGAGATTTTACCGAAACAATAAAATCTCCCGACCATTTATCATAGGAATAATCACCGTTAACAAGAACAAAGGCACCATCCTTTAAAGGCTTAATGGTGTCAATAAGCTTAACATCTAAAAAGAAATTGGCAAAAAGAGAATTGGTGCGGTCGCTAAAGGCAAATTTAACAACATACATAGGTCCCCGCTTTGTTTTAATTTCTCTTTTTTCAAGACCAAAAACCTCACCCCAGGCAGAAATGGGCACACTCTCATTAGCGCCTGCAGGGGGAACAATTGAAATAATCGGCTTAACGTTTTTATTTAAAGCCCTGCCATAAAAAAGCTGTGCGCTTTCAAGGTAAACCGGCAGGCCATCCTTAGGTTTATAATCAAAGGTCATTTTCTTTATTTCAGGCGCCTTTGCACCGCTTGGTTTTTTTGGTGCAGGACGACTGACCGGCTCCTCAGGAGGCGCTTCAGGCAGAGGAATTTCTGCCTCATCGGCATTTAAAACACCTGTAAACGAAAGGGTTATGTTTCTTGAAAACTCACGGTTAATCTCGGCTTCAAAAAGCCCGCTAAACTTAATTTCGTTTAACACCTCAAGGCCGCCAAACTGTAGTTTGACAGCCGCCTCATTTTCATTTAATAATATGTACTCGGCACCATTTAGGTAGCCGTTTATTCTTGGGTTTTTAAATTTAATTCTTTCGCCCACATCGGCAAGCGCCTCGGCATTCAGCGCATCCTTAGCAAATGTAAAAAGCACTGAAATTTCATCCAGCTTTAGCCTTGTTTTAAGCACGGCTTCCAGCTCGTGAACGGTTTTTTGAGGGATATATGTATTTGAAAAAAACTGCACAGTTAAACTCCTGCGCTCCATATCGGGAACGCAGGCTGTAATTTCGGTATCTTTAAGAGTTTCTCTTAAATCGGGGTCGCAAACTCCCCCGAACAATTCACAAAAACAAACAGACATATTTTCACACTCTATAATTTTTCAATTTCGGCGCCTAATGCATTGAGCAGGTCTTCTTCTCTTACCTTGCGGATAATTTCGCCCTTTTTAAAAAGAATTGCTTCACCGTTTCCGCCTGCAATGCCAAGGTCGGCCTCTCGGGCTTCACCCGGGCCGTTAACAACACAGCCCATAATTGCAACGGTAATGGGTTTTTTAACATTGCCAAAGCGCTCTTTGGCATCATTTGCAAGCTTTATAAGATTAATTCTTGTTCTGCCGCAGGTGGGGCAGGAAACAAAGCGTATACCATCATTTCTTAAATCAATGGCGTTAAGTAGTTTTTTAGCCGCCTTAACCTCCTCGGTGGGGTCATCGGTTAAGGAAATGCGAATGGTATCGCCAATGCCGCGAAGAAGTAGCCCGCCAATAGCGGCAGAGGATTTAATAATAGCATCCTCACCAAAGCCCGCCTCGGTAACACCTAAATGCAAGGGATAATTGTACCTTTCGGCAAGCAGTGAATAGGCATCGTACATTCTCTTTGTATCGGATGATTTAAGTGACACCACAATGTTATCAAAATCGAATTTATTTAAAAGCGCAATGTGATACTCGGCACTTTCCACCATAGCCTCAGGGGTTGGTGAACCGTATTTTTTAAGAATTTCCTTTTCAAGAGAGCCGGAATTTACGCCAATTCTTATGGGAATATTTTTTTCGTTACAGGCCTTTGCCACAGCCCTTACATTTTCATCGCCGCCAATGTTGCCCGGGTTTATGCGAACCTTATCAACACCTGCCGCAACACTATCAAGGGCTAGGCGATAATCAAAATGAATGTCGGCAACAAGGGGTACCGAAATTTTTTCCTTTATGGCCGAAATAAGACCTACAGCCTCTTTATCCGGCACCGAAACGCGAATAATTTCACAGCCCGCATTTTGGAGCCTTACAGCCTGCTCTACATTTTTTGCGAAATCGTTTGAGGGAACCGAAAGCATTGACTGAATAAGCACAGGTGAGCCGCCACCTAAATAGGTGTTTCCCACCTTAATTTTTTTGGTTGTTGCATTTGTAAACACTTTAATGTCCCCTCCAAAATAAAAATTTAAACAAACAGTCCCCAAATGTCCTTTGCCGTTACAACAAGCATTAAAATGAGCAGCAGTGCAAAGCCAATGCCGTGCACAACGCCCTCAAACTTTTCGGGCACCTTTTTTCTGAATATCATTTCAAACAAAATAAAAACAAGTCTGCCGCCATCAAGGGCAGGTAAGGGTAGCAGGTTAAATACCCCTAGGTTAACCGTTATAAGCGCAATAATGGGAAGCAGGTTTTTAAGGCTCTGCTTAGCCACACTGCCAATGGCAACGGTAAGTCCAACGGGGCCTGACATAGCGCTTAAGCCATACTTGCCCGTGATTAAATCAATGAGCGAAAACCAAATTGTTCTAACATAAGAAAATGTTGTTTTAAAGGTTTCACCTATAAATGTGCCGAGATTTTTCTCCTGAGCCAGCACATAAAAATCAACCTTAATATAGTCAATTCCGTTTTCTTCTTCGTGGTCAAACTGAACACCGTTTAGCGTTACGCTTTCGCCGTTTCTTTTAACCACCATGTCAATGGTGCCGTTTTCAACACCCGAAAAGGCATAGCTTAAATCATTAGTTGTGTACATTCTTCTGCCGTCAACATGGGTAATAACATCCCCCACCTGAAGGCCGTAATTAACACTTACGGCATTTTCGTGAAACTTTGCCACGGTGGTGGTTGTAAAGGTGCTTTGCCCCGCCAAAATAACCGCCACAATTATAAGACCGAAAATAAGGTTAAAAACTGCGCCTGCAACAACAATTATAAATCTTTTAAAGGGCGCTTTGTTACAAAATGCGCCATCATCTGCGCTTTCCTCATCCTCGCCCTCCATAGCACAGTAGCCACCAAGGGGAATAAGGTTAAGCTTGTAGGTGGTTTCGCCCCATTTTTTGGCAAGGAGCTTGGGGCCAAAGCCCACCGCAAATTCATTAACCTTAACCTTAAACAGCTTTGCGGCAATGAAATGACCGAACTCGTGAATTATAACAAGGGTTAAAAACAGGAGCACAGCCACAGCATAGGGCCAAATATTATTCCATATTTCCAAAATAGGTTACCCTCCGAAATGTGATATTACAAATTCGCGTGCCGCCTTATCGGCCTCAAAAACATCCTCAAGTGTGTAATTTTCAAAAACCTTTTGGTTGGCGGCCGCCGCCTCAACCAAATCGCCAATTTGAAGGAATGAAATCTTTTTCTCCAAAAACAGGCGAACTGCCTCCTCGTTAGCGCCGTTTGCCGCCGCGGGAACAAGGCCGCCTTTATTTATGGCATCAATGCAAACCTTAAGGCATTTAAAGGTATCGGTGTCGGGGCGGGCGAAGGTAAGGGTGCCGATATCGGCAAGGCTTAACCTTTCGTAGGCCACATTTGCCCTTTCCGGGTAGGTTAGGGCATACTGAATAGGCAGCTTCATATCAGGTGTTCCCAGCTGACCGATAACGGCGCCATCAACCAGCTCAACGGCGGAATGGAGAATGCTTTGCCTGTGAACGAGCACCTCAATATCTTGAGGCTTAACACCGAAAAGATGCACCGCCTCAATAACCTCAAGACCCTTGTTCATAAGGGTTGCCGAATCAATTGTAATTTTAGCTCCCATTGACCAGTTGGGGTGTTTAAGCGCCTGCTCTACCGTTACACTCTTTAGTTCTTCCCTGGTTTTCGAATAAAACGGACCGCCCGAAGCGGTTAATAAAATCTTTTTAAGGGAGTTTTTAGGCGCACCCTGTAAAGACTGAAAAATGGCTGAATGCTCGCTGTCAACCGGCAAAATTTTAATTCCTTTTTCATGGGCTAACCCCATAACAAGGCTACCGCCTGTTACAAGTGTCTCCTTATTGGCAAGGGCAAACTGCTTGCCTGCTTTAAGCGCCGCAACCGTTGGGCGAAGGCCTGCAATGCCCACAATGGCATTAAGAACAAGGTCGCCTTCACTTTCGGCAACCTCGCAAACACCCGAAATGCCCGAAAGCACGGCGGTGTTGGTATCAGCAATGCGAGCTTTTAAATCCCTTGCCGCCGCCGAACTAAAAAGAGCCACCTTAAGGGGTTTAAATTCTCTAACCTGCTGTTCAATTAAATCCACATTGCTGCCTGCCGCAAGACCTGTAACCCGCCAGCCATTTTGGCGTGCAACGGTTAGGCTTTGGGTGCCTATGGAGCCGGTGGAGCCAAGAATTATAAGACTTTTTTCCATTTTTAAGCCCTACTTTAGCAAAAGTTTTAATAAAAGCTCCATAGTGGGAGCGATAAGAAGCGCACTGTCAAGGCGGTCCATAATTCCACCGTGACCGGGAATTACATTGCCGTAATCCTTAATCCCTGCATAACGCTTTATAACCGATGCGATTAAATCGCCATAAATTCCAACAATACAAAAAACGGGGGTAACAATGAGCCACTTAATCATTATAATATCAAGTTTAAATCCATTAAAAAGTGCCACAATGATAACCGTTGCAACAAGGGATGAAGCAAGACCACCTATGGCGCCCTCCACCGTTTTTTTAGGGCTTATAACAGGTGTCATTTTATGCCTGCCGAATTTGGAACCGATAAAGTAGGCGCCAATATCGTTAATACAGGCGAAATTCACGAGCATTAAAAGTCCGTAAAACGAAAGACCCGACTCTAAATAAATATACTCAATACTGTTAAAAGCGTAGGAAAGCAGCACAGGCATTGCAAAGGAAAAGCACATTTGCTTTGCTGTAAAGCTATTATGCCTTGCCACCGCATAAATTATAAGAAACAGCGCAAAACAAACGGTTAAAATTTCGGTAAGGCGCTGTCCGTTTAAATATTCTTCCAAAAAATCCCCAAAGGTGTAGGCAAGCTTCATAACACCTGCAAAAATAACCGAAACAGCCACAACCGTTTTGTTTTCCACAAGCTTTGTGTTATAAAGCATTTCGTAAACCGCTACACCACATATAACCCCTAGAAAAAGAGTAATAATTATGGGAAAAGGAATGCTGAGCAGTAAAACAGCCGCAACGATTACCGCCATTACAATTCCCGAAAGAATTCTTTGCTTCATTATTTACTGAGTCCTCCCATTCTTCTGTCCCTCAGATTAAAGGCATCAATAGCCTCCTCCAAATGCTTGGGTTTAAAATCAGGCCAGAGAACATTTGAAAACCAAAATTCGGAATAAGCACACTGCCAAATAAGGAAATTTGAAAGTCTATACTCTCCGCTGGGTCTGATAATTAAATCGGGGTCGGGAACCCCTTTTGTGTAAAGCTTTTCGCTTATTAGCTCCTCGGTAATTTCGGTCTCGCCGCTACTGATAATTTCCTTAACAGCCGCAACAATTTCATCTCTGCCACCGTAATTTACCGCCATATTAACAACAAGACCGGTTGCATCCTTGGATTCATTTTCGGCATTCTCCATAAGGGCAATAATATCCCCGGGCAGTGCCGCTAAATTGCCAATAAACTGCAGCTTTATATTTTCACTTTTAAAATTAACCGAATCCTTAAGGTAGTCCCTTAAAAGATTCATAATGGCATCTACCTCTCCCTGTGGGCGCTTCCAATTTTCGGTTGAAAAGGCGTAAACAGTAAGGTACTTAATGCCAATTTTGTTACAGTAACGAGCAATGGTTTTAAAGTTTTCACTGCCTGCCACATGACCTGCGGTTCTGGGCAGTGCCCTCTTTTTAGCCCAACGGCCGTTACCGTCCATTATAATTGCAATATGAACGGGGAGTTTTCTCTCCCCGTTCTCCTTTTTGCGAAATAAACTCAATTTACTTCACCCCACGTTGTGGTGTTATTAGATAGACATTACATCCTTTTCCTTTGCGTCGGCAAGGGTATCAATCTCTTTTACAAACTTATCGGTAACGTTCTGAATTTTCTTCTCGCCGTTTGCCTGGTCATCCTCGGTAATTTCGTTCGCCTTTTTCATTGCCTTTAATTTTTCAATGGCATCACGGCGAATTGAACGAAGGGCAACCTTGCTTTCCTCAGCCATTTTGCGAACATCCTTAACAAGCTCTTTTCTTCTGTCCTCGGTAAGAGGGGGAAATGTAAGGCGGATAACCCTGCCATCGTTTTGAGGGTTAATGCCAAGGTCAGAAGTCTGAATAGCCTTTTCAATATCCTTTAAAGAGGTAGCATCCCAAGGCTGAATTTGTAAAGTGCGAGGGTCAGGTGAGGAAATTGCGGCCATCTGCTGAATGGGGGTGGGTGTGCCGTAATATTCAACCTGAATTCTATCAAGCACTGCGGCGTTTGCTCTGCCTGCTCTAATTGAGGCGAAATCGCGCTCTAATGCGCCGATGGTTTTGTCCATTTTTGCTTCAACTGTTTTAATGAGTTCGTTCATTGTTTGTTCCTCCGATAAAATATATGTTTAACGCTTTAATTATTTAACCAGTGTTCCGATTTTTTCGCCAACCATAGCCTTTACAATATTTTCGGGCTTGTCAAGGTTGAAAACAAGAATTTCAATCTTGTTATCTCTGCAAAGGGATGCGGCGGTTGAATCCATAACGTGCAAATCCTGAGCCAAAACATCGGCGTGGGTCAGTTCATCATACTTCTTGGCATCGGGATTAAGCTTCGGGTCGCTATCATAAACGCCATCAACATTGGTTGCCTTAAAGATAACATCAGCCTCAATTTCAGCTGCACGCAGTGCTGCGGCCGTGTCGGTAGAGAAGAAGGGATTTCCTGTTCCGCAGCCGAAAACAACAACTCTGCCCTTTTCTAAATGGCGAACTGCCTTGTTTCTTATATAGGGCTCGGCAATCTGGCGCATCTCAATAGCAGTCTGAACTCTGACATCAAGACCAACCTGCTCAAGACCGTCGGCAATGCCTAGGGAATTTATAACCGTTGCCAGCATTCCCATGTGGTCAGCGCGGGTTCTGTCCATCTGGCCGCTGGACCTGCCGCGCCAGAAGTTTCCGCCGCCAACAACAATAGCAACCTGAACTCCCATATCAACACAAACTTTAATCTGCTCGGCAACCTTTAAAACGGTGTCGAAATCAATGCCTGTTTTTTTGCTTCCCGCAAGGGCTTCGCCGCTTAATTTAATAAGCACACGACTAAATTTCGGTTCCATACTTTGAACATCCCTTCAATATATTATTTTTATTATATTTTATTGTACAAAATAAACGGTTTCTTGTCAATTGTTTATTAGCTTATTTAAAAGCGGCTTTTCAGTCTTCGCGAATATCCCTTGTAGCGTAGGCGTTTAGCGCGGCATCTGCCCTTTTGCCGCTTTCAAATTCGTAAAATGCCTGTACACCCACCATTGCGGCATTATCACCGCAATATTTAAGGGATGGATAGTAAAGCTTAAGGTTTTGCTTTTCGCATTCTTCCTTTAGGCGGCGGCGAAGCTCGCTGTTTGCCGAAACACCGCCTGCAACCACAATTTGGTTGTATCCGTGCTTTTTTGCGGCGGCTAAGGTTTTGTCAATTAAGATGTTGCAAACCTTATGCCTTAGTGTCGCGCAAAGCACAGGTACATCTATTTCCTCCCCCTTTTGGGAAGCGTTGTTTATGGTGTTAAGCACCGCTGTTTTAAGCCCCGAAAAGCTGAAATCAAACTCGTTTGCCGTATGGGGTGTGGGTAATGGATATTTCTTAAAGTCGGGCTCGGTGGCAATTTTATCAAGATTAACTCCACCGGGGTAAGAAAGTCCCATTGCCCTTGCACATTTATCGAAGCACTCCCCTGCCGCATCATCGTTTGTTTCGCCGATAATCTCAAAATCGGTGTAGTCATTAACCTTAACAATAATGCTGTTGCCGCCCGAAACCACAAGGCATAAAAAGGGCGGCTTTAAAGCCTCGTTTTCAATATAGTTTGCCGCAATATGAGAGCGCAGGTGGTGAACAGGAATAAGTGGCTTTTTAAGGGACATTGCCAGACCTTTTGCAAAGTTAACACCAACCAGCAGCGCACCAATAAGCCCCGGTGCATAGGTTACGGCAACGGCATCAATATCATCGTATGTAACCCCTGCATCACTTAGCGCCTGCTCGGTTACCGCGGCAATGGCCTCGGCATGGCGGCGGGAGGCAATTTCGGGCACAACGCCACCGTAAATTTTATGCTCCTCAATTTGTGTGGCTATAACGCTTGATAAAACCTCACGACCGCGGGTTACCGCCACGGCGGTTTCATCGCAGGAGGATTCTATTGCCAAAATTAACATAACTTAAACTTCCCTTGTGTAAAGAATTGCGTCTTCCTTTGGATTTTGATAAAAATTTCTTCTTTCGCCTACAATTTTGTAGCCGCATTTTTCATAAAGACTTCTTGCCGCTTTATTACTTTTCCTCACCTCTAAGGTTAAAAAGGAAAGCCCCTTTTCCTTTGCAAAGGTATTAAGGGCACAAAGCAGTAGTTTAGCATGGCCCATTTGCCTTGCACACTTTAAAACGGCAACATTTGTTATGTAGCCCTCATCCAAAACGGTCTGAACACCAACATAGCCCAGCACCCTTCCAAACTGCCTTAAAACAAGATAATGTGTGTTGTTTTCATAGCCCTCTTTTATGGCGGTTTCGCTCCAGGGCTCTAAAAAACACTCTTTTTCAATATCGGCAATAGCCGAAAAATCAGCCTCGGTAGCAAGGTCAATCTCGGGCTGTATTAAACGCTCAATTTCCCTGTTTATTTGGTCGCGGCAGGCTTCGTAAACCGAAATATCCCCACCAAAGGGGTCGGCAATGCCGCTGCCTAAAAGGAAAATATTATCAAAGCCTTTAAGGGCATCGGCGTGGCTTTGGCTCATGCAAAAAACAGCATCAGCCCATAAAACAAGCTCTTTTGTTAAGGGCTTTGAAACATATCCCTTAAAATCAATGCCTATGTTTTCGAGCGCTTTCAGCGAATTTTCACTAATAGGCTGGCCAAAAGCCGCCAGACCCGCACTTTTAACGCTTACATTTTTAAGATTTTTAGATTTCAAAATAGCCTCAGCCATGGGGGAGCGGCAGGTGTTGCCTGTGCAAACAAATAAAATATTCATTTTATTCTCCCTTTGCCTCAAACCAGGTTTTGCCAAAGTTTGCATCAACGCTCAAATTCACATTAAGACTTGCGGCGCCCTGCATTTCTTCCTCTAAAATGCGGCAAACCTGCTCCTTTAAATCCTCTCTGCACTCCACAATCAGTTCATCGTGCACCTGCAAAATAAGTTTTGCATCAAGGCCTTCTGCTTTTAGGCGGTCGCTGACCCTAATCATTGCAATTTTAATAATATCGGCGGCGGTGCCCTGAATGGGGGCATTCCTTGCCACGCGCTCACCAAAGGAGCGCATCATAGCATTTGAATTTGAAAGCTCAGGCAGGTATCTCCTTCTGCCAAACAGGGTTTTAACGTAGCCTGTTTCCTTGGCGTGCTCAATGGTTTCCTGCATATATTTATCAACGCCCTTGTAGGTGTTTAAATAACCCTTAATATACTGCTGGGCTTCCTTAAAGCTAACACCAATATCCTTAGAAAGGGAGTGGGCTCCAATACCGTAAACAATACCAAAGTTAACCGCCTTTGCACGGCTTCGCATTAAAGGGGTCACCATATCCGTAGGCATATCGAAAACCTGAGCGGCAGTAACAGTGTGAATATCAACACCACTCTCAAATGCGCCAAGCATAATGGGGTCATCGGCAATGTGGGCAAGCACGCGCAGTTCAATTTGAGAATAGTCGGCATCGCAAAGGGTGTAGCCCTCTTTTGCCACAAAGAACTTGCGAAGCTTTTTGCCCTCAGGGCGGCGAACAGGAATATTTTGAAGGTTTGGCTCTAATGAGCTTATTCTGCCGGTTCTGGTTTCTGCCTGATTAAAGGTAGAGTGAATTCGGCTGTCCTCCCCCACCGCCTTTAAAAGACCATCACAGTAGGTGGATTTAAGCTTTGATAACGTTCTGTATTCAAGAAGCAGTGCCACCGCAGGGTGGATTTCCTTCAGCTCCTCTAAAACATCGGCGGCGGTGGAATAGCCGTTTTTGCCCTTTTTCTTGGTGGGAAGCCCCAGTTTTTCAAAAAGGGCAACGCCCAACTGCTTCGGCGAATTAAGGTTAAATTCATAGCCCACAAGGCTATAAATTTCACTTTGGATTTCCAAAATTCGCTTTTCTAAATCCTCGCCCTCGGTTTTTAGCCCCTCGGCATTTACCATAAAGCCATCAAGCTCCATTTCGCCAAGCACGCGGGCTAAGGGAATTTCAATTTCCAAAAGCAGGCTATCCTGCTCCTTTTCTTTAAGCTCGGCGGAAAGCGAATCACAAACCGCCTTATGCTTTGCAGCAAGGGTTAAAAAGTCCTCCTCAAAATCAGCCGAAACCTGTCCGCCGTACTGCAGGCAGAGGCGGTCAATATCATAGCTTGAGGCAGAGGGATTTGATAAATATGCCGCAAGCATACTATCGAAGGTAACGCCATTAAGAGTTACACCGTTTTTTGCATAAAATTTATAAAGGTTTTTGTAATCGTAAACCCTTTTCTCTATTTTTTCATTCTCTAAAAGCGCAATAAAATCGGGGCATAAAAGGTCGGTTTTGCCGACAAACTCTCCCGCGCAAACGCCTGCCCTATTATTTTCGTAATCGGGCAAAATATCAGCACGGCCTGCCTTTTTGGCAGCGGCTAAAATATCCTCGCAAGGGCAAATTTCGCAGTTATCCTCCCTCTCATCAAAAAGGCTTACCTGAGCGCTTACAGGGGCAATGCCCATATTTTCCATAAGCTTGAAAAATTCAAGCTTTGTCATAAAAGCGGCAAGCTCGTTTGTAACTTTGCCCTTGCCCTCGTAACGGGAATAATCGGTGTCAATAGGCACATTTTTGCAAATTTCGCCGAGTTTCAGGCTTAAATAGGCGCTGTCTTTTCCCTCCTTAAGCTTCGCTTTAAGGGAATCCTTAATATCCAAAGTGTCAATATTTTCGTAGATATAATCAATGTTGCCGTAGGTCTTAATAAGCTCGGTGGCGGTTTTCTCACCAACGCCTGCAACTCCCGGGATTTTATCAGAGGAATCACCCATAAGGCTTTTAAGCTGCAGCATACCGTCAGGGGTAAGCCCATATTTTTCGAAAAGGGTATCTCTATTATAAACCGTAATTTCGGGTCTTCCCATTTTTGTGGCGGCTAAAAGCACATTAACCCTGTCCCCGATAAGCTGCAAAGCGTCCCTATCCCCTGTTGCAATAATGCAGGTATCATTTTTACCTGCCGCGGCGGCAAGGGTGCCTAAAATGTCATCGGCCTCAAAGCCCTCTTTTTCGAGGCAGGTGTAGCCTCTAAGGGTCAGCCACTCCTTTAAAAGGGGCATCTGGGAATGAAGCTCGGCGGGCATCGGCTTTCTGCCCGATTTATAAAGGTCATACATTTTATGGCGGAAGGTGGGCGCCTTTAAATCGAAGGCAACGGCCACACCATCGGGATTTTCCTGCTCAATGAGCCTGTTTAAAATGTTTATAAAACCATAAACGGCATTAGTGTACTGCCCATCCTTTGTGGTGAGCAGTTTAATGCCGTAAAAAGCGCGGTTTATTATGCTGTTTCCGTCAATGGCAAGAAGCTTCATTTATTTTTCTTCCTCTTTGGTTTTTTCTTCAACAATAAAGCGGGGGCGGCCCTTTGTTTCAAGATAAATTTTGCCGACATATTCGCCAATTATTCCAATGCACAGCATTTGAATTCCACCAAGGAAGCAAACAATACTAACGGTGGAGGCCCAGCCTGCAACGGTACTGCCCACAAAAAAGCTGATAACCGACCAGATAACTGCAATAAAACTGATAAGCGCAATTATAAATCCAAGGGCGGTTATAAGGCGAATGGGTTTGACCGAAAGGCTTGTTATGCCGTTAATGGCAAGAGATAGCATTTTGCGAAGAGGATAGTGGCTTTTGCCCGCTAATCTTTCGGTTCTGGCATAAGGCACACAGGTGCTTTTAAAGCCCACAAAGGGCACCATTCCGCGAAGGTAAATGTTAACCTCTTTAAAATTCTCAAGCTCCTTTACAGCCCTTGCCGACATAAGGCGATAATCGGCATGGTTATAAACCACCTCAACACCCATTGAGTTTAAAAATTTATAAAAGCCCTGGGCGGTTGTACGCTTGAAAAAGGAGTCACTGCTTCTGTCATTTCGAACACCGTAAACAATCTCGCTACCCGATAAATATTCCTCAACCATTTGGTCCATTGCGTTAATGTCATCCTGACCATCACAGTCAATGCTAATGGTAACATCACAGTGCTCTGATGCCTCAAAAAGGCCTGCAAGCAGGGCGTTTTGGTGACCGCGGTTGCGGCTTAGCTTAATGCCCTTATAATGGCAGTCGTTTTCCGATAATGTGCTTATAATTTCCCAGGTAGAATCCTTGCTGCCATCATCAACAAACAAAACTCGGCTGTTTTCGGGGTCAATACTGCCCTTTGCTCCAAGTTCAATAAGCTTGTTTAAAAACAGGGGCGCCGTTTTGGGCAAAACCTCCTGCTCATTAAAGCAGGGCACAACAATGTATAAAACAGGTGTTTTCATAAATGAATTTTCTCCTAATCGTGAAGATAAATTGTTCTTGAATTACGCCTTATATAAACGCTTACGGCAAGGCCAACGCTTATAAAAAGGCACATAAGCGAGGTACCGCCTGCGCTAAAAAACGGCAGGGTTATACCGATAACAGGAAGCACCGATACACACATTCCAATATTGATTGCGCTTTGCGCCATAACCATTGCAAAAACGCCTGTGCAAATAATTTTACCTGCCGAGTTTTGGCACATTTTTGCAACCCGCACACAGCGAACACAAATGGCGGCAAGCACCGCAATAATTGCAAGGCAGCCTAAAAAGCCCAACTCCTCGCCAATGCTTGCAAAGATAAAATCGTTATAGCCAAACGGCACATTACCCGATTGGGTAAGCTCGCCCTTAAAAAGGCCTTGGCCGAAAAAGCCACCGTTGGCAAGGGCGATTCTGCCGCGCCACTGCTGGTAGCCAATGCCCTGCAGGTTGGATTCCAAATCGAAAAGGTACAAAATTCTCGCCTTTTGGTCCTCATTCATAACAAAGAAAAAGACAAAGGGCGCCGCAACGATAACTCCGATTAGTGCGGCAATAAAATAACGAAGTCTAACCCCTGCGGCAAACATCATTGAAATAAACATAACACCAAAAACAAGGGCAGTACCATCATCACCCTGAAAATGAATGAGCAAAACAGGAATGGCGCCGTGGGCGCAAAGGAGTAGTAAATCTTTCGGTTTGTTAACATCCCTTACACTGCTCAGGTGTTTAGCAAAGGTTATGATAAAACAGCTTTTAAGAAGTTCGGCAGGCTGAAAGGTCATACCACCGGGCAACAACAGCCAGGCCTTATCATCGGTGCCCTCGGGGGCATAGCCTATAATAAAGGTCAAAACAACCGGTATAACACCCAGCGCCGCCACAAGATACCAACGGCGAAGCAGGTCCTCATAGTCAATAAGCGAAACACCTACAGCCACGCCGAATCCGATTATAAGGGCAATAAGCTGAACATAAAACTGTCGGTGCGAGCCGAGATAATTTGTAGAAGTAAGCACTCCAATGCAGCCGTATCCGCCTGCAAAAAGGCAAAGCAGTAGCATAATTTTATCGCACTCACGAATATAGTCGGCAATAGCGCCCCAAATTTTACCCATAGAGCCTTTCCTCCCTTCCTTATAGACACAAATATACAATTTATATTATAAGTTAATTTAAAAATAATTGCAAGTATCTCTTCCCTTTAAGGAAAATTTGTGTTACAATATGTTTTGGTGATAAAAATGGAACAGTTTATATCACACTCACCCGAGCAAACCCGTGCCTTTGCCGAAAGGCTGGCGCAAACCCTTGAGAGCGGCTGTGTGGTGGCCTTCACAGGCAATCTCGGAGCCGGCAAAACCTGTTTTACAGCAGGTCTTGCAAAGGGGCTGGGCTTTGGCGGAAGAGTGACCTCCCCCACCTTTGCTCTTATGAATGAGTATGTTGGTGGCAGACTTAATGTCTATCATTTTGATATGTACCGCATCTCCTCTTGGGAGGACCTTTATTCAAGCGGTTTTTTCGATTTCCGCGATATGGGCGGCGTTGTTGTTGCCGAGTGGAGCGAAAACATTGTGGGCGCCCTTGATGAGGGAACGATTTTTATTGATATTGAAAATATTGACGAAACCACCCGCAAAATTACAGTGACAAGGGGAAAACCTTATGAAAATTCTGGCAATTGAATGTTCGGCAACCCCTGCCTCCTGTGCAATTTTTGAAGATAAAAGGCTTATTTCCTCATCTTTTGCAAATGTAAAACTCACCCACTCCGAAACCCTTATTCCAATGGTTGAAGCCACCCTTAAAAACGCAAAGCTTAGTATTGATGATATTGACAGCCTTGCCGTTTCCTGCGGACCGGGCTCATTTACCGGAATCAGAATTGGAATAAGCGCAATAAAGGGCCTTGCCATAAAGGATAAAAAGCCCTGCTGTGCCGTTTCAACCCTTGCTTCAATGGCATATAGGCTCCGCTTTTTTGATGGCGTTGTTTGCGCCGTTATGGATGCCCGCTGCAACCAGGTTTATAACGCTCTTTTCCGATGTGAAAGCGGCGTTATCACCCGCCTTTGTGAAGACCGCGCTCTTATGGTTGATGAACTGATTTCAGAGCTTAAAACACTTGAAAATGACAGCATTTTCCTCATTGGCGATGGTGCCGATATGTTTTATGGGAAGGCAAAACACCTGCCTAATGTTAAAAATGCAAGCGAAACACTTAAATACCAACACGCCGAGGGCGTTGCTCTTGCCGCGTTTGATATGATAAAAGAAAATAATACCGTTTCCCCTGAGGCGCTTTTGCCCTTTTATTTAAGGTTGCCCCAGGCCGAAAGGGAATTAAAACAAAAAAGGGGAGAAAACTAGAATGAAAATTGCAATCGGCTGTGACCACGGAGGCTTTGAACACAAGAATGCAATTATTGAGCATTTAACAGCCCGCGGTTTTGAAATCTGCGATTTTGGTATTAAGGAGCTTGCTTCGGTTGACTATCCCGACATTGCAAAGCCCGTTAGCCTTGCGGTTACAAAAAAGGAATGTGACCTCGGCATCCTCGTTTGCGGAACAGGCATTGGAATGAGCCTTGCCGCTAACAAGGTAAAGGGCATTCGCGCCGCAGTTTGTTCCGACCACTTTAGTGCTAAATACACCCGCCTTCATAACGACTCAAACATTTTGTGCCTTGGCGGCAGGGTTATAGGCATTGGAACAGCACTTGAGCTTGTTGACCTTTTTGTTGACACCGCTTTTGAGGGCGGAAGGCACCAAAAGCGAATAGATAAAATTACCGAAATTGAAAATATTCAGTAAAGAAAGGAATTTTAAAATGAACGACAATGTAGTAGTAATGGACCATCCCCTTATTCAGCACAAGCTCACAATTTTAAGAGACAAGCGTACAGGCTCAAAGCAGTTCAGAGAGCTGGTTAGCGAAATCGCAATGCTTATGTGCTATGAATCTACCCGCGATTTACCCCTTATGGATGTTAAGGTTGAAACCCCGCTTATGACCACCAAGGCAAAGGCATTAAAGGGCAGAAAAATGGCATTTGTTCCCATTCTCAGAGCAGGTCTCGGTATGGTTGACGGTGTTTTAAGCCTTATCCCCGCCGCAAAGGTCGGTCATATCGGTATGTACCGCGACCCCGAAACCCATCAGCCTGTTGATTATTACTGCAAGCTGCCCAGCGACCTGCCCGAGCGTGATGTTTTCGTGCTTGACCCAATGTTGGCCACAGGCGGTTCTGCCATTGATGCCGTTGCAAGCATTAAAAAGCACAACCCCAAGCGCATTAAATTCCTTTGCATCATTGCCGCACCCGAGGGTCTTAAGGCCTTTACCGAGGCTCATCCCGATGTTCCCGTTTTCTGCGCAGGCCTTGATGAAAAATTAAATGACCACGCTTACATTCTCCCCGGCCTGGGTGACGCAGGAGATAGAATTTTCGGCACAAAATAGTAACTTAAATTAAAAAAGAATAAAACCTCCTTCTCTGCTTAAAAATAAGATTGAAGGAGGTTTTAAAATGCAAAAACAAGGCTCTGCAATGTCCTTTGTAAAGGGTATGGGCGCAGGTATGGCGGCGGGTATGGTTGCCTATGCCGCGGCCAAAATGATGATGGGCACAAACAACCATAACCTTTCAAAGGGCTCCTCAAAAATTGTTCACGCCGTTGGCGACCTGGTGGATGGCGTTCAAACAATGTTTAAGTAGGATTTTTAAGCGGCTTTCAGAAAAGCCGCTTAAAATTTACAATTTCGCAATACATATTTTGGTAAAACAGTATATAATTAGAAAAAATACATTTATAGAAAAGGGTTACAAGCAATGTTAACACTTAAAAACATCATTAAAACCTATAAAACGGGTGATGAAAAGGTTGATGCATTAAAAGGGGTCAATATCTCTTTCAGAAAAAACGAGTTTGTCGCTATTCTGGGCCATTCAGGCTGTGGTAAAACCACCCTGCTCAACATTATCGGCGGCCTTGATAAGTACACTTCAGGCGATCTTATCATCGACTCAAAATCCACTAAAAATTTTAGTGACCACGATTGGGATACCTACCGAAACCATAGGGTTGGTTTTGTTTTCCAAAGCTATAACCTTATTGAACACCAAAGCGTTCTTGCCAATGTTGAACTTGCCTTAACCCTTTCGGGTGTGTCACGTAAGGAACGTAGAGAAAGGGCTAAAAATGCCCTTATAAAGGTTGGCCTTGGTGACCAGTTAAACAAAAAGCCCAACCAAATGTCGGGCGGTCAAATGCAGCGTGTTGCCATTGCCCGCGCCCTTGTTAATAACCCTGAAATTCTGCTTGCCGATGAGCCCACAGGCGCTCTGGATTCTGCAACCAGCGTTCAGATTATGGAGCTGATAAAGGAAATTGCCAAGGACCGCCTTGTTATTATGGTTACCCATAACCCCGAGCTTGCCGAAAGCTATGCCACAAGAACGGTGCATTTGCTTGACGGCAACATTGTTTCCGACTCCGACCCCTTTAATGAAGAGCAGGAAATTAAGAGTGATGAAAAGAAAAAGAAGAAGAGCAAAAAGGATAAAAAGGTTTCAATGTCCTTTTTTACTGCTTTGTCACTTAGCTTTAACAACCTGCTAACCAAGAAGGCCCGAACCTTTTTGACCGCCTTCGCAGGCTCTATCGGCATTATCGGCATCGCCCTTATTCTTGCCATTTCAAACGGAATTGACGCCTATATCAGCTCGGTTGAGGAGGACACCCTGTCCAGCTATCCCATTGAAATTCAGGAATCCACAATGAGTATGGGAGATATGCTCTCTAATATGTCCAGTGAAAACACAGGCAAAACGCCCCACGATATGGATAAAATTTATTCCAACAACATAATGGGCGAGCTGTTAAATGTTATGACAAGTTCTCTCAGTCAAAACAATCTTACCGCCTTTAAGGAGTTTTTAGATGGCGGAAAATCGGGCATTGAGGAGCTTACCAGCGGTGTTCAGTATAAATATTCAACAACCCTTAATGTTTATAAAGCCGACACCTCAAATTCCGTAACCCAGGTTAATCCCAACAAAATTATGGAAACCCTGGGCTTTATGCCCACCTCAAACCCTGCGATGTCAATGGGAATGCCCTCCTCTCAAATGAGCTCCACCGATGTTTGGCAGGAGTTACTTGATAACGAGGAGCTGCTCAAAAAGCAATATGACATTATAAAGGGCAGAATGCCCGAAAAATATAACGAGGTTGTTATCATTGCCGATAAGAATAACGAAATCAATGATTTTACAATCTATTCATTAGGTTTAAAGGATGCCTCGGTTCTCCCCCAGCTTATGGAGGATATTAAAAACGGCAAAGAGGTAGATACCGAGCAGACCAGCTACACCTATGATGAGCTTTTAGGCCTTGAATTTAAGCTCCTTTTAAACACCGATTATTATGAAAAGCAGGGCGATATCTGGGTTGATAAATCCAAAGATAACGACTATTTAAGGCAGAAGCTTAAAGACAGCGAAACCATTAAGGTTGTAGGTATCCTGCGCCCCAGCGACGAGGCTGTTTCCTCGACAATGAGGGAAGGCATCGGCTACACTGCCTCTCTTATGGAGCACCTTGTAAACGAGGTTAACAAAAGCGAAATTGTAAAGGCTCAAAAGGATAACGAGGAAATTGATATTTTCACAGGCAACCGCTTCCCCACCGAGGAGGACAAAAAGCTTAACGAACAGCCTATTACAATGGACACAATAAACGCCTACCTTGAAACCCTGCCCGAAAAGGAAAAGGCCGAGTATAAGGGCGCCATCCAGCAAATGCAGATGATGGGAATGCCTGAGGAGCAAATTATTGAAATGTTCAAAAAGGCAAAGGAGCAAAACTCTACCGATGCCACCTATTCGGGCAACCTTGCAGCCCTCGGTGTTGCTGATTTAAGTAAGCCCTCCTCCATTCTTATCTACGCCAAGGATTTTGCCTCAAAGGAGGAAATAAACGAACTCATTGCCGACTATAACGAAAGCGTTGTGGAGGAGGATGAAATTGAGTACACCGATTATATCGGCCTGCTTATGTCCTCGGTTACCACAATTATCAACGCCATAAGCTATGTGCTTATCGCCTTCGTTTCCATTTCTCTGGTTGTTTCCTCAATTATGATTGGAATTATAACCTACATTTCGGTTTTGGAACGAACAAAAGAAATCGGCATCCTGCGTGCAATCGGCGCATCAAAGAAGGATATTTCCCGCGTATTCAACGCCGAAACCTTTATTATCGGCCTTACTGCGGGCGCCCTCGGCATTGGGCTCACATTGCTTATGAGTATTCCCATCAATGCAATAATTTATCACTTCACCACCATTGCAAATGTTGCCGCACTGCCACCTGTTGCAGGCATAGCCCTTGTTATTATCAGTATGGTTTTAACCATGATTTCGGGCTTTATCCCCGCAAAAATTGCGGCTAAAAAAGACCCTGTTGTGGCATTACGCAGCGAATAGTTGACTAATTTGGTAAATTTTGGTATTATAAATGCGGCAAGGAAACTTGCCGCATTTTTTGTTTGAGGTGATTTAATTGAAGGAAACAGGCATCATTCGCCCCGTTGATAAGCTTGGCAGAATAGTTATCCCAAAGGAACTGAGAAAACTTATGAATGTGGAAAACGAAAAGGACAGCTTTGAAATTTTTGTGGAGGGCGACTCCCTTGTCCTTAAAAAATACAAGGCAGGCTGTATTTTCTGTGACAGCACCGAAAACTGCTTTAACTTCGAAGGTCACACCGTTTGCAAAAACTGCGCTAAAAACATTGTAACCGCCGCCCTTGTTTCAAATGATGATAATTAAAAAAGACCGATGCGATGCATCGGTCTTTTTTCTTTTAACCAATAAGTGCTTCCCTTAAAGCCTTGTTCTTTTTAAGCTCGGGCAGGAAGTTGCGAACCAGGGGCACAAGATAGGAATCCTTGCCCTGAATTTCGCTGATTTTAGCGAGCAGGCCTTCATTTTGCTCGCAGGCAACGGAGACAACAGCGATAATAAGGGTTCCTGTTTCCTTATCGCCATCAATATAGCAACCGTTAAACAGGTCGATAAGCTTTTTAATCTGCTTATCGGTGCCGCCGCCCAGCACCGCTGAAATCTTCGGCGTTAGGGTCTCGCGGAAGAATTCAAGATAAAGGTACATTCCGTTTTTGGCAACGCTTTCCTTATAGGTTTCCTTAAATTCGGGGTAAACCGCCAAAAGCTTTGCGGTAAAGCCCTCAACATTCATTTGCGCGTTTTTCTTGGCTGTGGGCAGGTCAATTTCATTTGCATTGCCGCTTACCCTGGACCTTTTAATACCCAGCTCCTTTTTAAGAGAATCGGCAAAATCAAGTCCAACGCTTGCCGCATCACGCTTTGTCTGGGAATCATCAAAAAGATAGACCGAAAGCTCTCTGTCCTCGCCAATATTTCCATCGGTTATATCGGCAGTAAGCAGGCGGTAAACCTGCCTTGCCTCATCATAAACAACTTTTATCTGCTTATCGTTATTTGCAAAAACGCCTTCCTCGGTTTGTTTAAAGGCCTTTTCATCCAAAATGCTCTGCATTTCGGCAACGACAAACTCTAAATAACGGTTATCCAACCAAATCACTCCTAAATGATATTAAAACCATTTTATCATATTATTTCCAATTTGTCACTATAATTTTTAATTTATAAATACTTTAATTGACTTAAAAGATTTGTTATGTTAAAATGTGTTTTTAGTAAGAGGTGTTTTAAATGAACAAAATCTTTATTCCCGAGGGTTATAAGCCCTCCCTTTCAAGCTATGACACACAGTTAGCTATCGAATTTATTAAACACGGCTTTCAGAAGGCTCTATCACGTGCGCTCTCATTAAAGCGCGTTTCGGCGCCTCTTTTCGTTGTGGGCTCATCAGGCCTCAACGATAATTTAAGCGGCAGCGAGCGCCCCGTTTCCTTTGATGTCCCCGCCGTTAAAACCGATGCCGAGGTTGTTCATTCCTTGGCAAAATGGAAGCGCCTCGCCCTTAAAAAATACGGTTTTTCCCTACACGAGGGCCTTGTTACCGATATGAACGCCATCCGCCGCGATGAGGAGCTTGATAACATTCATTCGGTTTATGTTGACCAGTGGGACTGGGAAAAGGTTATTGAAGCTGATGATAGAAATTTGGAATATTTAAAGGATACTGTCAGAAAAATCGTTGGCGCTATCTGCGATGTAAATGTCGCCTTAAAGGCGCAGTTCCCTGCCCTCAACTGCAACATCTGCCGCGAGGTTACCTTTATAACCGCTCAGGAGCTGGAGGATTTATATCCGAAGCTCTCCCCATCTGATAGAGAAACCGCTCTTGTTAAGGAGAAAAAGACGGTTTTTGTTATGCAAATCGGCGCCCCCTTAAAATCGGGTGAAACACACAGCAAGCGCGCTCCCGACTATGATGATTGGACCTTAAACGGCGACCTGCTTTTATATAACGAGGTGCTTGACAGCGCGCTGGAAATTTCCTCAATGGGAATCCGCGTTGATAAAAAGGCGCTTGACAGCCAACTTAAGGCCGCTAATTGCGACTATCGCCGCGAGCTGCCCTTCCACCAAATGCTGCTAAACGATGAACTGCCCCTAACCATTGGCGGCGGCATCGGTCAATCCCGCCTTTGTATGCTCCTTATGGGCAGGGCCCATATTGGTGAGGTGCAGTCGGGCATTTGGGACAGTGATACGGTTAGAGTCTGCGAAGAAAAGGGTGTTCCCCTACTTTAATGAAGCTGTTTAAAAAAGGTATTATTGATGGCTTGCCCATTGGCATCGGTTATCTATCGGTTTCCTTTGCCTTTGGTATCTTTGCCGTTGCCGCAGGGCTTTCTTCATTTGAGACTCTGTTCATATCAATGACTAATTTAACCTCAGCGGGTCAGCTTGCCGCAGTGCCCATTATCGCCTCCGGCGGGCTTATGAGTGAGCTGATTTCGGCGCAGGCTATAATAAACCTGCGTTATGCTTTAATGTCTATTTCCCTTTCTCAAAAGTTTGATGGCAGCATAAAGCTTTTTGACCGCTTTTTCCTCGCCTTTTTCAACACCGATGAGGTTTTTGCCGTTGCCGCCTCAAAGGAGGGGCAGGTCAGCAAGTCCTATATGTACGGGCTTATTATAACCCCCTACCTCGGCTGGTCGCTAGGCACAATTATCGGCGCCACCCTTGGCAACATTCTGCCCGAAATCGTAACCTCGGCACTGGGCATTGCAATTTACGGAATGTTTATTGCCATTGTAACACCGATGGCAAGAAAAAGCCGACCTGTGCTTATTTGCGTTATTTTTTCGGCACTGCTTTCCTGCGCCTTTAAATTTTTGCCAATTTTAAACACAGTGCCCGGCGGCTTTGTAATTATTATCTGCGCCGTTATTGCGGCGGCCGCCTGCGCCGTTTTATTCCCCCTTGATGAAAAGGAAAAGGAGGGAACGGCAAATGAATAATTATCCCTTTGTTGTTTACCTTCTGGCAATGGCAGGGGTAACCTACCTAATTCGAATGCTACCGCTGGTGCTTATTAAGAAAAAGATTGAAAATAAATTTATTTTATCTTTTCTTCATTACATTCCCTATGCCGTTTTAACGGTTATGACAATCCCCGCGGTTTTTTCCTCAACCGCGCATATAATTTCGGCGATCTTCGGCTTTATTGCCGCACTTATCGCCGCCTGGCGCGACAAAAGCCTGCCCGTTGTCGCCGCCGTTGCCTGCGCCGCAGTGCTAATTTACGAGCTTGTAGGACAGTATCTGTTACCACAAATTTTAGTTTTCTAAAAGAAAAAAGCGTTCCTTTCGGAGCGCTTTTAATTTTTAATAAGCGAGTTGACCTGTAAGCCGAGTTCTGTCGTGAACGACCATCTATCTTGGCGCACCATTGCTGATGCGCTCCAGCCGCTTTTCCCGACACATCGGGCAAATGTGTTGTCGGAGTCAGCGTTGCTTCGGATAGGGTTTACAGGCTCTTTTAGTCTCCTAAAAGAGCGGTGAGCTCTTACCTCGCCTTTCCACCCTTACCTGAAAAATCAGGCGGTATATCTCTGTTGCACTTTCCCTAAGGTCACCCTCGGCGGCCGTTAGCCGCTATCCTGCCCTGTGAAGCTCGGACTTTCCTCAGATGTTGCCATCCGCGGCCGTTCAGTCAACTCGCAAGGATATTTTAACATAGAATTGCCTTTGTGTCAAAAGTAATTTCGCTGAATAAAATGTTAATGAATTACTTTTTTGGAGGCATTTTATGGATTTTTCACTTTTTCCCAAATTTTTTCTTGCCGCAAATTCCTGTGAGGGCTTTGTGTCAAGGTTCGAGGATTGCTATAACATAAATGATGATATATCAGCCTACATAATTAAAGGGGGCGCAGGCTGCGGCAAATCAACACTTATGAAATATGCCGCCGCAAAATGCCGCGATAAGGGCTTTTTGCCCGAACTGCTCCTTTGCAGTTCCGACCCCGATAGTTTGGATGGCGTTTTCTTAAAGGATAAATTTGTTATGCTTGATGGCACCCTGCCCCACCCGGTTGAGCCGAAGCTTACAGGGGTAAGTGAGACCCTCCTTGACACAGGCCGCTTTTTAAACACCGCATTTTTAAGGAAAAACGCCGAGGAAATAAGATATATCAGCGCCAAAAACAAAGCAGAGCATAAAACTGCCGCACGCTATATAAAGGCGGCGGGCGAAATGCTTAAAGATAGTTTTTCTCTGCAGGAAAAATTTTTAAAACGGCAAAAGGCCCTCGCCTTTGCCGATTCCCTTTATAAAGCAAACCTGCCTAAAAAGCAAAATAGAAACGGCAAAATAGCCTACCGTTTTTTAAGCGGAATAACACCAAAAGGGGTCATTTTCCTATCCTCAACCATAGAAAAATTAAGCAATAAACAAATTATTATAAGCGATAAAAACGGTGCCGCCGCAAATTTAATCTTAAATCGCATTTTAGATCAGGCGGCAGGCAGCGGTTATGATATTATCGCCGTTCCCTCTGCCTTTTTCCCATTATCCAGAATAGAACATATTATTATCCCCGAACTGCGCCTTGCCTTTTGCACCGAAAATGATTACGCTCACCTTAAAAGCGATGCCCGCAGAATTCACGCTCGCCGTTTTGAGGAAAACGGCTTTTCCTCCCACAGACAAAGGCTTAACTTTAATAAAAAAGCGGCAAAAGAACTGCTTTACTGCGCCGCAGCTACCCTGCAAAAGGCAAAACAAAGCCACGATGACCTTGAAGCCTTTTATATTAAGGCAATGGACTTTGATGAATATAATAAATACGCCGCAAAAATAGTTGGGAAATTGTTATAATAAAAAAAGAGGGCATAGCCCTCTTTTTTTTGACATCTTGTAGGGGTCGATGCCCACATCGACCCGTTTATCGGTAGGGGAAACCCCTCCCCTACAAATATAAATTTTTCTCCCGCCCTGCCGTAAACGGTTAATTGATAACCTGCACTCAGACAGGTGGGTGCCTTTAGTGCGGTTTCGCGCTCCCTTCTTCCGAACTCGGCACAGCCGCGGGAGGTCTGCAAACCCGCCGCACGAAATCAGGCTCCCTAAAAATAGCTTGTAGGGTTATAATAGGCCGCGGTCCGCGAACAAGGCAGGATTTTAAAATTTATTGCTCATCAATCTCGAATTTATCGGCCAAACGGTCAACAAAGGCATCGGCGATGGTATCATACTCATCGTCATCCTCAATCTCGCTGAAAAATTCCTCGCCGTTTTCCTCTTCTACCTTAACAATTACAAGCTCGCCTGAATCATCAAGCAGCTTTTGAGGGTCATCAAAAACAGGAAGCAGGGCAAGATAGCGGCCAAGGTCACATTCAATAGCATCAAGCACCTCAAAGGTATACTCCTTACCCTCATCATCAGAAAGGGTTACAATATCGGGATTATATTCTTCGCTCATTTATTTTTACCTCCGTAAAAGCAATTATTCTTTATCTTATTTTATCCTTTTTTTATCCTTTAGTCAACGGTTAAAATCATTTTTAATAAACCCATTGAAAAATTTTTAATTTATGGTAAAATATTGTTGTAAAAAACATTTTAAAGGAGAAAAGCAAAATGAAACCCGTTTTAGTTGAAATTTCTGCACGCCATGTGCATGTTAGCCGTGAGGACCTTGACACCCTTTTTGGCAAGGGCTATGAATTAACCCCTAAAAAGGACCTTTCCCAGCCCGGTCAGTTCGCTTGTGAAGAGCGCGTTACCGTTGTAGGCACCAAAAAAGAGCTTCCCGGCGTTTCCATTCTCGGTCCCTGCCGCAAGGCAACTCAGGTTGAGCTTTCTTTAACCGATGCACGTTCCATCGGCGTTAAGGCTCCCGTTCGTGAGTCCGGTGACATTGAAGGCAGCGGCACCTGCAAGCTGGTTGGCCCCTGCGGTGAGGTTGAAATCCCCTGCGGTGTTATTGCCGCAAAGCGCCACATTCATATGACCAAGGCCGATGCCGAGAAATATGGTATCACCGATTCCCAGATTGTTAAGGTTAAAATCCCTACCGAGGGCAGAGCACTTATTTTTGATGATGTTGTAGCCAGAGTAAGCGATTCCTATGCTCTTGCAATGCATCTTGACACCGATGAAGCCAACGCTGCAGGTATCCCCGGCAGCTGCACAGGAGATATTCTTGACTAATAAAAGTTTAGGTTTATACCTACATATTCCTTTTTGCGAGGCCAAATGCCGCTACTGCGATTTTTACAGTTTAGCGGGCGACCCTACAAAAAAGGAGCTTTACAAAAATGCACTTTTAAAGGAAATTAGAAAATGGGGCGAAAATATTTTTCGCCCCATTAGTTCCATTTATATCGGTGGCGGCACACCCTCTGCCCTGCCCGCCCATTTTCTTTGCGAGATTTTAGACTGTGTTAAAGAAAATTTTAAGGTTTTAAATAATGCAGAAATAACGGTTGAGGTTAACCCCCAAAGCGCCACCGAAGCCCTTTTTGCAGGGCTTATTAAGGCGGGTGTTAACCGCCTTTCCATTGGCGTTCAAAGCGGTAATGATAATGAGCTTAAAGCCCTTGGCAGACTGCATAACAGAAAAACCGCCGAGGAAACCTTTTTAAACGCCCGAAAGGCAGGCTTTAAAAATATTTCCCTTGATTTAATGCTGGCGCTCCCCGATTCAGATGAGCAAACATTAAAAAATACTTTAGATTTTTTTGTTTCCCTCTCCCCCGAGCATATTTCGGCATACATTTTAAAAATTGAGGAAAACACCCCACTTTTTAAAATTAAGAATAGCCTTAATCTACCCGATGAAAATGAAATTTCAGAGCAGTATTTGCTTGTATCACACACTCTGCAGAACGCAGGCTATGAGCATTACGAAATTTCAAACTTTGCGAGAAACGGCAAGGCCTCCCGCCATAATGTTAACTATTGGAAATGCGGTGAATATTTAGGCATTGGCCCCGCCGCCCACTCATTTTTAGGGGGCAAGCGCTTTTTCTACACTGCCGATATTACTAAATTTATCACCTGCCCCGAAACGGTTTTCGATAGTGAGGGTGGAGATGTTAACGAATTTATAATGCTTAATTTGCGCCTTAAGGAGGGGCTCAGTTTAAGCGAACTTAAAAACGAATATAACATTGTGCCCAGCGCCGCTTTTATAAATAAAATTAAACTTTTTGAAAAAAACGGACTTTGCACATTTAACAATAACACAGTGAGCCTTACCGTTAAGGGAATGCTCGTTTCCAATGAAATTATTGCCCAGCTGGAGGAAAGCTTATGATAACCTATAAAATTCATTTAATCCGCCACGGTATTACCGATGGCAATTTACAGGGAAAATATATCGGCGTAACCGACCTGCCCCTATCTCCCGATGGTGTAAATGAACTGCTTGAGCTTAAAGGGCTAATTGAATACCCCAATGTTCGCAAGGTTTACACCTCTCCCCTGCTTCGCGCAAGGCAGAGCGCCAACATTCTTTTTGGCGACACCGAGCAAATGGCGGTTGAAAATTTAAAGGAATTTAATTTCGGCATTTTCGAAAATAAAACTGCCGCAGAGCTTGAAAACACCCCAGAATATAAGGACTTTATTTCGGGTAAAATTTCCGCGCCCCCTGAGGGTGAGGACAATGCCGAATTTACAAAGCGCATTTGCTTAGGGCTTAACGAAATCGTTAACGATATGATGAAAAATAACATTACAAATGCCGCTGCTGTTATGCACGGCGGCGCAATTATGATGCTCCTTGCCGCCACTGCGCTGCCCAGAAAACACCCTGCCGAGTGGACAAGCGATGCAGGCAGAGGCTACACCATTATGATAACCCCCTCTCTTTATCACAGAACAGGCGCCGTTGAGGTTATTGATATTATCTAAAGGAAGCGATTCTTGTGGGTGAATTTTTAAACCTTGCAAAAGAACTTTGCGCAAAAATGACTCTGAAAGAAAAAATCGGTCAAATCGCCCAGACTGTCGGCGGCTACCGCGCCTACTGCAGAGACGGCGATGACATTGTTTTCAATAACGAGTTTTGTGACACGGTCAAAGAGTTCGGTGGCATGGGTGGTTTAAGCGGACTGCTTCGTGCTGACCCTTGGACAAAGCGTGATTATAACACCGGCATAACCTTGCAAATGCGCCAAAGTGCCGCTGCGAAACTGCAAAATTATCTTAAAAACAACACACGTCTCGGCATTCCCACCCTTATTGAAATTGAAGCAAGTCACGGAATGCAGTCACTTGACAGTGTTTCTTATCCTGTTAATCTTTGTGTTGGCGCAACCTTTAATCCTGAACTTTTTGAAGAGGAATGCGCCGCAATCGGCAAAGAAATTGCCCTTTCAAAAAATCACGTTGCATTTTTTACCCTTCTTGATTTGTGTCGCGACCCCCGTTGGGGAAGAAGCGAAGAATGCTTTGGCGAAGACACCTGTTTAGCAAGTGCGTTAACCGCCGCCGCTACAAGAGGTGTTAAAAAAGGCGGCGCCTTAATGTGTGCCAAACACTTTGTTGGCGCGGGCAACTGCCAAGGTGGCAAAAACATTGCCAATGTGTCGGTGGGTGAAAACGAACTTATGAATTTTCACATTCCCGTTGCAAAGGCAGCAGTGGATAACGGTGCCGACTTTATTATGGTAGCTTATAATAGCTTCGACGGTGTGCCTATGCACGCAAATCGGCGCTATTTAACCGATGTTTTAAAGAATGATTTGAAATTTGACGGTGTCGTTATTTCCGACGGCTTTGGTGTTAACACTGCCGCCGATATGCTGGGCCTCTCAAAGGCCGAGGCGGCAAAGCTTTGCCTTAACGCAGGTATTCATTTAAGCCTAGGTGACGGCGGAAACTTTGCCGCTCTTGAAGATGAGGTTTTAAAGGGCAATTTATCGGAAAGAGAAATTGACCAGGCCGTTATAAAGGTGCTTGAGAAAAAATTTGAAATCGGTCTTTTTAAAGAAAGCGAAATAGATAGCGTTAGCGATTTTCTCACAAGCGGAAGCTGCGAAAAGCTCGCCTACAAAACCGCGTGTGAAGGCATCATTATGCTTAAGAACAACAACGTCTTACCCCTTAAAAAGGATACGAAGATTTTGCTTCTAGGTGAAAATGCCGATGATATTTACTTTGCCCTTGGCGACTACACCTCTCCTAAAAAGGAAGGTTTGGGTACAACCGTCAAAGAGGCCTTCTCTGACACCTTCCAAAACTGTGTTTTTGAAAAAGGTTGGTCTTTCGGCGAAGAAAGCGACACTGAAAACGTAATAAGTAAAGCAAAAAACTGCGACGTCATTTGCCTTTGCCTAGGAGGCAGCAGTGTCAGAAACTTCGGTGCGAAATATCTTGATAACGGCGCAGTTGTTGAAAGCGAAGCTTTTATGGATTGCGGAGAAGGTTGCGACGTTGCAAGCCTTAAATTGCCCCAAAATCAACTTAATTTATTAAACGAACTTAAAAAGTTAAACAAGCCTATAATCAGCATTGTGATTGCGGGTAGGGCTTATGAACTTACCGAAGTTTCCGAAAAGAGTGACGGCCTTATTTTGGCATTTTATCCCGGCCAAGAGGGTGGAAGTGCCATCGCCCATATTTGTTCCGGCAAAATTAACCCCTCGGGTAAGCTCCCTGTAACCCTCCCGAGCGATTCCGCCGCACTTCCTGTTTGTTATAACTCGGTAACCGCTATTGGGGGTTACGTCAACTGTAAAAATCCCGTGCTTTACCCATTCGGTTTTGGCCTTTCTTATTCAAGGTTTGAAATTTCAAACATCAAGGTAACAAAACAAAAGGTTAATTTGGAAATTGAGAACAAATCTGAAATTTCAGGCAGTGAAGTTATCGGGGTTTACATCGGCCTTAAAAGCGGACCTTTGAAAATGCCCGAAAAGCAACTTAAAGCTTTTAAAAAGGTGTTCTTAAATGCAAAGGAAAAGAAAAAAATTGAAATTCCCATTCCCGTCGACAGCTACTGTGTTTGGACCGCTCAATCCGGATTTTCTGAAATCCACAAAAAAGCCAAAATTTACGTTGGAACCGACAGCACTGCACAACTTATTTGCGAAATAGAAATATAAAAAATCACCCACCCGCATTGTTCTAACCCAAAAAAGTTTTTCAGTGATATTATATTCGCCTTTAAAACTCGCGAAGCGAATATAACTCGGCTAATGCCGAATATAACTGTTCTCAAAACGATAAACAAAAAATCCGCAACCAAAAGGTTGCGGATTTTGTTTTTGTGCAAATTCTCTCGACTAACGTTTTGAGTTTTCGGTGTACCGTTTATATCGTGTAATATCGTTGAAAATCGTGTATATTGTGGTGTTTTGTATTGCCAAAATTGAATATCGTTGCAGAATGTTTATGTTGTTTCATAAAGTTTTGCACCAAATTTGCACCAAGATTTTTGCGCTATATTTATTCTGATTGCTTGATGTTGTTTGCAATTTTACTCAATGAAGCTTTTAATTGTTTTTCTGCTTCTTCCTCTTTACGAATCTGCTCCCATTGACGTAAAATCATAAATATAAAATCTCGTAACACAGGGAAATAGTCGATACATTCTTGCTCGCTTAATTCGTGTATTCCCTTGCTAACTATACCATAAAAAACTGGGCTCTCAACCAATGTTTTTGGTAAATAGTTTGCTAGCATCTTTATTCTTTCATCAACATGGGCATCTTTATAAGTTTGCTCGTCAAAGACTCCGTCGCTAATCGCTTTCCCTTTTGCCGTATCTATAATTCGTTCAAAAATCCGACGCAGATATACAAAGGAGCCCACTCCTATTCCTTGTGCAAAAAGTCCGATTGCTCGCCTAAATTCTTTTAAATCATCCTTTGAAAGAATTTTATTATATTCTTTAAGTTCAGGGAAAGACAAATCTGCCACTGATGGAAACTGACCCACTTTTTTAAACTTATAACCATCAGTTACTACGATATAATCCAATTTGTGAGACTCATCCATAGAACAGGAAAACCGAAATACCATTAATCTGCAATCCTCTTCAACTTGCCAATTTGTCCAATCCCACAGCGGAGTTGTAGAACCATCTTCTGTCTTAATAGTTTTACTAATGCCAAGTTGTTGTAAAAATTCCAACTCTTCTGCAAGCGAATTTGGGATGTGAAGATTTTCCTGTTCTAAATATTTATAAAATATAATAGGTTTTGCTTCAAAGACTCGTTTTTCTTTACAAGACGGACAAAACTCATCTATCTTTACTTTGCCATCAATTAAATCAATCAAATGGAATATATTGTCCTTTGTGATTTCTATTTCGTCATACAAACCACTTTTTTGCAAAAATTCAGCAAAGATATTGTTTTTGCTATTAATCTTTCTTGGCTTGTTTTGGTCAAAAACATTCATTTTCATTAAAACACTCTTTTCATCATTAAGAATTTTATATTTAATTTTAATTATTATATCAAAAAGCGACATTGTTTTCAATATAACACAAAAAATAGCAGTGTGATTTTTGTTTCACACTGCTATCTTCGTATTTAAGAAATGAGGTCATCTTCAAGACACTTATATAAAGAAAAAGAGTCATAATGATTCTATTAAGAATCGTTATGACTCAAGAAGATTGCATAATTTTGTGAAAACCGTTGATAAATGAAAGCCTTTGTGTTATACTGTAGGGGCTACACATCTGAATATGCACAAGTTAGGGAATACTATTTGGTAAAAATGTATTCTCTCTTCCTGACTTTGTGCAGATGTGTAGCAACATTGAGGGAAGCATTTTTCGGTGCGCCCTTCGGGGCGCACTTTTTTATTAAACAGGGGGTTCAAAAATGGACAAAAAACAAATGACGGGATATCCGTCAATAGATAAACCTTGGGAGTATTTTTATGAAGGTATAGAAAAGCGTAGCATATTTCTCAACACTACACCGTATCAAGGATTAATCAAAAACAATGCTGATTATCCTAGTGAAATCGCTCTTGAATATTTTGGGGCGAAAATCACTTTCGGTGAACTAATAAAGAATACCGATATTGTTGCCAAATCTATGGTAGCATATGGTGTAAAGAAGGGCGATTATGTAACTATTTGCTCAACTACTACACCCGAAGTAATTTATGCCTTTTATGCAATAAGCAAAATCGGTGCGGTTGCCAATGTAATTTCACCTTTCTACACTCCCGAAGAACTTATGGCTCGTATTGACGAATGCAAAAGCAAACTTATCATTATAGTGGATAAGTTCTTGCCAAAGTTCAAGGAATCTCTTAATAAAGACACCGACAAAAAAGTTGTTGTTTTGCCAATGATGAACTCTACGGTTTTGCGATTTGTAACACCGAAGTACAAAATCAACAATAGCACCAACGAAGTCGCATGGAAAACCTTTATCAAGAATGGTGCTTGCCAAAACGATGTAACTGCTGATTCTTACGAACCGAAAAAAGCACAAGCAATGGTTTATTCGAGCGGCACAACAGGTGCATCCAAGGGAATTGTGTTGTCTGTTGATAGTTTTCAAAAATTAATCAATGCTTATGGCAATTCAGGTTTTGACACTTCAAGGAAACAAAAGGTTTATCAAAACATCCCACCTTGGCACTCTACAGGACTTAGCTTAGGCATTAACTTTCCTCTTTCATTTGGTGTTCAAGTATGTATTGACCCAAGATTTGACCACACCATATTCGTGAAGAATGTCTTAAAGTTCAAACCCGAATACATATTAACCAACACATCAATGTACCAAGGTTTTACTTTTGAGAAGAGTTTAAAATTGCTTAAAGGCAAGTCTTTGGCCTTTTTAAAATATCCTGTTGAAGGAGGTGAACCGCTGACAGAGAAGGATATAGCAAACATTGAGAATGTGTTTAAGACCCATGGTTCAAATGCTAGATTGCTCAATGGTTATGGTGAATGTGAGTGTGGTGCAACCGTAACAACGGATATTACATCGCACAAGTTTTCCAACACTGCATCGGGTATTCCTCTTCCTGACATTACAACTGTTGCTATTTTTAACGACAACTTTAAAGAGTTGAAATACGGTGAGCGCGGCAATATTTTGGTTAAAACCGAAATTGGTATGATTGAGTATTTCAATAACCCCGATGCCACTAATGAGTTTTTCTATATTGACGAAAATGGTGAACGGTGGAGCAAGACAGGCGACATCGGTTATATGAATGAAGATGGCAGCCTTGTTGTGTTAGGAAGAAAGAGCGATTTTTCCGTAATTGAAGGCAAGCAGATTTATAATTTTGATATCGAACGAGCAATACTCTCTTCTGACAAGGTAAAACTGTGTGAAATCCAAACTCACCCCGAAAACAGCAATCAGTTAGTAGCACATATTGTTTGGGAGAATGAAGTTAATACTCTGTTAAAGCAACAACCTGAAAAGCAAAAAGAGTTTTTCGTAGAGATTCAAAAAGCAGTTGCAAAAATTATGGGTCACCCCGAAGCCGTACCCCATAGTTTTTGTGTGCGCGATAGTTTCCCAAGTGCTCATTCGGGCAAAAGAGATATCAAGTTCATCAAAGGCGATATTGATGGTCTAATTGAATTATAAGGACTCAAGAAAGGACTATGACATCTTGTGTGTCATAGTCCTTAAAAAACTTGCACCAAGTTTGCACCAAAGCAAAAAACAAGGTAAAAAGAAAACCCCGAAAACCGTGATGGTTTCGGGGTTTTTGTTGTTCTTGAAATAATACAGATTATCTCTTTGAGAACTGGGGTGCTCTACGTGCGCCTTTAAGACCGTATTTCTTACGCTCTTTCATTCTGGGGTCACGAGTGAGTAAGCCTGCCTTCTTAAGGGCGGGGCGGAGCTCCTCGTTGAACTGAAGAAGAGCACGAGCAATACCGTGACGGATTGCACCTGCCTGGCCGGTAACACCGCCGCCTGCTACACGGCAAACGATATCGAACTTGCCGAGAGTATCGGTGATGTTAAGGGGCTGGCGAACGATGAGCTTCAAAGTCTCAAGACCGAAATAATCATCAATGTCGCGGTCGTTAATTGTGATTTTACCAGTTCCGTTATAAACGCGAACGCGGGCGACAGAACTCTTTCTTCTGCCGGTACCGTAGAAATAAGGATTGCCTTCAAACATTGTTTCTGTCTCCCTTCATTAAAATTCAAGTGCTTCGGGCTTCTGAGCAGCATGCTTGTGCTCTGCACCCTTGTAAACACGAAGTCTGGTTAATGCGTTTCTGCCGATTGTTGTATCGGGAACCATTCCCTTAACAGCAAGCTCCATTGCCTTTTCAGGGCGGGTGCTCATAAGAGTTGCATACTTAACCTCTTTAAGACCACCAACGAAGCCGGTGTGACGGCGATAGAATTTCTTTTCAAGTTTATTACCAGTGAGCACTGCCTTTTCAGCATTGATTACGATAACGTGGTCACCGCAGTCAACATGAGGAGTGAACTCGGGCTTGCCTTTGCCGCGAAGCAAATCGGCAACCTTAACAGCAACACGGCCAAGGGGCTTGTTTGCTGCATCAACAATGTACCACTTGCGCTGTACATTTTCTGCTTTTGCCATAAAAGTAGACATACTTTTTCCTCCATTCATATTTTCGTGAGCTTATCTATCATATCATAGGTAAAACCACTTGTCAACACTTATTTTTCAAAATTTTAATTTAAAAAACAAATGCTCCGTTTTTCTCCGTTTTTCTCGTTTTTTCTCTTTTTTGCTCACTTGTCATTTTTAAATTTTCTTTACAGGATAATAGTGATTTGTGAAAAACTTAATATTTTTAAACTCATTTTGGAGTATTTCCTTTAAAGGCTCAACGGCAATATCCTCGGTTTCAAAATGCCCTGCATCAAAAAGGCAAATGCCCTTTTCATCGGCCTCAATAAATACCGAATGCTTAATATCGGCGGCAACCAGCGCATCGGCGCCGAAAATTTCGGCGTCACCTAAAAAGCCGCCGCCTGCCCCGGAGCAAACCATAACCGTGTTTATTCGTTTTTTAGAATCGGTAAAACGAACGGTTGTGTTAAGAGCGGTTTTAAGAATCCCTGCAAACTCATCGGCCGTAAGGTTATCAACCTTGCCTACATTTAAAATATAACCATCCTGCGCGGTATAACGTTCAACATTTTGAAGCCCGATTTTTTGGCACAAAACATCGTTAACGCCATTTACCCCTTGGTCAAAATTTGTGTGCATTGAGATAACCGAAATTTTGTTTTCAAGGAGTTTTCCTATTTTTTCATCCGCATCAATGCTTTTTATCGGCTCAAAAATCACAGGGTGGTGGGTGATAATAAGCTGGGCGCCTATTTTAATCGCCTCATCAATCGCCGCATTTGTGCAATCGAGCGCTACCAAAACCTTGGTAACGCTCCTGTTTTTATTGCCGATTAAAAGCCCCACATTGTCAAAATCACACGCGGTTGACACGGGAAATTTTTCATTTAAAAAATCAAAAATGCTTTTAATTCTCATCATTTTTTCCTTAGGGTAGAGCGAATAATCCGAACTCCGTTTTTAAAAGGCGGATTTTCGCTCATACTTTGTTAAAATACTCGTTAATCCGTCAGGATTAACTGCGTTTTGTGCCGCGTCTGAACAAAAATTCGCTCTTTTAAAAATCTTTGACCTCAAAGAGAGAAGATTTCGAGTGATTTTTATTCAGTACAGGCGCAGTAAGGCTGACGCCTTGCAAGAATGGAATGGGTAAAAAGCGCCGAAATAAGCCTCTTTGAGGCGGGTTTGGATTATTCGCTCTACCCTATTTCTTTGTAAAAGAATCTTTTAGGGCAACTGTACGGTTGATAATCAAATTATCCTCGCTGCTGTCCTTATCAATGCAGAAATAACCCTGGCGCATAAACTGGAAGGTATCCCCTACCTTGGCGTTCTTTAAATCTGCATCAATTTTGCAGTTTTCAAGAACGGTTAAGCTATCAGGGTTAAGGTTATCGGCAAAGGAGGAAACGCCCTCCTCATCCGAGGGATTTTCAACAACGAAAAGCCTATCGTAAAGGCGAACGGTGGCTGTGGCGCAGTCCCTTGCGTTAACCCAGTGGAGTGTTCCCTTAACCTTTCTGCCATCGGGGGTTTCACCGCCGCGGCTTTCGGGGTCATAGGTGCAGTGAACAACGGTTATGTTGCCCTTTTCATCGGTTTCGTGGGAGGCATACTTAATATAATAAGCGCCCTTTAAGCGAACCTCTTTTGCGGGACACAAGCGGAAATATTTTCCGGGCGGGTCCAGCATAAAGTCATCCTGCTCAATGAAAAGCTCATTTGAGAAGGTAACCTTTTTCTTACCAAGTTCCGGCTTATTGGGGTTAATATCAACCTCAATTTCCTCGATTAAATCAGCGGGATAGTTATCAATAACAATTTTCAAGGGGCGCAGCACCGCCATAGCGCGGTCGGCCTCGATATTGAGATAATCTCTAACGCAGGATTCAAGTAAGGCATAGTCAATAACGCTGTGTGCCTTTGAAACGCCGATTTTTTCAACGAAGTTTCTGACTGCCTCGGCAGGGTAGCCCCTTCTTCTCATTCCGCAAAGGGTTGCCATTCTGGGGTCATCCCAGCCTGAAACCAAATTATCCTCAACCAGCTTTAAGCACTTTCTTTTACTGGTTAAAGTATAATTTACATTCATTCTTGCAAACTCAATCTGCCTTGGGGGCATAGGAATTTCCAGCGCCTCTAAAAACCAATTATAAAGGGGTCTGTGGTTTTCAAATTCCAAAGAGCAAAGGGAGTGGGTTACACCCTCCTTGGCATCGGATAAGGGGTGGGCGAAATCATACATAGGATAAACGCACCACTTATCCCCTGTTCTGTGATGGGGAACCTTCATAATGCGATAAATAATGGGGTCGCGCATATTAAGGTTTGAGGAAGCCATATCAATTTTGGCCCTTAAAACCCTTGCGCCGTTTTCAAATTCGCCCTCGGTCATTCTGCGGAACAGGTCAAGGTTTTCCTCGATAGAACGGTTTCTATAGGGGCTCTCTTTTCCTGCCTCGGTTAAGGTGCCTCTGTATTCCCTCATTTGTTCAGGTGTTAAATCGCAAACGTAGGCAAGACCTTTTTCAATAAGCTTTACGGCACATTCATAAATAAAATCAAAATAGTCCGAAGCGAAATAGATATTATCGGGGGTAAAGCCAAGCCATTTGATATCTTCTACAATGGCATCAACATATTCCACATCTTCCTTTGTGGGGTTGGTGTCATCAAGGCGCAAATTGCACTTGCCGCCGTATTTCTCAGCGGTGCCAAAGTCAATGCAAATAGCCTTTGCGTGGCCAATGTGAAGATAGCCGTTAGGCTCGGGGGGAAAACGAGTTTGAACATAAGGGTAAACGCCGCTTTCCAAATCCTCATCAATAAAATCGTGAATAAAGTTAGAGGGCTTTAGCTCCTCGTTTTCTATGGTTTTAATCTCGTCCATCTTAAAACTCCTAAATATTGGAAATCATATCATCAATGCGCTTAAAGCACTCTGTTTTACCTAGCACCTGCATAATTGAGCAAAGGTCGGGTGTGTTGCGCCTGCCTGTTACGGCAATGCGAAGCACGGTGCTTAAATCTCCCGCGTGGCCCTTATAGGCATCGGGATTTTGCTTATAATCCTTGGTCTGCTCGGCAAAGCCAAGGCCAGGGCAAAGACCCTTAATTTTATCAAACCAGCCCTGTCTGTCATCAGCGGGGTCATAAACGCCCTTATAAAGCTCTAAAAATGCCTTGGCATCAGCCCCCGTAATATTTTCGGGCAGGGTGTAATCGGGAACAAACAGGTTATTAAAGAAAAATGCGAAATAATCCTTTGCCTCGTTCCACTTTGCAAGGTCTTTTCGGGGCTTTGCGGCATCATCGCGGTCAATGGCAAGCATCGCCTTTGTAAAGTCGGGGTCGGCAGTTAACAGCGAATAAAAATCGCTGTCAAATTCCTTCGCCCAGGCGGTTATTTTTTCATAAACCTCGCCGCTCTTCATTCGGCTGATGCGGTTTTTGCTTACATCGGTGAGTTTTACCTCATCAAAAAGGGCGCCCGAAACGCTCATCTTCTTAAGATTAAATTTAAAATCCTTGTACGATGCATCGGGGTTGGCGCGGCGCCAGTCCTCAAAATCAGAGGAGGCAATTGTCATTAAATATTCAATAACACTTTCGGCTTCGTAGCCCTGCTCTGCAAAGAAATGAACGGCGGCCTCGGGGTCTTTTCTCTTTGAAATCTTGCGCTTTGCGCCGTTGTCCAGCTTCATAATGGGAGAAACGTGGGCAAATTTAGGCACCTTAAAGCCAAGGGTTTTAAAAAGCTGAATGTGCTTCGGTACCGAGGAAATCCACTCATCGCCACGAATTACGTGTGTTGTGTGCATAAGGTGGTCATCAATAGCGTGAGCAAAATGGTAGGTGGGTATACCATCAGATTTAAGAAGAACAAAATCCTCATCGTTTTCGGGCATCTCAATTTTGCCCTTAATGGCATCCTCAAAAATAACCTTGTTTTCCTCACTGCCCATTGATTTAAGGCGGATAACATAGGGCTTGCCCTCGTTTATAAGCTTTTCGGCTTCCTCGAAGGTTATATCCCTGTGTTTTGCCCACTTGCCGTGGTAGCCTGTCCTGATTTTGGCGGCCTCCTGCTGGTTTCTTACAGCCTCTAACTCCTCTGCAGTGCAAAAGCAGGGATAGGCAAGACCCTCCTTTATCAGCTTTTTAACAAAGGTCTGATAAATTTCGGCGCGGTGGCTTTGCTGATAGGGGCCGTAATCACCCTTTTCATTAGTGCCCGAAATAAAGCCCTCATCAATGGCAATGCCAAAGCGATTAAGGCCATCAATAATATTCTCAATGCCGCCCTCAATTTCCCTTTTCTTATCGGTGTCCTCAATGCGGGTAAAGAAAACGCCGCCTGTTGAGGTTGCGGTAATGCGGTTTACAAGCGCCGCAAAAAGGGTGCCTAAATGAAGATATCCTGTGGGGCTGGGCGCAACACGAACAACCCTTGCCCCCTCGGGCAAATTCCTGGCGGGGTAAAGGTTTTCATAGAAATCAGGTGTTTTGTTAATATCGGGCAGCAAAAGCTCTGCCATTTTTTCGTTTTGGGTCATTGCCTTAAAACTCCTATGGGAAATATATTACTGATTTTTAAGCAGCTTATTAAGCTCACTCATAAAGGTGTTAATATCCTTAAACTGGCGATAAACCGAGGCGAAGCGAACATAGGCTACCTCATCAACAGCCTTTAATTTATCCATAACAAGCTCGCCTATTTTTTCCGAGGTTACCTCGCGGTCTAAAGTGTTCTGAATGGTGGTTTCAATCTCGTCAATCATGCTTTCCATCTGGTCAATGGAAACAGGGCGCTTTTCGCAGGCGCGAAGCATACCTGTTAAAAGCTTATCGCGATTAAAGGTTTCACGGGTTTTATCCTTCTTTATAACCATAATGGGCAGGGATTCAATCTGCTCATAGGTTGTAAAGCGCTTGGTGCAGTTAAGGCACTCTCTCCTGCGGCGAATTTTTTCGCCCTCATCGGTAGGTCTACTATCAATTACCTTGCTTTCTTCAAAACCGCAATATGGACATTTCATAACATTTGGTCCACCTTTCAATAATTATTCATTTTATTTTACCATATATAGTATTAAAACGCAAGAAAAAAGGGGAATTTTAACAAGTTTTAATTCATATAATTTAACAAAAACGCAAAAAGAAAGGAAGGAAAAACCGTGAACGCCTTTTTTCCTGAGGGTTGGCTTACCGCCTCCCGCCAAAACCGTAAAAACACCTTTACTCCATCTTTTTTAAGTGAGGCTGTAAAAACAGGGGAAATTTTAGAAAGTGTGGCCTATGTTTGTGACAGTGAACACAATTTGCTGGTTGATTTAGGCTCTGTAAAGGGCATTATCCCCCGCGAGGAGGGGGCCATTGGAATAAAGGAAAATTCCACCCGCGATATCGCCCTTATCTCCCGCGTGGGAAAGCCTGTTTGCTTTGTTGTCGATGAGCTCGCAAGTGATGAAAACGGCAAACTTGTGGCAATGCTGTCAAGACGGAAAGCCCAGGAAAAATGTCGCGCAGAATTTTTATCAACCCTTATAAAGGGGGATGTTATCGGCGCTAAAATAACCCACCTTGAATCCTTCGGTGCCTTTTGTGATATCGGCTGCGGCGTGCCGGCGCTGCTACCTATTGATTCTATTTCGGTCTCCCGCATTTCTCACCCTAAAGACCGTTTTAAGGTTGGGGATGATATTAAAGCGGTTGTTAAGGATATTTCCGCCGACGGTAAAATAACGCTGACCCACAAGGAACTCCTTGGCACCTGGCAGGAAAACGCTGATTTATTTTCCGTTGGGCAGACTGTGACAGGTGTTGTGCGCTCGGTTGAGGATTACGGCATTTTTGTTGAGCTTACCCCAAATCTCGCAGGCCTGGCGGAGCTTAAAAGCGGGGTTAAGGTGGGAGATTTGGCAGGGGTTTACATTAAAAACATAATGAGCGATAAAATGAAGGTTAAACTTATTATTATTGACTCTTTTTCGGGAGATTATTCACCCGAAATAACATATTTTAATTTTGATAACCATATCGACCGCTTTGATTATTCCCCCGAAAGCTGCAAAAGAAAAATTTTCACTGATTTTAATGCTTAATCATTGAAAATTTAGGTTTGAAGGAGTATAATAATAAAACAATACTGTAAGTTATTTTTTTGGAGATGTTTAAATTGGCAGAAGAAAGAAAATGTAACAGCACCTCCTGCGACGGTAATTGCGCAGGCTGCAAAAGTGCAAAAAAGGAGCCCGCTTCCCTTTTAGAGCCCACTAACGAGTTTAACAACATTAAAAAGGTTATCGGCGTTGTAAGCGGTAAAGGCGGCGTTGGTAAATCAATGGTTTCGGCATCTCTTGCCGTTTTAATGAAGCGAAAGGGCTATGAGGTCGGCCTTCTTGATGCCGATATAACAGGTCCCTCAATTCCTAAAATGTTCGGCGTTAACGCAAGAGCAAAATCCAACGATTATGGCATTATGCCCGAAATTACCGCCTCTGGAATAAAGCTTATGTCCATAAATCTGCTTATGGAAAATGCCGAGTCCCCCGTTGTTTGGCGCGGCCCTGTTATTGCGGGCGCCGTTAAACAGTTCTGGACCGATGTTATGTGGGGCGACCTTGATTACCTCTTTATCGACTGCCCTCCCGGCACAGGCGATGTTCCCTTAACCGTTTTTCAGTCCATTCCCCTTGATGGCATTGTTATTGTAACCTCCCCGCAGGACCTTGTTTCTTTAATTGTTAAAAAGGCCTATAATATGGCAAAAATGATGAACATTCCCGTTCTTGGAATAGTTGAAAATATGAGCTATGTTAAATGCCCCGACTGCGGCAAGGAGTTCCGCATTTTTGGCAAAAGCGACGTGATGAGCATTGCTAAAGAACTTAGTGTACCCCTCCTTGATAAAATGCCTATCGATACCTCCCTTGCGGCTTTAAGCGATGCAGGCGATATTGAAAAGCTTAACACAAATTACCTCGACAACACCGCAAATGTTGTGGAAGAGAAAATTAAATAAAATTAAAAGAGCCTGGCTTTCACCAAGCTCTTTTTCTTATTCTTTATCCTTTTTCCTGGGCTTTTCGTCGGTTTCTTCCTCGGTTTCTTCTTCGGGGAGAAGCTCAACCTTAACCCGCTCTATTCTTCTTTCATCCACCTCTAAAACGGTAAATAAAAGGCGCTCGTAGGTAACCTGAGGATGCTCATCTTCGCCGGGGATTCGGCCAAGCTCCGACATAATATAGCCGCCGATGGTGTCATATTCGCCCTCGGGAAGCTGAATTCCAAAGACCTCGGTAAGTTCCTCAATATCGGTGGTGCCGTCGAAGGTGTAGGTGGTTTCATTCACCTGCTCAAACTCCTCATCCTCGTTATCATATTCATCCTGCATATTACCAACAATGGATTCAAGCAGGTCCTCAATGGTAACAAGGCCGGCGATGCCGCCATACTCATCGCAGACAAAAATCATCTGAAGGCGCTTTTCGGTCATTTCATTAAATAAATCGCCGCAGCGCTTTGACTCGGGAACAAACTCTGCCGAACGCATTAAATCGGCAATTTTTACTTCGCTTGGAACGCGCTTTCCAACATAGGGCAGTAAATCCTTAACATAGATAATACCCTTAATGTTATCAAGCTCTTCCTCAAAAACGGGGAGTCTTGAATAACCCGCCTCAACGGTCTTTTCAATAACATCGGAAATTTTATCGTTAATTTCAACCGCCTCAATATCGGTTCTGTGTGTCATAACGTCGGCGGCAACAATATCATCGAATTCGAAAATATTGTTAATCATTTCCTTTTGGCTTTCCTCAATAACGCCCTTTTCCTCACCGGCATCAACCATCATTCGGATTTCTTCCTCGGTCATTGTTTCCTCGCTTGCATTGGGGTCAAAGCCAAAGAGGCGAACAACAAGGTTGGTTGAAAAGGAAAGAAGCTTAATAAAGGGCTTCATTGCGCTTTTAATAAAGAGCAAAATGCCCACAACGGCAAAGGAAATTTTCTCTCCGCACTGCATTGCAATGCGTTTGGGAGCAAGCTCGCCCAGCACCAAAGAGAAAAACGAAATAATAATTGTTACAAGCACCAGCGAAACGCCCGAAATAAGACTTGCGGGAACATTTGGCAGCCAGCCGCTTATAATATTTGCCAGGGGCTCTGAAAAGTTTTCGGCAGCCGAAGCAGAGGTTAAAAAGCCTGCTAAGGTTACGCCGATTTGAATAGTTGATAAAAAGCTTGAAGGATTTTCTACAAGGGCTAAAACCTTTTTGGCCTTTTTATTGCCCTCCTCTGCCATTTTTTGCAGCTTAACATCGTTTAGGGAAATTATGGCAATTTCACTCATTGCAAAAAATGCATTAACTAAAATAAGGCAGAACAATAAAACAATTTTCCAAATTAAATCTGAGGGCTCACTGCCGGCTGCAGCTACCTCCATAATATAATTCGCAGGCCCGGGGTCATCTAACATTTTGTCATTTCTCCATTCGTTTTTAAACTTTTTTATTTTGAAAGGTGCAAAATAAGCACAATTTCAATAGTAACATATTATACCGAAATTGTAAAAATGTCAAGTTTTCCTTTAAAATGCCACGTTTTTATATGTAAAATATTGTTAAATTTTTAATAATTTCCTATTTACTTATGAAATCAAATATATTATAATATATTTGTATGATTTTGTCGTACGCTTTTTTGTTGTGCGCAAAACAGCGAATATAAAAGGAGGATAAAAATCCATGGCAAGAAAATTCAAAACTATGGACGGTAACAACGCTGCGGCTTATGTGTCCTATGCGTTCACTGAAGTAGCAGGTATCTATCCTATTACCCCGTCCAGCCCTATGGCAGACTATGTTGACCAGTGGTCAGCACAGGGTGTTAAAAACATTTTCGGCACAACCGTTAAGGTTTCCGAAATGCAGTCCGAAGCAGGTGCTGCAGGTACAGTTCACGGCTCTCTTAACGCCGGTGCTCTTACCACAACCTACACCGCATCTCAGGGACTTCTTCTTATGATTCCCAATATGTACAAAATCGCAGGTGAGCTTCTCCCCAGCGTTTTCCACGTTTCTGCACGTTGCGTAGCAAGCCATGCTCTTAACATTTTTGGCGACCATTCCGACGTTTATGCTTGCCGTCAGACAGGCTTTGCAATGCTGGCTGAAACCAACACACAGGAAGTTATGGACCTCGGCGCAGTTGCACACCTTGCAACCATTAAGTCCCGTGTTCCCTTCATTAACTTCTTTGATGGCTTCCGTACCTCCCACGAAATCCAGAAGATTCAGGTTTGGGATTACGAAGACCTTAAGGAAATGTGCGATATGGATGCTGTTAACGCATTCAGAGCTCGCGCTCTTAACCCTGAGCACCCCGTAATGCGCGGTTCTCACGAAAACGGCGATATCTTCTTCCAGCACAGAGAGGCCTGCAACAAGTATTATGATGCAGTTCCCGAAATTGTTGAAGAATATATGGACAAGGTTAACGCTAAGCTTGGCACCGACTATAAGCTGTTTAACTACTACGGCGCTCCCGATGCTGAAAAGATTATCGTAGCAATGGGCTCTATCTGCGACGTTGCAGAAGAGGTTATTGACTATATGACAGCAGCAGGCGAAAAGGTTGGTCTTGTTAAGGTTAGACTTTACCGTCCCTTCTCTGCTAAGAAATTAGTTGAGGCTATTCCCGAAACCGTAAAGAAAATTGCTGTTCTTGACAGAACCAAGGAGCCCGGCTCCCTTGGTGAGCCTTTATTCCTTGATGTTGTTGCCGCTCTTGCTGCAACCGGCAGAAAGGTTGACACCGTTATCGGCGGTCGTTACGGTCTTGGCTCTAAGGATACTCCTCCTTCAAGCATTTTTGCAGTTTATAAAGAGCTCTCTAAGGATGCTCCCAAAGCTCAGTTCACCATCGGCATCAACGATGATGTTACCGGTCTTTCCCTCCCTGAGGAAGAGGCTCCCAACACCGCAGCCGAAGGCACAATTGAATGCAAGTTCTGGGGTCTCGGCGGTGACGGTACCGTTGGCGCTAACAAGGACTCCATCAAGATTATCGGCGACCACACCGATAAATATGTTCAGGCTTACTTCCAGTACGACTCCAAGAAAACCGGTGGTATCACCATTTCTCACCTTCGTTTTGGCGATAAGCCCATTAAGAGCCCCTACTATATTAACAAAGCTGACTTCGTTGCCTGCCACAACCCCTCCTATGTAATTAAGGGTTACAAGATGGTTAACGATGTTAAACCCGGCGGCGTATTCCTTATTAACTGCCAGTGGAATCTGGACGAGCTAAATGAGCATATGCCTGCTGAAGCAAAGCGTTACATTGCTAAAAACAACATTCAGCTTTACACCGTTAACGCTATTGACCTTGCCGCACAGATTGGTTTAGGTAAGCGTACCAACACTGTTTTACAGTCTGCATTCTTCTCCCTTTCCAAGGTTCTTCCTGCTGAGGAAGCAATCGGCTATATGAAGGAAAAGGCCCAGAAGTTTATGAAGAAGGGTAAAGAAATTGTTGAAATGAACGAGAAGGCTATTGATGCCGGTGCTTCTGCTTATGTTAAGATTGACGTTCCCGCTGACTGGGCAAACGCAACCGATGACGTTAAGGCAGAAACCAAGGCCGATGCTTCCAAGCTCATTAAGATGGTTGACGGCATTATGAAGCCTGTTGGTCTTATGGACGGCGATTCTCTCCCCGTTTCCGCATTTATAGACCACGCTGACGGTACCTTCGAGCAGGGCGCTTCCGCACACGAAAAGCGTGGCGTTGCTGTTATGGTTCCCGAATGGAATAATGAAACCTGTATCGGTTGTAACAAGTGCGCATTTGTTTGCCCCCACGCTACCATTCGCCCCTTTGCATTATCTGCTGAGGAAAAGGCAGCTGCTCCCGCAAACACCAAATACGCTGTTAAAGAAAAGCTTGCAACCAACAAGGGTTACTCTTATACAATGACCGTTTCTCCCCTTGACTGTATGGGATGCGGCGTTTGCGTAGGCGAATGTCCCACCAACTCTCTTAAGATGGTTGCACAGTCCACCCAGCTTGCTGAGCAGGATGTATTCGATTACTGTGTTGCTAATGTTACTGAAAAAGAAGGTCTTGCATCTGATGCAAACGTTATCTCTTCTCAGTACAAAAAGCCTCTCCTTGAGTTCTCCGGCTCCTGCGCAGGTTGTGCAGAAACCGCTTATGCCCGCCTTGTTACCCAGCTCTTTGGTGATAAGATGTACATCTCCAACGCTACCGGTTGTTCTTCTATCTGGGGCGGTCCTGCTGCTACATCTCCCTACACCGTAAACGCTAAGGGTCACGGTCCTGCTTGGGCTAACTCCCTCTTTGAGGATAACGCAGAGCACGGCTTTGGTATGTACCTCGGCCAGAAGGCTCTCCGCGATGGCCTTATTGCACAGGTTAAGGAAATGGCCGCTTCCGACAAGGCAAGCGATGAATTTAAGGCTGCAGCTGAAAATTACCTTGCAACTCTTGATGATACTAACAAAAACGCTGCCGCTACCGAGGCTCTTATTGCTGAGGTTGAGAAGGCTGCTGCACAAGGCTGTCCCACTGCTCCTGCAATCCTCGCAAAGAAAGAATACCTTGCTAAGAAATCTATTTGGATTTTCGGTGGCGACGGTTGGGCATACGACATCGGCTTCGGCGGTGTTGACCACGTTCTCGCTGCAGGCGAAAATGTAAACATTATGGTATTCGATACCGAGGTTTACTCCAACACAGGCGGTCAGGCATCTAAGGCTTCTAACATTGGCCAGGTTGCACAGTTCGCCGCTGCAGGTAAGGCAATTAACAAGAAGAGCCTTGCTGAAATCGCAATGTCCTACGGCTATGTTTACGTAGCACAAATTGCAATGGGCGCTGATATGAACCAGACCCTTAAGGCAATTAAGGAAGCTGAAGCCTACAACGGTCCTTCCATCATCATCTGCTACTCACCTTGCGAAATGCACTCTATTAAGGGTGGTATGGTTAACTGCCAGAACGAGATGAGAAAGGCTGTTGCCTGCGGATATTGGGACCTCTTCCGTTACAACCCCGCATTAAAGGCACAGGGCAAGAACCCCTTCACTGTTGACAGCAAGCCTGCAACTGCTGATTATAAGGAGTTCATTATGGGTGAGGCTCGTTACTCATCCCTTACCCGCTCCTTCCCCGAGCGCGCAGAGCAGCTCTTTGATAAGGCTGCTGAGGCTGCAAAGGCTCGCCGTGCTCACCTTGAAAAGCTTGTTGCCCTCTACAGCAACGAAGACTAATTAAAGGTTAAACCTAAAAATCCGTGGTAACGAAGGTTACCACGGATTTATTTTTGTTTTTAAAATAATAAGCACCCTTTCGGGTGCTTTATTATTTATGCCTTAACTTTAAGGGTTATAATTTCAAAGCCGCCAACCTTAAGACAAACCTTGCCATCTTTAACTTCCAGCTTTTCGGTTTCGTTTTCCATCATATCGCAAATGTAAACCTCTTTTGCGGGTACACCAAGGGTTACCTCTAAATCGGTTCTGATATTTGCTGATTCATACAAACGAATAATGGTGTCCTGGCCATATTCAGCCTGCTTAACGGTTTCGCAGATAACATTCTCTTTGTTTACCGTTACTGCCGAGAATGCGGCGGGTAGGCTATCCTTTTCTCCCTTGGCGGGAATAGCTACCATAGGATAATTCAGATAATAAGCCTGCTTTATAACATCACATTCGTTAAAGGAGCAGTTATGCGGCATAATTGAGTAGGTGCACACGCTTTCTCCCTGGTCAGCATCGGGATAGGGATAGGTTGGAGCGCGAAGGAGAGATAACTGCATAACGCCATCGTGGATATCGTGACCATACTTGCAGTCGTTCATAATCGATACACCATAACCGCCCTCGGAAATGTCGGCATACTTATGGGCGCAAACCTCAAATCGGGCCGCATCCCAAGAGGTGTTCTTATGTGTCGGGCGCTGTACCGAGCCGAACTGAACATCAAAGGTTGCCGAATTTGTGTTAACATCAACAGGGAACGCCGTTTTGAGCATTTGGTGTTTGTTATGCCAATCCACCTTTGTATCGAAATCAATGCGGCAAACATTTTCATAAAACCAAATTGTTTGCTTTATTGTTGATTTCATAAAGGGGCGAACAATGGCAATACCAAGACGCACGCCATCATCAATAAATTCTACGCTTGAGCACTCTGTAACGGTTTTATATTCCTCGCAGGAATGGGGCTGCCATTCCCAAGCATCATAAACATCGGGATAATCGGCATAAACGCGAATTTCGTTGCCTACAGTTCCTGGCTTTAAAACCTCGCGGCTGGCACGCTTATCAAAAATAGAGATAATCTGCCAGCTATCATCAAAGGTAACCCGCAAATGGGGAGTTTCAATAACTTTGCCATCAACTTTAATGGTATTTGTGTCTACAAAGGCGCCCGTTGCAAGATAGCCCTTAGGCGAAATCTTTTCCTTTGTGTAAACGGTTTTGCCGTTTACTTGAACCAGACCCTCGGTGTTAAAGGAATGGGGGTTAAATACCACCCAGCCGCGTTTTGCATCAATTTTTTCGGCAATGCGGCCGCGAACGCCATCAGCAATGCTGTCGCCAATGCTCTTAATTTTAGCGTAATCAATGTCGCTTTGGTCGTAAACCTCTTTAATGGATGAACCGGGGATAATATCGTGGAACTGGTTGGTTAAAATATCCAGCCAACCCTCGCGAAGCTTTGCCTTGGGGAAGGGCTCGTTCAAAAGTTTATCGGCCGTAATGCCAAGCAGCTCGGCATCCTGGAATAAAAACTCGCTCTTTCTGTTATTGCGCTTATTTTTGGCAATGGAGGTGTATGTACCGCGATGGAACTCAAGATAAAGCTCGCCGTTCCAGCAAGGAACATCGGTGCGGCTTTCAAGATTTTTCTCCAGCCGCTTTAAGTAATCTCCCGCAAATTCAATTTTAAGGTTGGGCGAGCCGGGAACACCGCGGGCGGCACGCCTTGCAAGTTCAAGATGGCCCGGTGTAGGACCGCCGCCGCCATCACCGTGACCAAAGGTAAGGAGGGCTTCATCGCTCAAATTCTTTTGGGTCATGCGCTTATATGTTCCGTTAACCATTTTAGCGCCTGTGTGTCCAACATAGGTGCAAAGGTTGGAGGATTTTCCACCCTCATCATCGGTAGCGGTAATAAAATGAGTGTTTATGGCTGTGCCGTCAAGACCAACCCAGCGGAAGGTGTCGTAGGGCATACGGTTGGTATCGTTCCAGGAAATCTTTTGGGTTACAAACCAGTCAACGCCGCATTTTTTAAGAATTTGTGGCAGCGCCGCAGTGTAGCCGAAAACATCGGGGAGCCAAAGCACCCTGTTATCTACGCCGAACTCCTCTTTAAAGAAGTTCTTGCCGTAAAGCACCTGTCTTATAAGGCTTTCGCCGGAGGATAAATTGCAGTCGGCCTCAACCCACATTGCGCCCTCGCATTCCCAGCGACCTTCCTTAATGCGTTCTTTAACCTGGGCATATAGTTCAGGCTCTGCCTCTTTAAGATATTTATAAAGCAGTGCCTGGGATGACATAAATTTATATTCGGGGTAGCGCTTCATAAGCTCAAGCACGGTTGAGAATGAACGCTGAACCTTCTCCCTTGTCTGCCTTAAGGTCCAAAGCCAGGCGCAGTCAATATGTGTGTGACCAATGCCCACCGTTGTAGCCTTTTGAGGACAGCAGTATTTGCCGTAAAACTCATCCTCTAAAAATTTATGAGCCTCACCGCAGGAAGCATAGAAATCATCAGAGCCTACCTCATAAAGGTCGAGTTTTGAAACGGCACGCCACAGATAGTCAACAATTTTTGCATACTCTATAGACTCATCGTTTAAATAGGTCAGCATATCAAAAGGATAAGCAATGTCATAATAAAGGGCAAAAGCGTCATGGCTCAGCTCTGCAGTGCTTACAAAAAGCTTGGCCTTTTCAACGGTAAAGCTTGTGTAGGCGTAAATGGCAACATCGGCCTTTTCACCCTTTTTAAGGGGTACCTCCCTGTGGTTTACATCAAGGCCCTGCACCGTTTTGCCGTTTATATAGAGAATAAGCTGGGGGTTGCAGGCATCCCATCCGCTTTTATCGGTTTCTACAATAAGGTAGGGGTTATCGGTTTCAGGGGTAACGGTAAATCTGAACCAAGCGTGGGTGTCGTAACCCTCTCCCCAATCGCCGCCGTTTTCAAAGGGGGTCATGGTGCTTACATCGGGTATAGTATTATCGGTTTTATATCCACAAGAACAGGTCACAATGTTTTCAACCTGGCACTTGTTCTTGTAAATTTGTTCCTCAACTATTTTTTTATACTGGCGGATTTTGCGGAGCTTATTTTGCATGAGTCTACTCTCCTTTAGGGGATAAATTTTTCAAAAATAAAGGTTTTAAAACTATTTCTCGTTTTTAGGATTTGCTCTTTTTCGGTGTAGGTCCAGGCAACGGGAAATGCACCGAGAAGCGAGCATAAACGCCTGAAAAAATTGTTTTTATATTTATATTCGTAGGCTATAAAATCGGGGCGGGAAAGGAAATTGAAAAATAGGGCTCCCGCCAGCTTTTGGTGAATGGGCTCATTATAAAAAGCTGAGGCCAACTGACCGCGCATAATGTCGGGGCGGTTTTTCCTATACCACATCATCATAAGGGGATTAAAGGACTGAACGAAATATTTTCCCTTGTAATCCTTTAAAACCTCGTTTGCGGCAACGCAGAGAGGCTTATAATCGGTAAGAACAGGGCTTTTAAATTCAATAAGCAACGGAACCCTGCCGTCAATTAAATCGAGGCACTCTTTTAAAGTTGGGATTTTTTCGTTTGTCCCTGCCAAATTTAAAGTTTTAATTTCCTCAAGGGTTAAATTTTCGGGCTTTTCATCAACGCCGCACATTCTCTTTAAATTGTCATCGTGGAAAACAATAACAACATTATCCTTGGTTAAATGGATATCATTTTCAATGATATATCCCTTTTCTGCCGCTTTACCGAATGCCCAAAGGGAATTTTCGGGAACGCCGTTTAAACCGTGAAGCCCCCTGTGGGCAATGTATTTGCCCGAAATTACCCTTCTGTCGGGGTGGCGGCGAAGAGCGGGGAAAATAAGGAATAAAAGGAGCAGAATAAAAACTCCCAAAATAATTAAAGCTGCTATCATTGTTTAGTCCTCAATATCAAGTGCCTCAAGAGCATCCTTTTTGGGAGCAGGTCTTGAGTCACCGTGGCGAACAAGGGACATTGTCACAAAGGCAAGGGCCACGAAAACGGTAGCATAGGGGAACAAGGTTGTCATACCGAAATTGTCCATTAAAAGACCCGAAAGCATTGGGGTAACAATTTGGGCCGCCATTGAAGCGGTGTAGTAAAAGCCGGTATATTTTCCAACATCACTGCCCGAGCACATTTCAACAACCATCGGGAAGGAGTTAACGTTAATGGTTGCCCAGGCAACACCCGCTAAAACAAAGAATATATTCATAACAAGGGTGGGGCTGCCTGCCCTCATAAAGGAGGCGCCGAGGAAGGCACAGGCCAGCATAACAACGCCCGCCATAATTGTTTTCTTGCGGCCGATTTTTGAAGCCACCATACCTGCAGGCAGATAGGAAACTATCGCCGCGGCTTGGGCTAAAAGCAGGGTTGAATTATAATCCATTTCCAAAACGCGCTGTGCATAAACAGAATATTTTGAGGTTATTGCGTTATAGCCGATATACCAAAGGGCGATGGATGCAAGAATGAAAACAAGGGACATTTTTTCTCCCCTTGTAAGGCCCCTCTTCTCCCCTTCCTCTTCGGTTTTCTCCTCAAGACCTAATCTAAGGCTCTCGGCTTGCTGTTCTTTGCTCCACTTAACCTCTCTAACGGTCAGCAGGAAAATAACAAGGGCTGTTATCATAAGGCCTGCAACAACGCCATAGAAGGTAAAATAATTCATAAAGCTGTTTTTAACAGCCGAGGTTGCAAACACCATACCAAGCACTAAAACTATAATTCCGCCTGCGGTGCCCATAAGGTTGATAACGGCATTGGCCTTACTGCGAAGCGGCTTTAAGGTAACATCAGGCATAAGGGCAACGGCGGGGGAACGGAAAATCGCCATAGCTATGAGCACTGCCAAAAGGAAGGCGATGAAAATAAACAGATTTGCAGGATTTTTAGCCGTTACATCGCTGATGTAGGACTGTCTTGCAGGCACAACATAATTTGTATAAAGGTTTTCCTCTCCCTCGGCATATTTATCGGTGCTTTTAATTGCGGCGAATTCTTCTTTTGTCAGCTTATCCTCTAAAATAAACTTTGTGCCGTCGGGGGTCATAAGCTCGGTGTCGCTCTTTGCATCGTAAACTATCTGAAGTGCCGCGGGATTATCAATCTGAGCAACGTTTTCAATATTTTTAAACTGTGCGTTATCGGCAAAGGCAAGGCACATTATCATTACGGCGGCAACAATTGTGCCGATAGTGATAAAGGGGGTGCGCCTGCCGTGACGGGACCGACATTTATCCGAAAGGGCGCCGAAAATAGGCAGCATAAAAACGGCAAGAATATTATCAAGCGCCATAATAACGCCCGACCAGGTTTGTGACATACCGAATTTGTTTGTTAAAATAACAGGGATTGTTGCGTCATAGGCCTGCCAGAATGCGCTGATAAGGAAAAAGGCAAAACCCACAAGAATAGTTCTCTTATAATTAAGTTTCATCGCTTTTTTCTTTCCTTTCTTTTCCGTTTGAATTCTACTAAAAGTATACCCTAAAATAAAGTAAAAAACAAGACAGTAATTACCAATATGGTTTTCATTTTTTGCAAAAAACAACTCCGCCCCAAGCTTTCGCTCGGAGCGGAGTTTAAATTTGTTTTAGAACCTGATAACTAAATTATCGGTAATTCTAGTTGAGGGAATCGAAAGCAGCTCTGATAGCTTCAATGTCGCCTGCAACCTTAGCATCCCAAAGAGGAATATTAGCACCACCATCTGAGGAACTATAATATTTATTATAAATATGAGTTCCGTTACACTCGTAGGTGAGATACTCACTGGCGCCATTTGCGGAAATAAATGCGCTTCTCTTACCGGGCAAAGCAACGTGACCGTTTGCAGCCGAAAGACCTGCAACATTATTAACAATGGTGGTTAAGAATATGTGGCGGTCGGATGCCTTCTGGTTAGCGTACCAGGAGATTTCATCATAACCATAAACCGCATCATCACTGCCATCTGCCTCAAAGTTGTCAAACTCAAGGAGATAGGGGTAGCAACCGGTAACTTGATAACCCGAAGGAGTTGTATAACCGGTAAAGTTTGTGATATACGCTGCATCGCTGTCAGAAGAGGTGATAAGTCCAACATTCTGGAAGCTCTCTGAGTAAGCATCACTGCTATTGGCAGTCACAAGGCGCAAGGGAGATGCCGTAAAGTCAACGAGCATCTGAGTTGTATTTTCTTTTGCGAATGCGAAGGTATGGTTATGTCCGTTAACGAGAACGTAACCGCGGCGAGCGTGGGTTTTAGCGTAATCTCTTATCTTGGTTAAAACTGTTTCCCAAGAAGCAAGGCCGTTGGTACCAAAGTCGGTGCTACCAACATCCCAAACGCGGGTGTCGTTAATGCCGGTATCATTACCTAAGCCGTTAAGCACCTCCTCGTAATCATACGTTTTTGCTACAGCTTCAGCCTTTACGTTAGGCGCGAAATTTGCTGTAGGCAAAATGAGAGAAAAAATGCCCATTACAAGGACAACAGACAAAAAAATGCTAATCATTTTTTTTGAAAGTTTTCTCATACTCTTCTCCTCCAATGAAAAAATTTTTTTGTGAAACAACTCGTAATGAAACGCAAAATCACTAGGCTCACATTTTATTTTGCCAACTCTTCTTTTAGGCGATTTTTTAATAAAAATCGGCAAAAAAATGTGAAAATAATGACACAGCGCCCATTATTCATAGATAAATGTTATCAAATTTTTTCAGAAAAGTAAATAAATTCCGCCCAAGTTCGCAATAAATGTATAGTCACGATAGAATTACCCTCCACTGCCGCCCACATTTTTATAAAAAGGCAAAAAACGGGCAACATAATTCGCCCGCCGGTTATACCACTCTTTATTAAGTTTGTGTCGGCTTCCCCTCAAGGGAAAGGCCCTTTGAACCACGCGACTTTTCAAGTAGTTTTAATTATAAAAAAGCCACCCTGAACGCTAGGTTCAGAGTGGCTTTTGATATATTTTATTGGTAGATGAATTTTACGCCCATAAGTCGCGCGTAATCATTACCGCGGGCGCCGTTTGTGCCCGAAAGCTTACCCTTTTGCGGGAAGGTTATCTTAACATAGTTACAGTTATTAGGAACTGTGTAAAGAATGCTGAAGTTGGTAGCGGTATAGCTATCGGTAGTAACGGCATTCCCATAGGTGCCTGAAATGGTGGCGCAGGCTTCAATCTTGAAATCGAAATCGTGACCCGCATTTTCGAAGGCCTTCTTACCGGTTTGATACATATAGAAATCAGCGGTAAATTTACTGCCCGGTTTAACCTTATAAATAACATAGGGTGCCGTAGCGGAATCGTTCCAATCGGCGCCAAGGCTGCTGTAGCCCGGATGAATTCCGCGGAAGAGATTGCTTCCCGAACCCTCATTGTTTAAAAGGGCAATTCCGCCAAGCTCGGTAATGCCGTATTTCGCTTTGTTAGCGGAGGTAACAGCGGTGTTAGAGCCTTCATCATCGGAGTAATCATAATGTGTGCCATAGGAGCCGATTGCCTCCCAGGCGGCCTTAACGGAATCAACATCGCCTACATCACGGATATCCCAAATACCTAACTGGAAGCCGTGAGGATGGTGGGCATTATCTCCTGTAACGTTACCCTCTGAATCATAAAACTTTCCGGTTTCCAAAACCTTCTTGTAATATTCTTTTTCCAGATACTCACTGCAACCCTGGGCGTGGATAAAGGCTGTTCTTCTGCCCACCAGTGCCACGTGGCCGTTTGGAGCAGAGGTCATATTCTTAATCTGTAGGCTAATATCGGTCAAATACTGACGGCGGTCAGCAGCATTCTGGTTAGCATACCAGGAAATCTCATCATAGCCCCAGGAGCCTGAAGGTGTGTTAAGCTTATTAACATCATTCACACCCCAGTTATCAAATTCAAGGAGATAGGGGTAGTTAGTGTAGGTGTAACCCGAGGGTGAAATCTTATTTGCAGCATTTGCCTGGCGTGAAGTAGTATACGGTGCATCTCCGTTCGTTGCAAGCATAACCTCCTGGAAACTTTCGCTCGGAGTGTGGGAGGTGGAGCCGGTTTTAGCAGTAATGCGTAAGGGGAACATATTGAAATCTACCAGCATCTTGCTTGAATCATCGCTTCTGGTAAGATTTTGAAGCGGATAGTGACCGTTAACGATAATATAACCGCGGCGAGCATTGGTTTTAGCATAGGCATTTATCTTATCAATAACCTTTGTCCAGGATGCACTGTCAACAACACTTGTATTACCATCTACGGCGCCGATAAGGTTCATTTGACCGAAATGGATTGCCTCAACGCCCATATCAATGTAGCAGCAGGCTCTGTAATAAGTAAACATCTGGAATTCAAGGGTTGAAATGCTGGGAACATGCAGCGCATCATTCCACAACTGATAGCCGTAGCCATCGGAATGGAGCATTTTTTCATGGTCAAAATTACGCTGTACAACAGGCTGGCCAAAGGCCTCGAACACCCAGGCGGGAATGGGGATTTCATCCATTCCGGGGCCGCAGGTTTCAAAGATGCAGGCCTCCACAATAATTTCAGGGTCCATTTGGTGAACTGACGCTATATTACTCTTGTAGGTATTAAAGCGATTAACATCAGCAATACCGGGCTCCCAGTGACAAAGGGCGCGGGCAAAATATTTAGCGCCTGTTTGACGGATAACATCCTTTGCACCGTACTCTCCGCCATCCACAACGTGATAGGTTAGCGCACGGTCAAGATAACTGCTTAAAACATCGGGGGAAATGGAGCCATAGAAATCGAAATTGGATTCAACGGCAGCGCCACCGCGGGTCTTAACCATATCGCCGTAAATAACAGCGCCGTTTGTCAGCCTTGCATAGGGTCTTGCTGCGCGAACCTTGTCGGCTGCAATGTTCTTAACGGTGTACATTGTAGTCTTGTTAGCGGAAGCGTTGTTATGAACCATTTTAAAGGTGCCCGACTGAACTTTACCGTCCCAGAAAACGAGGCTTGCGCTATCAACATCGGTGCCGAGAATAATTCCCGACTCCTCTATCTTAACGTCCTTGGGCATTGCGGTTCTCCAAATAACCGACATATTCCAGGTGCCGTTATCATTTGCGGTTACAACAGCCTTATCGGTTGTGTAGATATAAGGAGTGATGCTTTCCTTTGCATCTGCATATACTGCGGTTAAATCAATATCGCCGCTGGCAAGGAAGGAGAAACTATGATTATCGGAAACGGTTGCTCCCTTGGCATCAATCCATTTTGAGAATACCTGGCCGCTGCTGTTTGTTTCGGGCGCAGAAATTGTAATGCGGTCGTCAAACTTAACGCCGGCTTTAGTTGTTGTGTTACCGTTAACAGTGTAGGTAACGGTGTAGGTAACAGCATCGGTTTTGACATAAATTGCCTCATAGGTGGTATCAATGTAAAGCTGCTCGGTGTCGCCCTCGTTGGTCCAGCCCTCAAAGGCATAACCGGGGCGGAGCATATTTGCGGTGGGAACAAGGTTTGCCGCTGTGTCACCATAATTTTCAAGCTCAATCTGATAGGTTTTATCAAGATAAGGAACATGGAAATTAACGGTGGGAGGCAGAAGCTCGCAGTTGGCATAGGTGATAGCCTGACCGTTTGAAAGCATTACCTTAATGTAGTTTTTGCCGGAAACAGCGGGAATTTTATATCCGCCTAAAACCTTTGCGGCATCAAACTTTTTATAGGTTTTATCATCTATACTATATTCAAAGGCAAGCTCATCATCTGTTTTAATGGTAAGCTCGGTTCCCTCTTTGATTTTATAAATAACAAAGGCGTTATTCTTGTTTGCTTTAATACCGGCAGAGTTAACAACCGAAACACCGCCCGTGTGATAAAGCATAAGGTTGGGTTTCATTGTGCTTTCAATATTAGAACTGTCAAGGGTGCCGTAATAAACGCCTGTCTGCTCACTGTTCTGGTCAACAAACTGAATGTTGTAAAGGAAGGCAGAGTCGTTACCGCCCATGGTGCCGTAGGAGGTTTTACCTGTGGGGTCAAAACGCTCAAAGGAGCCTGAGTTTGGGAATTCTACCTTAACCTGGTCAACATAATCAGGAAGATTAACGCTCATTGAGCTATAGCAAAGTACACTTTCAACAACGGTCAAATTATCCGACTCGGTTTTATGAAGCAGTGTCCAGGTTTCGCTTTTTGAGCTCTTGCCGTAAACAAAGAATTCAAATTCAACCAAATCCTGGCGCGCACCTGCTACGCCGTTATTAACATTTTCCTGGGCATCGGTTTCGGAGAAGCCCTTATCGTAGTAACGCATTTTGTAATCGGCCTTAAAGATAGTGCCGGGCTTTACATTGTAAACAACATAAGGCCTTTCCTTTGTACCCGCATAAATGCCTTGTACGCCGTTGGATTTAATAAGATAATCCCAGTTACCCGTAAAGGCTGTTGAGCCATCGGGGGTTGCGGTGGAGGTAGCAGTTTTATATTTGGTTGTTGCAAGTGTTGCGGTAGAATCGGTTGTGTAGCTGTAAATCTTGTTATCCGCAACATTATTAGCATCGGCAACCGACACCTTGCGAATATACATTGCATCGTTAAAATAGCGCTGGTCGCTACCTGTTCCGATAAAACCGTTACCAAGAAGGTCAAAGGAGACTCTTACATACTTTGCGTTTTCGGGAACCAAATAATGAACATCAAAAGCTCGCCTGTTAGATGAAACTGCTGTGGTTTCGGCGAAGCCCGATTCGGTTTCATAGAAATTGTACCAGTTTGTGCCATCATTCGAGGCACTGATTTCAAATTCCATTCTTGAACCCGTTGTGCCAACATTGGCTTCATAGGTGCCCTTGCCGTAGTTATTGGTTGCAGTATTGTTTCTGAGAGCATAATCAAGGGAGAACATTTTGCCGCCCTCAACCTCATAGGTTACGGAATAAAAGCCCTTGGGATGCACAGTGCCTGTGTTTTTTGCGTTGCCGTTAGGCAGGTTGTTATATAATCTATCGGAAACCTTAAGACCGAGAGTGTTGGTTGTAACGTTAGAAACACTGCTCCAGCCCTTGGTTGTGGTATCGGTGTAATCATAGCTTACATCGGCTTCCCCTTCCTCGTAGGGCGTAAACACCATATCGTTAAAGAAGCAGCCCGTGTTACCGCATTCACCTGTTGGGGCAGAACCGTTTTCCATAGTAAGGGTTGCAAAGGAGCCCTTGTGGGGGTAAACAATTTTTACATAAATATGATTTTCGGGGAGATAGAAGTTAAAGGTGGGGGTGTAGGTTGCCGAAGGCATACAGTAGGGCATAGGATTATGCTCGGTCCACTCAGCATCATCGGACAAGGTTGCAGAGGAATAAACACGAATTCTGGCCTGGTCGGCTGATTCAAGCTCGCCCATGTTGACCAGTGCCTTACCCACATTTTGCATATAAGCCTGGTTAGCTGTTTCAAGATAGAAATGGGTGCCGGGTTTTACCATTGTAATAAGGCTGCGACGCTTCTCATCCTCATAAGTGCCCCAAGGCTTGTTATTAAGCATACTATATTCCAAGGTACCTGCCTTGTAAGCATTATTTATATCCTCAGCAGCGTTGCAGATTGCATCGGGATAGGCAATGAAATATTTTTCCCAAAGATCCCTCTGCTGGCCAAGGGTTCTGGCCTGGAACAAGGTCTGACCGCCTACATTGTAGGACTGAGAGAAGGTGCCGGCAACCTTGCAAACCAGCATGCTTTCGTTGGGATAATAGGCGGTGGTGCGAGAGGCCATGCTGATGGAATATTCAATCTTGACAAAGTTGGTAAGAGCGCCAACATTATCAATAGTGTAAATATATTCATCATAGCCTGTGTTAACCGACCAGGTTCCATTGTTTTCCGACTTTGTATCAACGGGAATCCAGGTAACACCGTCCTCAGACACATAGAAATTAAAGTGCCTTTCACTTTCGGGAATACTCTGAGTATCCATACCGGTAGGCTTATAGCGAACGGTTGAAGCCTTAAAGGAGGTTCCGCTTACAACATTATAAACGAGGTAAGGGTGAATTTCCTCAGGGTTTGCACCAACGGCAACGGCGCCGTTACCCGCAAAGAACTTGTCGGAAACGCCAAGGTGACCCGACTGTCTTACGGCAACGCCATGAGCACTAAAAATTCCGTATTGATCAATGCCCTCAACCATGCCGATAACTCGGGTGTCGACAATCTGTGCGCCTGCGGCCTTATCGGCAAGCAGGGTGCCATAGTTGTAGGTCCAATCAGTGGTTTCTGCCTTAACCTTTGAGGATAACTCGAGGCTGGGCAAAACCGCGGAAAACATACCTAAAACCAGTACGAATGCCACAGCTACGCTTAAAATTTTCCTAGAAACCTTCTGCATTTTTTCTCCTCCGAAAGAAATTAAAAAATGATAGTATGGCAAAGAATACGCCATACTATCATTTTACCATAGTATTACATTTTTAGCAAGGATTATTTTACTTGCCGCGTTTTACATAGGTTGTATGCAAAATCTCGTGTGCCTTGTGGCTTCCGGGCTCGCCGAAGAACTCCTTGTAAATCATTTTGATATCAGGATTTTCGTGAGATTTTCTAACGGGAAGCATAGCGTCGGCGTCATAAAGAACCTTTGCACGAACCTTGGGCAGGTCGATTTCTTCTCTAATGCTCATAGGCTGAACAGGCTGACCGCCGCCGTTTACACAGCCGCCGGGACAGGCCATAATTTCAACAAACTGAACATCAAGCTCGCCGTTTCTTATCATATTGAGAAGCTGGTTTGCCTTGGAGGTGGAGGAAGCAACAGCAACCTTAACCTCTAAATCGCCAAGCTTGTAAGCGGCAGTTTTAATACCCTCGGTGCCGCGAACATCATTGAATTCAAGCTTTTCAAGGGGTTTTCCGAGAATGGTTTCGGCAGCAGTACGAAGGGCTGCTTCCATAACACCGCCGGTAGCGCCGAAGATAGCGCCGGCACCCGAGCCTATAGCAAAGGGATTGTCAAACTTCTCATCAGGCAGTTTATTGAAGTTGATGCCTGCGCGCTCAATCATTTTGCCAAGCTCGCGGGTGGTAAGAGCATAGTCAACATCGTAAATGCCTTCGCCTGCGGCAGACTCATCTGCGCGCTTGCACTCAAATTTCTTTGCGGTACAAGGAATTGCCGAAACGAACACGATATCTTTGGGGTCAAGACCGTTTTTCTCAGCTAAATAGGTCTTAACAACTGCGCCAAACATCTGCTGAGGAGATTTACAGCTGGAAAGATTATCGGTGAAATCGGGATGATAATGCTCGCAGTATTTAACCCAACCGGGGGAGCAGGAGGTGATAAGGGGCAGTTTTCCGCCGTTCTTAATGCGCTCCATAAGCTCGTGAGCCTCTTCCATAATGGTGAGGTCGGCTGTGAAGTTCATATCAAACACGCCATCAAAGCCAAGGCGTTTTAAAGCGGCAACCATTTTGCCCTCAACGTCAGTGCCGGGGGCATTGCCGAAGCACTCGCCAAGGGTAGCGCGAACAGAAGGAGCAGTACAAACAAATACCTTTTTGCTGGGATTATTGATTGCTTCAAAGATTTCGTCGGTTTCATCCTTTTCGGTTAAAGCACCTGTGGGGCAGGCAACAATACACTGACCACAAGCGATACAGGGGTTGTCCTTTAAGGGAGTTTCAAAAGCGCAACCGATGTGGGTGTCAAAGCCACGGTCGTTAGCGCCGATAACGCCAATGCCCTGGGTGTGCTTACAAACAGCAACGCAGCGGCGGCAAAGGATACATTTTTCGTTATCGCGAACGAGGAATGCTGTGCTTTCGTCCTTTTCATATTTATTAACCTCGCCCTTAAAGGCATACTGGTCATAAATACCGAAGTCTTTAGCCATTTTCTGAAGCTCGCAGTTCTGGTTGCGCAGGCAGCTTAAACAATCCATCTTGTGGTCGGAAAGAATAAGCTCCAAATTGGTTTTTCTTGCCTTTAAAACGGCAGGAGAATTTGTGAAAATTTCCATTCCCTCGTTAACCGGCTGAACGCAGGATGCAACCAGAGAACGAGCACCCTTAACCTCAACAAGGCAGATTCGGCAGGCGCCGATTGCGTTGATTTCTTTCATATAGCAAAGGGTAGGAATGTCAATAGAAGCGGCCTTACAAGCCTCTAAAATTGTGGAACCGCTTTCTACCGCGTAGTCGCGGCCGTTAATTTTAATGTTTACAGTAGCCATAACTTAATTCTTCTCCCTTCTTACTGTTTTACGATAGCGCCGAACTTACATTTTGCCATACAAGCGCCGCACTTAATACATTTAGATGCATCAATAACGTGGGGTTCCTTAACTGTGCCGGAAATTGCACCAACAGGGCAAACTCTGGCGCAGGCAGTACAGCCCTTACATTTATCTTCAATAATAGAATACTGAAGCAGGTTCTTACAAACGCCTGCAGGGCACTTCTTGTCAACGATATGAGCAATGTACTCATCTCTGAAGTAGCGAAGGGTTGAAAGAACGGGGTTGGGAGCAGTCTGGCCAAGGCCGCAAAGGGAGGCCGACTTAATGTGGTGGCAAAGCTCCTCCATCTTATCAAGGTCTTCCATTGTTGCGTTGCCGTCGGTAACCTTGTTAAGAAGCTCTAAAAGTCTCTTTGTACCGATGCGGCAGGGTGTACACTTACCGCAGGATTCATCAACGGTGAACTCAAGGAAGAACTTGGCGATGTCAACCATACAGGTGTCCTCATCCATAACGATAAGACCGCCGGAGCCCATCATTGAGCCGATAGCGATAAGGTTGTCATAGTCAATGGGAACGTCAAAATGTTCTGCAGGAATGCATCCGCCGGAGGGACCACCGGTTTGGGCAGCCTTGAACTTTTTACCATTAGGTACGCCGCCGCCGATTTCCTCAACAACCTCGCGGAGGGTTGTTCCCATGGGAACCTCAACAAGACCTGTGTTGGTAATTTTGCCGCCAAGAGCAAATACCTTTGTTCCCTTTGAACGCTCGGTACCCATTGAATTAAACCAATCTGCACCAAGTAAAATAATGCGGGGAATGTTAGCGTAGGTTTCAACGTTGTTTAAAACGGTAGGCTTTCCGAAAAGACCCTTAACTGCAGGGAAAGGAGGACGAGGTCTGGGCTCGCCACGGTTACCCTCAATAGAGGTCATAAGAGCAGTTTCCTCACCGCAAACGAATGCACCGGCGCCAAAGCGGATATGCATATCGAAGTTGAAGCCTGTGCCTAAAATGTCTTTACCGAGAAGTCCGTATTCTCTTGCTTGGTCAATAGCAATTTGGAGACGCTGAATAGCAATAGGATACTCAGCGCGAACATAAACGTAGCCTTCGTCAGCACCAATTGCGTAGCCTGCGATAGCCATTGCTTCAATTAAAGCGTGGGGGTCGCCTTCAAGAATGGAACGGTCCATAAATGCACCGGGGTCACCCTCGTCAGCGTTACAGGCAACATATTTCTTGTCGCTTACAGATTTAGAAGCAAACTCCCATTTTTTACCTGTGGGGAAGCCACCGCCGCCGCGGCCGCGAAGACCGGAATCGGTAACGGTCTTAATAACGTCCTCAGGGGTCATTTCGGTAAGAACCTTACCGAGAGCCTGATAACCGTCCATTGCTATGTACTCATCAATAACCTCGGGGTTGATAACGCCGCAGTTACGAAGAGCAACACGCTTCTGCTTTTTATAGAACTGTGTTTCATTAAGAGAGGTAACGCGATTTTCAGCGTCAGCCTTCATTTCGTGGTGAACGAGGCGGTCAACGATACGACCCTTTAAAAGATGCTCGCTGACAATCTCGGGAACATCCTCGGCTGTAACGCAGCTGTAGAAGGTGCCTTCAGGGTAAACAATCATAACAGGGCCCAAAGCGCAAAGACCGAAGCAGCCTGTTGTAACGATTTTGATTTCCTCGGTAAGACCCTGTGCCTCCAGCTCATTTTCAAGAGCCTTTCTTACAGCAAGACTGCCCGAAGAGGTACAACCTGTACCGCCGCAAATAAGAACGTGTGAACGAATCATTTGTTTTTCCTCCCTTATTTGTTAGCACCAATGGTGTATTCTTCAACAATTTTGCCGCCTTTAATATGCTCGGCAACAATGCGAGCTGCCTTTTCAGCGGTCATTTTAACATAAGTAACCTTATCCTTGCCCTCTTCAAAAACCTCAACAACCGGCTCATACTGGCAAATACCGATGCAGCCTGTCTGGGTAACAACGGTGTCGGTAATTCCGGCCTTGGCGATTTCCTCTGTGAAAGCGTTTAGAACGGGGCGGGCGCCTGCTGCGATGCCGCAGGTTGCCATACCAACAACAACCCTCTTGGTTTCCTCCTGCTCACGAAGGCTTACATTCTTTTGTAATTTATCTCTGAGTGCAGTAAGTTCAGCCAAACTTTTCATATTCTTTTCCTCCAAATCAAGTTAATTTGTCTTTAAAACGTTGTATTGCTCGGTTAAATATTCCTCTAACCACTTTATAACCTCAAAGGAATTAAGCGGGATATCGGCGCCAAGCATCTGCCGCATCTCACGAGTGCTTAAAGCCACCTCGCCCTTTGGGGTTTTGTGGGAATATTCAAAATCCACATCTCCGCCTCGTTGCACAAGACAACTGACGGTTGACACCATATCCCCGATAGGGGTAAAGTCAATGCTCCTTGTGTCAAAGGTGGCGGTTATAACTGTTCCGTGGTCATCAGTGCCCTCTTTTTTCTCCTTTGAAGCAATGGTAACACAGCCACCGGTTTGCTCCGCCGCTAATTTCAGAAGGGGGATTCCCAGCCCCACCTTGCGGGTTGTCCGCGTGGTGTAAAACGGATTGGTAACACCCTTTAAAATCTCCTCGCTCATCCCCTTGCCATCATCGGCAACGCTTAAGGTCAAAATTCCCTGCTCGTTTTCGGTGAGACTTATTTTAACAAGGGATGCGCCTGCAGTTAGAGAGTTTTGCACAATGTCAAGAACATTAAGGGACAGTTCCTTCATTTGAACTTAACCTAAATACTTTTCAAGAATTTTGTCAACGTCTTCCTTTTTAAGACGGCCGTAAACCTCATCGTTAATTGTGAGAACGGGAGCAAGGCCGCAAGCACCAATGCAGCGGGTTGCTTCTAATGAAAACTTTCCGTCGGAAGAGGTTTCGCCGGACTTAATGCCGAGTCTTTCCTCAAGACGCTCTAAAATATCGCCGGAGCCCTTAACATAGCAAGCGGTACCAAGGCAAACAGCAATAGCAACCTCGCCGTTGGGGTTGAGCTTAAACTGCGAGTAGAAGGATGCGATGCCGTAAACCTCCTCAAGAGCGATTCCCATGCCGTCGGCAATCATTTTCTGAACTTCAATTGGAAGATAGCCGTAGATTTCCTGCGCTTCCTGCATAACAGGCATGGTAGCGCCGGGAACGCCTTGATATTTGGCGATAACGGCCTTTAGCTTCTCTTCTTGTTCAGGAGTGCCTTTAAACATTACGGTAGTCAACTTTTTCTTCATAAAATTTATACCTCCCGCGCGGATTTTACCGCGATTTTGTTATCTTTTTAATTATACAACACCGTCTTACAAATTTCAACGGTTTTTTGTTTATTTTTTAACAAAAAAAGTTTCTATCAAACATTTGGCGGAATTTTCTTCCAGCTCAACATAATTTTCCCTTTGATTAATATCAAGCAGTGTGTGGGCATCGGAGGAGGAAAAAAGGGTGTAATCCTTAAGCTGGGGGAACCTTTTTATAAACTCCTCTTCCCTGCTTCTATCGTGAATTTCAGCAATGTTAAAATCATAATCGGCGGGTATATCACCAAGCATTGCAACAATACCGCCAGAATCCCTGTCAATATGGGCGGGGTAGCAAATGCCGCCAAGTTCTCTTACTTTATCTACCGCCTGACCGATGTCAAGTTGCGCCGCGGCAATAAGCAGATTTTCCACTTCTCCTACCGTTTCGCCATCGGCATTTACAATATTTTGTCTGCCGAAAATAGCCGCCTTGTTTTTAACGGGAGATAACCTGCTTTCCACAAACCTATCAAACTCCAGCGCCTTGGCAAGCGTTCCGAAAAGGCAGACAATATGCACATCCTCAGCAGTTGTAAGCTCCATTCCCGCAATGGGGGTAACGCCGTAAAACTCGCAGGCCTCAAAAAAGGCAGGGCAATTTTTGGCGGTGTTGTGGTCGGTCAGCGCCACCATATCAAGGCCATTAAGCTTTGCCATTCCCGCAATGTCGGCGGGCAGCATTGCATCATCCCCACAAGGAGAAAGACAGGAATGAATGTGAAAATCATAATAAAGTTTCATTTTCCATTCCTCCTGTCTTAAAATTTAATGTTTATTATTTTAAAAGCTCTGCTATTTCTCCGCAAAGGGTAAAGGTATCCTTTTCGCTTTGCAAAAGGTTTATTTCCTTTTGCCCTGATACGGACAGCATCTGCTCATCGGGCGACGCATTTTCCGATATGATTACGCAGGCTACATCGGCAAGGCTTGCAACGGCTATAACATTTATATTGGTCATAATAGTAACCCAGGCGCAGTCTTCCTTTGCCCTGCCCATAACCCAGCTTAAAAGGTCGCCTGCATAGCCGCCCTTTATTTCACGGTCGCCATCGGCAAGGTTTAATACCTTTAAATTCAGTTTTTCGCTTAAATCTTTAACCGTCATTTTATTTACCTCTGTTAACAAAAACGCAGTCGCTAAGCTCCGCTCTTCCCTGCACAACATCCTCCGCAAAGGCATGGCAGGAGGGGGCGCCGCAGGCGGCACAGTCCTTACCGCAAAGGCTTTCCTCAAGCTCGGCAATTTTTGACATTTTCTTAAGGGCAACACCCATATCCTCATCCAGTTTTAAAACCGAGGAGCCCTTTAATTCATTTTCCCAAAGGCAGCTGCCAAAATGGGCGCGGTTTTCCTTGGCGGTGGCCAAGGCAGAAACAGGCAGATAGCGGCGCAGAATGTGAAGCCTTGCCCTTGCAACATAAGGGTTTTCAACATTAAGGCTGCCGCCAACACAGCCGCCCTGGCAGGCGTTAAGCTCAACAAACTCAAGGCGACCAAAGGTTTTGTTATCAATTTCCTCCAGTACCTTAATAACATTTTCAATACCATCGGCGGCAATGTACTGGCTATTGTAAAGGGCCGATGCCTCGCCGCCTGAGCCCGCCCAGCTAATGCCTATTCTACCCGACTCACTCATAGGCTCGGGGTTTTTCATTTTGTTCATTATGGGAAGCAGTTTAAAGTACATTTCCTTAATTGAAATTACCCCGTCAATTTCACTCTTTTTAACGCCGATGGGGTTTTTAACATAGCTTACCTTTGCAGGGCAAGGGCTGATAAAGAATACGCCAATGTCTTCCCTTTTTAAATCCTTGTGCTCGCTTAGTGCCTTATCCTTAGCTATGCGCGCGGCATATTCAACAGGTGCTAATATAGGCAAAACATTTTGGCAAAGGGAGGGAAAGCGCACCGAAATAAGCCTTACCACTGCAGGGCAGGCAGAGGAAATTACAGGGCGAGGGATATTTTCACCCTTTAAATATTCCCTTGTGTATTCGGTTACAAGCTCGGCGCTTTTTGCCACCTCGAAAACATCGTCAAAGCCACAGCTTTTAAGGCCGTTTAGTATGTAATCAATGTCCTCCATATGGTCAAACTGACCGTAAAGCGCAGGGGCAGGAAGGGCAATTTTATACTTGTAATTATTTATGATTTCAAGTTTATCCGAGAATGCCTTTTTCGCCTTTTTAGGGCAAACTCTAATGCACTCTCCACAGTCAATACACTTTGCCGTTTCAATAACCGCCTTGCCGTTCTTAACACGAATTGCCTCGGTTGGGCAACGGCGAACGCAGGTGGTACAGCCTGTGCATTTATCTTCATCAAGAAAAACCGAATGTAAAAATTCAGTCATTATTTCACCTCTTGAATTATTTAATATTAACCGCCATATAAACCTTTGTGCCTACACCGACAGTTGATTCGATTTTCATTTCATCTGTGTATTTTTTCATATTGGGAAGTCCCATTCCCGCACCAAAGCCCAAGGCGTGAATATTATCGGGGGCGGTTGAATAGCCCTCCTGCATGGCAAGCTCAACATTTTCAATACCGGGACCCGAATCGGAAAGCAGAATTTCTACCTTTTCGGGAGAAACGGTAACCTCGGCTGTGCCGCCATCGGCGTGGATAACCATATTTATTTCGCCCTCATACATTGCAATGGCAACACGGCGAATAATTTCGTTGTCAAGTCCTAATTGGCGAAGTTTTTTCTTAACATTTGCCGAAGCCTCACCTGCAGAGGAAAAGTTATCACCATCAATTTGGTAGCTGAGTTTTAAAAGCTCGCTCATCGTGCCCCTCCTATTCCGCAAAGGCCCTTTTCATAAAGCCTGCCACAGGAAACAAAAAGTCTGCATTCGGTAGAAAGCACGGCAATGCCGCATTCCTTTGCTAAAGTTACAATTTCCTCGGTAGGCTTTTTGCCACGAACAAATACAATGCACTTTAAATCCAGCATTGCCGCAGTTCTTACAACCTGGGGGTTTAAAAGTCCTGTTAAAAGCACGGTCTGGTCATCAACAAATGCCAGCACGTCACTCATCATATCACTGCCGAAGGCCGATTTAACCTCAAAGCTGAAAAGCTCTTCCCCGCAGTGAACCTCCGCATTCAGAATTTCTTTAACGTCACTTATCTTCATAACTAAACACCCTTTTTCCGAAAGTAGAATATACTTTCTTTAATTATATTACATAACGGAGCAAAAATCTACAAAAAAATAAAGACCGATAAAATCGGTCTTTAAATTTATTTTGTTAAATGCTCAACCGCCTTGCTTGCGGCGGCAATTCCTGCGGCGGCAGGAACAAATACAGCGCTTGCAGGGCAGGGCCTGCCGGTCTCGCGGTATTCCCCAAAATCCTCCGCTTTAACGGGGGCCTCGGTGGAATAAATAACCGTAAGCTTTTTAACTCCCCTTTTTTTAAGGGCCGTTCGCATAGCGCGGGCAAGGGGGCAACCCTCGGTTTTATAAATGTCGGTGACGGTAAGCTTTAAGGGGTCTAATTTATTAGCTGTTCCCATAACGCTGATAATGGGAATGTTTAAATCCGAAGACCGAGCAATAAGCTCGGTTTTGCAGGTTACGGTATCAATGGCATCAATTATAAAATCAAACTGCGTTAAATCAATGCTGTCGGCAGTGTCAGGAGAATAAAAAATTTCGTGGGGAATAACGGTAACACTATCACTGATTTCCTTTGCCTTTTCCTTTAAAACTGCAGTTTTGCTTTTGCCCACTGTGCCTTTAAAGGCAACGGCCTGGCGGTTTAGGTTGCTGACGGCAACGGTGTCGCTATCAAAGGCGTGAATAGTGCCTACTCCGCTTCTGATAAGCGCTTCGGCGGCAGCGCCGCCAACGCCGCCAATGCCAAAAACGGCAACGGTTGCGTTTTGCAGCTTTTTAAATTTTTCCTGCCCCAAAAGGGCAGCTATACGGATAAATTCTTCCATAATAAATTTACTCCAATGCCTTTATAAGGTCAAAAAGGCAGCTTTCAAAATTAACGCCGTATCTTCGGTCACCGTTTTCGGCAAGGGTTTTCTTTATACATAAAACCGTAAAATCTACCGCAATTTTTGCGGCATCGAAAACCGTTTTGTCTGATAAAAGTGCGGCGGTTAGGGCACTTGCGAAAACATCGCCTGTGCCGTGGAAAACGGCATCCTCACGGTTTGTTATGTAGTGAAAAATTTCGCCGTTTTTATAAACGCTGGCGCCAATTTCATTTTTCTTAAAGCAAACGCCGGTTAAAACAACCTGTGCGCCTGTGGTGGCGGCCAGCCTTTTAATTAAATTCTCAACATATTCCTTTGTGTAGGGTGGCTCAAGATATTCTTCCCCCAGCATAAATGCCGCTTCGGTAAAGTTGGGCACAATTATATGAGCCTCTTTGCAAAGGGTTAACATTTCCTTTGGGAAATCGGATGAAAAGCCTGCGTAAAGCCTTCCGTGGTCCCCCATAACAGGGTCAACTACAATAAGGGTGTTTTCATCCTTTAAAAGGTTTATAGTTTCCTTAACAAGGCCCACCTGCTCTTTTGAGCCGAGATAGCCTGTGTAAATGCCGTCAAATTTTAAATTTTCACTTTTCCAGTGCTTTGCTATGGGCAAAATATCCTCGGTTAAATCCCTAAAGGTGTAGCCCGTAAAGCCACCTGTGTGGGTGGAAAGCACCGCTGTTGGAATAACCGCAGTTTCAATTTTTGCAGCCGAAATTATAGGCAGGGCTACCGTTAAGGAGCACTTGCCAAAGCCCGAAATATCGTGAATTGCGGCAACTCTTTTTTGAGGCATAATTATTTTTTCTCCAATTTCTTTTTGCAAATTTCATTTAAAACGCATTTTTCGCAAAATGCCGTTCTTGCGGTGCAAACCGCCCTTCCGTGAAGCACGGCGCGGTGACAAAAATCGTTTGATTCATTGGGCGGCAGAATTTTAAGCATTTCCTTTTCTACCTTTAAGGGGTCCTTTGCCGAAACAAAGCCTAATCTGTTGCATAAACGGATAAAATGAGTATCGCACACAATGGCAGGCAGGCCGAAAATATCGCCGCGAACTAGGTTTGCGGTTTTTCTGCCAACACCCGAAAGGGTTAAAAGGTCATCCATTTCTCTTGGCACTTTTCCTTCGTAAACCGAAACAATTCTTGTGGCAATTTCCTTTAAATCCTTGGCCTTTGTTTTGTAAAGACCGCAGGTTTTAATAAGCTGTTCTATTTTTGTCACAGGTGCTTCGCTCATCTTTTCGGCTGTGGGATAATTCCTAAAAAGCTCAGGGGTTACAAGGTTAACCCTGGCATCGGTACACTGCGCCGAAAGGCGGGTGGCGATAAGGAGCTGGAAGGCATCGGTGTAATTAAGGGAACAAATCGCATCGGGATATTCTTCCTTTAAAAGCTCTACCGCTTTTTTTGCGCGTTCTTTAGCCGTCATAGCTTACACATCAAGGCGCATATCGCCATTTTTAATTAGGTTTAGCTTTCTCATAGCTTCGCTTACACCAAGGGAAATAACTGCAGGAAGCACAAAGTGCATAACTAAAATTTCAATTAAAGCAATCTGCCAGGCAAAGCCATCAACGTTAACCATTGTTTCAAAGGACATTAAGGGCCCTACAAGACCAGCTGTTCCCATACCTGAGCCTGTTGCATTACAGGTCATTTTAAGCACTGCCGAGGAAATGGGGCCTAAAATTGCCGAGGAAATTATTGCAGGCAGCCAGATAAGGGGCTTTCTTACAATGTTGGGCATTTGAAGCATTGAGGTACCAATACCCTGTGCAATTAAACCGCCGAATTTATTTTCTCTATAGCTTGCAACGGCAAAGCCAACCATATTGCAGCAGCAGCCAACAACAGCGGCACCTGCGGCAAGACCTGATAGGTTCATTGCAATGCCGATTGCAGCTGAGGAAATGGGAAGGGTTAAAAGGATACCCATAACAACCGATACAATTATGCCGCCAAGAATTGGGCTCTGCTCAACGTTGAAGTTTACAATGGCGCCAACCCACTGCATAAATTTAGAAATGGGAGGTCCTACAAGGAAGCCTGCGGCGGCACCTGTTAAAATACAGCAAAGAGGGGTCAAGATAATATCAATTTTGGTTTTTCCTGCAATAAGCTGACCAATTTCAATGGCAACATAGGCTGCAACAAAGGCGCCAAGGGGCTCACCCGGTGCGCCAAAGGCAATTTGACCTGTTACCACTGCACCGGGAAATGCACCGATTAAACCTGCAACGGCAGCCGAAACGGCGGTTAAGGGCTTTGCGCCAAGCTTTGCGGCAACGCCAACACCAATTCCCGCGCCTGTAAGCGCCTTAGCGGCTTTACTTATGGCAATAAGGTAGGTGCCAACCGTTCCGGGAATAAAGGAAGCAATTTGGGCAATAATCGTACCGATTATAAGGGTTGAGAAAAGTCCCAACGCCATACCCGAAAGACCATCAATAAACAGGCGGTTTAAAAACTTTTTCATGCTAAATCTCTCCTTTTTTGAGAATAAAGTATAAATTAAATAAATTATACACCCTTTTTAAAAATTTGACAAGTATGCTCTGTTACAATATTTATTAACCGATACTGCGTGTGGTTTGTAAAAAAGCAATAAAAAAAGGACCGTGCAAAAGCACGGCCCTTTTAAAGCTTGAAACAAATTATTTAATTTCAACAGTTGCGCCAACTTCGGTAAGCTTAGCCTTAATTTCCTCAGCTTCCTCTTTGGAAACTGCTTCCTTAAGGGTCTTAGGAGCGCTGTCAACAAGAGCCTTTGCCTCAGCAAGGCCAAGACCTGCAAGGTCCTTAACAACCTTGATAACCTTGATTTTCTCTGCGCCTGCAGAAGCAAGGATAACGTCGAACTCGGTCTTTTCTTCAGCGGCTGCTGCTGCGCCACCTGCTGCGGGAGCTGCTACTGCAACTGCTGCTGCAGCGGATACGCCGAACTCCTCTTCAACTGCTTTAACGAGCTCAGAAAGCTCAAGAACGGTAAGAGTCTTTAACTCTTCAACAATAGCTGTAACTTTTTCGGATGCCATTTTATTTTCCTCCAATAAATATTTTTTGTTTAAATTTTTGTGTCGCTTTAATTATTCAGCGTCACCATTTTTGTCAACAATGGCCTGTACGGCACGAGCAAATGCTGCGATAGGTGCTTGGAATGCTCCAAGAACGGTTGCAAGAAGAACCTCGCGGCTGGGTAGCTTTGCGAGAGAATCAACCATTTCAAGAGAGATAACCTTGCCATCGAGATAACCCGATTTAATAGAGAAGTTATCGTGCTCATCAGCAAATTTCTTTAAGATTCTTGCTGCTGCAACGTAATCCTCCTTGGAAATAGCAATAGCGGTAGTGCCCTCTAAAACGGAATTCATTTCCTCAAGGTCGGTTCCTGCGATTGCGCGGGAAAGAATGGTGTTCTTAACTACGAAATATTCAACACCTGCTTCACGAAGTTCCTTACGGAGCTTGGTGTCATCAGCAACGGTAATACCCTTGTAGTCAACAACAACGCCGGTGCAAGATTCTGCGATTTTAGCAGAAAGCTCTGCAACCTGCTTTTGCTTTTGTTCTAATACTGCTGCGTTCGGCAATGTAATTTCACCTCCGAATGAAAAATAAATAATTTGTCAATAAAAATCGCCTATCCCGAAAGACACGAGATAGGCGGAATAATACTTTAAAAATTAAAGAATTGTTCGCACACCTCGGTAGGCCATTTCTTTACACCGTTTAAACGGAACCTACTGTCTTCGGATTAGCATAAAGGATTTTACCACGAAATTTATCCGTTGTCAACCCTTTTTTTGTACTTATAAATTAAGCACCAAATTTTGCAACGTTAAGCTTAACGCCGGGGCCCATTGTGGTAGCAATAACGCAGGACTTAATGTACTGACCTTTAGTTGCTGCGGGCTTAGCCTTAACGATAGCGCCCATTAAAGCATCAAAGTTTTCCTGAAGCTTTTCTGCTCCAAAAGAAACCTTGCCGATGGGGCAGTGAATGATGTTGGTTTTGTCAAGACGGTACTCAATTTTACCTGCCTTTGCTTCGGTAACAGCCTTAGCAACATCAGGGGTAACGGTACCGGCCTTAGGAGTAGGCATTAAACCACGGGGGCCTAAAACCTTACCAAGACGACCAACAAGGCCCATCATATCAGGTGTTGCAATAACAACATCGAAATCAAGCCAGTTTTCATTCTGAATCTTTGCAACAAGCTCTTCTGCGCCAACAAACTCAGCACCTGCTGCCTTAGCAGCATCGGCCTTGTCGCCCTTTGTTAATACGAGAACGCGAACGTCTCTACCGGTTCCGTTGGGAAGAACAACAGCGCCGCGAACCTGCTGGTCAGCGTGGCGAGAGTCAACGCCCAAACGAACGTGGATTTCAACCGTTTCATCAAATTTTGCTGTACCGGTTTTTACAGCAATCTCCAAAGCTTCTGCGGCATCATAAAATTTTCCTGCCTCAATAAGCTTGGCACTTTCATTATACTTTTTACCGTGTTTCACTTTCTTTTACCTCCCAATAAGTGGTTAAATCGGAAATTTCCTCCCACGAGAGAGAACTAATCGACTACTGTGATGCCCATGCTGCGTGCAGTACCGGCAATCATGCTCATTGCTGTCTCGATGGTTGCTGCATTAAGGTCGGGCATTTTCTGCTCGGCGATTTTTCTCACTTGCTCGCTTGTAATCTGTGCTACCTTTGTCTTGTTAGGAACGCCGGAACCACTTTCAATACCGCAAGCCTTCTTAATGAGAACTGCTGCCGGAGGAGTTTTGGTGATGAAGCTAAAGGAACGGTCTGCGTAAACAGTGATAACAACAGGAATGATAAGACCTGCGTCGTTCTTTGTGCGTTCATTGAACTCCTTTGTGAACGCCATGATGTTAACACCATGTTGTCCGAGTGCAGGACCAACAGGGGGAGCCGGTGTGGCCTTACCTGCGGGAATCTGCAATTTAATGTAACCTGTAATTTTCTGAGCCATTATTTGCACCTCCAAAATTCGTGGTAGTGGTGATTATTCACCTTGTCGAAGCGGTACGTTATTCCCGCCTCTCCCACCGTGGCACTTAAAATTTGTGCCGTTCGGCAAAATAGCCGTTTTTAAACAAATGCTTAAAGCATCTATTTACATAAATTAGTCTGCGAGTTTAATCTGGTCAAGCTCCATTTGAACAGGGGTTTCCCTGCCGAACATGGAAAGAACAACACAAACGTTATTTGCGGGAATGTCAATTTCTTTAACAACGCCGCTGTATCCCTCAAGAGGACCGCTGATAATATTAACTGTGTCGCCAACCTGATAGCCAACCTCAACAGTGTGTTTTTCAACACCTAACGCCGCAACCTCACTATCAGTAAGGGGAACGGGCTTAGAGGCAGGGCCGACAAAGCCTGTAACGCCTCTTACATTGCGAACAACGTACCATGAGTCGTCGGTCACAATCATTTTGATAAGAACATATCCGGGGAAAATTTTTCTTTCAACTTCCCTTTTCTTGTCGTCCTTAATTTCGGTTACGGTTTCGGTAGGGATTTTAATGTCAACAATTAAATCCTGCATACCGCGGTTTTCAACCAGCTTTTCAAGGTCGTTAGCAACCTTGTTTTCGTAACCTGAATAGGTATGAATTACATACCACTTTGCTTCATTAGTTTCAGACATTGCTCTTTACCTCCTTTAATACAGCTTTATGCGCCGATGTTAAGGATTAGTTTAAGCAACTGACCAAGACCAAAATCCCAGAGCCAGATGAAAGCTCCGATAATAAGGCAGATAACGAGCACTACAATGGTGTTCTTTACAACATCCTTTAAGGTTGGCCAAACGATTTTCTTTGCTTCGCTCTTGTAATCGCGGAAGAAAAGAACAATGCGCTTTAAAAGAACAACCTTTCCCTTTGTTTCGCTTACCTCAATAGCATCGGCAAGGAGCAGATGTGCTACTGCAGCGGCACAGCCCAAAAACAGAGCGATGCAAACTGCGGGCACTGCCCACTCATAGCTAACTGCGGAAACAGCCTTTAAAGGACGGGTGTCAACAAAAAATGTTGCATTGCTTAATGTGACAACCAGCATATAAATAGCGCCAAAAAGCATAAAAGCAGGAGCTGTATAGCGAGAAATTTTTGCCTTCTTGGTGAAGGTTACGCCTGCGGCAACGGCTGAAAGTGCTGTTACAATCATGCATAAAAGCAAATCAGCAGATTTTGCAAGACCAAATTCTCCGCCGCCCCAGCCAAGCTGTGCGCCGTTAAATGCTATGTCTTTACCATCAGAAACAATTGTTGCAAAGGGACAAAAGAAAAGTACTAGTGCTGCTACGCTGAGAACCAGCGCCAAAATGCGGCAAATATTGTTTACTACTTTCATTTTGCGCCTCCTACTTTGTTTCCTTGTGTACGGTGTGCTTTTTGCAGAACCTGCAGTACTTGTTCATCTCAAGACGGTCAGGGTCGTTCTTCTTGTTTTTCATGGTGTTGTAGTTGCGTTGCTTGCATTCTGTACAAGCTAAAGTGATTTTTACTCTCATTTTTCGGCACCTCCCGTTTTACGGAAATATTTTTTCCCGCCTTATGAGAACGGCGGGCAAAGAGCCTCCCTCAGACCTTTTCGCCCTTGGCAAACCCGATTCCACAACATTTTGTTGAGGGCGGGAAAAGCACATACCAAATAGGCAAAAAGCCTTTCATTTGGACTTTTTTTGCAAAAAAAAAGAACCTACAGAGGTAGTATGATTATATCACAGTACCTCTGTAAAGTCAACAGTTTTTTTATTTATGATATTCTCCGCCCGAGCTTATCATAAATGCTCTGTAAATCTGCTCTAAAAGCATAACGCGTGCAAGCTTGTGGGGGAATGTCATTTTAGACATTGAAAGGCGAACACGTGATAGAGCCTTTATCCTGTCGGCAAGGCCATAGGAGCTACCTATTATAAATACAAGACTTCCGCTGCCGAAATCGGCAACCTCCATAATCTTTTGGCTCAGCTCCTCGCTTGAAAGCTGTTTTCCCTCAATGCAAAGGGCAAAAACCTCGGCGTTTTGGGGGATTTTCTTTTCTATCAGCGCCGCCTCGGCCAAAAGGGCGTTTTCAATTTGGGAGCGTGACGGATTATCGGGCAAAGCGGCAGGGTTTATTTCCACCGTTTTAAGCTCGCAAAAACGGGAAAGCCGCTTTTCATATTCCTTTGCGGCATCAATAAAAAACTTTTCCTTTAACCCGCCAAGAACAATAAGCGTTACCTTTATCACAGCACAACCTCCCCGCAGCCATACTGCCCCGCGCAGAAAATCAGGTAATCCTCCCCTGCTACGGCGCCGATATCCATAAGGGCGGCCTTGGCGCAGGAAAGGGCAACGGCGTGGGTGTTGTTCTGGCGGCTTATGTGACCTAAAATAAAGCGGGTGGTGCCGCTTTTAAAAAGTGTCGGCAAAACCGCGGCGCAGGCATTGTTGGATAAGTGTCCGTGGTCGGAGCCAACGCGGAGTTTCAACTCGTGTGGATAGGGCCCGTCGCGCAGCATCTTTAAATCGTGGTTTGATTCAATAACCATTCCGCGGCAGCCCTTTAGGTTTTCCAAAACCTCATCGCTTACAAAGCCTAAATCGGTGCAAACGGCCACCGAGCAGGTGCCGCTTAAATTAAAGCGGTAGCCGCTGGAGCCCTCGCAGTCGTGGCTGGTGGCAAAACGGGTAACCTTTATGTTTTGAACTTCAAACTCACCATCCACCGCAATTAAGGTGTGGCTACCATCAAGAATTTCCTTTTCGGTGAGCGCCGCAAGTGTTTTTTCACTAGCGTAAACGGGAACGTTAATTGTTTTAAGCAAATTTTTAAGACCTTTAACGTGGTCGGTGTGCTCGTGGGTTATAAAAATACCTTTAACGGCTTCCTTTTTATAACCTCGTTTTTCAAGGGCATTTAAAATGCTTCTTGCGCTTACCCCTGCATCAACCAAAAAGGCAACGTTTCTTATACTTATATATGTACAGTTTCCATCACTGCCGCTAAACAGTGAACAAAGCTTTGCCATAAATTAAAAACCTCTTTAAGTTGGCGAGAGTCAAACCCGATACGGTTTCGCTCACCGCCTTTAATCATCTAACTTTGCGTATTTTTTTGCAAGGCGGCAGCCTTGCGGCAAAATTACGCTTCGTAAGCTTAATAAATTCGTTGGCAGAAACTCTTCGACCTTTCAAAACTAAAATTTTCGTGTCAGAGGAAGCCGACAAAACGCAGAAATACCGGCGTATTTCAAGTTTTGAGGCAAACTATTACCGAAAATTTTGTTTTGAAGGCGTAACGCGTTCGACTCTCGCCAACTTGGAAAAAGGGCGAACAGTGTTCGCCCTTATATATTATAATGTATAACCTATTCCGCTTTCAGAATTTCGCCGCCCTCAAAATAGGTAACCCTCTTAATGTCACCGCCAAGGGAAGAAAACTTCTGGACAACATCCTCATAGCCTCTGTCAATATGGCCAATGTCGGTAATTTCGGTGGTGCCCTCAGCCATAAGGCCTGCAATTATCATTGCGGCGCCTGCCCTTAAATCGGTTGCCTTAACGGGAGCGCTATTAAGCTTTTCAACACCCGTTATAACAGCCATTTTGCCATCCACCTGAATGTCGGCACCCATAAGGGTTAATTGGTCAACATAACGGAAACGGTTATCCCAAACGCCCTCGGTAACAATGCTTGTGCCTTCACACAAGGTCAGCATAGTGGCAATTTGGGGCTGCATATCGGTAGGGAAACCCGGGTGGGGCATCGTTTTAACATTGCAGCGCTTCGGGCGCTTGTCCATCTTTATGCGAACAGCCTCATCAAACTGCTCAATTTCGGCGCCCATTTCCGAAAGCTTTGATAAAATTGATTCAAGGTGCTTGGGGGTTACATTGGTAATTGTAACATCACCCTTTGTGGCTGCCGCCGCAGCAAGGTAGGTTCCCGCCTCAATCTGATCGGGAATAATGCTGTAGGTGGTGCCCTCAAGGTGTTCAACACCGCGAATTTTAATAATATTGGTACCTGCGCCCATAATGTTGGCGCCCATAGAGTTTAGGAAGTTGGCAAGGTCAACAATGTGGGGCTCTCTTGCGGCGTTTTCAATAACCGTCATACCCCTGACCTTCGTTGCGGCAAGCATAATGTTAATGGTGGCGCCAACCGACACAACGTCAAGGTAAATGGAGCAGCCGCCAAGGCGCTGTGCCCTGGCATCAACCATGCCGTTTTCAATGGTAACCTTTGCGCCCAGCGCTTCAAAACCCTTAATGTGCTGGTCAATGGGGCGAACGCCGAAATCACAGCCTCCGGGAGGGGCCACGCGGGCGTGCTGCATGCGGCCAAGCAAAGCGCCTAAAAAATAACTAGATGCGCGCATTCCCTTTGCCATATCCTGGGTAACAATAAAGGAGTTAACCCCTGTGGGGTCAATTTCCACCGTAGCAGAATCAATAACCTTTACCTTTGCGCCAAGGGCCGATAAAACCTTGTAAATTGCCGAAACATCGGAAATGTTTGGTAAATTTTCAATGCGACAGGGGCTGTCGGCAAGTAACACTGCGGGTAAAATGGCAACTGCGGCATTCTTTGCGCCGCTTATGCGAACGCTGCCAACAAGCCTTTTCCCTCCGTTAATTACTATCTTCTCCAATTTCGGCACTCCAAATCTTTAAGATTTAAAAAGCATCGCTGCTTTTTGTTTACATAATCCAACGACTACATTATATATCTTTTAAGTGCTTATGTCAATTGTTTTGTTTTTTTAGTCCTCAAGCTGTTTGCCTAAAAATGCGGCGGCAACTCGGGCTAAATTAACATCGCTCTCCCCTGCTGCGCCACCCTCATCAGAGCAAAGCAAAACAACTGCACCGCAAACATCCCCGGCCGATAAAATCGGTGAAATGGCGGCCGTTGCCCGCTCAACCCCCTCAAGGGTGGAGTTCTCATCAAAAAGCACCGTTTTTCTCTCCTCCATAACGCTCTCTAAAAAGGGCGTCACCCTGCGCTCAATAACCTCTTTTTTGGAAATGCCCGCCGCCGCAATGCAGTGGTCACGGTCACATATTATAATAGGAAGTCTGGTACCCACCGATAAACTCTCGGCATAAATCGCCGCTGTCTCTCCCAGCTCGCCAATGGGGGAATATTTTTTAAACACAACCTCCCCATTAGCCCCTGTAAAAATTTCTAAAGGGTCCCCGTTACTGATAACATTGACACTATAAACCTTGTTCAGATGCTTATTGCTCGTCTGAACTATTTCAGTAGATAAGATATTTATAGTGTCCAAGTTAAAATTT